>JBGTHM010000067.1:0-75253 GCA_041746255.1 Fibrobacteria bacterium | reverse complement strand
ATGGCAAATAGTGATAATGTATTGCGTGGCGGACTTACACCAAAGCATATTGATGTAGCTGAATTGCTGAAGCATACGAGGTTCGAAGGAATTGTTCCCGCAATAATGCATGGAGAAAAGAAGGGAAATGTGGAATTGAATTTTCCTACACCTGTTAGTGATTTTGGTATCAGTATGCTGAATATAAAATCCGGCGAAACCTATGCGAAAATAGTCGATAACTTGGGGCTGACCCCAGAGGAAACCGCTTTGCTACGCAACGCCGTGCATAAGCATTTCGACAGCCGGTTGTATGCAGGACAGGAATACACCACGGTATTACGCGGCGAAGGCCCGGATCGAGTCGTGGAGCGATTTCAAATGCGGGACCGTCACCAACCCATACGCTACGTGTTGAACCGGGAAGAATCCGAACAGGACGGAATGCGGGTGGCCGACTTGAAGTTCACTCAAGAAGAGATTCGCCTGCGCATCGATACCGTTTCCATAAACGGGACATTGGAGTCGAGTTTATACGGGGTGTTTCAGGAGCTGGGGGAAAGCCCTCAAATCGTGCACAAGGTTATGGAACTCTTCGCATGGGACATCGATTTTTTTCGCGACCCCAGGCGCGGCGACTCTTTCGCCCTCCTGGTGGAGAAACGCTTCGACGATAGAAATCGCTTCATCGGTTATGGAAACATATTAAGCGCACAGTACAAGGCCCGCAACCACGAGTTTAGTGGAGTTCTGTTTGAAGAGGGTTATTACAACTTCGAAGGCAAAAGCATGCAAAAAATGCTGCTTAAGGCGCCGCTCAAATATACCCGCATTTCCTCAGGATTCAGCCGTTCGCGTTTGCATCCCGTGTTGGGCGTCAACCGACCCCATTGGGGCGTGGATTACGTGGCTCCGGTCGGCACCCGAATTGTTTCGGCCGGCGATGGTGTCGTGGAATATGCGAAATGGGTAGGCGGCTACGGAAAAACCGTGAAAATAAGGCATAACAGGATTTACTCCACCTATTACGCGCATTTAAATGGATATGCCAAAGGCCTGAAACAGGGAATGCGGGTCAAGCAAGGCGACGTTATCGGCTATCTCGGCGCTACGGGATTAGCGACGGGACCGCATTTGGATTATCGGGTTGAAGTGCATGGGAAATATGTGGACCCCACCGGTTTGGCCATGGAGGCGAAGGAGGGGATTGCTGAAGCCCGAATGGAACAATTTCAGGCGCATCGCGATCACCTGGTCGCTTTGATGGAAATTGAAGAAACCGCACCTGGGAAACGTCTGGCGGCCAGGACTTCCCATCCGGAAGGCGTCAACTAGGACGCCTTCATCGGATAGCCGGCAAGATTATTTCTTCGCCAGGTTTTGCGCCACTGCATCCCAGTTCACCACATTCCACCACGTGGCAATCCATTCGGGACGACGGTTCTGGAACTTCAGGTAGTAGGCATGTTCCCATAAATCAATGGTGAGCAGAGGCTTGATCCCGGAGTTGTAAGGGCTGTCCTGATTGGAAGTGTTCATGATTTCCACTTTGCCCTGCTTCTCAACCAGCCAGGTCCAACCGCTTCCAAAAACCGCGAGGGCATTGGCTGTGAACTGTTCCTTGAAAGTGTCGAAATTGCCGAAGGCGGAATCGATGGCCTTGGCGACGTCGCCGGTTGGGTTGCCACCTTTGTTCGGTCCCATGATGTTCCAGAAAAAGGTGTGATTGGCTACGCCACCGCCGTTATTCCGCACGGCGCCGCGGATTTTTTCCGGCACCTTATCGAGTTGTCCGATCAGCTTTTCCACCGGAAGCTCTCCCAGACCGGGCTCGTCTTTGAGGGCGGCGTTGAGCTTATCCACATAAGCTTGATGGTGTTTGCCATGGTGGATTTCCAGCGTGGCTTTGTCGTAAAAAGGCTCGAGGGCATCGGTGGAATAGGGTAAGGGAGGAAGTGAATAGGCCATAATGCTTTCCTTGGTTCGGGTTGCGCTTAAAAATAATGCTTTACGGTGTTGGCAACAACTGTGAAGAGAGTCCAATTCATGGTATCCTTGCCCGATAGCCTAAAAATGGCAATATTGCCTGTGTACTTTCAGTGCCGGAATCCGGCATGAAGGCAAAGGAGCGAGTTTATCTCCGTCGAAAGCATCACTCAAGCGGACCTTCCGGATTACTCCGCCTTTCTCGCGGCTTGCTCCGCGGCGAATTACGCCCAGGAACCCGGTTGGCTTGAAGTGATCCGGCAAGCCTATGGCAAGGAGGTGCTGCTATTCCGGCATCGCAGCGGCGCGCAAACCGATGGGACGGCCGCCTGCGCGGTGATGACGCATCCGCTGTTCGGGCGTCAATTGGTGGCATTGCCCTATCTCGACTTCGGCGGTATCACAGCCGATACCGAAGTGGCAGAGACCGCGCTTTTGCAGAGGCTCTTGGAAGAGGCGCAAGCCCGGCAGGCGGGCTTGGAATTGCGCTGCCGTCGCCCATTGGTCGATACCCCTGCTCCAGAAAATGAAAAGGTGGGGATGGCCTTGGCGCTGGAACATATCGAGCAAGAGGCCTATTGGAAAAAACTGGATGCCCGCGTACGCAATCAAGTGCGCAAGGCGGAAAAGTCGGGGGTAACCTGCCGCTGGGGCCGACGGGAATATTTGGAGGATTTTTACCGGGTATTTTGCGTGAATATGCGCGATTTGGGATCGCCCGTCCATTCGCTATCGTTCTTCGAGCTTATTCTCGAGCACGTGCCCGGCGCTGAAGTGGGCGCGGCCTATCGGGAGGGTGTTTGCATAGGCGGACTGGTACGGGTGTTTTGGCGAGACGAAATGATTATCCCCTGGGCTTCGACCTTACGTGATTATCGTATCTATTGTCCGAATAATGCCCTTTATTGGGAAAGCCTGATGGCGGCCTTTGCACGCGGGGTCAAGCGCGTCGATTTCGGGCGAAGTTCGTTGGGTGAAGGTACGCATCGATTCAAAAAACAATGGCTGGCCGAAGAAGAACCGCTAAGTTGGTATCAATTCGACCGGCAGGGTCGGCTGCTCAATCAGGTTGGGCATGTGGCTTCCGGTAAAATGGAGCTGGCCTCCAAGGTCTGGACCCGTTTGCCCCTGGGATGGGCCAATGCCCTGGGGCCCCGTATTCGCGGCCATCTCGCCGCATGAGCCCGGCGGTAAGCATTCCCTAAGACGCCATGACCTTTCCCAGTGTAATCGTCAGCCCGGCCCTTAAGCGTTTCATCCGGTCCTTGTGGATGGTTTCCGCTTTGTTCGTGGTGTACGGCACCACCATTCCCTTCGACTTTGAATTGTCGGCGCATGGCAAGGTGGGCATGGAAGCTCTCGAAGCATTGGAGAAGTTTCCCCGCACCGAAAGGGAAATGAAACAGGTGGATATGTGGGGGGATATCCTGCAAAATGTGTTGCTGTTTTTGCCCTTCGGTTTCCTCGGTTTCCTATCGATGGGGAAGGGTTATACCAACCTCTGGAAAATAGCGGTGGTAACCGGAGCGGGATTTTTGCTCAGCTGCGGCGTGGAATTTTTGCAATTGTATTCACCGGTAAGGCATACCTCGCCGGTCGACGTTCTCACCAATACCATGGGCGCGCTGAGTGGCGCAGCCTTCGCGTACAAAACCTACAAGGTGTTTTCGCGGTTCTTGCAGGACGAAAAAACGCGCCGCTATCTCAAGGTACGAACAGCCTATCCGCTGGCCGTCTTTTTGGTGCTGACGACGGTGGGCGCCTGGATGCCCTTCGATTTTTCCCTGGTCCGGGGCGATAACAAATGGATTGTGAAAGGGTTGGTACGCGACTTTTTCGATTTCGCCTGGCCGGGCGACCACGGCCTGATTTTCGTCCAATATGTGATCTTCTCTTTGGCGCTCTATCGGTTTCTCGCGGATATGGGACAGCGTCATCCGTTATGGATGGGAGGAGTATACGCGGCTCTTCTCGCGGTATTCCTGGAATTGGGGCAAGTGGTGGTGGTATCCCGTACTCCCCAATTCCAGGACATTCTCACCGCCTGCATGGGCGCGCTTGCGGCCCTTGCGCTGATCAAGCAGAGGAACTGGCGCGCCTATCCCTGGGTTTGGGCCGTGCTCTGGTCGACGCTGATATTCGCTTCGGCGGCGATGATGAGCCTTCATCCATTCCGTCCCGCCGACGCTTACACCGGATTCAACTTCATTCCGTTTTTCGCTTATGAGGATAGAACGGGATTTCTTTCGCTCCATTATTTTCTACACATGGGCGTGGCATTTTTCCCGTTAGGATTTCTTTTCGCCTATCTCTTCAAGCCCACACGAGCGTCGGTTGCGTCCGTACTGGCCGTGGCGGGCGCCATGGCGCTTGCCCTGGAATTCGCGCAGGGCTTTTTTCATGGGGTGCATGCCGATATTACCGATGTCATGGGAGCCATGGCAGGCGCGGTTTTGGGACATTTGGCCGGAGGCCGCGGTTGGAGCAGCTACGAACGCATGCTGGAAGAAACCGAGTTGAAGGAGCGGGTTACCTGAATGCAATATGACGTGGTTCTCATCGGCGGCGGCATAGTGGGCCTTTCCACGGCCTGGCGCATATTGGAGGAGCGGCCCCATACGCGCCTCCTGGTGCTGGAAAAAGAGCGGGCCGTGGCCATGCACCAGACCGGACGTAACAGCGGGGTTATCCATTCGGGCATTTATTATAAACCCGGCAGCTATAAATCCCGCCTGTGCCGTACGGGTTACCACGACTTGCTCGAATTCTGCCGCGAAGAGAACGTGGCCCATGAAATCTGCGGCAAAGTCATCGTAGCGGTTTCGCCAGAAGAGCTCCCCCGTTTGCAAGCGCTGGAGGAGCGGGCGCGGGCCAACGAATTGGCGGGAGTGCGTTACTTGAATTTAGCAGAGCTGCGCGAAAAGGAGCCGGAAGTAAGTGGTGTCAAAGGGCTATGGGTTCCGCAAACGGGAATTGTGGACTATGTAGAGATGTCGCGCAAGCTGGCGCAAAGGATCAAGGCGGCCGGAGGTGAAATAAAGTTTCACAACCAGGTAGAGGCGATTGTCACGGCCAAGGATGCGAAGGTGGTGCGCTCCGGCCGGGAAGAATATCAAGGGAGCTTTTTAATCAATTGCGGGGGGTTGCATTGCGACCGGCTCGCGCGGCTGGACGGTTTGCGGTCCGACGTCTCTATCATCCCATTTCGCGGCGAATATTTTACCCTTACGGGCCCGGCGCAAAAACGGGTGCGTAATCTCATCTACCCCGTTCCCGACCCCGCCTTTCCCTTTCTGGGAGTGCATTTTACCCGCATGATAGCTGGGGGGGTGGAATGCGGGCCCAACGCGGTCTTGGCCTTGCGGAGGGAAGGGTACCGTAAAACCGATTTCAGCTTGAGAGACGCCGCCGAGGTTTTCACCAATCCGGGTTTCCATAAATTGGCGTTACGTCACTGGAACATGGGTTTGATGGAAGTTTTCCGCTCCCTTTCCAAAACCGCCTTCGTGAAAGCCTTGCAAAGGTTGATTCCCGCCATTAAGGCGGAGGAATTGATTCCCGCCGAAGCGGGGGTTCGGGCTCAGGCCATGCGCCGCGACGGCTCGTTGGTCGACGATTTTCATTTTGTGGAAGGAACACGCAGTTTGCATGTGCTCAACGCACCTTCTCCGGCCGCCACGGCATCGCTGGCGATTGGGTCCGAAATACGGGACCGTTACCTGCGTTTGGCATCGAATTGAAACGGGCCGGTTTCCCGGTTCCCCGGGGAGGAATTATATTTCCTGGACTTATGCTGCCAGCCTACTTCCGTTTTTCAGTCCTGCTGCTGTTTTGTCTCAGCGTTCAATCCTTCGGCGCCGACCTGCGCCTGGCCGATCGCGAGGAGAAGTTGGAGGCCGGACAGGCTTTCTTCATCGAAGTTCCTCTGGATTCCGAGTCGATTATTGCGGGAGGTTATGCCATTGACAGCGCGGGTTTCGCGGATTTGCCGATTGTGGGTCGGGTTTATGTCCATGGCCTCAAGCAAGTCGAAGTGGAGAATTACCTGGCCCGCCGGCTGGTGGATTACCTGAAGGATACCCATATCAAGGTGACTCCCGCCTATCGCCTGGCCATGCTGGGCCATTGGACACTGCCCGGCATGTACTATGTCGACCGCAAAGCCACGGTGTGGGAGGCCCTGAAAATATCCGGGGGCCCCGCAGGTGAAAAAAACCTGGAAAAGTTGCATGTCATGCGGGATGGGGAAAGGCTGGAAATCGATGTGTTAGGTCCTTTCGCCCAGGGTAAGTCGTTGGCGTCCGCCGGCATCCAATCGGGAGATATTTTCATCATACCGATTCCCGATGACAGGGGTTTCTGGTATTGGTTCCGCGAAACCCTGGGCATTACCGGCGATGTCATCGGCATAGCCGGTTCGATCATCACCATCTATCTAACCACCGAATTCATACTTGAAAGAAACCTCTAGGGGACCGCTCCTTCCGGGCGGTCGTCGCTTCTCCGCTTGGGCCCTGGCGGCCTATTCGGCGTTCATCTTTTACGGCACCACCATACCCTTCGATTTTCATCTCAGCAGATGGGTCGCACTTCGGCGGTTAAGCCGCGCTCATCGAGTGCCCTTCGTGGACCCCGGCGGCGGATTGGCCTCGATTCCGGACATGGTGCAAAACATACTCCTTTTCATTCCCTTCGGGTTTCTGGCTTTTATCGCGCTGGGAAGCCGTTTGAACGCAACGGCGCGCATTGCGATCACAACGGTAGCGGCCTTTCTTTTCAGTTTGAACATCGAAATTTTACAATTGCTCACGCCGAAGCGCGTCACCTCGGCCACCGATTTATCCACCAATACGATTGGTGGGCTGCTGGGGGCGCTGGCGGCCTTCGCCGCGATAAGGGCGGTTCGCGCTTATCTCCGTCACCCACGCACGCCGGTTTTTAGGCCGCAGTTCGATTTTTATGCGCTCCTGTGCTTTACCCTGGTGGCGGTTTTGGGAATGTGCGAACCGTTTGATTTCAGTCTCGATATCGGCAGCGGGTTCAGCGGCGTCAAATATTTTCTCGCGCATCCTTGGGGCTTTTCCCTCCCGTCGGATGAGTTCGTGGCGGCGCTACGCTTTACCCTGGTCGCTTTTTTCGCGGCCCGGGTATGTGGCATTATCGGTCGGCAGGGGGGGCCAGGCGATTTCCCGCCGACTCTCGTCAAAATTTGCGGCGCATACCCCCTGCGCACGGCATTTCTGTCGACGGGGATTTTCGGTACGGGCCTGGAAGCCCTGCAATTCATCATCGCCTCACGCAGCCCGTCCGGCGAAGACGTGCTCTATATCCTGCTGGGTGCTTTGTTGGGAGTCCTACTCGTGAAAGCGGTTCCGGAGGGATTAACCTTTGCGGACCGGAAGGGAGCGGCCTTGGGATTCGCAGTTATTTTTACGGCTGCGGTGACGGTGGAGGCGCTCTACCCTTTCAGATGGGCTGAGGTTCCCGCCAGCCTGAATTGGCTGCCTTTTTGGGCCCATTATGAAAGAACCGGTTTCGATACGGCGGGAAATTTTTTGCAAAGCCTGATCCGGTATTTTCCCTGCGGCTTTCTGGTGATGTTGGCGAGTCGGTCGCAGTCCCGTTGGTTTTTCCTTAGCGTTGGCGGAGGGTTGCTTTTCACCCTGGTGCTGTCGCTGGGACTGGAGTCCGCGCAAGGCTACGTGGCCGGGCGTTACCCCGACGTTACGGATGTCATCGGAGCCTTGCTGGGTTGTTCCGCCGGAATCTTTTTGGCGGGACGGGGATACGCCGCTTTTCGGGGCTTATTCCCGACCCGCGAAGGAGCTTAGCAGCGACGCCGGAAGGACTTTTGCGACCGATTCCAGCTATTGCCCGGAGGATGCTCCGACGGATTCGATTTGTACCGTGCCGAAACTGGCGTCGACATGGTGGGCCAGGAGCACGAGTGAGCCGCGCCCAGTGTCGGTAGATTCTCCCGCTCCCGTCAACATCCAGGCGGCGGGTTCGCTTTCGGATTGTTTCCAGATTTTCATGGAATAAACCGGTCCTTGGGAGCCGGTGCTGACCCGCACCTTGAATACATACGTCGTTCCGAAATCCACGGGTATTTGGGAGCCGGCGGTGGCGATGGATCCGCCTTGCGAACCATATAGGGTAGGCAGCGCGCGGTCCAGCACGCCGGGAACCCGCCAACGCAACATACCGATGCTTCCCAGGGGAAACCATTTCAACGAAGGCTGGTTCCCGTCCAGATAATGTCCTGTCCAGCGCATGACGACACCCAATGCGGGTCCGTTGCTGGGGGCACGGAAGCCCTCCGCTTCGACGGCATGGATGGTGATGGGAACCGTAACCTGGTAATTGGTCCAGGTATCGTCGCCGATGGCGATGAGCCGGTCATACCCCATGCCCATTGTACGTACCACACCTCCCTGTACGCGCCACTGTCCGTCCACCACTTGGCCTAGTGAATTGATGTCTCCGACTCCGCTCCACGAAACCGTGCGCGGCAGGTTGAGCTTCGCCCCCTCCACATAGTTGAAGTGGATGAGGGTATCGCGAGTCAAGCCTCCGGAATAGGTCGCCTTGAGGGCGATGGTGTTGGATCCGAGGCTTAAATCCGGCCGGTTCAACTCCACATTGAAATCACCGGGCCGGGCCAGTCGCGTCAAGTTGGCGCCTACGGTCAAATTTTTTGGGGAGCCGCCGTTTAAGGCATAGGTGAGGCCCGTCAAACCCGAAGTAGGCACGCGGCCCAGTAAGTTGATGAAACGCTGGGGCGCGCCGGTTTTCCGAAAGGTGGATCCGTTGCCGTGCCAGAGGGAAAAAGGCGCTTCGGATTGCGGAGCGAGGGTTTTGGTGGTCGGGAGGATAAGCACCGTTTCATTGTTGAGTGAATCGCGGGCGGTGATCTTGAGGTGATAGGTGGTGTTGGGCTGCAAGTCCTTGATAAAAACCGTATGCTCCTTGGCCAAGGTGGAGAAAGGGATTTCCTGATTCGTATTGCCGGCCGTAAGGCCATAATTGAGGGTACCGTTCACGGGTTTATCGGCTTTAAAGCCCACATTCAGCGTATGGGTACCGGCTACCACGGAAAGCAATTCCAACACCGGAGGCGTAGAATCGGGAAGGATTGCAAATACCGCGATAACTTGCTTGTCCTTATCGAGCGTGACCAGTATTTGCGAAAGGTTGCCTTGCACATCGCCCTTCCAATGCACGAATTTCCATCCCTCGGAAGCTTTCGCCTGGAACTCGATTTCATCTCCCCGGCGGTACTCCGCCTTGGCAGGAGTGACAATGATGTTTCCCTGGCCTTCGACGGCGGTGGTTACGGAAACAATCGGTTCGGGTGGCGGATCGAGCGTTTTCTTAGGGGGAAGGTTCACAACGGTGGTATTGCCCGAGGTATCCTGCGCGGTTAGGCGGATATGGTAGGTGGTGGAGGGCTGCAAGTTCTGAATAAAGACAATGTGTTCCTGGGACAATTTCGAGAAGGGAATTTCCGTCCCGGCGCCGTCGGCGGTAAGGGCATAACGCAGCTTGCCCGTAATGGGCTTGTCCGACTGGAAACGGACCGTAAGAGACGCGGTGTCGGCTTCGACTTCTTGCAGAGTCACAACGGGTGGGATGGTGTCGGGAATGATTTCAAAGTGCGCGATGATTTCGAGGTCTTTGTCGAGCTTGACTTCTACTACCGCGTTTTGGCCCTGCGCACCGCCTTTCCATCCCGCGAACCTCCAACCCTCGGCGGGATAAGCCTGGAATTTAATCACCTCTCCTTTGCGATACTCCGCCTTATCGGGAGAGATATCGATATTTCCATGCCCCTCGATTTGAGTCGTGACCTTGACGAGGGGCGGCGGTGGAGGTGCTAGCGTCCGGGTGGCGGCAAGCACCACTACGGTATCGTTTCCCAAGCTGTCGCTCATCGAAAGGTTGATGGAATAGGTGGTGGATGGCGATAAATTCGGGATGTGAATGGTATGTTCCCGGGAAAGTTTGGAAAAGGGGATTTCCTGATCAGTTTGCTGGATCTCGCTTCCATACCTTAGCAGGCCGTAAACGGATTTGTTCGCCCTGAATCTCACCGTAAGCGAGTTAGTGTCGGATGTTATGGAAAGGGAATCCAACTTGGGAGCGGTGGTGTCGGGAATGATTTCAAAATGGGCGACCACTTTTTTGTTTTTATCGAGTGGAAGGGATAGTACCGGAGTATTACCTTCCGCATCGCCTTTCCAGCTAACGAATCTCCAACCCGATGCCGGTATGGCATTCAGGGTGAGGGTATCTCCCTGGAGGTACTCCGCCTTTTCCGGGGTGACGGTCACTTCTCCCTGCCCTTCCTTTTCGATTGTCAGGGATACGATAGAAGGAGGGGGTGGTTCCGGAGTCGGTTTTGGAGTTGGATTGGGCGGCGGTTCCGGTTGCGGGTTGGGTGGTTCAGGCGTTGGCTCAGGTATTGGTTCGGGCGGGACCGGTAAGTCCCGGGTTTTTTGGACGGGTAATACCCATATCGTTTCATTTTCGGAACTGTCGCGGGCTACGATGCGAATAGGGTAGAACGTGGAAGGTGTTAAATTCGGGATGCGAATTTTGTGCACCTCGGAAAATTCCGTAAAGGATATTTCCCCATCCGTTTTATCCGAAGAAAGGCCATAGCGTAGGGTACCGATAACGGGTTCGTCGGAGGAAAAATTTACGGTCAATGCATTTGTATCGGCTTCCACCGAATCCAACTTGAGAACGGGAGGCAAGGTATCGGGAATTAATTTGAAATGCGCGACCACTTTTTTGTCCGAGTCGAGCTTAACCTGGATCACGGTGTTGGCGCCTTGCGCATCGCCCTCCCAGGCCGAAAGATACCAGCCGTCCGCCGCAAAGGCTTCGAGCTTAAGTTCGTCTCCTTTGCGGTATTCCTTTAGGCCATCGGGAGTGAGATGGACTTCGCCCTGCCCGATTTTTTCCAGGGAAAAAGAGACCAAGGGATTGGTTGACGGAGTTCCCGGGTCGGAAACCAAGCAGCTTTGCACCCAAAGCGCCAGGAAAAAAAAGATAGGGATAGACCCGATCCATTTCATATCGCCAAATCTTTTTCCAGGATTTTGCCGTTCAAATTGAGCTGGATGGTGCCCGGTTCCTTCCAAATCGACCAGGGGGCTTTGCCTCCGCTATACAATTCCTCCAATTCCTGCTTGTCCTTGAAGGTGTCCATGCAGGCCCAGAAGCCGTCGTAGGAATGCGAAAAAAGTCGTTTTTCTTCGATAAGCCGACGGAAAGGTTCAACCACCAATTCTTCGCCCGCTCGCATATAGTCGAATATCTTGGGACTCAAAACGAAATAGCCTCCATTGATACGGAAGCTGCTGAGGCCGATATGGTAGATATCGGCGACCGACGATCCCTCACCCATCGAAACCACGTGAAAGCTTTGGGTGGGCTTGACGGCCATGAAGGAGGCCACCGCATCATGTTCACGGAAATGATCCACCAAGGTAGGCAGGGGACAATTGGTCAGTCCGTCCGCATAGTTGGCGAAAAACATCTCATCGTCTTTGACATACGGCTCCACCGCTTTCAGTCGCTGCCCGATGTTGGCATTCAATCCGGTATCCACGAAGGTGATTTTCCAATCCTGGATGTCGGTGTTGAGCAGCTGTAAGTCGCGGCCTCCGTTTTGCAATACGAAGTCGTTGGAGAGGCATTCGTTATAGGAAAGGAAATAATTCTTGATGGAATCCGCCTTATATCCCAGGCAAAGAATGAATTCGTTATGCCCGAAATGCGCGTAGTATTTCATCACATGCCAGAGAATGGGACGGTAGCCGATGGGAACCATGGGTTTGGGAACGGATTCGGAATAATCGCGAATGCGCATGCCCCTTCCGCCGCAGAAAATGACAACTTTCATAACCAACCCCCGTAAAAATGAAATCGTTTATACGCCAAAAAGCGGCACTTCAGCTGTATATCACCTCCGGATGCAAATCCATTTCGTTCAATAAGCCGACAATCTCCTCGCCATAAACGGAATTCACGATAAGAACGGCATCGGGAGGCGACTCCCTGAGAAACGCAGGCGCCACGATGGGCTGTCCTCCGCCTCCCAGGAAACGCCGTTGTTTCTGTGGATTGAGATCGACTACGCAATAAAGCTCTTGGCGTAATCCCAGCACATTGATAAGGGTGGTGGCCCGGGCTCCGCCCCCCCAGGCAGCCACTTTTTTCCCCTCACGCGTGAAACGATCCAGTTTCATTTTGAGTCCGTCGGCCTTGTCCGCGAAAACGGCTTCCAGTTCGCGAGCCGAATTTTCCAGGGATTGCAGTCGGGGGTCTTCTGGATACAATTCCAACGGGCGTTCAACCGGAAGGGCTTCAGCCGTCAGGTTGATGCCACCAAAAGTGGTTTCCATTCTTTGCGGTGCGAATCCCGCCGCCCTCAGGCAATTGGAAAGGGAAAGCTCGGTGAAATACGAGCAATGCTCGTAAAGCATTTCCCAAACGGCGCGGTTCTCGAGCATAGGCGCGGAATTGGGAACCTCGATGTAGAGGCTGCCGCCTTCACGGATGGCGCCCCGCAAGCGGGCCAGGAAAGGGACGGGTTGCGGAATATGCTCCAGCACATGCCGCGAATAGACGAAATCGCCTTGCGGCTCCCGATATCGGGGTGAAAAAAAATCTCGAATGAAGGTGAGTTCCCCGGTTTTTTCCCGGTCACTGAACTTCCCGGCATAACTGGGGTCGAAACCGATACCGGTACCGCCTCCCAATTCACAAAGCAGCGCGAGAAAGTCGCCCTTGCCGCAACCGACTTCCACCAGGGTTTTCCCCCGCAGGCGGTATTTATCGATAAGTCTTTGGCCTTCCTGGCGTGCATAGTCCTGGTATAAAGGCGAATGATGCAGGGAATTGTCATACTCTTCGGAGTATTCCAAAAGCTCGGGCCGGAAATCACCGTTGCCGATAAGGCCGCATTGGCGGCAAAGATAGAGGGCGAGGTTGCCCTTGGGGCAGCCCAGGGCCGCTGCGGGCGTGCGCCAGAGTATGGCGCAATGTACCGGTAGGTTTTCCACCCGGAAAAAGGTGAAAAGGTCGCCGGAGCCGCAAAGCGCGCAATTGTCTTGGGGCATAAAAGAACCTCCGGCCGGCCCGCATATCCCAATCCTGAAGATGCGCAAGGCGGCCTATGCAGGTTATGCGGATTCACATGGCCGGGTTGTAACTGGTGAACCCGGACTTAAATAAATAAGGGTTTGGGAAAAGGCGGCGCAAGAAATTCCGCCGGTAATGTATAATTCGACCCAGGTCTTTAACCTCGTCTAGTTAGGGTGGGAACCCCTTTAAATATGTACCCAAAAACGGCGCCCAATTCCATACCGGAACTTCTCAGCCGACGCGACTTCCGGATCGATTTTTTCCGGGGTTTGGCGCTGTTGATTATTTTCATCGACCATATCGATTACAATTGGATGAAACATGTCACGCTCGGTTTCTTCTGGTTCACGGACGCGGCGCCGATGTTTTTCTTTCTGTCAGGCTACGTCGCTTGTATGGTATATGGACGGGATTATCAGAAGCATGGACTTAAGTCCATGCAAAGAAAAATAGTGAGAAGATGCATCACCCTGTACGTTTATAACTGGGTGACTTTTCTGTTTTGCGGGTTGGCGCTCGCCGCCTTTCTCGATCGGTTTGCCATGCCTCCCGGAAGCCACCAGTTCGCATTGCTCCTACAGGACCCCATGCAGGCCATGGTGCGCTTCGCGGTATTCAGCTATCTACCGGAGTTCTTTTTCATTCTTCCCATGTATATCTTTTTTTTACTGTTGCTTCCGCGATTTATGGTATGGGTTGACAGGGATTGGAGAAAACCGGCGGCAGTCGTTGCTCTCGGCTACCTTACCGCCCAGATTCTGCAAATATCCGGTTTCCCCCTATTTCCGCAAGCATTCGGATTCTTCGAGGGTTCGTGGCCTTTTCACCCGTTAGCGTGGCAAGCGGTTTTTTTCGGCGGTGTGTTGGTGGCGCATGGCCTACGCAGCGGAAAGTTCCAGATTAAAATCGGAAAACGGGAAGCCTGGGTAGCCGTGGGTATTCTCGTGGCGATATTCCTGTTCAAATGGCACGACTTCCTGTTGAAGCCTTGGGGTTGGTATTGGTTCGACATCCCTTTGATAAAGGTGCTTTGCAACAAAGATTACTTCTCCCCTTTGGTGGCCCTAAATTTCGTGGCCTTGCTCGGCGCCGCCCATTATTTTCTACCGCGTCGGCTATTCGAGCGCCCCCGATTGTGGATAAAGCCTATCGTAGGTTCCGGCAGCAAGTCACTGCAAATTTTCTGCCTGGGTATTGCCGGCGATTATTTGATCAACTTCACCACCTTTGCCTTACAGCCGCCCGATTGGTTTCAAGAAGTGGCCAGCCTTACGGGTTGCGCGATTTTATTGTTTCTGGGTTATTACCTGACAAAAGTGAAAACAACTTGAAATCAATGGTCTTTCAAGCGGAACTATTTTTTTTCACATACCACCGCCATGCCGATTCCAATATGACTTCCAGGGACGGGAATTGCGGGTTCCATCCCAGCACGCTGCGAGCCTTGTCTGAGCTGCCTACCAGTTCGGGGGGGTCGCCGGGTCGCCTCGGGGCGTAATCGACCTGTATGGATTTCCCGGTAATGCGGGCGGCGGTTTCGATGACTTCTTTAACGGTAAACCCGAGACCGTTTCCCAAATTGAAACGATCGCTGGCGCCGCCCTCTTTGAGATATTCCAAAGCCAAAAAGTGGGCCTGAGCCAAATCGGTGACGTGGATATAGTCGCGGACGCAGGTTCCGTCGCGAGTGGAATAGTCGGTTCCAAAAACAGAAATATGTTCGCGCTTTCCGGCCGCGGCTTCCAGCACCAGGGGTATCAAGTGGGTTTCGGGGTCGTGATCCTCACCGATTTCGGCTTCAGTATCCGCGCCCGCGGCGTTGAAATAGCGTAGCGCCACCGATTTGAGTCCATAAGCGGAATCGTAATCTTCCAGGATTTGTTCCACCATCAATTTGGTTTTGCCATAGGGGTTGATGGGCCTTTGCGGGTTTGATTCGTCGATGGGGATGCGCTGCGGCACTCCATAGGTTGCGCAGGTGGAGGAGAAAATGAGCCGATCGATACCCGCCTCCCGCATGGCGTCTAACAAAACCAGGGTTCCGGCTACGTTGTTGCGGTAATATTTGGCGGGGTCGGTAACCGATTCACCCACATAGGCGAAAGCGGCAAAGT
Source organism: Fibrobacteria bacterium (assembly GCA_041746255.1). Taxonomy (GTDB): domain Bacteria; phylum Fibrobacterota; class Fibrobacteria; order UBA11236; family UBA11236; genus JBGTHM01. The sequence goes on along the minus strand of JBGTHM010000067.1, from coordinate 60,017 downwards.
GGATTACGGCGGTAGGGGAATAGGTTTGGAAAACCCGGCGCAGGAATTCGGAATCCGTCATATCGCCGATTTCGAGCGGTCCCCATTGCACGGCTTCTTTATGGCCTAAAGACAAATTGTCGATGACCACGGGCTGGTAGCCTTGGCCATAAAGGTATTTGGCGGTATGCGAGCCAATATAGCCCGCGCCGCCGATTAAAACGATGGATTCCATCTTTCAGACCTTCTCGGCTAAGGTGCGGGCAAGATAATCGTAAGCCGAATCAAGCCGGGTTTTATACGCGTGATAAACGTGATTCTTCTCCACCATTTCACGGCCTTTGGCGCCGATGCGGGAGCGGACTTCCGGTTGGGTAGCCAATGCGATAATCGCCGCACCGAATTCTTCGGGGGTGGGATCGGCGAGATAGGCCTCGTCCCCCTTTAATATTTGCGTATGGGTGGGGAGCTTGCTCGCCAGCACGGGCTTTCCCGTATGCAAGTAAGAGAAAAGTTTCATCGGGGTATTCAATCCCCGAATCCGGGGGCAAACCAGGATGTCCCCGCCGCCTAAAACCTTTTCCAGGTCGGAGAAGGGGCGAGGGCCCAGGAAGTGAACACGTTCCGCAATTCCCAGGGTAAGGCATTTTTCTCGCGCCGCCTGGATATGTGCCGGTATACCCCCGACAATCACCACATGGGACTTGGGAACCGACGCATAAGCCTTGGCAAACCCTTCCAACAATAGGTCGACACCTTGGTAAGGCTCCAGATTGCCGACATAGAGAAAAACAATTCCTTCAATCCCAAGTTCTTTTTTCACATAATCCGAAGTTTCGGCGTCGGGATTTTCCAATTGGGAAATGTCGTGGAGTACGATGGTGAAGGGGGATTGGTTGTTCGCGCAAATGTCGCCCAAAGCATTGCATACGGGGAGATTGATAAGTGCCCGGCGAATGGCGAAGCCTTCGATAAAGTTGAAAAGGGGGGCCAAAGGTTTAAGCCGGGGTTTTTGTTCGACCATTTGCTGGGCGATGGAGGAGTCCAGGTCGTAAATATAGGGAATCCCGAAAATCCATTTGAAACATAGGGCGAAAAAAACGGATTCTTCGCAAGCATGGATGCACCCCGGCTTTTTCCTCAGAATCAATCGGAGCGCGATAAAGAAGAGGAAAAAATCGCAAACCAGTTTTTTACCCGAAAACCCGGGACGGATTCCCCGCAGCCATTTAAGATTAGGTGTTCTGTGTATGCTTAAGCCCGGCAAAACCACGTCGCTACCTTCATTGAAGGTCACGAGGTCGACCTGCTCACCGCGTTCCGAAAGTCCGCGCAAAACCAATTGCATATCGATGGGAGTGCCGCGGTCCTGGAAAAACGGATGGGGAGCTAATACCAAAATGCGCATGGGTAGGTAGATTTATATCCTTTGCGGGTTTTGCATATTGTAGGATAAGACCGACCGGTAAGGTAGAAAAAATGACTCATTCCCTTAACACCGTATTTGTGGACAGCCATATCCATCTGTACGACTTGTTCGACCTTGAGCTTTTTCTGGACCATGCGCTGCAAAATTTCCAGGACGCCGCAAGGCAGCTTACGGACCAGGGAGCCGGCACTTATGTTCTGTTCCTGACCCAATCCGCCAAAGACAAAGGCATACACCGGGTACGTTCTGAATGTGAGGAAAATGCTGCGCAGAAGCGCTGGAAATTTGATCGGACGGAAGAAGCCGATTCCTTCAGGGCGGTATCTCCCGGCAAAGGGAAAATTTTTTTGCTGCCCGGTTTGCAAATCAATACGGCTGAGAAGCTGGAAGTATTGGCTTTGGGGACCGCCCAGGCTATTCCGGATGGATTATCGGCGGAAGCAACTCTGGCGAGTATTCGTGAAAGCGGCGCCATTCCCGTTCTGCCCTGGGGCGTCGGTAAATGGCTGGGTCGTCGCGGCGCTTTGGTTACCGCCCTCATTGAAAAAGCCACCTTCCCGCATTTGTTTCTGGGAGATAATAGCGGTCGGCCGGGTTTCTGGGGGACGCCACGTCACTTTTCCCGCAACCCCGGCCTTAAGGTATTGCCTGGAAGCGATCCGTTGCCGCTGCCTTCTGAGGTGGGCATGGCGGCGCGGAACGGATTCCATTTACACTGGGAATTGGATGAAAAACGACCGACGGAATCGTTATTGACGGCTATCCGTGATGCTCGCAGCGAGTTAAAGCCCTTTGGAAAAAGAGAAAGGCTTCTGTCTTTCCTCCGAAATCAATTCGCCATCCAATGGCAAAACCGCCGGAGCCTTTCAGGTGCAGGAAAACTTTCCCAATGATCAGACGGGATCCCCAAGAACTAGCGCGCATAAGCCATGACTTGGTCATCGTCGGGGGCGGAGTATTCGGCATTATGCTGGGCATGGAGGCCTCGCGACGGAACCTGCGATGGCTTTTGTTGGAACAGGGTGATTTTGGAGGTGAAACGAGTTACCACCACCATCGCATTTTGCACGGCGGCTTGCGGTATTTGCAAAGCCTTGATTTGGGTCGATTCCGGCAATCCGTTCAGGAAAGAAAGTGGTTTCTAAAAACTTATCCCAACTTTACCACTCCGCTTCCCTGTCTCATGCCTTTGTATGGCGAAGGTTTAAAGCGCCCGGTGATATTCCAAGTTGCGCTGGGGCTCAATAACCTGCTCTCATCCGGCCGTAACCGGGGTTTGGATGCCGGACAGATGCTGCCGGATGGAAAGCTTGTATCCGCGGAAGAAACCCAGCGCTTGGCGCCGGGGATTTCAGGTACAGGATTAAAGGGCGGCGCTATTTGGTACGATGGTTCCATCTTGGAAAATCAGCGCATTCTCATGGAGACTCTGCGATGGGGATGCGCGCAGGGTGGAAACGCTTTGAACTATGTTCGGGCGGAGTCGTTGTCCCTTTCCGATACCGGTGGGTTACGGGTAAGGGCGCGAGATGTGGAAAAGGATGAGATTCATACCTTTCAGGGCCGCCATATCATCAACGCGGCGGGCCCGTGGTGCCGGGAGGTAGCGCGTAGGTTCGATGCTGCATCCAAGGCAATTGCATCCGATGGGGTTTTGATGTGGAATCTTCTGGTGGATAGACTTCCGCCGAGCCGCCATGCCCTGGCCTTGTTTTCGAAATCCAAGGCGGGTGGCGCTTACTTTCTTCATCCTTGGAAAGACAAAATGCTGATTGGCACGGGCCAGATGCCTTGGACGGAGCGGCAGGGAGTGAAAATGCCTGGAGCAGCCGTGTTGAGTGATTTTATACAGGATATCAACGGATTAATGCCGGAATTAAAGCTGAAGAAAACCGACATCCTCCGGGTATTCGCCGGCGTTGTGCCTGGGAACGCCAAGGGAGAATTACGTAAGGAAGATATTCTCTACAAGCATTCCCGGCACGGTGGGCCGGAGGGTCTGTATAGCCTATCGGGAGTCAAGTTCACCACCGCACGTGCCGTGGCGGATAAGGCACTGTCTTCGGTCTTTCCCGGGCACCCAAGAATGTCGGATTCGGAATTTCATGCTTGCTGGAGTCCCGATTGGAAGAGAGGCATATTTCCTCTCGATTGGGAAGGCAGTCTGGCGCCGTCCGAGGTACTGGATTCGCTGGACCAGATTCGCTTGGAAGAATCGGTTCTTCATCTGGATGATTTATTGTTGAGGCGCTGTAGCTTGGGAGATAATCCGGCTCGCGTTTTACCGATTATCGAGGCCGTAGGCGAGAGGTTTGCCTGGGACCCGCAACGCCTTCAATTAGAAATGCAAAGGGTAAGGCAGACTCTCAAGGGCGAGGTTCTCTCCGCTTAACGAAGCGGTATACGCCGAACCCGGCCAGCAGCGTCAATAACATCCCCATCCCGATGAGCGGGACGGAAAAGGAACGCACCGTTCGATAGGCCATGAAAAAAAAAGGCTTTCGATTGCTCGAATTTTGAAGCATTCAGGGACCCGACTCCTCCGAGGGATTGGAATAAATAACTTGTCCCCTGGGATTCGCCGGCTTTCCACCGTTTTAGGGGAATGACCCCGGCTGCGAATTGTTTCCGGTAGACTTTATAGTCGGTATCATGGGTATTCGGTCCCGGTAAATCAACCCCCTCCCACCCGTCTTTTTCCAACCACGCGGGTGAGCCGTCTACCAGTGCCAATACAATCGTGGGAAGGCCGGATTCGATTTCATACATAATGCCGTCGGCGTCCAAAGCATGAGCCTTGTCATCGCGCGATGTCATTAAATAGGGAAGATTTTTCAATTCGTTGGGGACGTTCTTCCAGGTGTCTTGTCTGTCCATGGCGCTGTTCGCACCCTCGGTCAATCCGCCCTTGACGATTTGAGGCGGGGTCGCCCCGCCATGATAGGCTTTCACGATAAGGCCGGGGTCCGAGATTTTTACCTGGAAATCGCCTTCGAAGGTGCTGGTATTTCCCACGGTATCGGAGGTGATTATCAGTACGAACACTTGTTGGTCGGCGGTAAAGGGTCCGGTTATGGGAACGGCATGCGCGGTTTGGCGGGTGGCGACGACTCCGCTTTCGCCGGTATACGAACCTTTGGCGTTACCCCATTGCACCCGGCTGGAGGCGGGTTCGTTGGTGGTCCAAGCGACGGTGGCTCCGGACAGGGAGATATTCTGCACCGTGAAATTGCTGATTACCGGAGGGTCGGTCTCGGGAGCTGCGGCGACGGTGAGGGTAAAGCTTCTTTTCGCCGTGCTGTTTCCGTCAGTTACGGACAGTTCGAATGTACTTTCTCCTTGTGTAAGCGGGGTCCCCGTCAGGGTATTGTTGACCAGCAAAATTCCGTTCGGCAGGTTGCCCGATTCCAATTTCCATTGCAGGGCAGCAATTCCTCCTGCGGCTTGCAAGACTTCTACAAAGGGCTTGCCTATATAAGCGGTCAATTTCGGAGGCGTAGAAATTCCCAATTGCAGGGCGCCTTTATTACGGATTACGAAGAGGTAGTCGTTTCCGAAACCCATTTTGGGCGCGGCTTCCAATTGGATAATACTCCCGGCATTGACGGTTCCCAGATTTTTCTGATCCTGAAAATCCTTGCCCAGGTAACGGGTAACTTGAAATTCTCCGCTAACGCCTTTCAAGTCCAAAGAGGCTTGGCCGCCGGAGGGCAGCCAGACCAGGTAGGTTTGCGAGGGGGCGGCCAGGCAGAAGGCCTCTAAACCGGAAGCTTCCGAAACCAGGGAATGGGAGGGGCGCGCCGAACCGATTTCCAGCGCCGGAATTTTATTGAAGGCCTGGGCCAGATTCCCCACCACTTTCGCGTCTTCCTTGTGTCTGGCCTGCACGAAATTCCAATCGGAACCCCAGGAAGAAACCTTGTGTTCGGATTGGCCATGGGCTACATGCGCGTATCCACCGGCCATGATATGGGCCATCAAGGCGATGCGGGTGCGATCGGCATTCGCCAAATACCAAACTCCTTCGGCATTATAAACCGGTTTTCCGTAACCCGAATTGAATTCGACCAGGCTTTTCACCGCTCCCACCAAATTGTTTTGATCGGGCACCATGCGCTGCAGAGTGACGAAGTCGAATTCGGGGGCGTTCTTCGGTGTCCAATCCAATAGCACATGGGTGGTGACTAAAGTGGACCAGGGGTTTTCGGCTTTAAGGGCCGCGGCGTAATTTTGATTCCGAGCCAGCGCCTGACCGCCGGTTTCTTCATATTCACTGTCCACCGTCCAATGCCACCAGGTCGGCATGGCGGCCCATCGCGCCAGCAGGTAGCGGATGAATTGTTTTTGTTGTGGCCCGACTTTAACGTTATCCGTGAAATCCTTGGGACCATAACTCCAATACTGTTCGTTAATGCCGCTGATACCGAACCAAATGGAAAGCTTGATGCCTTTGTCTTCGGCCATTTGAATGACTTTTTCATTGTGAGTCCAGGCCGCAATATCGTAGCGGGTATAGTCAAAATCATTTATGGATCCGGGCCATCTCAATATCCGCGAGCCGTTCTTGCCTAGAAAATGGTAAAACCCGTTTTCACTCAACGCGGGGCCGGCCTCGCTATGGAACCGCACCGTCAAGGCATTAACGCCCAATGCGGCGTGGGCATCTATCCATTGTTGGGAAATACTGAGGCTACGCTCCAGCAACATGGAGGCATGGATGGGAAAGGGTACAAAAGGCGTACCATCCTTATGACGAAATCGGGAATTATTATCGGGATCGATACGAATATGACCGTGGTTGGAGGCGGCGGGAGTGGCGCTTACGGTATATTGGAATTGCTTGGCCGCGGGAGAGCCCGTCATGGGTTGGCCGGTCGCGGGGTTTACGAAGCGAGCGGTAATCGACCAATCACCGGGGGCATCGAACATAATCCGGAATTTCCAAACGTCTCCCGATTGCCCGCCCTTGCCGTCGCCATCATGAAATCCGAAAAACCGGAAAGTATTGGGAGAGCGGCCCGTAGGAGCTTGGATTTGCAATTCGAGTTCAGTCTGTAAAAAGGGATTGGAAAGGCCGTGGTTGGGCCAAGTCATTTGCTCTTCCACGAGTTGATGGAGGGATTGCGCTTGCAGGTGGGAAAGGAGCAAAAGCCCAACCAGCGGAAGTGAAACCCGGAGTTGGGTATGAGTTCTTGAAGCTTGCTGCATAAAATCCTGCTGCTTGGGCGGCCTTTTCCCTTGGTCCGATTCAAGAGCGTCGAATATCCATTATATCAAGTCTGACCGCAAATTGCGCCCTAAAAATGGTCTCAGCTTTATAGCCAACCCTTATCCAAGTACCAGCGGGCGGTGGCGGCTAAACCGGACTGATTGGAGTATTTGAACTTGGACCCGAGCGTATTAATCAATTTTGAGGTGTCGAAACTACGATCTTTGGTAAAAAAGGCTACTCTGCGCCGATAAATCGGTGGCTCTAAATTGAACAGAGGAAAGGTTTTTTCGCATAAATACCCCAAGGCGAAAAATGGGGCGGCTGGGATGCGTACGAATTTAGGGCTTTTTCCCAATTCGTTGCCGATGGTGGTGATTAAGTCCACCAGCCGCATGGGCTCCGGGTTGCCGCAGAGAAAGACTTCGCCCAGGGCTTTGGGAGAAATGGCGGCCTCCAGCATGTATTCGACCAAATCTTCGACATGAATGAGATGGTACAGGCCCTTGGTATAGCCAAGAATTGGGACCAGGGGGCGCTTGGCCATTTTGAATAATTTCAGCAACCGCTTATCGCCCGGTCCATAAATGGCGCAAGGCCGTATCACCGACAGGGGAAGCCCGTTGGTTTCGGAAAATTTTCGAATCCAGAGCTCCGCTTCCAACTTGGTTTCTTGATACAAATCGCCGGGGCTATAGGGAGAGTTTTCATTTCCGGGAGGGTTTTCCACATGCCCATGTACTCCCATGGTAGAGACATGGACGAATCTCTGGAAGGCGGGCTGCCTTATCGCCTCACGGACCAGTAATTTGGTGCTTTCCACATGCACCTTGGCATAAATGTCGTCGGAGATTTTGGCTTCTCGATAGGCCGCGGCGATATGAAATACGTATTCAATGCCGACCATCGCCTGGGTCACCGTAATCGGATCGTAAACGTCTCCGCGTATCCATTCGATAGGCATGCCTTCGAAGGGTTTCAGGTTGGAACTGGAGCGGGCGATGGCGCGTACGGTCGCACCTTGCGAAACCAGTCGTTTTAGCAGAGCTGTTCCGGTAAATCCCGTGGCTCCGGTAACAAGCACTTTCATGATGACTTCCTCTTTTTTGTGAAGGCCCAAGTCGCGGTGATTAGGATTAGGCCGAATATCAGTTCCTGGCCCGCAGCCATGAAATTATGCAGGGAGAACAAGGATGCGAAAAATTCTCCGGCTTCGCTCGAACGATGTACCGAACGGAAAAGTGGAAAGGGTGAGATGACATGCCCCTCGGCAAAAGGCCAAAAAAGGGGAACGCCAATAGGCGGCCGGGTATCCCGGGAAAAAAGGTCGAGCACTGGATGGAAAAGTGCTGCGAGCATGGCATAAATTATTAAGGCAATTTTCGGCAAACCTTTTAGAAAGGGAAGAAAGAAAAGGTAAACGAGCAGTCCGCACAGGGCCGCTCCGAAGAGGCTATGCGTGGGGCCTTGGTGGAACCGGTTGGTCTCGCCCGATAAAAGCCCGGGAATAAAATCGAAATCGGGGGAAACCGCGGCGATAAACCCCAAAGCCAAGACTGAAAGGCGTCGCCTGGAAGGGGATCCCATCTGGCTTCCCATCGGAATGATGCGGGTCAGGCAAACGGCAATGGCCGCATGGGCGATAGGCAACGGCATTAGGCCTTATCTCCGAGTGAAGATCACCTTCGCGGGATTGCCTTGGAGAATGGTATTGTCCGGCACTTTGGCGGAGACGACGGAGTTGGGGGTGATAATCACATTGTTGCCGATACGGGCTCCATCTAAAATGCAGGCTCCGCTGCCAATCCAGACATTGCGGCCGATTACAATGCCTTTGGAAGTAACCCCTTGCTGCATGAACGGCGTTTCCAATTCATCATAGCGATAGTTGTTGCCGATAATGGAAACGTTGGGGCTGATCATGCAATCGTCGCCGATTTGCAGGCCGCCGAAGTGGCTGGCGATAAAACAGCTGGTGGCGATATGGACGCGCGCGCCGATTTTCAAGGGTCCGTCCGTCGCTTTGATTTTGGTGAAGGAGCTTATCGCGGTTTTTTTGCCGATAGTCAATAGCGGGCTCAATTCCACTTCGGCCCGCGGGCTGATTTGACATCCGAATTTTCGGAGGTAATACAAGCTGATTAGAGAACCCGGCATGAAAAACCGGGCGAAGATTTTCCGTAAAGTCATTTCGCCTTACCCGAAACAACCTTTTTGATCTGATGGAAATCGGTCATGGTACCGATTTCCTGCATGGTCAGTTTAATGGAGAACCTTTCTTCCAAGGCCGAAATCAAGCGGAGGTTGCTCAAGGAGTCCCAATTATCGGTATTTTCCGGACCGAAATTTTCGTTAATGTCCGCCGAGTCCACATCCAGAATCTCCGCCATGATTTCTTTGATATCGTCTTCCATGCTATTCCTTAATTTTTCAGCCGGATCCAGGCGCAGTCGATTGCTTGAATCTCCGTATAGGCCAAAAGATAATGTTTCGATCCGTCGTCCCGGGCCTCCGTCACCTTAAACCCTTGCCCTTCAAGGAAATTTTCCACGGGTTGGTTTTTAGGCGTGGGCAGATATACGGCCTCCAATTGCCGCATGCCCGGATTTTTTTCCATGAGGGATTTGACATGATTCATCATGGCGCTTTCAATCCCCCGACCCATGGCCCGGCAGCTCATCAGCAAGCTGTCCAGAACACCGCCATTTTCCCGCCACTCCAGTAAAAACACGCCGATAAGTCCCAGGTCGCCGAAGCGGTCTCCGGCGGATACTGTTCCCAGCACATGCTTTTCGCTGGTGAAAAAGCTTTCCACTTCGCCCAGCGAATACCGTTTGGTGGTCAGGTTGAATTGATTGGTTTTATTGAACAGCTGGTGGACTCTCGCCAAATCCTCCTTGGCTGCGCTACGAATGGTGACCTCCGTTTCCAGGCTGCGCAGATAAGCATCCATATCGGTCACGGAAGCGCGATGCACGGTTCTTTGTTTTTGCAAACCGTATTGTTCCGATTTGCGCAGGTCGTCGGCGAGGATGGCGGCGCGCTCCAATCCGTCCAGTTCCGATAAGACATCGACATAGGCCGCAGGGTCTTCCGGCAGGAGCACCGTCAATACTTCAGGAAGCATTTGCCGAACCAGGGAGCATTCGGCCGGGTTATCGTCCAGAAAAACCATACTATCTGTGCCGATATTCAGCTCGGAAGCAATCCGACGGATATTCTCGTGTTTGGGCTCCCAATTGACGGCGACAGCGGAGAAGTCGCTCCATTTCAGGGGCATTTCCGTTCTTAGGGAAAAAATCTCCTCTACGTCCGCCAAGTTATTCTTGCTGCAAAGGGCCAGAAGAATTCCACGGGCCTTAAGGCCTTTGATGCAGTGCTGAAATTCCAAAAAAGCTTCGGCGGTGGGATCTCCCTGACCCACTTTAACGCCAAGGACGCCATCCTCCCCCACTACTCCGCCCCACAGGGTGTTGTCGAGATCAAGGACCAGACACTTTTTACCGAGCCCCTGAATGGATTGAATGAATTTCCATACGGTACGGGAAACTTCCCCCATAAAGGGTTCGCTCCACTCCATTTTGGCCATAAAAAACAGCTTGGGATCGCAAACTTTTTTCCTGCCGAAATTGGCGGCGAGGTTGTCGATATCCAGGATAAAGCAGCGGTCTTCGTTCAGCAAAGCCTCGGCCAACTTTTTGTTCAAGTCGTGGTAGAAGGTGGTCTCGTCACCGGGAAGTTTTTTGTCTCCGATTCCGGCCGCCAAATGAATAGGCAGAGCAAAATTCGCTATCAATAAGGTGGCCGAGGTGTTTTCCAGCGAAAGTTTAACCCAATCGAGGATATGGTGGAGGGCACGCTCCTTCCTTTCCTCACGGGTCTTCTCATCCAAACCCGCATAATTATAATGGAGGTCGGGCTCTAACAGCCTGAGGCTCAGCGCCAATACGATATAGTCGGCGGCGAAAGTCCGCAATCCGGATTCGGAATCCAGCATCTCCTGATAATACTGGTTGAATCCGCCCAGGTAATGCTTGGCCTGCAATCCGGCGGTAGCGCCACGTACCGTAACGCCCGCCGGCAACAAATCCAAGGTGAAGTTTCCCATGAAGGCAATGCGGAGAACGTCTTTACCGCCCATTTTCTGGATTCTGCGCCCCAGGGTCTGGATTTGCTGGAGGGTGAGGTTATCAACACCGTAATCGTTGAGCAATTGTTTCAATCCAATAAAATCGGCGCAGCCCTTTAAAGTCTCCCATGGAGTTTTATCGGGTAAAATAGTTCCGGGTTTTTCGACCATATTTGTTTGAGTACTTAAGGGAGACCGCCGTTAATTTTACTTCATCTCCAAGCCCTTTCCAATTGGGGGTTGGCCAGGGGATGAAATCGGGGAAATCCAAATCGTTTGGTATATTTTCGGCTAATGTTACTCCAAAAGCTCGGCCGAAGTCTCAAAAAAAATTTTCCGGAGATCCAGGCTTTCGCGACCGGGAAAATGCCGCAATTCATCTATGGGAAAAACCGGTTCGAGGATATTCCGAACTTTTGTTTCCATGCGGTCGAGCCGGACCACTTTGAGGCGCAACTTGCGTTCTTGAAATCAAACGGTTATATCACTCTGGATGCCACGGAGTTGGAAAGCCGTTTACAGGATCCGGCTTACCGGAATAACGGAAAAGAAATCGTTCTGACTTTCGACGATGGCTTGATATCGCTATGGCATGTCGCATTTCCTTTGCTCAAAAAATATGAGTACAAAGCGATTTCATTCATTTTACCGGGATTGATAGAGGAGGGGCAGCCATTAACAGAAAAGGACCTCTCGCGTCAGCAAGCCGCTTTGCCTGCCGAGAAAACCACGGTGGCTTTATGCTCCTGGGCGCAAATCAAATACATGCACGACAGCGGCGTGATTGATTTTCAATCCCACGGTCTTTATCATCCATTGGTTAGTGTTTCGCCACGCATAATTGATTTTGTCGGCATTGAATCCGGCATCTATTATTTCGGAAACTCCCAAATACCCTTTTACGGCGATGGTACCGAAGAAGGAGACCGCCGTGAAAACATTGCGGGTCATCCGATTTATGCTTCCGCGTCACGCTACGCGGGTAGAGCCCGGTATTTCGATGATTTACGGGTGCGAGCGGCTTGTGAGAAGTGGGTATCGGAAAATGGAGGAGTTGACTATTTCTCCAGGCCTGATTGGAAAAAAGGACTCTTTCAAATTTGCACCGATTTTAGCCGGAAAAATAAATTACAGGATAGTTACGAAACTCCTGCTCAGAGAGACGCGGCTCTTGATTTCGAATTACGCGAATCCAAAGTCCGTATTGAAAGCCGCTTGCCCGGAAAAGTAGTTCGACACTTCTGTAACCCCTGGTTTATAGGTTCGGAGCGCATGGCTGTACGGGCAAAAGCCCTTGGCTATGCGGTTTTACACCTGGGCGCTACGCGCGGGTTTGCCTGTCACCCCGATAAAGACTATCCCAAGTTCATGCTTCGTTCTCAGGAAGAGTACCTCACCATGTTACCCGGTAAAAATCGTAAGGGTTTTGCCCATACATTGAAACGGAAATTCTCTTCTTCTCGCGAGTACGGGAATAAAAATAAAGAAATCGAAAAATACCAGATAAGAATTGCAGAAACCCCATAACGCTTAAGCAATAGAAGCAATTGAATTTATGCGGCAAGAAAAAAAATTGATTATCCATATTATGGATAAGTTTAGTGTGGGAGGCTCATCCATCCATGGAGCCTTACAAATTCTTTTCTATCTCCTTCCCGAAATTGACCGCGAAAGCTATGCATTTAAAATCGTGGGGCTACGGCGTGATTTACCAGTGACTCCTCCTGAGTCCGCCAAACACATTTCCATTGTCAGTCTCAATCTCGGAAAATTTAACGTTTTTACGGTATTCAGTTTAATCCGGATAGTTCGCCGTGAAAAACCTCGGATTCTGCATTTACATGGTTATGCATCCTGGAATTTCGGCCGCTTGGCAGGCTTCTTGACCGGGACTCCGGTGGTTTTGCAAGAACACATGGCTATGGATGCCTCTCCCCTTTATCAAAAGGTGGCTGATAGCATGCTCAGCCCACTCAATGGCCAAGCGATTGCAGTATCGGAAAATGTACGACGGTTCATGGTAGCTCGTCGCAGCGTGTTGCCGGAAAACCTCCAGGTAATTCCCAATGGAGTTCCGTTAGGAAACTTTCCCACGCTGGATCCCGCAGCCCTAACTGCACTGAAGGCGGAGCTGGGTATATCCGAATCCAGTTTAATATCAGGCGCCATTGGCAGACTCGATCCGATAAAGGGGCATCGTTTTATTCTGGAGGCCATGCCATCTATTCGGGATCGCTTTCCCGATTCCGTGCTGCTCATCATTGGAGACGGACCCTTATTGGGTGAGTTGAAGGATTCGGTTTTAAGTCTTGGAATTGAGAGACAAGTTCGTTTTCTTGGACATCGTACCGACGTACCCCGCTTATTGCAAGTGCTGGATGTTTTTATCATGGCTTCGCTTTCCGAGGGAATGTCGATTGCGGCAGGCGAGGCGATGGCTTCGGGTAAAGCCATTCTGGCTTCCGATTGCGAAGGGCTGAAGGCCATGCTCGACCCTGGATCTGCGGCGCTCTTTTTCCGCTCCCAAGATTCAGGCGACTTAGCGGAAAAATGGGGCCGCTTGCTGGAAGACGCTGATCTGCGCTCAGGTTTGGCGGAAAAATCCCGCAAGCTCAGCAAAACCTATGATATCAAAACTACCGCACGGGCTTACACGCAAATTTATGACCAGCTCTAGTTACGCAGAAAGAAAAATGAGGTTCACATGTTAACCAAATGGGCGATAAATTGGGCTCGGAAAGCCAGGGGGAGATATTACCGCCGGTTCAAACCATGGACATTGACGGGATTGGAGACGATTACACCCATAAGCCGAAGATTCGGACGGGAAAGGGGAACCCCGATAGATCGCTATTACATCGAATCCTTTCTACAGTCCCAAAGCGCTTCCGTAAAGGGCGACGCCATTGAAATTGCCGAAGATACCTATATCCGCAGGTTCGGGGGCGATAGGATTAATAAGACATACATTCTGGCACCCACAACCGAGGTTAAAGGCGCAAATCTCATTGTCGACTTAACTCAAGTTCCCGACTCCCAAGCCGGAATCGCGGATTGTTTTATCTGTACCCAGACTTTGAATTTCATTTACGATTTAAAGGCTGCCGTAGAGGGGATTCATAAACTTTTAAAGCCGGGAGGGACCGCTCTCATCACCGTTGCAGGTATATCCCAAATAAGTCCTAATGACGACAAGGCATGGGGCGATTTCTGGCGTTTCACCCCACGTTCGGCGGAAAAGGTGATTGAAGGGGTTTTCGGGAAGCCGGAGTATTTTGAATGCTACGGTAATTTATCCGCGGCGGTTGCTTTTCTTATGGGAGCGAGCCAGGAAGATTTAAAGGACAAATCCTGCTTGGACGGTTACGATGGGTATTATCCCGTGATTATGGGGATTAAGGCCGTGAAAAAATAATTCTACGGGTATTTATTACTTCGCGACCGCGCTCCGACCATGCCCCGACTTTTTTGAAACACCTGTTGGCTTCTTTCGCGAATTCTTTCTAATTGCATTCGCGGTATCACTGCCGCGTGTTCGTCCTCCCAGCCTCTTTCCCGGCTTCCTTAGAAGTTTATGTGATCGAGCAGCCTTACTGGGACGCAAGGTCAATTCCATTCCCAATGCGTCGACAATTTTCAATAGGGTTTCCACATTGCAGGCTTTGGCATTCTCCACTTTTGAAAGTTGTTGCTGCGTAATTTCAGCGCGGGCCGCTAATACCGATTGTGACAATCCCTGCCGCTCCCTAGCCTGTGCCACTTCCACAGCTAACCGGACTATATGGAGTTCCTTTTCATAAGCCGCCGAGAATTTTTTCTCTTTGAGCTTCACCTTAAGATGCTCAGTGAAATGAATCATACAAATCCTCTCCTTTTTTAAACCGCCGTATTACATCTTCCCGGCATTTCAGGGCTTTTTTTATTTGGTCTTCCGGAACCCGAGCGCTAGTTTTTGTAAAGGCGTACGATAATACGAATACGTCATAAATGATGTAAAGGCAAGGGGAAAGAGTCAGCAGAAGGAATTATTCCCACTTTTGCCTGCTTTTTACTCGGTTCCACTCGTAAAATGGGCGCTTCTAATCATACTTGCTACGAAAGCTTTTCCCAGTCCGCACCTTCCAATTCAGGCAGCTTTTTCTTCAAACCGAATTTTAAATAGATCAGTGCGCCCGGCAAGGCGACCAAGATTCCAGCGAACGTGGTCAACACGGATAGTACGAAGGCCCGGGATCCGGGTACGCCTACGGTTTTCATAAGAAAGACATAGGCTCCTTCCTGAACACCCCAGCCGCCTACGGATATGGGAACCATGGTAATCAGGGTGCCAATCGGAACCATGATCAGGAAGTATATCGCATCGACATGGATACCGACGCCAATGGCGATTACCATTACCAGAAGGGCGCGTGTAGCCTGCATTCCGAAAGAAATCAAAATAGTGTATGTGAGTGTCCTTTTTTTCGACCTGAATTCGAATAAGGTATTGAGCAAAGAACGGAATTTCAAAAGCAGTGCATGTAATTCGAAAAAACGGCTGGTCAGAATGCGTGGACCCATTAATGCGGCAACCGCCAAAAGTGCAGTACTACCGCCAAAAATCAAGGAAATCGAGATAAATTGGTCCAAGCTCAATAACCCAGTTATATAGCCCAGAAGCGCTCCAATGGCGGCGGTGCTTAGCAAGGTAAATATGCCGAATAACCTCTCCAAAGCAATGACGGAAATAGCGGGTGCAAGGGAGGTATAACCCCTGGAGATTCCGTAGATACGCATCGCATCACCGGCGAGGCTGCCCGGAAGAAAAATGCTTAGAAAATCGCACATCCAGGTTAGTCGAAGCATTTCGCGGAAGCGAATGCTGACACCCGTCGATCTAAGCAATTGAAAGGTTCGCAGTGCAGCTAAAAGTCTATCGCACATGACCAAGAAAACAGCGCCAACCATGTAAATTGGAATAACTTCGCTGAGAGTCTGGCGAACTTCCTCAATATCGACGAGTAAAAGTAGGACAACCAAAAGACCCAGGCTGAAGGTGAGTTTCAGCGCAAGCGCAGCGGATCGAGGTATTGTCATGGATTTGTGGCTTTAGGCAAAAGGCGGCTCTCCGAGATTCAGAACAATTTTCTGCCCGGTGATGCCGTCCGTCCAGGGCGACGCCAAATAAAGAATGCTCAACGCCACTTCCATAGGGGATAAATTACGTCCATAGGCTCTTTCCTGCCCAATGCGCTTGACGAATTCGGCCGGGATGGATGACAGCAAATCGGTTTCCGCCATGTTGGGGGCTACCAGGTTGACTTGAATGTTATGCTTGAGCAATTCGGTGGCGAGGCTGCGTGTATAACCGACCACCGCGCTTTTCGCCGTGATGTATTGGTTCTGACCCGTAACCGGATGGTCCACTACCAGGCTGGAAAGGTTGATGATTTTTCCGGACTTTTGCTTTTTGAAATGGGGAATTATTTCACGGCAGCAATTGTGCATGCCTTTCAGCGAGACTTCCAATTCTCCCAGATAATCGCTCCATTCGAGATCCAGCAGGTTCTTGGGTTGGAACTCGCGGACGGCATTATTGACCAGCACATCGATGGAGCCGAAATTTTCCAAAACAGCCGCAACCAAGGATGCGACATCCGTTTCATTGCGTATATCGCAAGCCAGAGAAATGGCCTTTCCACCGTTATCGCGAATATCCTTAACAATGGCTTCGGCATCTTTTTTGCCTTTGAAATAATGCACCACCACTTTAGCGCCATGCATGGCGAATAATTTTCCGGTAGTTTCGCCTATGCCTCGGCTGGCGCCGGTGATCAGCACCACCTTGTCGCGCAGTCCCAAATGGGTGTAATTGGCCAGGATATCGGCGCATCCCGGCATGGTGCGGGGAGGAGGGCTTATCAGGCTCTTTACGTTGCCGCCGGCGAAGGCCACACCCGTTTCAGAATGAATGGCTATGGATAATTCCAATGATTCACTGGCCGGCAAGACTTTCTTTACGGCTCCGTGAAGGCGATAGGGTATGTCGGCTTCGATATTAGGGTCGAAGACGATTTTGAAGGACGTGAACGTGGCGAAGCGACCCGGCAAACGCATTCCGACCAAGGTAGAGAGCAAGAGGGTAGCGGCCAGATTGGGACATAAGGGAGTGGATCGGGCAAAGGGCTCCGCTTGATCCGACAGTATGTGAGAGAAGGTTGAAAGGGAGGCAGAGTCCAGTTTGAAATCGAGCGTGGCTTCCCGGCCTTCAAGGTCGCTCAGTGTCAATGCCGCTTCTTCCGGCTGATCCTTGAGAAACAATTTGGGGGCGTCATGTCCAGGGATGGCTTGCTTGGCGGGTGCAGTCAATGCGAAGGTACCGGAAGCTTTGATACGGACGTCCCCACCGGGCATTGCGGACCATACCGCCGTGAATTTTCGGGTGTCGGCTTCGGGCTCGGGGTAATCGAAGTGAAGGCTCAGGCGGTCACCGGGAAAAACCGGTTTTAAAAATCGCGCCTCCAACGATTTAAAGCGGACTTTACTTTCCGGAAAATCCTGCTGAATGCAACTGAGGAAGGAAAAGGAAAGCATTCCATGCGCCACTCGTGCGCGAAAGCGTGACTTCCGTGCGATTTCCTCGTCCAAGTGCATGGAGTTGAAATCGCCGGTAAAGGCGGCGAACTGGGCTATCATTTCCGGATGGATGGTGAATTCGTATGGCAATGCGAGTCTCGACCTGGCGTGCGTTCAGTTAACGATTTCTTCGACCGTGTATTCTTTCATTTGGTTGGCATGGGTAAATATCAGGATTTCTCCGATCAGTCCGATGGCAAAAAATTGCACACCCAGGGTCAAAAGCAGGGCGGGCACCAGAATGATGGGCCTATCGGCCAGGGCCATGTGGAAGAACACCCTTTGCACGAGTAATGCCAATCCCGTTAGAGCTCCAATTCCGAAAAGCGTAGTACCCAGAAGTCCGAAGAAGCGCAGCGGTTTTTTGGTGAACTTGACCACGAATAGTACAGTGAGAATATCCAGCAGACGCCGCAGGTAGATGCCCGGCGCATAGATTACGGGAGAGCTGTTCTTTCGGGATTGTTTCAGTTCGATTTCCTTGACCCGGAAACCCTGCCGGTAGGCTAATACGGGCAGAAAGCGGTGCAAGTCGCCGTATATCTGCACCTCTTCCATCACCTTTTTCTTGATGGCGCGCACGCTACATCCCAGGTCACGGAAAGGGAATTGGGTTAAGAGCCTTAGGAGAAAATGAAAGGTCCAGGTTTGCGCCCTTTTCACTATTGAATCGGAGCGGGGATTGCGGCGGCCGATGATCATGTCGCTGTTCTCGTCCAGGGCTTCAATCACTTTCACGAGTTCTTCGGGTTCGACCTGATAATAGGCGGGAAGGGAAAGCAGAATCTCTCCGGAAGCATTTTCGAATCCCATGGAGAGTGCCGCGGACTCCCCGAACCATTGGGCAAACTTGATGATTTTCACGTCTTCACCGTTTTCACGCAAGGCTTTGAGCTGCGCGAAAATTTCGGGATAGGCTCCGTCGAGTACATAGATGAATTCGCTGTCGAGGCTCTGATCGTTCAGCGCCTTTTTGTAGGCATAATAGACCTCTTCGATGCCATCGTACCGCCCATCCGTGATGGGAATCACCGCGGAAATGAAAGGCCTATCCGCCATGTTTTACCTCCTTGTCGAAGCCGAACCGCTGCGCTCGGATCTTGGACAATGCCTCTATTTTCAGATCGCCGAATTTATAAATCATTTCGCATAGTACGCCGGAAAAAACCAGGGAAATCCCCAGCATGGCGAAAATCTGGCTGAGTCCCAACATTACCACTTTGGGATGAGATGGATCCTGCCACAGTTCCACGACACCCGCGAAAAAGGCCAGGGCGGAGAGTCCGAAAGCCAGCAAGGACATAAGCGAAAACCAGTATAAGGGCCGGGCAACATAAGCAACAATGGTTTTGATGGTCAATAAATCGAGCAAGACCCGATAAGTGCGGGACAAACCGTATTTGGATTGTCCGAATTGCCGGGCATGGTGGCGGACCGGAATTTGCGTGACTTGGGCGCCCGCCAACGAAGCCATGGCGGGTATGAACCGATGCATTTCCGAATACAGCGGCACCTTTTTAATCAGCACGGCTCGGTAGGCCTTAAGCGAGCATCCATTATCCTTGATAGGGACGCCGGTTACTTTTCCGATTAACCAGTTGGCGATTTTGGAAGGGATTTTCCGGGATATCAGTTTGTCCTGGCGTTTTTGCCGGATGCCGCATACGATATCGTAGCCTAGAGCGATTTGTTCCAAAAAGGCCTGGATATCGCGGGGGTCGTTCTGCAGGTCGCCGTCCATGGTGATGAGAACCTCGCCTCGGGCATGATCAATTCCGGCGGCCATGGCGGGGGTTTGGCCGTAATTCTTGCGGAATTTGATGACCCGGAGCCGGTCGTCTTGGGCAGCCAATTCTTTGGCCCGCTTAAAAGTGTTGTCTTTGCTTCCGTCATCTACGAAAATGATTTCGGCCTTTAGGTTTATACTGGCGAGGGTGCCGGTAATCGCCCGATACATGGGTTCTATGGATTCTTCCTCATTGTACATGGGAACCACGATGGAAATATCGAAACGCGGCTCCGCAGCTTCCAAGGAACTGGGTGCAGGAGGCCATGCAGAGGGTGCAAATGTGACCATGGGAGGTGTTTTCCGGTCCGAGGGCGAAAACCGAGTTAATTTTACTTCAATTTCAGTGTCTTTCCAATCTGGGAAATCATGCGCGACATAGCCATCACTTTAGCCATCTCCGCCGGATTAATTGCCGCTTTGTATTCGCCGTTTTTCGCCACGCTTAACCTCATGTTCATTTGGTTTCTCAAGCCCTACGATTTCGGCTGGGGTTTTTGGAATTATCAGCCGGTTTTCATCATTGCCCTCGGGGTATTAATCGTTTCCATCGTCATCCATGGACGCGCCCGGAACGCACCGACACCCATCATTCTCTTGTACCTGGCGTTCTCAGCGTGGCTCTACCTTTGCTGCCATATGGGTACCAATACCGAAGTTTCCCTTCTCTATTACCGGCACTTTTGGGTGACGGCGGCTCCGGTGGCACTGGTGCTACTGTGGAGCATCCGTGATATGCGCGAGCTGAAATGGGTGTTGTTCACCATGGTTTTCAGCTTGGGTCTGGTCGCTTCCAAGTCCGGATTCTCTTTATCCTTGCAGGGCGGAGGGCATATTGTCGATCGTATCAACGGCTTCGCGGGCGATAACAATACGTTTGCCGCCGCCGTTATACTCGCCTTAGGGGCGTTAATCGGGTTCAAGGGTGTCATGCCCAAACTTTGGATGCGATTCGGATACAACTTGTATCTCCTTTTCATCGTACTCTGCATACTTTATACCAAGTCGCGCGGCGCCTTCCTGAGCTTGGGGCTCCTTTTTCTGGTAGGTTCTACCACCTCCACCAAGCCCGTGCGCAATACCTTCGCGATGGTTGCACTGGTGGCGGTGGGCCTCTACTTTCTGCCCAACGACCTTTTCGATCGGATGGATACCTTGAAGGCTCCGACTGAGGAATCCTCCGCCGCCAATCGGTTGGACTATTGGGAGTATGCATGGAAAATCGGGCTGGAGCACCCCATTACCGGCATTGGGTTATACAATTTCATGGAGTATTGCCAAGTTCATTTTCCGGCGCGTTTTCAAGACGGTGCGCAGGTGGAGCATAGCACGCCCTTCCAAATTCTGACTTCGACCGGATTTCCGGGCCTTTTCCTATATGGCCTCATCATGGTGATGGCCTTCCTGGCCTTGACCCGGGCTTCCACTCTGGTGCGGAATAATCGGGAGTGGGTACCCGATTTGCTTTGGGTGATTCCCTTTGCGTTTTGGGGACGGGTGGGACTTATCGGTTATAATTTCGCATCCCTGTTCGTGAACATGCTTTTATTCGAATTGCCTTGGGTTTTTGTCTGGCTGGTCAGTTTAATGCCCCCGATGATCCGTCGGGAAATAAGTAAAGCCCACCGTAAGAAAGTCCCGCAGGGTGACCTTGCGGTTTTACCGGAAAGCATGGAAGAGGAAGTGGTTGAGGTGGAAGCAAAGCAGGCCCCCGCTCCGGCATATATGGGACCCGCCTTTCCGTTTGGAGATAAGATTGAAAGCTGAAACCACCAAAATCGGAATCGACGCCCGCTTTTTGCTACGACCCTTGCGGGGCATGCCTCTTTATGTGCTACGCTTATGCGAACGCCTGCCGGATTTGATGCCTGATTGCCGGTTTTATTTTTTCATCAATCGCGGTTTCGAGCATAATGAGCCGGAAGCCCGCTATCTTCCCAGGCTGAAAAGTCTGGGGGGAAAGCCCAACGTGGAATGGATCAATAAAAACCACCCTGCCGAAATTTACTGGGAACAAGTCCTTCTGCCGCGCATGGCCTCGGCCCATGGCATCCACCTGTTGCATTTTCCAGGCAATCGCATTCCTTTTTTTCCGGGCAGGCCCGTGGTGGCTACCGTTCATGACATGATGGAAAAGCTTTTTCTGGAAGAGCTGGTTCCCATCCCCGCGCATGCAGGACCAAAGTTGCGATTTTATTTCCACCGGCAAAGGGCTTATTTAAAAGGACAGTATCGCTTCGGGCTTCCCCGCGCCCAACGTATAATCACTGTATCGAATTATTCGGCGCAGGACATCGCCCGCTATATGCCTGTTCCGGAAAAGAAAATCGTCGTTGTCTACCACGGCCTCGATCCGGATTTTTACACTTTCGATCTCGAGGCCTCCTTGCCGCGCGAAGCACGTACTTTCAGCTTAATGTTAGGGGGCGACGGCTTTCAGAAAAACGCCGAGGGCGCGCTTGCGGCTTGGGCCAGGGTGCCTGAAGAATTGCGCCGCCGTTTTCCTTTGCGGGTGGCCGGTTTTTCGGGGGTAAAGGAGTCGCCGCTACTGGAAGCGCTTCGCCGTCATGGCTTGGAAGACGAAGTGCAGGTGGAAAAGTGGGTCGATCGTGACACTCTGGTGAAATGGTTTCGCGACGCGGCGGTTTTCCTTTTCCTTTCCCATTACGAAGGCTTCGGATTTCCGATGCTGCAAGCCATGGCCGCGGGAACGCCCGTGGTGCATTCCACGGCATCTTCGTTGGGTGAATTGGCCGCTGATGCGGGTATGGGCTGCCACCCTGGCGACATCGCCACCGCTGCGGAAAATATCGAAAGTTTATTAACCGACAATGAGCTTTGGAGCCGGAAACGGAAATTGGGCTGGGAAAGAGCCGCCGGTTTTTCCTGGGACGAGGCTGCCCGGAAGCATGCGGCTATATACCGGGAAGTATTGGAATCGTCCCGCTAGTTTTGGCGAGTGGGGAAAATCCCGATTTCATCCTTGGGAATAGCGTTGTTCCGACTCTGTAACCAAGCGTCGGGAACCAAAGCGCAGATCAACAACCCCTTCCAGATGCGAGTCTGACTTTTATCCAGCTCCAACCCCCGTAAATAAGCCCGCCCGGCCTGGGCAATGTCGCCCTCGCGATAAAAATGGAAGCCCATCTCATACCAGTTGTTGGCTTTGCCCTTACGAAAGGCGGAACGGTGTTCGCTTAGGATGCCGGGATCTTCGGCCGCCAACAAATCGAGCATGCGCAAAGTCTTTTCCCACATGGCTACCTTGGAACTACTCAGGCTGGTGGCGTGAATGCGATAGCGAGCCAGCGGAAGATTAAGAAAGGCACCGCGATGATGGCGGGTTACTTTCAGCCAGAAATGATAATCCTCCACCGCCATGAAATCACGGTCTTCCAAAAACCCGCCCGCGGATTGGAAGCACTCGCGTCGCAGCAGAGTCGAGGGAATGGAGACGAAGTTCTCTTGGAGAAGATAGGGAAAGATGTCACCCGATCGAGGGTTTTTGTGGCGCATCAGATTCGTACCGGCGCGTCCGGTTTCATCCAGGGTGAGTACATCGGCGAAGACCAAACCGCATTCGGCATGATCCCGCAAATAAGCGGTTTGCACCGCCAACTTGTCCGGTAACCATAAATCGTCGGCGTCGAGGAAGCCCAGGAACATTCCCGAAGCGGCTTGGGCGCCGACGTTACGGGCTACGCCCACGCCCCGGTTTTCCTGGTGCAGGCAGCGGATTTTTTCCGGGTGGGCGGCGGCCAGCGCATCGGCCAAAGCGCCGGTGCCGTCGCTGGAGCCATCGTTGACGATAATTAACTCGAAATCGTCGAATGTTTGGGCCAGTACGCTTGCGACCGTGGCGGCCAAAAAGCGCTCCGCATTATAAGCCGGGATGATTACGGATACCGTCGGCATCAGTTTCCTCCGATTTGGGAGCGGATGTCGGTTTACGAAACCTTCCCAATATAAGTTGCAAATCGTCTTGCGTGTAAAGCTTGCCGCCTTTGGCACCCAAGGCGAAAATCGCCGCGAAGGAAAGGCCGGTAAAAATACCTTGCAGCCAGTAGCTCTCGAGGCGGAAGAAGGCGAAGGCGGGCAAGCCATAAGCGGCGAGAGTAACTGCTGAGATACGGAAGAGATAACCGAAAGGCAGGAATTCGGAAGGGCGCACTCCCAAATGTCGGGCGGCGGCCAGGGTGGACCAAAGGTTCATAAAAGCGAACGCGGCCAACGTCGCCAGAGCGGGACCGATGATGCCCATATCCAGCACTTTCAAGGCCAGATAATTGAGCCCCGCATTCACCGAGATGAAAAGGACGGAGCTGACCAGCACGGTCTGGGTTTTTCCGATTCCCTGCAAAATCATATTGGGGTTGAATATGCGCAGCAATATGAGCCCCAAGTAGGCTTGGAAAACCAGCACGGCCGGAAGGTATTTCGAAGTGTATAAAATCGCGATAAGGGGCTCGGCCAGTAAAAAAAGCAAGCCGAAAGAAGGCACGAAAATCAGCGCGGACTTGCGGATGACCTCGCTCCACAAGCGGGCAATGGCGAAAGGGTCGCGGCGTTTATGGCTTTCGGCGATTTTAGGAACCAATACCGAACTGATGGCGATACTGATTTCATGGAATACGGGAATTTCGAGCGCGCCCACGGCGTAAATTGCATAGAGGGCGGGAGGTACGAAAGCCGCCACGAAATATTTGTCGATTTCTTTGCCCAAAAACCAGACGATGCCGGAAATTCCCAGGGGGATGGCATATTGAAGCTGGCTAATCAGCAATTCGTAGCTGTAAAAAGCCTTGATGCGTTGATAGGGACGCAGGGAAATCACGATGACCACCCCCAATTGTGCGGCCATGTAAATCAATACCAGTCGCATGAGATCGGGTACGCTCAGTCCATAGAGGGATCCGGCGATGATGACCAGGAATTTGGTGAGGTTGACAAGGGCCTGGACTAACGAGGCGGTTTTATACCTATCGAGCCCCATGTACATCGCCCCTACATGTTGCACGGTGGCATGGAGAAAGGGATAGAAGCTGAAGTAAGGCAGGATTTCCGCCAATTCGGGGTTGTTGAACAATTCGGAAAATTGCGCCGAAAACAGCCGCAATACCACTGAACCCACCAAACCCAAGGCCGCCAGCGACAGCATGGTTTGCAGCACCATACCCTTTTGGCGCTCGGGGCTCATGCCCGGCAAAAAATACAGGAGACTGGCCGGCAGGGCTATGGTGCAAATATAGGCCACGGTTTCAACGAGAAAAAATGCCTGACGAAAGGTTCCGTATTCCGCCGGCAGATATAGGCGCACAAGAACAATACCCAGCAGAATGGAAGTTGCCTGGGAAAAAAGACCGAGAAGACTCAGCAAAAGGACTTTATGGCTGCCACGCAAAGGGCCGATGCTCCATGGGTTGGTTCGCTAGGCCTCCGATGAAGGAATTCAGCGGGGCCCCGGGCGATTAAGGTAGATTATACCGCTTTGAGACTACAGGGCAAGCACGGCGATGATTGGGTAGCCGTAGCAAGACGCGGGGATTCGGACGGGACTATTTCACCAAGGCGCCGTTGACGTCGTAAACGCGCATGGTCGGATTTAAGGCCCCGTCGAACTTTACTTCCAGACGAAATTTGTTTCCGGAAATCGTAGGTTTGGCGCCTTGATTTCCGGAGTTGCGTTGGGGAGCGCTTTCCTTGTCGATCCCCACCAAACCTTGATAGGGTTGTACCAGAACCACATACATATTATCGGCTTGGCCGTAATTGCCTCCCAGTACGACCTTACCCTTGGGATAGGATTTCGAATAGAAGGTATAACGGATTTCCTCGACGAAGCTGCCGAAATTGATAGGCTCACGCACGGCTTCATGGCCGGTGTTTATCCAACCTTTCATCCATTGCAGGGGGCTTTCGCCCGAAAGTTTCTTCTGCGCGTTGGCGACCCCCACCAAAACCTCGACGTTGAGATTCGATTCCATCACCAAAAATTCGGGCGTCGAGACTCCTTTATCGTCATTGAAAGTTTTTACCGAGTGGAAGTTTTCCGGTTGATAACCGTCGAAGGTTTTTGCCAATTTAAAATCCCGATCGCCGTAAACCGGCTCCCCGGTATTCAATTTGCCGAGGGCCGCCTGATAACCCGTGGGTCGCACGATTTGCAGATCCAGTTTGTTCGTTACCCTATAAGCGATGGGTTTTTGTGCGATGGCGTTTCGGCGTTTCGACAAATCGGCAACATTTTTAACCGTGAGATGGTATTGGCTATTTTCCTTATGCTCCGAGGTGGATAAAAGCACGGTACGTCCATCTTCTTGTAACTTGGCACTGTGAACGGTAACGCCATTGTCGATGGCATAGTTGAGGGGAATCGTAGCCGAAGCAGGGTCCACTTTTTCGGAAAAAAAGACCATGAGCGTGTTCTGGTTTCCCGCCGACTGCACCGACTCCACCGTGGGAGGATTCACGTCGCCGCCGGTAACCACACTCACCGTCTCGCTGGGTTGGGCGCTGGTCAGTCCCGCACCGTTTATCGCTTTGACGGCATAATAGAGGCGGGCGTCCTCCAATCCCGTTTTATCCACATAGCTTTGCGTGTTGAATACCCGTGCCAGCGATGGCATCGCGGAAGGCGAATCGCCCCGGAAAATTTCATAGCCCGAGATTCCGGACTCGGCGTCCGTAGCCGCATTCCAGCTTAAAGTCACAGAGGTTTCTTCAATGGTGGTCTTGAGCCCCATCACCTTCGAGGGAGGCGTATTATCGGTTTGGAGACGGAAAACATGCACGATGGGATTGAAGTTGGGCTCGACCACCGGCTCGAAAATGAAAATATGTCCGCTTTTACGGTCATATGCCATTGCATCCGTGTGATTATGCTCGTTGGTGCAATATTCTTTCCAAAGAAAGGGATCGATATTCAATGTCGCATAGGGCTGAGGTTCATGGGGCTTTTTCTGTCCCTTGGCGACTTGGCCGATTTCGTCGGTGTCGTAAAAAATGATCTGCCCCTGGGTTTTATCCGACCAAAAA
The DNA here is from genome assembly GCA_041746255.1 of Fibrobacteria bacterium. Taxonomy (GTDB): domain Bacteria; phylum Fibrobacterota; class Fibrobacteria; order UBA11236; family UBA11236; genus JBGTHM01. The sequence continues at coordinate 33,835 of JBGTHM010000067.1, read as the reverse complement.
CCTTTGCTTCCACCGCATACAGGGTTTTCGCCATACCAGGTTTTTCCGATGGACTTGGTGCCGACCAGTACGATCGCCGACTTTTCACCGGTAGTCAGAAAAGCGCCGCCCTTCCAAGCGTCATCATCCGAGTAACCCACAAATGGGTGGGAATCCGTATAATGCAGCAGGGGCGTGTATTTCAATTTAGCGCCCGATGCAGGTGGATTGCCATCGTTCCAGGGGCCGAAGGCATACATGGTAGGCCCCTTTCCCGCTACCCCACCATCGCGAAAGCGCCCCGAGATGAGCAACTTGCCGGGAGTATTTTGCTGTGCCCAAGCTTCGGGAGAACTAAACAAATAGTCGGAAATATGAAAAGTGGTCAGTTGGGTTTCACCGCCATTGTGTAAATACCATCCCCCCGCTATTTTCGGGGTGGAGAGGTTGAGTTCGGACCAAGCCATGGACGGACCCGATTCGGATCCGAAAGAATAGTGGCTACCCCAGCAATAATAGAGCTTGTCGGTGGTTTGCGAGCCTTGCTTGGGCAAGTATTCGAGATCGAGCCGTGGATCTCCGTAGGGCAGCTCGAAGGGCCGCAGGTTCTGAAAGCCTTGCAGGGTTTGCGCGCGCGGCAAGGCGTCGAGATTTTTACCCGGCGATTTGACTGGAGCGGGAATGGTGAATTCGGTAATGATACCGTCCCGTCCCGACGCGTATAGCGATCCCGGAAAACCATCGTCAGGTCCTTTGGAATCGCCGTGCGGATAATAGGTGAAAGCTTCTCCACCGAAATCCCACCCGGATTGACTGGGAACGCGAAAGGCGCCGAGATATTCCAGGTCCGAAGGCTGGAGTCGTTCCGCCGAAGCGAACCCTACCGCTAAAAGTACGGCACAGATGCTCCAACCGGATCCAAACGGATTTTTCATGGAAAAGCCCTCTTGCTTCCGGTTTGGGGGTGGTTTCACCCCTTGATTCTAGGGGAAGACGGCGCAAATTGCCATGTGTTTGTGGATATTGGGGAATATATGTGTTCCTTGACCTGTTTTATGGCCAAGGTGGAGCCTAATGGCCGTCAGGCCTTATGGGGTAAAGGCTGGGGCGAGTTGGCGGAAAATACGGATTTGGTCCACACCGTAATCGAAACGTCGGGATTGTTTCTCGAAAACCAGAGCGGAATTGTTAAAAAGCCATGTTTGCAAACTTTCGGAAGGCCGGCTGCGATGTTGGAGGATAACGATCCACAGGCGCTCATTTCCGTCGGCATAGGGCGCCAGCTTTTCGTCCCAATTTTCGGTGAAGTCTCCGCCCATCCAGGGTACGGTAGCGTAGTCTCTCTCGTTTTGTTTCAGGTAATGATGCACTTCTGGATTGAAAGCCAAAATACGGTCGCCGGGCTGGTAATTTTCCTGTAAAAAGCGGACAGAGTCGCGTATGTCCAAGGTCATTTTCGAAGTATAAAATGAGGTGAATTCGGGTAGCAGCGAAGCGGCGATTATTAGGCTGGGGAGAAATCCCACCAATCGGGGGGAGGATAGGCCCCGGATAAATTCACTTCCCAGAAACCCGGCCGCAGCCATGATTAAAGGCAGGCTGAAAAAAATATAACCGGGCCGCATATCCATGAAGAGCGAGCCCACGGTCAGAAATACCAGGGCAATTCCGAAGTTAATGGCGAAGTAATAACCCAAGACTTTATAGCTTCGGAACAAGAGGACCATGCCGGCAATGGCTGCGATGAAAAGCGAAAAACCGACATTTTTACTAAGCGCCAGTACTTGGTGGAATGGTCCTTCGCCCCACCCTCCGATTTCGCCTTGTGAATGGGAAACCCAATTGCTTAACACGATATATGCCAGCGGCAATCCGATAAGAATAGCGCCGCCCAAGCCGATGAACATGTGCACTTTGGCGACTGCTTGGGATCGTTCCGAAGGCCGAAATTCCGGTATAAAAAATGCCAAGACTGAAAAGACGAACAAGGTAAAGGGAACAATCAGAAAAGTGGTGTGAAATGAGAGCCCCACTGCGCAAACGGCCAGCGTAACGAAAAGAAGTTTCAGGCTACCCTGCTTCAAGGCCCTGAAATGCAAAAAATAGGCGCAAGTGGCGAAAAAAAACAACGCCGAATAAAAACGGGCGAATTGGGATTGTTCCAAATGCCAGGCGTTTAATACCAGAAATAGCGTACCGGTTACTGCCGCCCAATGGCCCAGTAAGGATCGGCTCAGCAGGAAAAAGCCGATAATGCCAGCCACTCCAAACAGCGCTGCCGGAAGTCGCGCCGCAAATTCCGTAGCACCGAAAATGGCAAGGCTGATGTCGACCAAGAAATACATGGCCGGGTGGGTGCTTCCCGAATACCCACCGCTAAGGGAGTCTTGTAATGTGAAAATTTCATCTAGTTCATATGCCCATTGCCAGAGTCCGAAAAAACGGGTGACGACGGCCAGGACCAGAAATAGGATGAGGATAATACCATATGTCTGATGGGATGACTTAGTTGATGCGATGCGGGCGGAAGTGGTTGTTGAAATCATAGTTTTGCTGAGGAAGTAAAAACTAACTCTCCAAATGTCGCCGCGCAATTCCCCCCCTTTAAAATTAAATCCGGATTGCGACCTTCACCAATTCCGGGATTGGTTTGGCGACCGGACTGGCAATTATGGTAACCTGGGTCTGGAACCGGGTCCGATATGGAGTCTATACTCTGTATGGGACGGGGGTGGCCTTTCCCTTGGAGTCATGAATTTGAAGCTTAGTCTGGTTATCCCTTGTTATAACGAAGAAAATACCCTCCGGGTTTGCGTCGATAGGGTCCTTGCGCTTCAGAGTAATGAGCTGGAACTCGAGGTGGTAATCGTAGACGACGGTTCCCAAGACTCCAGCGTAAAGGTCTCGGAAGAATTGGTGCAGCGGTATCCTGAGGTGCGTCTTTTCCAGCACCCCTCCAATCAAGGTAAGGGCGCTGCCCTACGTACGGGGATCTCCCACACCACGGGTGATTTCGTGGCCGTGCAGGATGCCGATTTGGAATATGATCCCGCGGATTTGCTCCGCTTATTGCAGCCCCTGCGCGACGGAAAAGCCGATGTGGTATTCGGTTCGCGATTCATGGCGATGGAAGCGCATCGCGTTCTGTATTTCTGGCACTCCCTGGGAAATCGCCTGCTCACCCTGCTGAGCAATATGTTGACCGACTTGAATTTGACCGACATGGAAACCTGTTACAAGGTCTTTCGCGGAGACATCATTCGCAATATCCCCATCGAAGAGAACCGCTTCGGCTTCGAGCCGGAGATAACGGCGAAAGTGGCGGCGATGCGGCTGCGGATTTATGAAATGGGAATCCGTTACGACGGGCGCACCTTTGCGCAAGGCAAAAAAATCGGTATGCAAGACGGGTTTCGTGCGCTTTATTGCATTTTCAAATACAATATGCCTAAGGCTCCCCTGCCGGTGCAATTCGCCCTGTATGTGCTAATCGGCGGAATCGCTGCGCTGGCCAATCTGGTTTTCTTCGTTGGATTGCGGGGGGTGGAAGTTGCCTTATGGCCTGCCACCTTGACGGCCTTTTTTGCGGCCGCGGCGGTGAATTATTGGCTTTCGACGCGGCTGCTTTTTCGTAGCGGCGCGTTGTGGAAAAAGCCGCTTGAGATATCCGTATACCTGGGTTTGATATGCGCCGTGGCCCTCTTCGACCTCGGTTCCACCGATTACCTCATTACTTCGGGTTGGAGTGAACCCTCCGCTAAAATGGCGGCCTCGGCCATGGGATTGCTGCTCAATTTTTTTGGACGAAAATACCTGGTCTTCTATGAAAAACCGGTTCCCGATTGGGAGCGCTAATCGATCACGGTACGCGTTTACCGGACGCATTTTTGGATGTCGCCAATACCTCACGGAATTGCACCGCTAAATCGTCCGCTACTTTTTCCCAGCTACGCGAGGCGGCATACTCACGAATACTTTCCCGGTCCCAGCGGTTTTCCAGGGCGCGCCCGATAGCTGTCGAGTAGGCCTCGGGAGTCCGATCTTTAACGAGCAAACCGAGGTCGGGAGAGGTCAGGATTTCCGGCACCCCCCAGGTGGCCGCGGCGACAACCGGGGTTCCGCAGGCCAGCGCCTCCAAAACCACATTGGGCCACCCTTCTTTTTCGCTGGCCAGGCAGAACAGGTCGGCCGCCGAATAATAGGTATGCAGGTTTTCGTTGAGCACGGCGCCCGCCCATACAAGGGCGTCAGCCACTCCCAGCGACTCGGCTAGGCGTCGCAGTCCGGGTTCGCTATCCCCCTCTTCACCGCCTTTGCCCACGATGATATACCGTAGGTCCGGATAGGAAGGTCGCAAGTGCGCCAGGGCTTCTATCAACAAGGGCAAACCTTTGCGCGGTACCAGATGGGAAACGGATAGGAAATAGCGCCCGGTTATGGAAAGGCCCAGTTTACGGCGGGCTTCGCGGCGGTCATCGGGTCGAAAGCGCTGCGAGTTGACTCCATTGGCCGAACGAAAACCCTTCTCTGCGGGAGCCCCCATTTTTACCGCGCCGTCGACCAGGGCTTGGGCTACTCCGAAATAACGTTGGCAATGGCGTAACGCGTAGACAACCTGCCTTTTCCGCACGGGAAAACGGTGTAAATCGTTGATGTCATGGCCGCGTAAAGTGACCACGTAGGGAATTTTACAGAATCGGCTCAAAAGCGATCCGGCGAAACCTTCCGGGAAAGCCAGGTGGCAATCGAGAAGATGAAACCTTTGGGTGAGTGCGTGCTTTCGCAGAAAGAGCAGAACCGACAGGGCCAGAAAAAAACCGTCCAGGGGTTTTAGTATAACCGGTACGGACAGGAACTTGGGGTAGAAAACCGGATAGGGGTTGTCGATTAGGGTATAGGGAACCGCGCTTCGGTTGCGATAGCGGGGAATAAGTTTTTCGAAGGGAAACCAGGGTATGGGGCTTACCACGGTGAGGTTAACGTGACGGCTTAACGCGTCGAGTCTTTGTTTGACGAATTGCGCATGCACCGGCATGCGGGGATTGGGAAACATGGTGGTAATGGAAAGCACCTGCATCGGTTTATCGGGTTGCGGAGCGGAGGTCAAGGTTGGGCCTCCTTGGCTTCGTAGGCTTCCAATAGCGTAGCGCCAACGGCTTTCCAATCGTAGCGCGCTACGGCCAAGGCACGCGCCTCAGTCGCCATGTTGAGATAAAGGTCGGTTTGATTTAGGAGCCGGCACACGGCATCGGCCATGTCTTGCGCGCTTTCGGCAATCAACAAATGGCGTTCGTCTTCGTAGGCGATGCCTTCCGCACCGACCGGGGTGGACACGGCGGGAATGCCCAGGGCGAAAGCCTCCAGCACCTTGAGGCGGGTGCCCGCGCCCATACGGATGGGAACGACGAATATCCGCGCCCCGTACACGTATTCGCGCACATCCTCCACCATCCCGGTTACCGTAACATCGGAGTTATCCTTGGCTGAGATCAGAAGTTCGGCGGTGGGATTTTTCCCCACTACCAAAAAGCGGACGCCCGGAACCCTGGGCCGTAACAGCGGCATGGTGTCGCGGATAAAATGCAGCGCGGCGTCGGCATTGGGGCCATAGCCCATGGCGCCGGTGAACACCAGCACGGGCGGATTGTCCGTGTAGTTTTTCGGAGGGGGGACGAAAAAGTCGCAGTCCACGCCATTGGGAATGACTTGCAGGCGCTTGGCGTAGCCCCAGCCCCCGGCCAATTCGGCTTCACGGCGGGAGCAAACGAGAAGGCTATCCATTTTCGAGAAGGTTTTTTTCTCATAGGTGCGCAGACGCACGGCTTCGAACCTTTTCAACCATCGCTTGAATCCGGAATTTTCAAAGTGCGCGGCTTTTTCATACAGCTCGTAAAGCAGATTATGCGTGTCCAGGGTTTTACGGAAACCGGATAGGCCCGGGGTTAAATGCTGCACGGCATCGAGGTGATTGCAATGAACGAAACGAAACTTTCCGGTGCGTAATTGCCCGCTTACGGCGCGGGCGATATGCGGATTGAAGTTGTAGGATATGGAAAAAGGCAAGCCCTTAAGCAGCGCGCGCGCAATTACCCTCAAGAGAAAAAACGGGTTTTGGGATTTTACGTCCTCAACGCAGATGATTTCCCGCAGGAGCGGGCTTATCGCATCCAGGGCTTTTTGTTTGTCCTTTTGCCTATTCGCATCCTTGCGCAGGCAGGCCACCAGGGTAACGGCATAGCGCGATGCCAGCGCTTCCAGAATTTTGAAAGTACGGACATTTCCGCCATCCGTTAACGGATAGGGCAATTGTTGGCTGATAAAGAGGAGCGGCGGCTTCATGGAAGTGAGTCCCATTATACAGAGGGCGGGTTCAAAAGTGTAAAAGTAGCCAAATTCGGCGACTCTTGCCCAATTCCTCGAAACTCATTTAATGGATAAAGTCATTCGCAAGTCGCCATGGCCAGAGGGCGGGAATGCAGCCATTCCTTCACCCGGCTTTCACATATTTGCGTGACTATATTTCAGGACGGAGGACAGATTGATGCAGCTTCCCGGCCTTTTCGACCCGCTTCTCCGGTTCAATCCCAGTGAACAATGTCCCCAACTTCATAAAGTCATAGCCCCGGCCTTAAAGTTGACCCCAAGATTTTTACCGATTCTATTGCTGGGTTTGCTGTCACTTAAAAAACCCCATGCTCAAGCGCTGCCTTTGACGGGGAGAGTAGTCGCCTCCGACGCGGCCACTCCGGTTGCGGGAGCCTGGGTAAGCGCCCCCCGATTGGGTCGGCTGGCCATTTCCGGGCCGGATGGGATCTTTACTATAAATCCTGGTGTTTTATCCAACTTGCCCCGTATCGGCGACGGTTTCTTTCGGCCCGGTATTTCCGGAGGAACACTTTCCTTCGCCTCACGGGGCTATGCCGAGGCCAGGGTCAAAATCATCGATGCCATGGGAAATTCCGTCGGTGAATTTTTTTCGAATGATTTGGGCGAAGGAGTCTTTCAGCTACCCGTAGACCGTATTGTTAAAAAAAGACCCGGTTTCACCCGTTTGTACCTATTGCTATACCTCGACAAGCAACTGGTGAAAACTTTCCCTCTTTCCCCAGACCAGTGGCGGAATTACTCGGGGCCATCCGCGCCCCAACCGATGCCATTAATAAAAGGCGCTGAAGCCCCTTCAGCCAGGGTGCAGAAAACGGACTCGCTCTATGTTTCGGCAGCGGGGTTTACCACCAAAGCCATTCCCCTGGTTGTGCAGCAAGGAGATTTAGGCGTCATCCAACTCGAGTCCGCAGAGCCCAATGCCAATTTCACCCTCTCGTATGACCTTGGGTCTTCCGCATTGCAGCTTGGCGCGGGAAAATTGGATCAAGCCTTGAAAGCAATCGGTACCTCGGTTACGCACAGGGACATCGCCCTTCAAGACGCCTCCTCCGACTTAATAGTTCAAATCGGCCTCAATCAGCATTTGTCCACGGCCTTTCCGGAAATACCCGAGTTGGCGGGTGCCCTGCAAAAGGAAGGGTTTCATTTACGCCAGCTCTTAACCGGGGGAAGTTTGAAATGGCTGCTTCAGGCACGGGACACCTCCGGAGCCATGTACGGCCTGCTTGAATTCGCGGAAATGATCCAGATGAACAAAGGACTCGCGGGATTATCCGCCCGGCAAGTCAATCCGAAGACCGAATTCAGGGCGGTCAAATTCAATCTACCCTGGTCCAGTTACCGTACCGGCGCGTATATCGACCAACATTTCGATACCGTCCGGGACATCAACTTTTGGGTCAAATTTTTGGATAACATGGCGGAAAACCGTTTTAATGCGCTGACCTTATGGAATATGCACCCTTATCCTTTTCTCATCCGGGCGAAAAACTATCCCAAGGCCACTTCCTTTTCAGACGCCGAACTCGCGGAGTGGCGGACTTTCTGGACCGCTTTGTTCCGGCTCGCGAAAGAGCGCGGCATCGAAACCTATCTCGTGCATTGGAATATCGTCGCATCCCGAGGCTTTCGTGACAATTATGACGCCTCCGTAAATCTGGATACGGCGGTGAATGAAAACGGTTCCCCCAGCCCCACTATCGATGCCTATACCAAGCAATCCGTCACCCAGGTTTTGAATGAATACCCCGACCTCACCGGCATAGGCCTGACCTTGGGTGAAGTCATGGGAGGGATGACGCCCCAGCAGCGGCAAAGCTGGGCCAATCGCACCATTATCGCGGGGATTAAAGAGGCCAACCGTCCCGCCAAATTGATTCACCGGGTGCCCTTGTCCGCCGGTACGGGTTCTTCGGGATCCACCAATACCGCCACCGAGAAGATGACACGCGAAGCCATTGAAAGCATCACCGGAGTGGAAGGCACCATCTGGGTGGAAGTCAAATTCAATTGGTCTCACGGCCACAGCACGCCGGTTTTGGAGCAAACCCACGGTGGGATTATCACCGACTCTTACTGGAAGCCGGCGCCGAAAAATTACTCCATCGTCTGGACGGTGCGCAACGAGGATTTTTTCATGCTGCGCTGGGGCAAGCCCGGGTTTATCCGTGAACATATCGCGCTCAACGGCACCAGTTTCGCCCGTGGCTATATCGTCGGCGCCGAAACCTTTATTCCGGCCCGCGAGTATATCCATGTCAAAGGTTCACCCCACGTCACCTGGCAATATGAGTTTCAACGCCAATGGGCTTATTGGGAGCAATGGGGACGGCTGCTTTACAATCCCAACCTGCCTGACGACGTTTTCGTAAACAGCTATAGCCAAAGGTATGGCAGCCCCGCGGGAAAGCAAATCAAAGAAGCCATGGAATTCGCCAGCAACACGCCCTTGCGAATCGCCTCCTTCTATTACTCCAAGGGGGATATGTCTCTGCATTCCGCGAGCCTGCTCTCGGGCGCCGAATTCATTACCCTGGAAGATATCATCAATTCCAATACCTTGAGCTCCAGTTATGCCACGGTAAAAGAAGCGGCTGCCGCGCTCGTCAATAATAAAGCCATTGTAGGAGGCAAGACCTCACCCTTAGTGGTCGCCGACAGCCTGGAACAGGAAAGCCAAAAGGCTTTGCAAATAGCCTCCGGCATCAACACTTCGGGCCATCCGACCCTGGCGTGCGAGGTGGAGGATGTGAAAGCCTGGGGCCATTTGGGCTTGTATTTCGCCAATAAATTGCGGGGAGCGGTTTCGCTGCAAGTGTATCGCTTGCAAAAACAAATTGCCGATAAAAACCAGGCCGTCGATTTTCTTGAAAAAGCTCAGGCGAATTGGGAAGACCTCATAGCGGTGACCAAACCCCATCTGGCCCCCACTCCCATGATGCATTTGCGCGGAGCGAAATTCCATTGGGAGGATTATCGCAAAGAGGTGGCGGCGGATATCGCCACGGCTAAGAAGTGACCGGGGCGGCCTGAGCAACCGGGGCATCGCGGATTAATGTCTACCCAGCGCCATCCTTTTTTCGGTCTTGGAATACTTTTCCGAGGATAGCCGGACATAGTAAACGCCATGAGACAGGGGATTACCGGTAAATTCCACGAATTGTAAGCCGGAGGACAAAATCCCGGTTTTCCGTGCCTTAAGAACCTCGCCCCTGACATTGAAAATTTCCACCGTAACGGGGACCGAAGATCGCACATGAACCATCAAGCCGTTGCTGAAAAGCGTTCCGGCCAGCGGCGCTTTCAGCTTTCCCAGCAAACCCGCTTGAGCAATGGATACCGAACTTCCTGCGTGTAAAATATTGAGGTGATCAATGTTCGCTTGAATCCCGGGTGTCATTTTAATGGTATTGCTCCCCTGTTTTAAGGGAACGGTTATCTGGTCAAAGGCCCAGGTTTTCACATCCACGGTGGTCCAAAGTTTGAGGTTACCGGCTTTATTGCCATTTACTTCAATCAATGCATCCTTCTCGCCTTCGTCCAGGGCATAGCGGAATTCCAAGGTGTATTGGGCCTCCTCGGGCGCTGTAAAAGTCCACTCCAACGACCCTTTGCCCGCGGAAGCGTTGAAATCCGCATAACCGGCCCCGGTAAAACCCGTATTCGCCGTGGCGACAGACACACCTTGCAGGGACGCGGTTTCCGCTTCAAGAAGAGTGCCGCCAAGAGTGGGAGGAACCGATGGCATGACCTCGCTTCCACCCGCTTGTTTGATATCGGCCAACACGCCCTGCATTTGCTTGCGCCAATCGCAAATCCCAACCCGGTTGAGCCAGAGAGGGTTCGTGTATTGACTGGTGGCCAAGGCGGTGTATTGCCTCCAGTAACGGGCGGCTTGTTGCAATTCATCCACCGCTTTACTTGGGTATGCTCCCCCTTTCGCCCGAGCGGCATAATAGGATGCGCCCGCCATTTTATGGCCGTAATATTTTCCCAGGGTCGCCATGGTGCGAATATCCAGCAAGGTCTTGCGTAGCTCCTTATTCCCCCCGTGCGGCATGTTCGCCACCATTTGCAGGGCCTTGTCGGCATGGGCATGGATTTCGTTCGAGACGACGATGGGAGTGCGGCCCGTCATGGCGGGATTTTCGCCATAAGCCCTTACCGACTGCGTGCCGAATGCGGGTCTGGGATCCACCTTGGGGTTCAACCAACCGTCCAGGCCGTGAAAGCCCTGCCGATCCCGGCAACATTCGATATACCAGTTCACGTCCAATTGCCCCCAATGGACACTGGTGGTTTTCGGGTAAATCATGGAGGCTTCTTGCCAGGCTGTAAACAGATCCGAGGCGTTGGTTCCGGGAAAGCGATTCGAAAGGATTTTTTCAAAGCGTTCGTTGGGCAGGGCGGGATTGTAACTGAGCCGGCCCCACATCATCCAATGATACCAGTGTTTGTCCACTTCGAGTTGCCGGGGCGATTCCGGTTCTTTATCCAGAAATTCCCGACCCCAGATGTATTGATCGGAACCATAATAAAACCCGCGGGTAACATCGTAGGGAATGTTCTTGATGAATTCCCGCACGAAATCGGGAGCCCCCCATCGGAAATAATAGTTGTCGTCGTTGCGCAACGTCCACGTGGTTTTAAGCCCCTCCCCTTGAATATCTTTCACGAATTCCGTGTGGTAATCCCATTTGGTGGCGGCCATCACATGGGCTTGGGCGTATTTGAAACTGAGGATGAATTCGATATTTTGGTTATTGATAACTTGCGTAAAAGTGTTTTTAATGTCTGTAGCACCGGTCTGGTGCTGGCGGTGTACGAACATCAGCTTCCTGTCGACAGGAATTTCCTTGACCGCATCCAGAGCTCCTAGACCATAGGTTTTAAAGGCCCAATCCTCTTTTTCCTGGGAGGTTTTCAAAACCCCCATGTTTTCGCCGGTGGTAAGTCCTATTCCGCCCAAATCGGGATAGGTGGTAATCAGCGCTTTGACGCTTTTTCGGAAATAGTCAATGGTGGTGGTGTTTTTGCCGTCGTCATTGATGCCGTATTTACCCGTGGCCCCATAGGTGAAGATGTTCCAGGTGATAAACCAGAATTCCACATTGCGTTCCCGGCCATATTTCATCACCTTGCGCCAGAAGGCGATTTTTTCGTCGATGGTCATTTGTAATTCCACCACTTTATTGTTCAACATTTCGTCGGTTACAATGCCCATGCCCTGAACGCTGTAATTTTCGTCGAATTTGCCGGTGGATCGCCAGACATCGTTGAGCGCGACATTTTCATAGCCCGGCACTTTCACCAAAGAGGGAAAGGGGTGCATATTCCACAAGGAAATATGGTTGTAGCGGAAGCGGGCCATCAGGTCTATGTATTCGGTCCAGAAATCCAGGTTCCACATTTCCTTGATATTATTTTGGGCCGCATCCGACATATCCGAATAACTGGGCGTGCGCAAGTCGAGAGGAATATTGAATTTGACTCCCCGTTTGCTGAAATACGGGTTTTGCTCATCGTCCTGGATACTTGAGAGGCCGGAAGTCAGGATAATTTCCGCCGCTTCCAAGCCGCCATACATGGCGCCGGCGTAGTCTTGACCCAAGATCCAATAGGTGAGAATTCCGTCGGTAGATGTGATGCTGATGGCAAACCCCTCCGCTTTCAGGCCTAGGGGCCCACTCCCCCCTCCCGATCCCTGCATAGCACTCACGAGTTGTTGGTTGGACAGCAACCCGAGAACGATTTGGATAATGGGGCCGGTTCCCTCATCTTCTAATTGGATGTCCTGATAGGTTCGCTCGACCGGCTCATGACCGCTTGCTTTGAGGGATTTTTTTATTTCGTCAGCGGCAAATTGAAGCGAGGGATTACCCGAGTCCAGCATCAAATTTACTGTTGCCCCAAAACCAGGAGCCGCCCATAACCCGAAGCACAAAAGCCACCCTATGCCGTGGAAATTTGCTGATTTAATCTTCATAACACCCTATGTTGCCGTTCACGCAGTGCACCCCATACCGGAATCAGTATAATGATAAATGTGCAATTTAGTAGTCCGAATCTTGAGAGGCTGACTATTCCACCCTCCTACCCTGGGAATTGTTTCCCGCTGGAAACGCGTGGGCTGAACGACTCCCCCTCAGTAAACAGGTGTGGATGTATTCTTTTGGAGGCGAATTAAAGTTATCGGAAGTTTACGATTTCCCACGGAAATGAGTCTAGACCTGATTATGCCTGGCAAATTATCTTCCAACCGTGACATAAATAAAACGGAACAACGTGACGATTAATAAGCCAACTTCAGGAGATGCTTATGCGGTTTTTTAAAGGCGGTATTCTTTCAGTTCTAGTCTTTGCCGGCTTGGGTTTCGGACAAGGGTTGCAATTCAAGCAATTTTACGATTTCAAAAAGGTCAGCTTCCGGGCTATGAAAGCCAAGACGATTTGGATGGATGAAGTGCCGGGGATGCCGCAGCATTTTTGGGTATTGGATCAATCGGGTTTCATTTACTCCCTGTATCCGGAAAAACCGGTTACGGATCCCAAGGCCATCAATCCCTATACTTCGGAAAAAATCGCCGATTTCAGCGCGAGGTGTTCCCAGGCCATCAGCGCCGAGTGGGGCGCATGGGGTATATCCTTCCATCCCAAATTTCTGGAGAACAAAAAGTTTTACATCATTTTCATCGATCCTAACGGCGGACCCTGGGGAAACCGATCCGACAAGGCCTTGACCACGGTGGAAGAATGGGTTGCCAGCGGGGATAAAAACGAGATACTCAAGAAGACCCGAACCATATGGACGTACAATCACAAATTGGCATATGGGGTCGCGTCGATGACATTCGGAAAAGACGACGGGTTCCTTTACATCGCCAATTCGGATTATGGTGTCGATGGACATGATTTGAAAACCATGGGACGGAAAGTGCTCAGGATAGACGTGGACCGCAAGGACCCCGGTAAAGAATACGCCGTTCCATCCGATAACCCCTTCGTCGGCCGCACCGACGGAACCCACCCGGAAATTTGGTCGTACGGCATCCGCAACGTCTGGGGGATCCATTCCCACGCCATCACCGGCGAAATTCTCACGGCTGAGATAGGCCAAGAGCAATGGGAGGAGATCAACCTGATAAAGAAAGCCACCAATGGCGGATGGGCCGACGGCGGTAACGGAATAACCAATCCAGGCGGCGGCAGAAACCATTATGGACAGGGCTTCAGCGGTCCCTGCCATCCCGGCAACACCAAAAACTGCGACCAATTCGAAGATCCCTTCTGGGCCTTTCCCCGCGGGTCGCGAATCACCGATCCGAAAGGGGGAGTCGCGGTACATACGGGAACCATCAACGACAATTCAAATTACATATCCATGAGCTGCGTAATGGGAGGGCGTACTTTCCTGGGCAGCAAGGAATCGCCGCTTTACGGACAGTATATTTTCGCCGACACCCGCTGGAACAAGATGTACGCCATCGCTTCCACGAAAAACCGCGCGACATACAAATGGAACGGACCCAATCTAACCATCGAAGGCGTGGGGCCGAAATATCTGGGACAATCCGCCGAAAAAATCGGCGATGAAGTCATGGGTAATAGTGACGGACATGATGGAATAGTCAATCTGGGAATGGACTCGTATGGGTATTTATACGGGGTATTCGTTTCCTGGTATAAGGGTGCCAGTTTCCACGAAATCTACCGCATAGAGCACCCAGGGATGCTGCCTCGCCGTTCGGGATGCACGGATCCCGGATTTTCGGATTATGATAGTAAGGCGGAAAGGCCCATTCCCTGTGTGGGTAGCGCGGTCTCACTCGCGAAAATGAACCGAAACAAGCTTCCATTTTCAACTGATATGGTATACCCCGGCGCCAAAGCCCTGACCCTACCGGCAGGAGCGGGTTCGGTGGAGCTTTGGAATCTGGGCGGACGCAAGGTGTGGAGCGCCCCGGTTACGAAATCGGATCAACCCCAAGTCCTCGCTTTACCGTCTTTTACGGAGGGCGGAGTGTTACGGGTAATCATTCGAGATTAGGCAGGTACCATCGTATGAAAATGATAGGAACGATTCTTCTGGTTTTATGCGGGACGCTTTCAGTCACCCAATCGCAAACCGTTTCTCTGAACATAACCGGAAGAGCCATCGATGATAAAAAACAAGTTCTACCCGGAGTAACGGTAGCGTTTCCGAAATACGGGCAGAAACAAACGACCGATGCCCTGGGGAAGTTTTCCTTTTCGGGCAATGCGGTGGGAATCGGCCTTTCCGGCGACGTCCTTTTCCGCAACACCTTGCAAGTGAATGCCAACCGGTTGCAATTCACTCTCGCCGCCAGTAACCCTATTGAAGTAACGGTGTCATCCTTGGGAGGGCAACGTATCCACAAGTTCACCGAAACCCTCGAACCCGGCCAATATCATTGGAATCTGGATCGCCTTATCGCTCCGGCCCAGACCGGCATTTTTTTTGTGCAGGTAAAGTCACCTGATTTTGCCCGCACCTTCCGCTTTACTCCGATGATGGGCCGGGCATCACCCCATGATGCATCCCTTTCGATTAAGCAGGCTCCGCCGATGAGCCTGGCTAAAACCAACCTAAATGCCGGGGTTTTGGATTCCATTCATTTCAGTCATGCTTCCTATCAGCCCCGGATCGTAACCGTTACTTTGGGAACGGTCGACTTGGGGGACGTCGTCCTAATGCCCGAGGTGGTGGGTGCGCCCTTCCCAATCAGCCTTAATTTGCAATCCTCGCACCAATTGTTCGCAGCGGGAAAAATCTCGGAAAAGTTAAGGCGCCTCAACCGAAAACCGGCGCTCACCGCAACACCCCTAGCCGGGGCGGAGGGTATTTCCTTCAGCCTGATCGCCGCCCAGGCCAACCCCTCCCTGCAAAAAGAGGGTTTTGCCATCCGGAAAACGGGCGCACAAATCATGGTGGAAGCATTGGATGAATCGGGATTGATGTATGGCGGTTTGGAAGTGGCGGAAATGCTCTCCATGCAAGGCTTGGCCAATGTTCAGGCGAAAACGGTGAATCCCCAATACTCGGTGCGCAGCATCAAATTCAATACCCCGTTTTCATCCTACCGTCGTCACGAATCCCTGCAACTGCACACCGATACTTTTTGGGATATCGAATATTGGAAAGGCTTTATCGACATGATGGCCGAAAACCGGTTCAATACCCTTTCCTTGTGGTCGCTGCATCCCTTTCCCTACCTGATTCGGCCCAAAAATTTCCCGAAGGCTTCTCCTTTCAACGATGCCGAACTCAAAGCCAAACAGGATTTCTGGAAATCGCTTTTCGCATTGGCCAAAAGCCGGGGGATTGAAACCTATCTCATCAACTGGAATATTTTCGTTACCCAAGGTTTTAAAAACAATTATGATAAAAATGTGCTCGACGACTTTTCATCCTCGCATGGAGACGGAGGCAAAAGCAAAGTCATCGAAACCTACCACCGGGAATCCATTACCCAAGTAATCAATGAATACCCCGATTTAACCGGTCTGGGAATCACTTTGGGCGAAGGCATGGGGGGAATGACGCCCGCCGAGCGCAAGGATTGGATTTCCCGGACCTTTGTCGACGGCATGAAGGCGGCTAATCGCAAAGCCAAATTCTGGCATCGGGCTCCCTTGTCCAGCGATACGCTTCCTAACGGCTCCACCAGCGTCGAAACCGAGGTCCTCACCCGAAACTATCTTGAAGGCCTCAACCTGGAAGCATCCAATATTGAAGGCCCGGTCCTGGTTTCCTTCAAATACAATTGGTCCCACGGACATTCGGCCACCGATCTTGTCTATGTTCACGGAGGCGAGCTTACCGATACCTATTGGAATCCTCCCCCCAAAAATTATTCCGTGGTGTGGACCATCCGCAACGAAGATTTTTTCGCCTTGCGCTGGGGCGAACCCGGTTGGATTCGCGAGCATATCAGTAAGAACACCCAGGAGTATATTTCCGGATATAACATCGGATCCGAAACCTATATTCCGGCCAAAGCTTACATTCACAAGACTCCCCACACCCATAAAAACTGGACCTACTCGTACGAACGGCAGTGGTTGTTTTATATGCAATGGGGCCGATTGTTATATAATCCCGCCACCCCGGATGCCGTATTTGAAAATGCCTTTAAGGAAAAATTCAATACGCAGGCCGGGGCATCCCTGGTTAAGGCATATGCCGACGCTTCCAAAATGCCCTTGAGGTTGGCTTCGTATTTCCTGTATGGGTCGGACTATACCCTGCATGCCGAGGGCTTTCTGGCTCCCCTCATCAAATCGGGATTCGATGATGGAAAATCGCGTTTCATTTCCTTGCGCGAATTGATGGACCACCCGGTTTATGACCCCAAATATTTATCGGTGAAAGAATATGTCAGCCGCGCTCAGGCCGGAACTCTCCCGGCCGGAAAAATAACTCCCCTTGGATTGGCGGACGAATTGCAGCGCACCGGTGAAAATGCGCTTAGCCTGATATCAGCCGTGTCCGGCGGATCGCCGCAATTGGAATGCGAAGTCATGGATGTGAAGGCTTGGAGCCATCTCTCACTCTACTTCGCGGATAAACTGAGGGCGGCGGTTTTTCTGGAAACCTATCGGGTTAAAAAATCGGCCGGAGACAAAACCAGTGCGATTACAGCGATAAAAAAAGCCAAGACCCATTGGGAAAATTTATTGCCCGTGGTGGATCATTATCAGGAATTTCCCTTGATCCATCCCGGCATCGGCAAATTCCATTGGAAGAATTTTCTTACCGAAGTCAACCGGGATATTCAGGTCGCCACCGATTTTTGACGGATAGCGAAAAGGTCCGGCAGCCATGCGTGCGGCGTCGCCCTTATTTCCTATGAAAAAGGGGTTACCTTTTCCGGATTATGTGCGGTATCAGCGGCCTTTTCTCCCCCAACTCGAACCTCCCCTCGGAAGCCCGCGCGCGCGCGCAAAGCATGAACCTGGCCATGGCCTACCGCGGCCCGGACGATGACGGAGTGTATGAAAACCAGGGGGTGGTACTGGGTCACCGGCGCCTCAGCATTATCGACCGGGCTGGAGGCGACCAGCCCATGCGCACCGTCGACAACCGACTCGCGGTGGTGTTCAACGGGGAAATCTACAACTTCGGCCCCTTGCGTAAAGAACTGGAAGCCTTAGGCCATCGCTTTAAAACCCGCAGCGACACCGAAGTCTTATTGCATGGCTATCGCGCTTGGGGCGAAGGGTTGTTGGAGCGCCTGCGGGGCATGTTCGCCTTCGCGCTTTACGATGCCGATAAGCGCACCCTTTTCGCCGCGCGCGATCCCATCGGTAAAAAGCCCTTTTACTATTTCGAAAATTCCGGTACCTTCCATTTCGCCAGCGACGTGAACGCCTTGCGCGCTTGCGGTCTTATGCCGGATAAGCTCTCGCCGGAAGCCTTGCGACTGTACTTCTCCCTGGGTTACGTTCCCGCGCCCCATTGCATTTATGCCGGCGTGCGCAAACTGGAAGCCGGCCATGCTCTGCGCATTTCGGTAGAGGGAATACGCCATTGGCAATTCTGGGACATACAACCCGAGGCGGCGCCCGGAAGCGTGGCGGTGAGCGAAAACGAGGCGCTGGAAAAGCTGTCCGGCCTGCTCGATCAGGGAGTGGCGCGTCGGCTTATCAGCGAAGTGCCCTTGGGGGCATTCCTATCCGGAGGCATAGACAGCAATCTGGTGGTGGCATCGATGGCGCGCGTCTCGCAAGACCCGGTGCGCGCCTTTACCGTGGGCTTCAAATCGCAGGGGAGAATGTCCGGTATCGGCGACGAGCGCCAGGCGGCGATTAAGGCGGCGGCCTATTATGGCGCGCAACATCAAGTGCTCGACCTGGACGAGGCCGAAGACGATCTCCTGCCGAGACTGATGCATCCCTTGGGAGAACCTCTGGCCGACTCCTCCATCCTGCCTACCTATCTCATCTGCCGCGCGGCTCGCCGCGAGGTCACGGTAGCCTTGACCGGAGACGGAGGTGACGAGCCTTTCGGGGGGTATTCTGCGCGTTACCTCCCCTATTTGATGGAGCAGCGTCTGCGCCGACTGCTTCCCGAAGCTCTCCTTTCCCCCATGGCCTCGGGATTGCATGCGCTCTGGCCCGACTCGCAATCGCTGCCGCGTCCCTTGCGGCTTAAAACCGTGCTGCGTAATCTCGCCTCCGACTCCATAAAGGCTTTCTACCTAGACCAGTCGCCCCTGCGCTGCGGCGAAGCGGCGCTAAACCCTGCCCTCCGCATGGGCGCGGACCCGGCTCTGGATATCATGCGCGCTCTTTACCAACGTACCCAAGGCTGGGATGAACTCAATCGCGCGCTATACGTGGATACACGGCTTTACATGTGCGAAAACGTGTTGGTCAAGGCCGATCGCATGAGCATGGCCAACTCCTTGGAATTGCGCAGCCCCTTGCTCGATCAGGATTTGGTTTCCTATGCCTTCACTTTGCCGGCGGCGCTCAAGATTAGCCGCGGCGAATGCAAATACCTGCTGCGTCGCTTGGCGGAAAAAAAGGTGGAGCCGTCGCTGCTGACCCAACCCAAAACCGGCTTCGCCATCCCCGTGGATGCCTATATGCGTGATAAGTGGCGCGCCCGGGTCACAGCGCAATTGTTCGGCGCAAACACTTCCTCGAATACATCCTCACGATCTTCCCCGCTGGAAGCCTATCTCGACATGGATAGGCTTCGCGAAATTTGGAGAGGGTTTTTGGCGGGCGATACGAAGCATGCCGCCTTCTTATGGTCGGCCTATGTGCTCTCCGTCTGGATACAGGAATTTCATGCAAAACCACAGGGGGTTTATTCCCCTGGACCCTAGTGTTCCTGCCGCCTGATTATTATTTGGGTTAAAAAAGTCGGTTAGGGGTAAATCGCAAAATGGGTCGATTTTAGCGGAAATAGGGGGGTAAGTACAACTATTTTGACCCTTAGGTTAAAATAGTTGTACTATTATGGAGTGTACTCCAAATTAGTTAGAATTTCCCGGCAGCTCCAGATGCACCTTCCCCCAGGGAAAAGCGCCTTTTTATGGGGTCCCCGCAAATCCGGTAAATCAACTTATTTGCGGGAACATTTTCCACAAAGCCTTCGCTACGATTTTTTGCAAACCGATTTATTCTTCGAAATTTCCAAACGTCCCGCGCTTTTACGCGAGCGCCTTTTGGCACAACACACGGATTTGTTGCGCCACCCCATTATTTTGGACGAAGTGCAGAAAATTCCGCAGGTGCTGGACGAGGTACATTATCTAATCGAAAACCATGGCCTCAGTTTCATTCTCTGCGGGTCGAGTGCCCGCAAACTGAAAAAAGGGCAAGCGAACCTGTTAGGTGGCCGCGCATGGAAGTATCATCTGCACCCGCTTACCAGCGAAGAGCTGCAAGCATCCGGCCATGAAATTGATCTACTGCGGGTGTTAAATCATGGATTGGTACCCTCCCATTATCTGGAAGATGCGTACCGGAAATCAGTACAGGCTTATGTCTATGATTACTTGAAGGAAGAAATACTGGCGGAAGGGTTGGCACGCAATGTTCCTGCCTTTTCCAAGTTTTTGGACGTGGTAGCTTTCAGCCATGGCGAAATGGTGAACTATTCCAATATTGCCCGTGACTCGGGCGTGTCGTCGAAGACCATCCAAGAATATTTTCACATATTGGAAGATACCCTTTTAGGACATTTCGTCCGCCCGTATACGCATACACATCGCCGTGACGTTTTGTCTAAAGCGCCCAAATTTTATTTGTTCGATGTCGGAGTTGCGGGAGTGCTCTGCAAGCGCCGGATTGAGGAGGCCAAGGGGCCGGAGTTCGGACGCGCCTTTGAACATTGGATATTCATGGAGCTGCTGGCCTATAGGTCCTATACCGAGGGAGAGTTTTCTATCCGCTATTGGCGCACCAAAACCGGCCTTGAAGTCGATTTCATTTTAGGAGAAGGCGAAGTCGCCGTGGAAGTAAAGGGAAGTTCGCGTCTGGACCGAAGTGATTTCAAAGGCCTGGAAGATTTTCGCCAGGATGCGAGTCCCCGCATGAGTATTATGGTATGTAATGAGCCGGAGCCGCGAAGATCGGGGGAAGTGGATGTGTTGCCCTGGAAAGAATTTTTAGGCCGCCTGTGGGCCGGGAAAATTATCCGTTAAGCCACGGGAATCGCGGCTAGGAAGAGTTTCATGCGAAGCTACAGGGGGTTTATTCCCCCGGATTATAGCGTGAGGGGAAAACCTTATCCACCTTTCTGCCGGTGAGGATGAATCTCCTTCCCTCGCCCGCTTCCCTTATTACCAGCATGCCGTTTTGCTGCGGCAGCCAGATTGCTTGCCAATGGGGAGTCTGTCGGACTAGGGGCATCGGCCAGCGCAGCGAAGTCCCTTCCGGTCGCACCGCTTGGGGATAGGCGATAGCTATCGACTCCACACCTGGCTTGGCATCGGACCATTTGCCGTATTCGTCATTGCCTTTATAGGTCCACGAAAAAGAACCGGTATAACCCTGGTCGGCCAACCACCGGTGCATTTCCACCGAGGTTTTATATCCGGTTTCTCCCAGCGCAGGAAACTCTCCGACCATTACGGGTTTGTCCAACTTCCAAAAGGAGGCGGGTTTGTCGAAAGGACTGTAAGTCCAAGTGTTACCGCGCATCCAGGAGTAATAATGCACTTGGTAAAAATCCAGAAAACCTTTCGGATCGCCCGAGGCCGCGATCAAAGCCGAATCCGACCACAGATTCCGCTCGCTTCCTGTGGGATTATCCCAATTCCATTTGAAGGAAGCTGATCCGGTTGTGACCAGCGCCGTAGGGTCTTCGCGATGAATGGCGCCGGCCAAGAGTCCGTGCCACCGTTGTAGTTCCAGCGCGCTGGCACGTTGCAGGGTGCTGCCGTCGCCTTCCAACATCCATTCCGGTTCATTG
This sequence comes from Fibrobacteria bacterium, assembly GCA_041746255.1. Classification (GTDB taxonomy): domain Bacteria; phylum Fibrobacterota; class Fibrobacteria; order UBA11236; family UBA11236; genus JBGTHM01. The sequence continues at coordinate 12,519 of JBGTHM010000067.1, read as the reverse complement.
CAGATTTCCCAAGCGAGAATTCCCGCATGCCCTTTATAGCGACGAATCAGGGGAGTCAATACATGGTGGATATACGCTTGGGTGGCGGACGTATCGGTAATGAGTTTGATATGCTTGCCTCCATAGGGCCCGGCGTTGGCCGTTACATCATTGGCCATGTCGAAAGACCAGAGCACGGGCATGACTTTGACGGTATGCCGGACGGCCGCGCGTAAAATCGCATCGAAATGATCGAAAAATTCGACGTCCAGTCCGGTAACGATGCCATGGGAGTCGAATTCCGGTGTTGAGCGTCCATCGCAATGCAGCCACCAACGCACGGAGTTGCCGCCGGCCTTCGCCACTTCGCGGAACATATCGTCGAAAAACGCAGAGTCGTAAAGTACGCCCCACGAAGCATGGCGCCCGACATCGGTGCCGAAATGATTCCAGGCGGCGTTGATGCCGTTTGCGAAGAGGGGTTTTCCTGCGATTGGAAGGAGGTCGGGACCGGGTTGGGCTTGAATCCGAACCGGAAGGAGGAGCAGAGATACTAAGGAGACAAAGGATGTGATCAGGACGGGAAGGCCTATTACCGGGAAGCATCGATGGAGCAGCATAATTCCCGTCTCTTTTTCTAGAGGAGCGTATAGTAAATCCCGAAATTGCAACGAATGTTTATGCAGGTCCATTTGGTCAACCTCACGAACGTTGGCTTTAGGAAATCGAAGTGTAAATTTGAATCTCTAATAGTAACATAGGCTTGTTTTAATATTTAGGCGTCCTAAAGTTGGGATGCGCCGCAGCTTTTTATTGACAAGCGATTACCGGGGAAAAAGCTTATATTAATCCTCTGATCATCGTATTTGCCTGCCGCCCAACGGATTCTGGAGAAGATAATGAAATATGGGAAATTTTTCCTTGCCCCCGCTCTCGCCCTGCTCCTATTCCCGGTTTTAGTTTCCGCTCAGATAGGGCCGGGCCTTCCCAATCTTACCTATAAACAATCCGAGCTCTTCAAGACACTGTCCACCATCAGGCAGTTTTCGGTAAAAAACCCTTCCGCCGCGAAGGGCTTGAATTCCGCGGCTATGCACAAGGGGTATCTATTCGTCGTTTACGGGGAGGATTCCGGAAAGCCGGGAGGAGGAATAGCCTTCTACGACATCTCCAACCCACGCTCCATAAAACTCGTTCACGCGATAGATGTTCCGGATTTACGGGAGGCCCACGGGTTCGGTTTTCATTCCCAGGGAGGGGAGGACTATGTCGCCATGCAATCCATTCACGGAGTACACATCTGGAATATCACAAACGTGTTGAAGCCCTTCCTTGTCAAGGATTTCCGCATTTCTGGCGTCTTTGACAGCGATTATGACCATGGATCCTGGTGGGTTCATTGGCAAGCCCCTTATCTATTCGTGGGACGTGGGCTGGATGGTTTCAGCGTCGTTGATGCTACCGACCTGGCCAACCCCAAACTGATGGACATCATGGTGGACGGCCAACCTAAGGCGGCTTTCCCCATCACCAAGACGGGGGGATTCAAATTGGGACCGCTTTTCGTGGTGGGGAATCTTCTGGTGGCCTCCAATATGGGCACGGGTCGCAATCCCGGGTACAGCACGCTGGACATCTCCGTACCCAACCGCCCCGTACTGCTGGGTACGGACAATTCCACCGAATGTTACAGCACTTTTTTCAACGGCAACCGGCTTTACTGCGCGGGCGTTACTCGGTTTGCGGGCAAACTCGTGGTGCATGATATGAGTGATCCTACCGCCATCAAAAAGGTGGGGGAATCCATCAAAGCCGGCAATCGGGGCGAATACGTTTCCGTGCAGGATGGTTTTGCGCATATGGGCTTGGAAGACCGCTACGCTAAGTTCAGACTTTCCGATTTTTCCATTGTCAATAATTCCTATCAACTGGAGGTCGGGCCCACCGGTATTGATGCTCAGGAAGGCTTCGCCAATGTGCTGGGCAACCTGGTTCTGGTAACCGATGACCACAGCGTAGGGAGCAGTCTCATCGCCCACCAGGCCGGTCCGGACCATAATCCGCCCGTGGTCAACATGGTCAATCCCACCAACGGATCGGTTAACCGGAAACCGAGCAGCCGTATCGGCGTTACCTTCACCGATCAAATCGACTTGCAATCCGTGGGGCCGGCCACTTTCATCGTCCGTCCCGTCGGAGGCCAGGCCCTTACCGGTTGGTACAGTTCCCAAACCAATATCGTGAATTTCTCCCCCAAGGATCCCTTGAAAGCCAATACCACCTATGAAGTGGTGATTCCCAAAGGAGGCATAAAGGACTATGCCGGCAATGCCACGGACGAAACTTTCCTCAGCCGCTTTTCCACAGGTGGGTCCGTCGTAGCTATCGATGCGAAAAGCCCTGGGGCCGCGGGCCTCCCGGCCTTCCATGCTAGAGCGGAGGCTGCCGGATTTTCCTTCCAGATTGCCTCCGGGATGGAAGGCCCTGCCACCCTGGTTCTCGCGACGCTTCAAGGAGGTCATTTGCGGACTCTGAATGTGGGCGATGCCCGCGGTCAAACCCTCCATTGGAACGGAACGAATGACAGGGGCGAAAAAATAAAACCTGGAATTGTGGTGGCTACCTTACGCACCGGCTCCACTAGTTTCAGCCGGAGCCTAGTCCTGCCTTGAACCGATGCCGCCCGGGGACTCCGTCAGGGTCTCCGCTCCTATGCTCAGCAGCCCGAGGCCTATTGCTCCTGATGGCTTTGTGCGGCGTTGCTTTGGGCCAACTTTGCTCACTGGACAGCGTGGATAAACCGGCTCTGGTCGGCACACCCACCCATTTCGCCATCACATGTCCCGCAGGCGTCAACCCTCGAATCGCTTGGGAGTTTGGGGACGGTACGCCGAGGACGGCATACGGTTCGGGTCAGGAGACCCAGCATGTGTATAAGGAGCCCGGATCCTATACCATATTCGTCCGAATTGAAGGGGAGGAAATTCCCTTGAGCACATCACGGATAGTGGTGTACTCTCCCACTGATCCGGGTCCCACCCGCTCTTCCACCATTGTTTATGATGCGCGCCGCCAACGCGTCTATGCGGTCAATCCCGATCACAATTCGATTTCCGCCATTGACGCACGCAATCCGCGCTTGCTGTTCGAGGTCCCCGTGGGAAAACATCCGCGTACTATCGCCTTGGACGGCGATGGAAATCTCTGGGTGGCGTGTCAGGATGATGCCACCCTCCATGTGGTTTCCGGCGAGGATGGACGCCATCTGGATATCGTGAGGCTTCCCTTTGCGAGCCGCCCTTACGGCATAACCTTCTCTCCGGACACCAAGACGGCCTATGCATCCCTGGAGGCGACGGGCAAGCTGGTCAAGCTCATACCCGCCTCGCGATCGGTAGCCGGCTTCCTGGACCTGGGCCCCACTCCACGCGGCATAGCCGTTAGCCACGATGGAATGCGCGTGCTGGTTACCCGGCATATTTCACCCATGACCGCGCCCGGCGCGGCGGATCATGCGGAGGTCTGGGAAGTCGACGGCAGCACTTTCACTCGCGTGCGCACTTTCCGCCTGGAAGCGGATACGTCGCAGGACGGCGCCACCAGCGGGCGGGGTATTCCCAATGGCCTGACCTCCATTTCCATCACACCCGATGGCCGCTATGCCATGGTCCCAGCCACCAAAGCCAATACTCAAAGGGGCCAAGCCCTGGACGGCCGGATTCCTGATTTTCAGACCACGGTGCGTACCCTAATCGCCCGGATCGATTTGCGGGAAAACCGCGAGGATATGGCTTTTCGCAAGGATGTCGACAATCGATCCATCGGATCTTCGGTGGCCTTCGATAAATATGGACGCTATGCGTTTCTCACCACTCAAGGAACCAACCAGACACCCATTTTGCTGACCCATTCTCTGGGAGACTTTTCTTCGGTGTCTTCTCCGGATAATCCGCCGGATCTTCTCGCGCGCGGCGAAGGCAGGGAATTGGCTCCCATCGGCAGCGTCCTAGCGGTCGGTGATAGTTTGCTTTTTATCCATTATTTCCTCTCGCGCGAAGTGGGCGTTTACGACGTCTCCCGGCTGGGCTGGGAAACACCTGGCGCCGTTGCGCGGGTCAAGACTGTCGGCAAGGAGATTTTGACGCCGGAAATCTTCTTAGGCAAGCAAATCTTTTACAATAGCTCTGACATCCGTATGTCCAAGGACGGCTATATCAGCTGCGTCGTATGCCATATCGACGGCGGAACCGATGGCCGGGTGTGGGATTTCACCGACAGGGGCGAAGGCCTGAGAAGAACGACCGATCTCCGGGGCCGCGCCGGCATGGGACATGGACCGGTGCACTGGAGCGCGAACTTCGATGAAATCCAGGATTTCGAACAAGATATTCGTGGTCCTTTTGCAGGAAAGGGATTTCTGGAAGAGGGTCTATGGCTTAGCGGAACCCGCAACCAGTCACTGGGCGACAAAAAAGCGGGGCTTTCGCCGGAGCTCGATGCACTGGCGGCCTACGTATCCTCGCTTATTCGAGTGCCGTCCAGTCCCTATCGTAACGGCGATGGTTCCCTCACGGAAGCCGGCAGGAGGGGCAGAGGGATTTTCAACAGGGAAGACGTGGGTTGTTTTAAATGTCACACTCCCCCGCATTTCACCGATTCACGTCTGCCGGATGCCGATGCACCTCCGTTATCCGGGTCCGTATCCATATTCAAAGGCGCCGCCAGCCGCCGTACCGCCGAAGGGTTTCTACTACACGACGTGGGAACCCAGAAACCCTCCTCCGGACTTCGTATGAATGACACGCTTTTCGGTATGGATACGCCGACACTCAAAGGAGTATGGACGGGAGGGCCCTTTTTGCATGACGGTTCTGCGCCTTCCCTGATGCATGTTCTTGAAGACGCCAATCCGCAAGACAGACATGGCAAGACCTCGCATTTGACCCGGACCGAGATGGAGGAACTAATCGCCTACCTGAAGCAGATCGATGATCTGGACGACCAGGGAAACGCCCCCATTCGGAAACAGCCTGAGAGGAGGGCCTTAGGAGCCGGCCCGGAACTGTCCGTCGAAATTTTCGGACGGCATGTACGTATCCATTACCGGTTCTCCGACACCGCCGGGAGCCCATCCGCAATCCATGCCCGATTGTTCGACGTGCAGGGAAAATTGATGGCGGTTTTCTACGCTTCGGGGAGAGCACGAGAAGGTTATTGGACCTGGAAGGGCGGAGACCGACAGGGGAGCACAGCCGCTCCGGGACTGTATCTGTTGCAAATCGATTCACCGGGGAAGGCACGGACTGTGTTGCCCATCGTCTTGCGTTAGACCCGTATTTGCAGCGGTTTCCTACTTCCCAATAACTTACCCCTCCGCCTCATCCATCCGCTTGCGGATATATCCCGCCAGATAAACCAGCCCCGCCAAACCCCCCGTACTTAAAATGCGTTTGGCGCGATGCCTAGCCACTATTTTTTGTGGTAGTAATTCGCGCCGGGAGGTGAAAGTCGATCTGCGTGGGGGCACCAATCCCAGGTTCCAGCGGTCGTCGCTTTCCCAGGCTTCCAAAACCGGCAGGCAGTAAAGCACAATGGCCAGATTGCGCACCGAAGCGCGGTCCTCAAACTTTTGCAGATCCTCCCGCGCCCGCCTCAGAAAAAACGCCGCGCGCTCCGAAAAGCCCGGTGCGTCTTCGGCGGGGCCGAATCGCGCCGCCAGTGCGAAAACGGCGGGCTTGCGGAACTCCTGCGCCGCCCACGCGGAGGTGGGAAACTCCAGCTCTTCGGGCTTATCCAAATAAGGGTATTCGCGGCGGGCCATCCAACGTGCATAGGCCAGCAGCGATTCGCGGGCATACCAAAAGGGCGCGTCGAATTCCCGTAGCGATCGCTTCTCTTCCAAATACCGGCCCAGTATTTGTAAAAAGACCACGTAGGACCATCGGTCCTCGCGATGCAAAAGGCCCATGGCTTCGGGGTTGTCGTGGGGATGGATGCAGGTGGCGATGAATTCCTCGGCCAAAACCAGCCAGCGCCTGTCCTCGCCCAGGATATAAGCGTCCAGACAGGCGTTGATGGAGTAACCGGCTCCCCGTCCCGGCCCTTGAAACTCCAGATGGCGGGTGCAGGTGGCTAGGCCGGTTTTTCCGCGCGCGAGAAAGCGAAAAGGCGTCAAGTCGCCGTTTTGCATGTTCTCCACCCAGGCGGCTAGGTCGAGGACGGTGTTTTTCAGGTTCGAATCGCCCGACAGCAAATGATAAAGCGCCAAGCCCGAAGTGTAATTGTGTTCATTCGAAGGACCGCCTCCGAACCCTGGAGGTAACGAACCTGTTTCCACCGCGCGGCGGGAGAAAGTGCGGTGCGTGGCAGTGCCCGCATGCATATAATGCGCCGTGTGCCAGAAGTAGCCTCCGTTATAGGCGGATTTATCCTTTTTGGTGTGATAAATATCGTGATTTTCTACATGAAGCGCCAAGTCGCGCCCAAGTTGTAGCCAACGGGTATCGCCGCCTTGGAGGAACCGGTGCAAAAAAGACAAGACAAGGTCGTATTGGTTGTTATAGTGTGAGATGAATTCGCGCTTGCCGTTATAATGCTGTTTTTCATGGTCGGCGGGAACCTCGCCGAAATTCCGCCAACCGAATTCCTGAAATTTCTCCCGCAAAGAAAAAAGTCCGCTGCTTTCTTCCAAGGCCGCTTCCAGCAGCGAAGCCGTCAAGGGGTCCTTCGCCTGTTGGCAGGGACGGAGGTGGGGAATGGCCTGGGAGGCGGCGACCCAATGGGCATCAGGTACGGCCAGCAGGGGTTGGCGCGCGGCGGGCAGGGCCCCCGAAGCATGGCGCGCTTCGGGCGCGAAGTCCGCCCAGATGACAAAACGCGCGCGTTCTCCTCCTTGCAATTCGAATTCCTGTCCATCGGCTTCTGGAAACGGCTCCACGCCGACGTCCGCGCCGCTTACCGAAAGACGGCTGGGAAAACGCTGCCAGAAATCCTCCAAGGCGAAGGCCGCTTGAAACTCGCCGCTGTCCATCCATAGGGCCGGATTCGCCCGGTCTCCCTCGCCGGTTTTCGTTTCCGGCGATTTACCGGTGCTGTATCGGAATCCCCGAAACTGGGGCGTTACCCTGTTCAGGCGGTCGACATGCGCCAGGCTTTCCCAATTATCATGGCCGGAACCGCTTTGATGTACGCAGCCCGCGTCCGGGCAGGTAAGCGATTCCGCATCGGGATTAAGGGAGAGCGTGGATCGCCAGGGCTGGATTTCCGAAAGCGGGAATGGCATGGTAAAGGAGCGGAAGCAACGCGACCCGGGGTCGCCCAAGTCCCACAGCCCATTCGGGTGTCGCGCGGCCTCGGAATTCCAAAGGGTAATTTCGATGCGGCTTAAAGCCGTACCCGCGAAAAAAGAGATGCTGCCGAAAGCACGGCAGAAGCGTCGGCCCCAGGCATCGCGTAAATGTCCCCGCCATTCCAGCACATGCCACAGGCGGCCGTCGTATTCGCTATGCAAATCCTCGAGCTGCAACCGGTAGGATCGGCCGCGCGCGTCGCGCAGCAATACGGGCGCCTGGACGCTTTCGCGCAATAGATCCTGACGCGCCACGTTAACCTGGCGGAAGGGGAAGAGTTCGCGTCTGTCCAGGGTGAAAAGGGCTGTGCCCGTATGCACCTGGATTTGGTTTTCCTTTTGCTCCACCATGAAAGGAGTCGGGGGTAGCGGTGAGGCAAGTCCTTCGGTGGAGGCCAGGCGGAACTCGCGTTCGCTTTCATCACCCTCCCAACGCACCAAGAACCGTAAACGCACCCATTTGAAACTGCCGTCGGGCCATGACAGTAGCGGATCGATATCGCAAGGTATGGTGCGCCCTTCGTGGGTGACCAGCCGCAGGTCTTTGCGTGCACGCGCGAACCCCGCGGGCAAGGGCATCCCCGCTTGCACGGGATGCACCCCGGATTTGGCGCCGGACGGCGCCTTGAGGCGCAATACCGCTACGGGAAAGGCATTCATGGAATTTCGTTGCCGGGTTCCGGATTCGAGGCCGGGGACGAGGGGGTATCTTCCGCCCCGGAATGACCCTGGTTGCTTCGCTCCCGCCGGTCGCGAAAAACCTTAGCGGGATTCCCCGCGGCGACGGCATACGCGGGAATTTCACGCAAGACCAAGCTACCGGCTCCCACTATCGATTTCTCTCCCACATCGGCGGCGATGACGGCCTTATTGCCCACCCAGGAATACTTACCCACTTTTATCCTTTCGAGCCGACCCGGTTGGTCGCGCATGGGCGTTTCCAAATCGTCGCTGCCATGCTGATGCAAACCGCTGAGAACATGCACGCCGGTGCCCAGCAAGGCCGCTTCGCCGATGGAACACAACCCGAGATTGCAAAAAGGTCCGATATAAGCGCCCTTATCGATTTCGATTTCGGGATGGGCGAGCGTGGCCCCGAAACAAATGCATGCGTCTTCGCCTAATCGTTTGAGCGTGAGACGGTAGAAACCGTAGCGCAGGTAATTCCCCAACGTTCCCGGAAACAGGCTCATCAATTGGGAGTAATCGTAGAAGGAGATGTTTTTATCCAGCACCAGGCTTTGCAAGCGGTAAAGCATCCAGACGGGGATGGCCAAGAGGGTGAACAGGGCGTAGGCGGTACGTTTGGCCAGTCGTTTCATGCGTTCCTTCCGTTCAGCACCGCATGATACAGGGTGGCGTATTTTGCGAACATTTTTTCCAGGCGAAAATTTTCCCGGAAACGGCGGCGGGCGGCCGCTCCCATGAGCCGGCGCTTTTTCGGGTCGCGGGCGAATATCAACATGGCGGCGGCCAAGGCATGCACGTCGGCGGGAGGCACCAGCAGCCCATTTTCACCTTCCGTGACAATATGCACATTTCCTCCCACCCGGGTGACTACCGCGGGCAGTCCCGCGGCCATCGATTCTATCAAACTGACGCTGGTGCCCTCGCTATGGCTGGAAAGTACGAAAACATCGGCGGCGTGGAGCCAATCCGCCACATCCGATCGAAATCCCGGCATGACCACATTCTCTTCCAACCCGAGTGTTTTAACCATCGCCTCCAACTTGGGCCGCATGTCGCCGTCGCCCAGCAGCAGCAGTCCCGTTTCAGGGTGGGCGTTTTTGACCTCGGCCACAGCCTGGACGAGACCGTCGAGCCATTTGATGGAGTCGAAACGGCAGCACAAGGCGAAATAAACGAAGTCGGGCCTTAAACCGAAACGGGCGCGCAAGGCAGTACGGTTACTGTCCCTGTCGCCATCGCGGTCATATACTCCACCGTCTACGCCGTTATACACTACCTCTACCCGGTTCTTATCAAAGGCTTCGACCTCGACCAGAGCCTCGGCGGTGGCCGGGGAAACCGCAGTGATACGGTGGGTATATCGTTCCATGACCCGATTGAATAGGCGTCGTTTAGGCGAAGGGGGATCGGGATGGAGGCGTCCATGTTCGGTGAAAACCACCCGCGTTTTCGGGCGCAGCATTCGCGCTAGAATTCCGTAAAACCAGGGGGTATAATGGTGGCAATGGAGGATGTCGACCTCCCGGCTCCGGCAATAGCGCGCGATGCGCCAGGGAAGCCGCCAATCGAGACCCGGGCGGCGATTCAGGCAAGCAACGGAAATCCCTTCGTTTTCGGCCCGCTCGCCGAGGACGCCTTTCTGGTCCAGGCATATTGCGGAGGCGAGGAAACCTTCGGGGGGATTTTTAAGCATTTGATAGACCAGGGTTTCGGTTCCGCCTACGGGAAGCCCGAGCACCAGGTGGGCGATTCGTACGGGAATATTCGGCGATTTTGCCCCTGGCATGGTCGACATTGGCTAAATTATACGCTCCTTCCCGCGATTCCTCCAGGGTTGGCTTGCGAGTCGGGGTAGTGTCTTATGGAACAAGGAAGTTATTGAGTGCGAATCCTGTACTTATGCCAACGCTTTCCTTTTCCTCCCGATCGGGGGGACAAGATACCCACTTATCACCATATCAAATACCTGTCGCGCCACCACGACGTCTATGTTGCGACCCTGACCGAATCGGCGTTGGAGCGGCGTTTCGTGCAAACCGTGAGACGCATGGGAGCCACCGCGCTGGTGGCCCGTCGCACTCGGCTGACTTCGCTTTGGGGTATGGCCCTGTCTTTTCTCACCGGCGAACCTTTGACTTTGGGCTATTTCCGGCGCCGGAGTCTCATGCACAAGGTTCGGGATTTTCTCATTGAGGTTCCCATCGATGCCATCGTCGTGTTTTCCTCCTCCATGGCCCAATATGTGGAAAATCAGGGTGGGCAAACGCGCGTCATCCATTTTTGTGACGTCGACTCCCAAAAGTGGAAAGACCTGGCGGAAAAAAGTCCCTCGGCGTTGAAACGTTTCGTTTATGCTCGTGAAGCGGCGCTGCTGTTGGCGTATGAAAAGCGTATCGCGGCGGAATTTTCCGCCTCCTGCCTGGTCACCCAGCGCGAAGTGGATCTTTTCTCCCGTTTGATTCCCGGCGCGACGCCCCAGGTTTTGCAAAACGGCGTCGATTTCGAATTCTTCAGCCGGGTCAAAAGACAACCGGAGGCGAATTATTTTGTTTTCATCGGCGTTATGAATTATCCGCCCAATGTCGAAGCGGTGATTTACTTCGTGGAACGGATATGGCCCCTCATTCGGGAACGTTATCCCGATGCGCGCTTTTCCATCGTAGGCGGCAAGCCCGTAGCCGAAGTGCTTGAATTGGCACGCAGGCCGGGCGTGGAGGTGACCGATTATGTCGTTGACGTGCGGCCCTATCTGGAGCGGGCGGCTCTGGTGGTGATTCCCCTGGACGTGGCGCGCGGCATTCAGAACAAGGTTCTCGAAGGCATGGCCGCCGGGGCCCCGGTGCTGACAACCCCCGTAACCGCGGAGGGACTGGACCCGGCGGCTAAAAATTGCGTTTTTGTCTGTGAACGCGATCCCGAAACTTTTTTCGCCACGATAAAAAATCTTCTTGACCGCCCGGACCGTCGGGAAACCGGAGCCCGCCAGGGGCAAGACCTGGTGCGCAAGAATTATTCCTGGGCTCAACGCGCGGAGCAATTGTTGTCCATCATCCGCGAGGCGCAAAAAGTATCGGCGGAAGCGAGCGTTCGGGTATCCGAGAATGAATTCGCAGCCGAAGCCAAAGCAAGGAACGAAATCGATTCCTGGACTGGATTTTCCGGTTCCGAAAATCGGGCAATGGCGGTGTCGGCACAGTGGGTGCCGATTTCATCTGTTTGGGAAAAGGCGTCCATGGAAGTCGGCCTGAGTTAGTCTGATTAAGGGAAGCCGTTGTTCAGCGCGGACCAGAACGAGTCGCTGCCTAAGTAGAAATACCCGCCCGGCAATACTAACGGATAAGTGGATCAAAAATGTGCCGTAACATCAAAACGCTTTTCAATTTCGAACCACCCGCAACTGAGGAGGAAATCCAGGCTTCGGCTTTGCAATTCGTACGCAAGCTCAGCGGATTCAATAAACCTTCCCAGGCAAATGAAGAGGCTTTCAATCGGGCGGTTGCGGAAGTAACCGTCGCCGCCAGAAGCCTGGTCAATTCCCTGGTGACCAGCGCGCCGGCCCGCGACCGGGAAGTGGAAAGGGTTAAAGCCTGGGAGGAATCCCGGAAACGCTTCGGGCGCTAGGAGTCGTCGGAAATTCACAGTTGAAAATCTGATGTCAGGGTGCGCGGAAGTTCGCTCTAAGCTTCGCGCAGGCGCTTACTCTTTTGCCAGTCAATCCCTGTCCCGGATAGCCGACGACTCCATCCAGCGATTGGATGTGCTGATTCCGCAAGTCTTCTGTCAAAGAATTCAAGACGAAAAAAATCCCTCTATCAGCAAATACTGGTTTGCAAGGTAGATTGGTGGAATGGTTACCAAGAAACAAGGTTAAAAATGGAATTTTGGGATAGGTGGCGGCACCGCGAGGACACAATGCCTAAAAATGAATAAATTCAAGAAATGGGCGAAGAAAATTGGCCGGCAAAGCTGAGAGCTAAGAGGGAAAAGCTCTTCGGGTTCAGCCCCTATTTTGCCAAATCAAGAGAAAAGCCAGGGCATGTTGATCAGGTATCCGCAATTGCATTCCTCGATAGAGGATATAGAAAACGACTGGGACGGTTAAAATGATTTTTGAATACACACCCGAGACAGACACGCTGTATATCCAATTCAGAAAAGATAAGGAAGTTGAGGGTGAAAACCTGAATAGCCGTGTAGTTGCCTTTTATACCGATAAGAATGAACTCAGCGCCCTAGAAATCGAACATGCTAAAAAAGCGGTAGATTTAAAAAGAATCGAGATCAACGGAAAAGTCGTGGATTGGTCTCGAGCTTTGCCGGCAAAAAAGAAAAAGAAGTAATTCCAAATCCCGGGCATGGTTTAGCGCATATCGTTGGCGGAGGGTGAAGCGGTTTTTCGAGTTTGGGCTGATATGCGAGGGCGAAGCCTACGGGGGGCATTGTCCCACCGTAGGATACGCCCGCAGCATGCAGTGAACAAGAGCACCGGAACAAGCTGGCCT
>JBGTHM010000066.1:0-11810 GCA_041746255.1 Fibrobacteria bacterium | reverse complement strand
CACGATACGTCTTTTCTGTTCGGCAGTCAAAAGACGCCGTCCACCGGGTCCTTTTCGGCAATGGGTGAGGATTTCTTCGATCATTCGGTTCTCCTTTTTGAGGTTAGAACCGGTCCGAAAATTCAGTCAAATAAGATCAGTAAGCGCGGTGGTTTGGAAAGTGGCTTTGTGGGCGCCCGCGGGCCTCACTCCCATGCGGATTTTGTCCATGAGTTCACCGTTTTTATTGTAAATCGCAGCATTGACCGACTTTCGGGAATTGAGGGCAAAAGTTACCTCAGCTATCCCGCCCGGGAGCGACCCGACGGCCATGCCTATATTCGCATTGTTTCCGGGGGCATTTATGGAGCCGGCGAGTATTGGAGATGGGCCGGCACTTCCAGGGCTTTGCCGAATCGCCTTACCCGGCAAAACAGCGAAATTATCATAACGGATATATTGCCTCGAAACCACTGGTCCCGTACTGTTGCGAATCAGAAAGGTACTGAAAAAAAAGTTTTTGATTTTTGTGGCATCACCGTCTTGGCCGCGGAACTGAATATTGGTCGTAGAAGTCATTAGTTTGCCATTTACATATATCTGCGCTTCTCCGTCCGATGCGTTCGCGGTGCTATTGACTTTCAGATAGTAACTGATGGAGTACCATTTGAGTTTATCCATTTTAAAATTAGATCCGCCGATGGTTCTGCCGCACCCGCCGCCTTTTTTCTGGTCATACAGATATAAATTAGGCGATCTATCTTTCAATACCATACGTGCGCTCCAAGTGTGCTTCTGAACCGTTTTACAGCCCGTAACATGCTCATCGGGTTTTAGGCCATGAAATTTACCGCCATAGTTATTGTTCCAATTCTCTTCGAAATACATGTCATACTGCAGGGTATATTCCATTGCGGCTGGAATTGGCTGACTGAATTGTTTTACCGTCGTACCCGGCGGGTTTTGGCGGAGGTCGTATTCAACCCGCACGTATCTGGAATTACCGACTCCGCCATTTTCCATGATAGTAAGTCCTGGATTGCCTTTCCATTTGCTCCCCGGCGTCATGGAATCGAAGTCTTCAGACCATACGGGATTTGCGGCTGAAATTTGGGGCGCACCAATAATCATTGCCGCTACAACCAGGAATGATTTTTCCATTACGATGTTTTTAGCGTCCATTTCTAATAAATCTCCACTTTAAAATTCTTAATCGATACTTCGGAAATAATTTCTATTGGTTAATCGACAGAAAGCGTGTCGCCGATTCTCCACCGTATTCAAACCGGAGGAGATGTATCCCAGGCGTAAGAGCCGACGTGCTGAAATAGGCTTTGTGGGCGCCCGCGGACTTGACTCCCAAAGGGATTCTGGCCATAAGCGCGCCGTTATTATTGTATATCGCCGCACTGACTAGTTTTTGGGAAGTGAGGCCAAAGGCAAGTTCAGCAATTCCCCCCGGGAGTGACCTGACATTCAAACTATGTCTCGCACTGTTTTCGAATGCGGGGATACTGGCATTGCGCGGCTTATTTCCGGGGTTTACCGTAGCGCCCGTTATCATAAGCATCGCCTCTCCGGGCATATTGTCATGACCATACATGCCCCACCGGAAATGATTATTGTTAGAGCGTACATGGTGCTTTATCTTCAGTTCTCCGTTCAAATAGATTTCATATTCATTCCCATTATGCCGGATTCTGATGTCAAAACTTTTCCCTTCCGCGTTTTTCACCAGGACTTCATCGCTGTGACCCTTGGGTCTTCTGGGGTTGAAGTAAACATCTCCATTCGAGCGTAAGCCCAACATCATCTGCCCTGTGTTTCCCCCGGGCCCGTCGCCGAAAATCTGGAATATGTTCAGGTCTTGCGCTTTAATTATGGTGTATCTGCCGACCCATTCCTGCCATCCTCCTTGACTGTATTTATGATCTGAAAACGCTTCTATCCGAGGGGCTCCAGCCCGATTATTGCGAACATTGTATTCACCCTTAAATAACCGGAAGATTTGCGTATTCCCGTCTTCCTGATACCAGCGGGACCATTTTTTGAAATCGTTTCTGTCTACTTTGCTGGTCCCAACCGTATGGATTTTGATATTCGGATCAATCGGCAGGTTGCCATACAGCCCTTTTTCCAGGAGTTCTCGATTCACGGTTAACTGGGATCCGGTTATTCCGGCTGTGGAGTTCGAGCCTATGGGTATGAGTTTATTATCGATAATGTGTTTCCAAGTAGGGTCCGTGCCTACCTGTGTAAAAAATTGCGCCCATAGCAGATTACTGGTTAGGCAGATTATTCCGGTTGCAATCGCAACAGCCCTAAAGGGGTGTAAGGTCATTGGGGAGATTCCCTTCGAATATCGGAAGTTTTCATGAAAATTGTGTTTCACCCAATTCAGGATTGCACTTTAATGGATATGGAAAGGCTACCGGATAACCGTTAGGAATTGCGTGTCGTATTCCCCTTCATATTCCAGCCTTAGGAGGTACACCCCCGGAGTAAGTGTCGAAGTATGTAAAACGGCCTTGTGGGTACCCGCCGACTTTTTTCCCAAGTGGATTTTTTCCAAAAGCTCGCCGCGTCTAGTGTAAATCGCCGCATTGACCGATTTTGAAGAGCTCATTGAAAAGGTAAGCTCGACGGTTCCGCCCGGGAGCGAACCGATATTCATGCCTTTTTTCGCGTTATGTTCAGGCGAGGTAATGGATAAAATTGGAGCATTTGCATAAATGGAAGCCGGCAGATTGCCATGGGTCATGGTTTCATTGACACGTTCGCTCGAACGGTTATCACTGCCAAGCATCTTCCTCAAATTTGGCAGATCATGTCCAAGTCTGTTATTAATATGCGTATATAACATCTCCCAGGTACCAGGTCCGTTTTTATCCTTACAGGGCATACTCCCTTTGGGTGTTTGGCCTTTTACAGCCCCGATACAATATATGCGGCCTGCGTCACACATGTCTTTGGGTTCATTTATAGCGCCAACACTCATTCCTGCCTGAAACTCCGCAAAGGCCGCGAGGCGAGCTTTTTCCTGGCTCCAAACATCCACCCCTTGGTGAAACGCCATCTCCGCGGCAAACATGAGACTGTTCATTCCAAGCTTCATATGATCCCAGTCACGGCAAATTTCCTGACATTGGCCGTCGTAGTATTTCTTGGCATCCCAGATCTCACCGGATTTACCCACGACTTTGGGTGTTGGGCCATCCAGTTTGGAATAGACGTATGCGGGAGTCCAGGCACGCCACCGCTTCAATGCATCTTCGAATTCCGTCTGGCTATCGATAAGAATAGCTGCGGCCATGTGCACTTCGATGACGGTAAGCATGGCATTATTTCGCCATGCATTATGATTGCTATACTGCGGAAGCATTTTCGTGCGCACCATCGTCACAAATTTTTCCTGATCCGCTTTTTGCCAGGGGGTATTCGGCAGATGAATCATCAGCTCCGCGGCATTCAAAAACCAGGGCAAAGCCCAGCCATGCCACAATTCGTGATCGTTTCGCTCAAAAATCGACCATGCATTGAGGATCTTGATTGCATTGTCCGCATATTTTTTTTCTCCGGTATAGTACCAGAGTAAAGCGGAGTTATATGCGGCCTTTCCATCGGCAAACAGTGTTTTTCTCCAACTCCTAGCGCTGGGAATAACTTTGGTGGCATTGGGATTATGGTTTTCCGGATTCTCTTTTCTTATTCTCTCAAATTCCGCAAACCAGGGATTTTTTTTGTTCGCTATTTGCTCTTTAACGAAGTCCAATTCGGCTTTGCTATCCAGCAAACCGGGATGTTGCAGGGCATTTACCAGGCCGGAACAGGTAAGGAAGAACAGTACGATCGGAATCAGTACTTTCTTCTTAATATCATGTATCATTCTCATACCTTGCCGCAAAAAACCCTAACAGTCCCATTGGTTTTTCGACCCCGACTCTATAGTCCAGAGCCGTCTGACCGCATGGTTCGGATGGGTTATCCTATCCTAATTTCGGGTTTTCATATTTATACTGCACCCCGCGCGACATTTGTTCCTAAATGGAAACAGGCGTATATTTCTTGCCTTCAGAAGGGTACGCAGGAGTTGTATGTTACGAGGATGTTTTTTCCGGAAGGCTACCAGGTGGAATCGCTCCCGCCATCTGCGGTAGTCTCGGTTACCTTGCAAACATCATTTTGAAAAGGCTCGGATATTCTCAAGGAACTAAAATTGTGCGGGTAGCCTGTTCCAATCCGGATATTTTTCTTTAAAAAGGGGATTAGTGTACGGACCTGACATTGCCTCCGACAGGAGGTTGACTAAGCACACGGTTTGTACAGGAAGATTTGTTCGACGTTCAATTCAAGTGGAGATTTGATTGATTTGCCGAAACAAGCCATTAATTAGGAATCAATTTCGGCGTCCTTTTCTGCTGCAAAAGTCGCGCCTATTATTCCCGGGTTTGTCTCAAAAGCAAAAGATAGCGGCCCTGCGATCGGCTGGGGACAATGGATTGAATATTTTGGATTTATAGGATAATTCAATGAAAAAAACGAACATATTCAGCTGGATATATTTTGCTTGCGCTTTATCCCTGACGTCCCTCCTATCCTGTCTTTCGGAAGAAGAAATAAGGTCTGAAAGTCGAATTAAAGTATCCGCAGACACACTCATGTCACCATTCCACCTGGTTATAGGGGGATCTGTCCGCATCTATGATAAGGACCATATTTTCGTTCACGAAAATGAACCCGAATTCAGTAGCAATATTTGTTGCGGTAGTGATTGTAGCTCTTGCGGAGTATTTGGACTGAACTTCCATAGGCAACATTGGAGGTCAAAAGTTAAATTTGATGAGATTGATTTTTCAAAACCAATCAATTTAAGGGACACTGCTAAATTTTGGAATTCAGATTCATGCAAGACATGCGATGCAGATTTTTTTGATTCTGCAGGGCATTTTTACATTTATAAATCCCGAGTTGGAAAATGGACTCTGTTCCTGATTAAGGATCTAATTAAAAGGTGTACCGGTACTATTGGAGATTACTGTTATACCTGTTGCGATGCGGGAATTTTAGCAGTAACCTACATTCAGGAAAACGGTGAACTAAATTTTTTAAAGCTCGCCGAGCCTTAAAAGAAAGGAAGTTTTTTTTGAAGGGTATTCTTGATATGATCATGAATCGCGCAGCCAATGCTTCGCTAGATAACTACCGGGTTGCACTGCACACCTAGGCGGTATCCGGGCAGGATAATATCCAATGCTCTAAGCACCGTCTTTTCAATCTGGTTTGAGTGAAACTGCAGCATGGCAGGTTAAGCGTATTTTCCGAAAATTATGTATTTGAGTGATACGTAAAAACCCATCAAGCCGAAAATTCTTTTGCGGAAGATCAGGGAATATCTTTCCTGCTCTTCCGGCACGAGGTTTAATCCCCCGCTATCAATCTTCCTTCGACTCGCTCTTCTCTTTACCGTCAGCCAAAGCCAATTCCTGCGTTTCGTGATCCACCCCGTTCAGTTCCGAAGCTTCGGACTCTTCCCCGGAAAAATCTTCAGTGAGTTCGGGCGCGTCGAAATCGCCCACCGAGAAGTAATAGGTGAATCCGCCCTTATCATCCGCTCCGACATAGAGATGGGTATAGGCCTTGCCTTCCGCCAACTGCGATAAAAGTCCGCGAGAGATTTCCGGGAGAAGTTTCTGGTCGATGATGGAGTCGATGTTGCGCGCTCCGGATTGCGCCGTGGTGCATTGCATCACCACGTTGCGCACGACATGGGGGGAGACCGCGAACGCCATGCGATGTTTTTCCATGAGACGGTTGCCGACCTTCATCAGCTTGATGAAAACGATTCGCTGTAGGTTTTCCGGACTCAGGGGAAGAAAGGGCACGACCTTACAGCGTGCCAGCAGGGCGGGGGAGAAGTGCGCGGTCAATTCGTCCAGGATGAATTCGCGATAGTCGTCCAGGCCCAGGGCGTTTTCCCGGTCGCCGTCCGACATTTGCGTGATGGTTTCCAGGCCCAGATTACTGGTCATGATGATGACGGCGTTGCGGAAGCTGATGTCGCGGCCCTCGCCGTCACGGAGAATGCCTTTGTCGAAAACCTGGTAGAACATGGTGAGAATGTCTTTGTGGGCCTTTTCCACTTCGTCGAGAATCACCACGGTATAGGGGCGCTTGCGCACGCCTTCGGTGAGCACGCCGCCTTCTCCGTAGCCTACGTAGCCGGCGCTGGCGCCTTTCAGTTGGGTGATGGACATGCTGTCCTGGTATTCGGACATATTGATGGTGACCACGGCTTTTTCGCCGCCGAAGAGAATGTCGGAAATCGCCCGCGCGGCTTCGGTTTTGCCTACGCCTGAGGGACCGGTAACCAGGAAAACGCCCAGCGGCGATTCGGGATTGCCCAAGCCCAACTTGGCGCTGCGCAGGGTGGAGGCGATTTCGGCAACGCCCAAATCCTGGCCGACCACTCGTTCGGCGATGGTGGATTCCAACTCCAACAATAATTGCGCTTCGTTCTTAAGCATGCTCCCTGCGGGCACGCCGGTCCATTCCGACACGATTTGCGCGACTACGTCGCGGGAAACATGCGCATGTACGAGGGTATTGTCGCCTTGGTTCTCTTCCAAGTCTTTCCATTTGAGATCGAGTTCGGCACGTAACGCGTCCGCTGCTTCGGTCTTGCCTTCGCCTTGCGCCTCCTGGATTTTCTCCTGGAGCGACATGATGGCGCGTACGCGGCTCAGTTGTTCCTGCCACTGTGAGGTCAAGTCTTCGATTTGCGCTTCCACGGCGGTTACCCGTGCCTTGGCTTTGTCCAGGGCGTCGCCGTATTTCAATACGCCGTCGGCTTTGTCTTTTTCCAGGGCAGTGATCTCAATCTTGAGGTTTTCCCGAGCTTGTTCGAGGGTTACCAGCGCGGCGGGTTTGCTGGTCAGCCCCATTTTCACGCGGGCCGCAGCCGTATCCAACAGGTCGACGGCTTTATCCGGCAATTGCCGACCGGGGATGAACTTGCTCGACAAGTCGCAGGCGGCTTGAATACCTTCGTAAGTGATTTTGACGCCGTGAAACTTTTCGTAATGGGTACGAAGCCCCCGCAACATGATGGACGCCGTGGCCGCATCGGGTTCTTCGATGCGTACCGCCTGAAAGCGACGAGCCATGGCCGGATCTTTTTCGAAATATTTGCGGAACTCGGAAAAAGTGGTGGCGGCCAAAACCTTGAGTTCGCCCCGCGCCAATTCCGGCTTGAGAAGGTTGGCTGCGTCTCCCTGTCCGGCTTCTCCGCCCGCGCCTATCAAGGTATGTGCTTCGTCGATGAAAAGGATAATGGGCTTGGCCGATTCCTTCACTTCACGGATAACGCTCTTCAAGCGGTTCTCGAATTCGCCGCGCACACCCGCGCCCGCCTGCAAAAGACCCAGGTCCAGGCTGCGAATGTCCACTTCCTTCAACATGTCGGGAACATTGCCTTCCGCGATTCGCAAGGCCAGACCTTCGATAACCGCGGTTTTACCCACGCCTGCCTCACCGATGAAAATGGGGTTGTTCTTGCGGCGGCGCGAGAGGATGTCGATGGCTTGGCGAATCTCGTCGTCGCGACCGAAAACCGGATCGATTTTTCCTTGGCGGGCCATGTCGGTGAAGTTTAAGGTGAAACGGGCCAGGGCGCTGCCTTCGGCTCCGGAGGCTTCGGCACTTCCCGCGCTTTTGGTGCCTTCCTGGCTTTCCTTGGAGCCGGCGGTTATCTCGGCGAATTTGACCATCAGAACTTCGGGATTGATAAGTGCGATTTGATCCGCCAAAGCGGGGGGCACGTAACTCGGATTTTTCCGCAAGGCTAAAATCAGACCGCCGGTGCGGATAGCGGTTTCGCTCAAATTGAGAGACGACTCGGCCCAGGCCAATTCCAGTGCTTGTAAAAAATTGGGCGAGAAGATCGGTTTGCCGGTGTTGCCTGCGCGCACTTCCTTCAAGTCTTGTTGCAAAGCGTTACGGAAAAGCCCGGGATCCACTTTGAAGTAAGCGAGGATGGGAAGCAAATCGCCATGACCTTCTTCAAAGGCCTGGGCGAGGAAATGCGAGAGCGTCACCTCGTAATGCGTGCGGGTTACGCAGGATCCCACCGCCCCCTCCAGCAGGGAGCGATTGTATTTGTTCAATTTTTCCAGGAGGTGGCGGACGGATTGGGCGATCATGGGAGATCCTTTGTTTTCAGTTACAGGCTGCGCGAATTAGCAGCGTAAAAGCTAAAAAAGATACTCGCCGGAAGGGACTTCTTCTTAGCGAATCAGGTCCAGCATGTCTCGCACGGCTTTTTCCATGCCTACCAAAGTGGCACGGGCGATGATGGAATGGCCGATGTTCAATTCTTCAATACCCTTGATATCGGCAATCGGGCGCACATTCCGGTAATTGAGGCCATGGCCCGCGTTTACGTAGAGGCCGTTTTTCAAGGCTACCTGGGTCATATTGGAGATTTTTGCGAGTTCTTCTTCCCAGTCGTTGCCTTCGCCGAAATCGTAGGCATTGCAATAATTGCCCGTGTGCAATTCCACGAAGCACGCTCCTGAATGCACGGCAGCTTTCACCTGGCTGATTTCCGGATCGATAAAAAGGGAGACTTCGATGGCATGTTTTCGCATGGAACTGACGACTTTACTGATTTCGGTCAGATGCGCGGCCACGTCCAATCCGCCTTCGGTAGTCAGCTCTTCGCGTTTTTCAGGGACCAGCGTCACCATATCCGGCAAAATGTCTATCGCGAATTGAACCATTTCGGGAGAGGTCGCCATTTCCAGGTTCAAATGAGTGGTCACGGTCTGACGTAGAATCCGGACATCCCTTTCCTGGATATGTCTGCGGTCTTCGCGCAAATGCACGGTAATCCCGTGCGCTCCCGCTAATTCGCTTAAAGTGGCCGCCGCTACCGGATCCGGATCGCGTACCTTGCGCGCTTCACGTATGGTTGCGATATGATCGATGTTCACGCCTAATTTCGGCATAAAAAACCCTCCTCGGTCCGGTTGCGCGAAACACAACGCGCGAAAAAAATAAATGTAACACTGTCCTGTCCCTCATTGCATATCGGAGAGCTTAACCAAGGCGATACCTTGCGTCTGCAATCGTTCGAGATGGTCGTGGTACAGCGTATTCAATTTGGCGAAGGAACGCGGTGAATACCGGACTACCATTACCGCTTCACCAGTTTTTTGTGCCGCAATGGTTTTCTTGTTGAATTCGGCTTCGAGTTCGTCCAGTCGTTTGCGTTCCCAGGCGACTTTGCATACTGCGCCTTGCTCGACGGCGCTTTGCAAGGCCAAGCTTCGGGGTGACTCCGTCAAATCGATAAAAAGCAGGTTCCGATGGGCCAACGTACGGAAGAGTTTCTCCAATAAAGGCCGGTGTTCGATAGCCCGATCGCCGAACCGACTCACAAACCCCTTGGCCGCAGGAAGCTTTTCCAGGGCCGAAATCAGGGTTCTGTCCACTTCCTCCTGGGTGAAGTGGATGTAAAGGGCGTTTTTCCCCGGATTGACATAGGGATAAGCAGTAGGCTCCATGGGGAGTTCCAAAATCAATTCATGATGGGCGGCCCGGTGTCGAAGCGCGCCGGTCCGTGATTCCTCCGAATAAGGATTAATCACCAGATTTTTTTTCCACGGGGCTTTATCCATGGTAGCCCAGTCCGACTCCCCCAGAGAGTCGAGGCCGGTGAAGACAATGGCCAGGCGGGCTGTGCCCGGCAAATATGCGGCTCCGAATTCCAGGCGCAAATAAAGCATTGCTCCACCTAAACCAAAGCCATATTCAGCAACCTGATTGGAGCGTACTTCCCTTCCCTCGACCCGGTCCAGCCCTGCCTTTCGCGCGAGAAGCTCGATTTCCAGAGCATAGTCCTGCAGAGGCCTTCCGCGGGGTAAAGTAAGCTGCCAAACGCCCCGTCTTTGGCGGAGTGAGGCGGCCTCAATCCCTAAGGTTTCCCGGAGATTTTGCAAGAATTGTTCCTGCCAATAGGGTAATCCACTCTCTGTTAGGGAATCGCGAGTGGGTTCTCCGGCTTTCCCGCTTACGGTACCAGGCGAAGGGTTCTTCGACTGCGAAATCGCGGCAATTTTCAACCCATCCGCGGAAAAAAAGCGCGGAACCCACATGCCCAAGAAGAGGAGTGTGCCGGTAATGGCGGCGAACAGGGCGATGCGGCGATATATGCTCATTAATTTGGGGCCAAGGAAGGCGGGAGAAATATACTAAAGGGGTCACTTGCGTCTTATTATTATGCTTTCTTGGTGATGGAAACTTCCACTAAAGCGGGTATCCGCATAGCGGGCATATTGGGTGGGCCGACGGCTTCGGGCAAAACCGATATCGCCTTGAAGCTGGCGGAAGCCAATGGCTGGGAAATCCTCTCCGCCGATTCGCGACAGGTCTATGCGGGATTGAAAATAGGCACCAACCAGCCGCACGACCCTGACCTTCTTCGCGTGCGTCATCATCTTCTTGGGTTTTTGCCTCCCCATTTGGCCCTTTCTCCTCGCGAATGGGCCATACGTGCGCGCGCCATCATCCGAGAGGCGCAGGCTCCGTTGTTACTGGTCGGTGGCTCGGGGCTTTACCTCAAGGAATTGCTCTACCCTGCCAAGGCCGACCGCGGTGAAACCCCGGAGGCCATCAAGGAAAAGGCAGGGCAAAAATTGGAAGCGGAGGGGTTGGAGGCCCTTTATCAGGAAATCCAGGTCGGCGATCCGCTGGCCGCGGCCAAAGTCCACCGGCACGACCGTTTCCGCATCGTTAAAATCTGGGAAAACCTGGCTTATACCGGAAAAAGTTACACGGAATTCGCATCCCTGGGTCAACTCGATCCCGCTTTTGTCGGGACACCTTTTTATTGGCTCGATCTCGAACGCGCTTCGTTGCATCGAAATATCAATACCCGGGTTCACGCCATGCTGGAACAGGGTTGGTTGGCTGAAGTGCAAAAATTGCTCCAGGAAAATCCCGCCGTCGATTGGCCGGCTTTTACTTCGCTGGGATACCCGCAACTGGCCGATTACCTGCGGGGATTCACTTCCAAGGAATCCGCTATTGCAGAAATTCAGGCCCGTACGCGCCGCTATGCCCGGCGTCAGATCACCTATTTCAAGCATCAATTTCCCACCGCGCACCCTGTCAATCCGGATGCCTTAACCCGGGCACTGGAACGATCCTCTTGGAGGCTCGATACCTTGACAGGCCCGCTTCCCTTAAGCTAATTTGCCCGTGCGCCTGGGTCTGTAGCTCAGTTGGTTAGAGCATCGCTCTGATAAGGCGGGGGTCGGAAGTTCAAATCTTCCCAGGCCCACCATTTCACTCCGAATTGGTCGCCAGGCACGAGATGGGGTCTTAGCTCAGTTGGTAGAGCACCTGCCTTGCACGCAGGGGGTCAGGAGTTCGACTCTCCTAGACTCCACCATTTTTCCAGAGCGGGGGATTTAGCACTTCCCTCGCTCTGCTTCCTCTCCGCCTCTCTTTTCCCAAGTACAAGCAGGGCAAAGGGTTGGCGATACGTAGGCGTTACTACGCCGTCCCTCAAAACCGAGTTCGAGCATAGAATTTGGAGCAAGATCCGCTTTTGCGTGGGATCCTGCTTTTGATACAGTAAATAGGCCGTCTCAGCGAGTTCTAGCAGGGCAAACCCCTGTTCGTAGAAAGTCCGCTTAGCTCCCTGGTGGTGAGCCAAGGTTTCCCGCAGCTGCAACAACTCCAACTGCCATTCCTTGGATTTCTTCTGCCAAAGCTCCTCGGGCACGGACCCGTCCAGCTTGGCCTCAAAAGCCTTTTCCAGGCGGCTC
>JBGTHM010000065.1:0-6507 GCA_041746255.1 Fibrobacteria bacterium | reverse complement strand
CGTAGCGAGTCAGGAATGGGGCTCGAAACGGTACCTGAATATGGATTTGCTTAAGGGACACGAACTCCAGGCGCAGGTCGCCTAGTGAGAGTCAGACTCGAGGAGCCAAAATCAATTTGCGAAAGAAACTTGACACTACCGCAACCAGCGTACCCCCACAAGAACAAAACTGCACCATGGCACATACCGCCGTATGGTTGGCATATCCTACTCCCATCCCCATCGCAATTTATCCTTGAGCCCCGTTCCGGTTGAGGCGCGCGGAGTTACCTTTTTGCGACAACTTTACCCGGGTCTTCCCCCATGCACAGTTCCCACCGAGCTTTCCCGGCCATACGAGCGATACCCGTCATACCCGCCTTACTCGCCCTGAGTCTCACCGCCTGTATTTTCGATACCGAGCCCACCGCCCCGTACCGGCCTCCCACCACCTTCGACTTCTCCCGCCTTGACTCCCTTCCCAATCCTTTCTCCCGATGGCTTCCCGCAGTGGGAGATAAAAGTATGGTCGGCATTAAATTCGCTTTCCGAACTGTGCAATACGAAAAAGAGGTGGATTCCAATATCGCTGCTTTCGCAGTCGAGGCCGGCGGCAAGCCCGCGCTGGCGGGAGCCTATTTCGATCTTTCCAGCCGGCCGCAAAACATCACGCGTTTCCTCAAGGCCGTAGACGCGCATGGGGCCATTCCCTTCGTCACGCTCGATCCCAAAGACTGGGACGAGCCCGACATAGGCTACCAGCGCAGCTTCATCCGACTACTCATCGAAGGGAAATTCGATGCATCCCTGCTGGCCCAGGCCAAGGTTTTGGCGGCCTTCGGCAAACCGGTGGCATTCCGTTTCGGCCATGAGATGAACGGCAACTGGTATCCCTACGGCGGCGTCTTCATCGGCGGCGATAAGGATGCGGACGGCGACGGCCGGGCCGATGGTCCGGCGAATTTCGTGAAAGCCTGGCGGAGAGTGCATGGGATATTCGCGGCGGCCGGAGCCGATAAGCTCCTCTGGATCTTTTGCCCCAATTGGGAATCTTTTCCGAATCGGGAATGGAACCGACCCTTTGCCTATTATCCGGGATCGGAATACGTGGATTTTATCTCCATGGACACTTATGAGAGCCCGGACAAGCGGGCCCGTTCCCTGGCTTCCCTGGTGGACTCCGCCTTCGAGGAGATGGGGCACTTTTTCCAGACCCGCGCGTCGGCCCCAGAATTCGCGCTGCGGCCCTTCGGCCTCAGCGAATTCGGGACTTGGCGGAAAGATGCCGGAGCGAAGGGGGATTGGTATGCAGCCGGCCTTCGCGCGCTGGCAGGCGATGACCGGATCCGTTTCCATGTCCTTTACAATGCTCAAAACGGTTCCAAGGATTTTTCCATTACGGGCTTGGGCGAAAAGTTGCGCGAAGCTTATGCTTCTTCCCGCTTCCAGTTCAGTTTTTTGGAGGCCCTCGCCCGTGCCCGGGGCTTGCTCGTGGCCTGGACACCAGGAAGTCGAAGCGAACTAACCCTTCGCGAACAATCGGAATGAATTTGAAAATCGGCCAAATCCCAGTTCGCTTTGTAACCGAAAACAACCGCGTCACCTAATAGCTTTCGATTTAAACTTGACGGCCTCCCGGTGCAAATATATACTCCTTATCAGCACACCCGCCGGGCCTCTGTCGCAAGACACGCTATCTCACGGTGGGGTTTTTTATTTAGGGCGGATTATTGGTGAAATACACCAAGCCCTCCCTTACCCCAGACCAACAAGCTGACCTTCTACTTGGCCGCGGTCTATCCGGTGACAAAGACCAAATTGTAGAGAAACTCAATTCGGTAAGCTATTATCGTTTGAGTGGCTACTGGTATCCTTACCGCCAGCAAAATGACACATTTCGCCCTGGAACAACCTTCGAAGCAATTTGGCGGCGATATGTTTTTGACCGGAGGCTCCGCCTATTGGTAATCAAGTCCCATTTGGAAACCAAGCTAGAAAACACAGGAAAGAATTCTTCCCCGTACTCCAATGCTTTTCATATTATTGAGGGATCTTTTATGAAGGCGCCGTGTGGCCTACCGAAGTTTCCGTGTATGCAAGATCCCATTATTTCGAGACCTTTCCCCTGACCGGCAATACATTGACCGCCAGCATGGAGAACAAATGCAACCCAAAAATCAAAACAGGTTTTTCATCGTCGACGTTTTTGGCGAGGAAAAGTATTCCGGAAATCAACTCGCAGTGGTCGAAGTCAAATTTCCAATTTCAGATATTGAAATGCAGAAAATTGCGGCCGAGTTCAATTTTCCGGAAACGACTTTCATAACAAGTCTATCCGAAATCAATAATGGTTTCAATGTTCGGATTTTTACTCCCAGAACCGAAGTACCTTTTGCCGGACATCCGACCTTGGGAACGGCCTACATCATTCGAAGGGAAATCATCAAAGAGTCCGTGGATCACTTGAATTTGAAAATAGGCCAAATTCCGGTTCGCTTTGTATCCGAAAATAACCGCGTCACATTATGGATGAAGCAAATCAATCCCAACTTCGGAAAGATTTGTGAAAATATTGGAGAAGCCTGCGCCATGGTTGGGCTTTCCACCGAGGACATCGACGTTAGGTTTCCAATCCAAGTGGTATCGACGGGGATACCTTTTTTGATATTTCCCGTAAAATCCCTTGCGGCGATTAAACGGGCAGGAGTAAACCATGAATTATACCGGCAATATTTTATCGGGTAGGATGAACTCCCCCTATTTTTGTTTTGCCCGGAAACCTATGATATTTCCAACCAAATCAATTGCCGAATGTTCGCCGATGCTTTCGGAATTCCGGAAGATCCGGCAACCGGAAGCGCCAATGGCTGCTTGGCTGGGTATCTGCTCAAACACCAATTCTTCGGTGGATCCGAAATTCTCATTAATGTGGAACAGGGTTTTGAAATGGGAAGAAAATCCATTTTATATCTGGACGCTTACATTCAAGACAATCACATTTCGGTACAGGTTGGAGGACAGGTTTTCGACATCGCAAGTGGTTGGTTGAATTAGTAATCCAAACCGCCTGACCTTACCCGCAATAGGAATCATGAATCCTCACAGGGGCATATTGATGCGCAAATTCCATCTGGTCACAATGTGGCCTTTCGACGGAGACCCCGGATCAAGATCGGTAATGCCTTTGGAAATATGCATGCGACAGAAGTCCATCCAATCTACCGAAACCGGCGCTTTCATTTCCTCTGCCAAGAATCCAAGGCGCTTAAAAATCGATCCCTGACCGAATTTTTCGGCATATTCCAATAATAATGAGGGATTACAAAATTCCGAACCCCAGTAATTGCGGATGATATCCATTGTGTGACGACCGCCACCTCCAAAGGCGGGAGTGTCGAGAATGTCAATTACCATTCGGCTCGGGTCCGCAATTTGCACCTGCTTACTTCTGAACCATACCGGTTTGAATCCGAAGAAGCGCTTTTGCGCTAAGGTTTTGACCTGGAATTTAATACCACCAATCTTTTGCGCCGCTTTCCGCTGGGGAGCCGTAGTAATAACGGCGATGGTATTGAATATCTGCTCGGTCAAATCCCAATGTTCAGCGGCGGACCATCCTGAAATGAAAGCCGGCTGGAAGAGTACCATGGCCAGCGACATTGCATCTTCGATAGGAGGGTTTGGCGTCGGCGAAGCTACCGGCACCACCACATATACCCCGCGTTTAATCCGATATAACCACCCTTTGCGAGCCAGCCTGCTGAGAATGGTATTCGCAGCTGCCCTGGAATAAGGATGGATGGTAAGAACGTCGCCAACGCCGACTGTTGTCTGTTCCGTAGCATGGAAATGGCGAATCAATTCACGCTCTTGCGTACTTAATCCCGACAGCTGCCCATCTCTATTACTTTTCATCTTTTATAAATGCCACTATATGTCACTATCTACGTCTGTAGTATAAGTTTAATCCTGAGTAAATGTCAATTAAACCGTTTTAAATGCCCGAATCTGATGTTAACTACAGTTATATTATCATTTTGATTAGGTAGATTCCCCTGAAAACCCTAAAAATCAATTTTTATTAGTTTATACTAGTACTAATCTATATTTTTAGTATATTTTTACTAAATGATTGCGACAAAAGCCGAGCTTTTCGCCGTCCTCCGACAATACAACCCCTGGTGGCATGGTGGTCGATTTCCGGAATTTCCCACGTGGCGGCGGGCCGCATTTCGGGAGATAAATTCCTGGCTCCAGCAGCCTCCGGCGCACCGTGCGCTATTGATTTCAGGGGCCAGGCAGGTAGGTAAAACCACCCTTATGCTTCAGGCCATCCAGGAGCTTGTCAACCAAAAAGTCCCTCCCGCGAATATTCTGTACGTCACTTTTGACCACCCGCTCTTCAAGCTCGTCAAATTGGAAGCGCTGCTGAGCCTGTGGCGGGAATTTGAACCGGCACAGCCAGGGCCCGAATACCTTTTTATGGACGAAATCCAAGTGGCCAAGGACTGGCAGGTATGGATTAAGCATCAAGTCGATTTTGAAAAAGGTAGAAGGCGCATTGCTGTAACCGGATCCGCCATGCCTCTCGCTACGGATTCCCAGGAATCCGGTGTAGGCCGTTGGCATACGTTGAAATTGGCCACGCTTTCCTTTTATGAATACCTGCAAATACGCAAGCTCCCGACTCCTCCGTTGCCCCGGCTTGATTCATTGGCGGAGGCCTTCGATTGGAACGAAGCGCAATGGACTAAAGTATGCCATGATGCCGAAATTCTCACCGGCCTGTTTCACGAATACCTTTTGCGCGGCGGATTTCCCCAATGCGCCTTGGTTGAAAGCCTCTCCCTGTCACAAAAATTGTTGCGGGAAGATATCGTGGACAAGGTTTTGAAACGGGACATGACCGCACTTTTCGGCGTCCGCAATGTACTGGAGTTGGAGCAAGTATTCCTGTATTTGTGCCTGCACGATGGGGGTCTCCTGGACATACCCGAATTGTGCAAAGCCCTAGAGTTGAGCCGGACTTCGGTCAGTCAATTCATCCAGCTTTTGGAATCCACCCATTTGATTTACCGGCTAATGCCATTTGGGTATGGCAAACAAGTGCTCCGCGGAAGGGCAAAAGTTTATCTGGCCGATTCCTCCATCAGTCCCGGTGTTTTATTGAAAGGCAAATCCCTGCTTGAAGACCCGAAAGCCTTGGGCGCGGCCGTGGAAACGGCTTTTTTCAAGCACCTTTTTACACGCTACTATTCGCGCAGCGTCGGATTCTCTTATTGGCGAGGCAAAAACGATAAGGAGGTGGATATAGTTGCCGACTTAGGTGGCGAACTGGTTCCCTTCGAAGTGAAGTATCGTTCCCCGACAAATACGGGCGCCCGGGAACTGAAAGGCATACTCGAATTCTGCGCCAGCCATCAGGTAAAACGGGGTTATGTGATTACACGTGATTGGAATGACTGCGGTATTTTTCCCGGCGCGCAGGCCAACTTATTGAAAGTACCCACGCCTCTTGCCTGCTATTGGCTTGGCCGCTCGGAAGTCGAAGCTACAGTGTCATAGGAATTTTCTACCGCAAACGGGCGCGACGAATACATTCAGCTTTGGCGCCCCCCAAACCACCTCACAACATACCGCAAACTTCTCAACTTGTTACCCTTCGGGAACAGTATTTAGAGCCGATTGCATGTTGATGCAAAAGGTCGGACATAAGATGAGGTACGGGTCTTCTAAAAACGGATGGGAAATTGATGAGACTGCACCTTCATCTCCTCGCATGTATTTGTTTGCTCTTTTCCACCGGTCATGGCTTCACTTTCAAGCATCCGGGCGGATTCAATACAGCCGATGAGCTCGATTTTATAAAACAAAAAGTGAAGGCCGGTGAGGAGCCCTGGAAAAGCGCCTTTGAGAAGCTCAGGAATAATAATTGGGGCGGCATGAATTATTCCCATAAGGCTTATTCCGAGGTGAAATGCGGAAGCCATAACAACCCCAATGTCGGCTGCAATAACATGGTTTACGACGCGATGGCCGCGTACAATCAGGCATTGCAATGGTATATGACCGGAGATAAGAAGCATGCCGAAAAGTCCATCAGGATTTTGAACGATTGGGCCTCCACATGGAAGAGAAATACCGATTTCAACGATAAGTTAGTGGCATCATGGGCGACGCCCTGGTACGTCAATGCCGCGGAAATCATCCGGTATACCGCCGCGGGATGGTCCGCCGGCGATATCGAAAAGTTCGAATCATTCGTCAAAAGCCTTTATCCCTACACCACTGCAGGCGGTTTTTCGAACAACGCTCTGCAATCCCAATTCGAGGGTCAGATTGCCGTAGGGATTTTCCTCGATGACAAAACGATATTCGACAACGCCGTCTCGGAGTGGAAAACCTATACCCGAACCTATATCTACATGAAAAAGGACGGTGCTACACCGAATGTAGGGCGAAAGAAGGATATGAATGACGCTTGGAACAGAGCGACCATCTTCGTAGAGGGTATGGCCCAGGAAACCT
>JBGTHM010000064.1:0-59190 GCA_041746255.1 Fibrobacteria bacterium | reverse complement strand
AACTCGTGGGACCGACGGTCGAAGATGAATTGGCCCGCGCTTGCCGCTTGATGGGCTATGAAGGCCGCGTCATCCGCGAAAAGGTCGCTTTCGTACTCAAAGTCGTGCGCATGAAGCAGGCCCGCGAATGGTATCTCGACGAAATGTCCTGCGGTGAACGCCGCCGCATCGCATTGGCCATGGCGCTGATTTCCGATCCTTCTCTGCTCTTGCTCGATGAGCCGTTGGCCGACCTTGACGCCACCGGCATACGCGATACCCAAACCACTATCAAGGAATTGAAGGCTCGTGGCCTTTCCATCCTGGTTTCCTCCCATCGCATGGAAGACATACTCGATATAGTCGATCGCCTCATTGTGCTCGGCGAAGGGCGGGTGCTGATGTATGATGAGCCGCAAAAAGTCATGGCCAACCAGGAAATCCTGAGGCTGGCCAGCATCGCATTGCCTTCGGTTCCCCGGCTTTTCGTGGCCTTGCAACAAGAAGGCGTGATTCCCCAGGGAGATCTCCCCATCAGCGTGGATGCGGCCGTTGAATTCCTGAAAAGCGAATTCAAAAAACAGCCTCAAGATGTTGCCGAACCCGCCTGAATAAGCCGGCATGAATGACAAGCATGTCGCCTTCCTTATTTCTCATCGACGTTTCCGCAGTCGCCTATCGTTCCTACTTCGCTTTCATTAAAAATCCCCTGGTCAACTCGCGTGGCGAGGAGACCTCGGCGATTTTCGGCTTCGCCTCGCATACCTTGAGGCTGATCGCCGAATGCCGCCCCAGCCATATCGCTTTTGTCAAAGACCTTCCCGGGCCCACTTTCCGTCGGGAATTGTTCGCGGAATACAAAGCCCACCGCAAACCCATGCCCGAACCCTTGGTTTCCCAGCTACCGGCCATCGACGATTTCGTGGCCCACTCCGGACTGCAAACCATTTGTCTGGAAGGTTACGAAGCCGACGACGTCATCGGCACGCTCGCCTTGCAGGCGCGCGCCCAGGGCTTGAAAGTTTATATCGTGAGTCGGGACAAGGATCTCATGCAATTAGTGGGAGATTCCATCCACCTCTACGAGTTGGGGCGCATGAACCAACCTTCGGTGGCGCTCGGCCCCGACGGCGTGAAGGAAAAGATGGGAGTGGGTCCCGAGCATATCATCGATTTACTGGCTTTGATGGGGGACGCATCCGACAACATTCCCGGCGTCTCGAAGGTCGGTCCCAAAACCGCGCAAACTCTACTGGAAACCTACGGCAGTCTCGCCGGCATTTACGAAAATATCGACAAAATCGACAAGAAGGCGCTGAAGGAAAACCTGATCAAAGACCGGGAGATGGCCTTTCTCTCGCAAAAGCTGGCTACGCTGGACTGCAATTTATTGTTGCCCCTGGGCATTTCGGATTTACGCTTCCATTCGCTGGACGTGGCTTCCATTCGTAAATTCCTCGATCGTTGGGAACTCACTTCGTTGATGAAATTTATCCCCAACGAAAACAGTTCCACCGACGTCGGCAATGCAGGCGGGGGTGACGGCGCTGGAATTGGAGACGGAGCCGGAGAGGGATCCGATACGATGATAAAGGAAAAGCCCGCCGGGGATTACCGTCTGGTAGCCACCTTGCCGGAGCTCTCCCAATTGGCGGAGACGTTGCAGTCCCATCCCGTATTGGCCGTAGACACCGAAACTTCCGGGCTTAATAGCCGCAAGGCTTCGCTGGTGGGCCTGTGCCTTTCCGTGGCGGAAGGCGCGGGATGGTATCTTCCCATCGGACATGAAGTTGGAACCAACCTTCCCCTGAATGCGGTGATAGAGGCCCTAAGTCCGTTGCTGAAGCATCCGGATAAGCAGTTGGTATTTCATAACGCGAAGTTCGATTTGGAAATTCTGCAAAATCACGGCCTGCTGGGGCGGGAGGATTTCGACGGCCGACGCATACACGATACCATGATTGCCGCTTATTTATGCGACCCCGGTACCCGAAAGATCTCCCTTGATGAATTGGCCTTGGACAAATTCGGCGTCGAGATGATTCCCATCGAAGAACTGATAGGCAAGGGCAAAAACCAGATCAGCTTCTCGCGGGTTCCGGTCGACCAGGCGGCGATATACGGCGCCGAAGACGCCGATTTCACCTTCCGGCTCTGGAAGATATACGGCGAAGAGTTACGCGAAAAACGTCTCGACAGGCTCTATGAAGAAATGGAAATGGCCTTGGTCCCGGTCCTGATGGAAATGGAGCGCCGGGGTATTCGCTTGGACATCGATGCCTTGCAGGAAATCTCGACAAAGTTGAAGCTAGAGATAGCGCGTCTGGAAGATACCATCTTCAGCCTGGCGGGCAGTGTTTTCAATATCAACTCGCCCATGCAATTGGCGGAAATTCTTTTCGTGAGAATGGGGCTTAAAACCGGCAAGAAAACCAAAACCGGCTTTTCCACCGATGCCGCCGTTTTGCAAAAGCTGGAAGGCGAGCATCCCATCATTTCGCTCCTTCTCGATCATCGGGAATGCACCAAATTGCAAAACACCTATGTCGAGGCGCTGCCTTTGATGGCCGACCCCGCTACCCAACGCGTGCACACCAATTACTCCCAGGTAATCGCCGCCACGGGAAGACTGTCCAGCCTAAACCCGAATTTGCAGAACATTCCCATCCGCACCGAATTGGGGCGCAGCGTGCGGAAATGTTTCACCGCCAAGTCGCCGGAATACCGGCTGCTCAGCGCCGATTACTCGCAAATCGAGTTGCGTCTCCTGGCGCATTTGAGCGGCGACCCCGCGCTTCTCGAAGCCTATCGCAAAGGTCTGGACATCCACGCACGCACCGCAGCCGCATTATATGGAGTAGACGAGAATAGCGTCACTTCCGAGATGCGCCGCAATGCCAAGGTGGTCAATTTCGGCGTGCTGTACGGCATGGGGGCTCATCGTCTGGCCGCCCAACTCAAAATTTCGCGCAGCGACGCGGCCCTGTTCATTTCCAATTACTTCTCTACCTATTCGCATGTGGAGCGCTACCTCCAGGATATGGTGGATAAAGGGCGCAAAGATGGCTATGTGGAAACCCTTGCGGGCCGCAAGCGCTACCTTCCCGATTTGTTGACGGATAACCGCATGTTGAAGGAAAACGCCGAACGTATCGCCGCCAATACCCCTATCCAGGGAAGCGCGGCCGATCTCATCAAAATCGCCATGATCCGTATTCACCGCCGCCTCGCGGATGCCAAGCTCGATTGCGACATGCTGTTACAGGTGCATGACGAACTCGTTTTCGAGGTGCGCGAAGAACATATCGAAGCGGCATCCAAACTTATCCGCGAAGAAATGGAAGGCGCGATGCAGCTCGCGGTTCCCCTGCAGGTGGATATCGGATTTGGAACCAATTGGCTGGAAGCGCATTGACATGGCCAAGGTACTGGTCGGCGTCACCGGAAATATCGCCAGCGGCAAGTCGACGGTGGCTCAGTTGCTTAAGGACAGAGGATGCGCCTTGGTAGACGCGGATGTCGCCGCCCATGAACTTTACCAAACCAATGCGGAATTGCGACTGAACCTGGCGCAGACTTTTGGAGAGGAAGTATTAAGTCCATCGGGGGAAATCAATCGCGCCCTATTGGCTGAAATGGTTTTCTCAGACAAAGAGCAATTGGAGCGCCTCAACGCCTTGGTACGCCCGGCGCTTTTCCGGCAACTCCATGAACGTATTGAAGCCCTGTTCGCCGATCATGATTGCGTGGTGGTGGACGCGGCCCTGATAGTGGAATGGGGTATGGCCGACGAAATGGATTTACTGGTTATGGTTACCGCCCCCGAAGCCTTGCGCCGGGAACGCCTGATGCAGCGCAGCGGTTATACCCGCGTACAAGCGGAGCAGCGCATAGCCAGTCAAATGCCCGAATCCGACAAAGCCGCCAAAGCCCACATCGTTATTTCCAACGTGGGAAGCCTCGAAAACCTCAAGGAACAAATCACCGAAATCTGGCGGGAAATCATGGCGCGACGTATTGCCTCTGATACGAAGCCGTGAATTGGACCCATTTTGAGCGTTCCGTCCGGTAAAACCCCCCGGCGTTTTCCTTTGGGAAGCGATATTCTTATACTTAAATATCCATCCCCCATATAGCCCGGAGGCAATCATGCGTAAATCCCCATTCGGACCTTTTTCATTATCCCTGATGCTTGGAGCCGCATTATCCGTCGCTCCCGTTTTTGCCGGTGAAGCCTGTCATGGCAAAGCGGAAAAAACCAAAGGCTCGGCGGTGGAAGCCAAGGCCATTAAAACCGGAGAGAAAAAAGACTATTCCAAGTTTCAACAAATCGATAGGAAAGAATTGCAAGCCGCCATGAAAAACGGCGGCATCGTTCTCATCGACGCCAATGGAGCGGAATCCTATGCCAAGGGTCACATTCCCGGAGCGATAAGCTTGGCGGCCACAGGTGATAAATTGCCCGAAGTGCTTCCCGAAGATAAAGACGCATTGATAGTCGCCTATTGCGGTGGTCCCGGATGCGATGCCTGGTGCTCCGCTGCGGATAAGCTTGACGAGCTGGGCTATAAGAACGTGCGCCATTACAAAGGCGGCCTTAAGGATTGGAACGCTTCCGGCCTCGGATTGGCCAAGCCCGCTCCCGTTCAAGAAGGTTGATTTCGGTTTTTTCCCACAACTTCATCGAATGACGCCCCGCTAGCTCGGGGCGTTTTTATTTTTCCCCAGTCGCCATTCCATAATCGAAGCCAACCAGGAGATATCGGATGCGCATACTGATAACCGGAGTGCATAGCGGGATAGGACGCGCCCTTGCGGAAAATTATCTGGAGAACGGCGATGAGGTATTCGGAATCAGCCGCCACCCACCCGAATCCTGGAACGGTAATTCCAAAGCGCATTTTCTTCCCCTCGACCTGGCCGATTTCGAGGCCCTGGAACAATCGCTACCCGCTTTTCTGAACGGTATTCCCGAACTGGATCTGGTCGTCCTGAATGCGGGCATTCTGGGCCGGGTAGGCGATATGGGAGAGGTATCCTTGGAAGAACTCAAGCAAGTCATGGATGTGAATGTCTGGGCCAATAAGGTGCTTTTAGACACTCTGTATCAAACGGGTGGCGGGTCGCTTAAAATCAAGCAAGTGGTTGCTATTTCTTCGGGAGCCGCCGTATCGGGAGCGCGGGGGTGGAATGGTTATTCCATCTCCAAGGCGGCGCTGAACATGCTGATTCAGCTCTATGCGGCCGAACGGCCGGAAACCCATTTCAGCGCTTTGGCCCCCGGCCTGGTGGATACGGGCATGCAGGCCCATATCGCCTCGCTGGCGCCCGACGCACGATTTTCCAATTTCGACCGCCTTCGCAAAGCGCGGGGAACCTCGCAAATGCCGCCCCCTGATAAGCTCGCACCCCGACTATCCCAGGCCTTCGGGCGCTTGTTGGAAATGCAGTCCGGGGTCTTCGCGGATATACGGACCATGGGTTTCTAGAGCCGGTCTTAATAGGAATAGGTTGGCCTAAGCCGGTGCCGGAGTGAGCCGCCCAAGCTCGGCATCCGATTACTATATTGGGTCTCCCCGGTCGTTTAGCTCAGTTGGTTAGAGTACATCGTTCACATCGATGGGGTCGAAGGTTCAAATCCTTCAACGACCACCAAATTTCCTCTTTTCAATCAAGAATTTTCCTTACTCCCTCCAAAAATACTTCGACGTAGGATTCCCCCGGGTACAATGTAGGTGAAGGCAGGTTCCATCCCAATTTACTGCTCTGCAAATCCTCACGAACTTTTTCAGCGAAGGATCGGATTCGCGCGGAGAGGTAGAGCGAATCTTCTCCATCCGGAATTCCTTCTAAGCCATCGAATAGGGTGATTAATCCCCGGTATGCCCATGGCCAGCGTATCCACACGGGTATTTCCGCCTTTGCGCCAAAAAGCTGCAACCAGGCCTCTCTGTTGAGTCCATAGTGTTTTTCCCTCCCCTTTTTGCATAGGACCAGCAGGTCGCTGGCGTACATTGACACTAGGTTATCCTGCACCGATCGTTGGTCGTAGCTCAGCGATGCGGCCAGCCCACTGGGATGTACGCTTTCATGGGTAAGCAAATAGCCAAGAATTTCAGCGCGGGCGTTCACACCGAAGAGCGCTCGCAAACGAATGAGGAGCCTGGTGGTACCATTGCCGTGAACGGCCCTCGATTTTCGGCTGAAGCTCAAAGGAGGTCTCAACCATCCATTTTTCGCAAAGGCCGGGTCGGGCTCGCTGACCTGAATGAAGGGTTGGAAAGTTCTTCCGTCCCGAAAATAGGGTTCCTGATTTCTGGTTTTAGTAGTCAGGATAACAGATTTCCATTTCTCCAAATTCGTCTTCCCGCACAGGTGGCTTCCCAATGCGGACAAAGTATGTTCTTGGAAAAATTCCAACCGCTGGTTAATGTTCTTAAGCCGCTGCAGGTTGATAATTCCGCCATTCGTACCCAGCCAGTCAACCACTTCGTCGAATAGGCGGGGGTCATACCTGCCGAAATGACAAGTAGCGAGCAAGAGGGCTTCCGGGTCCAAAACCCAGGGGTTGGAATGACTACCGTGACCGCTCAGCCCTAGTTCCGTCCATTGGAGCCATAGAAGCCTTAACACCTTCCCCAGTAGTTCTCGCCTAGTGGTTTCCGGTGAGGATATCATGTAAGAGTTTGCCTAGAAGGGTCAAAGCCTTATTTAGGTGTTTGTGATCCATAATGAGCAATTATACTCTAATAATTAGAATTTTAAAGGTCATTAAATTCTATAGGAGTATAAAAACAGACTATTCAGCCTCAATCTTCTCAAACGGCTGGATTAAGAGTGAAGTGGTCGAAGCTTGGGTGTGCAGTTAAGTGCCATCCCCTGTTGCACCCCTCTTTCGATTAGAGGGCTTGCCAATGGGGATATGTTGACGGAGCTTACGAATCCAAAGAAATAAGGTTAAAAGACTTTAACCTTATTCACAACGGAACTTGGTGCTGCCCTGGGGAATCTCCTCCGGATATTTTCCGTCGAAGCAAGCCGAACAATAATCGCCGCGATTATGGGGCGCCGCGGCCTTCAGCCCTCCGATGCTCAGATAGCGCAGCGAATCGGCTCCCAGTAACTTGGAGGTTTCCTCGATGCTGAGATTGCTGGCGATAAGCTCGGTTTTCGATGGGAAGTCCATGCCGTAAAAACACGGGTTGACCACGGGAGGGGAGCTGATGCGGATGTGCACCTCTTTGGCGCCGCCATCGCGCAACATCTTGGTCAAAATCTTCAAAGTGGTTCCGCGCACGATGGAATCGTCCACCATCACCACGCGCTTGCCCCGGAGCACTCCGGCGATGGTATTGAATTTCAGCTTCACTTTTTGATCGCGTACGTTTTGGGAAGGATCGATGAAAGTGCGTCCTACATAATGGTTACGCAACAATCCGATGTCGAAAGGGATTCCCGATTCCTGGGCATACCCCAGCGCCGCGGTATTCGACGAATCCGGCACGGAAATCACCACATCGGCGTCCACCGGATGCTCCTTGGCCAAAGCCTTCCCGATTTTACGCCGGATTTTGTCGCAACTTTCCTCGAAAATACGGGAGTCGGGACGCGAGAAATAAATGAATTCGAAAATGCAATGCGCCTTGCGGCTTTTCTGGATGAATTGCTGCGAGGTGACGCCCTCGCTGGTAATGGAACACAGTTCGCCCGGCTGGATGTCGCGGACATAACTCGCCCCGAGCAAATCCAGCGCGCAGGTTTCCGAAGCCACAACCCATGATTTATCCAGACGCCCCAGGCATAGGGGTCTGAAGCCATAACCGTCGCGGGCCACATAAATGGCCTCCTTCGAGAGAAAAACCAGGCAGAAGGCGCCCGTCAACTGCACCAGGGTGTCGGCGATGGCCTCGACCAAGGTCTCTTTGCGGGAGCGCGCGATTAAGTGGAGAATGATTTCGGTATCGGCGGTGGTTTGGAAGATATTCCCCTCATCCACCATGCGTTCCCGGATTTCGGGAGCGTTGACGATATTGCCGTTATGGGCCACCGCCAGCATGCCGTAGCGTGTGGTGACCAGCATGGGCTGGGCGTTTCCCAGGGAGGAGGTGCCCGTGGTGGAATAGCGGACATGGCCGATGGAGGCATGGCCCGTCATGGCCTCGATTTCCTTTTCGTCCCGCTTCAGCTCGGTAACCAGTCCCATGCGTTTCAAGGCCGTGATGGTGTTGCCGTCCGCGGTTGCCACCCCTACCGATTCCTGTCCCCGGTGTTGCAGAGAGTACAAGCCCATGATCACCCTGCGGGTGATTTCCGGACCGCCGTAAATCCCCATAATTCCGCATGAATCCTTGATTCTTTCCACTCAGCCCGCCTTCTTTCCGACTCGCCTTTGGCAAGGCGCACAAATATAGGAACAATTGGCCCAGCCTTTCGGGCCCTTTACCCCCCTTCGGAGGGGAACAAAATACCCATTTGCCGACTTCGCGCCGACTTCCCATTTGTGGCGTCTTGACTTTGCCAACCCTATACTTTGAGCCAAGGAGGTCGGTTTTGCGTCCATGCATTTACGACGATGTTGAGCGCGTGGTGGCCGTAGGTGACCTCCATGGAAATTACGCCGGATTTTGCGCCATTTTAAGGCATTGCGGTTTGATCAATTCCGCCAATCGCTGGATCGCCCGGCGAACCCACCTGGTGCAAATGGGCGACGTTTTGGGAAGAGGTGGAGAGCCCGGCAAAATCCTCACGCTGCTGCGTCGACTGGAAGCGGAAGCTCGTCAATACGATTCCGAAGTCCACACGCTGTTGGGCAATCACGAAACCATGAGTCTGTGTGGATTTCACGCCTATCGTACGCCGGAAGAAGTTCGTGACTTTCTGGAACAGAGGGGGGAGTTTTCCTTCCATGAGGAGGGTGGCGACGAGGTGGAGATTTCCCGGCCCGACTGGTCGGCGGCCCCCCAAGCCAAAAAGGCGGATTTGCCGCACAAATTGCGCTTCGACCTCTCGCCCAAAGGCCGGGTGGGCCAGTGGATGACGGGGCTGAATTCCGCCATGAAAATCAATGGCATGCTTTTCGTACATGGGGGTCTGACGCGGGATTTCGGATTCGAGTCCTTGGCGCTACTCAATGAGAGAATCTGCGAGGAGCTGCGGCTGGAAGAAGGGAATTTCGATTCAAGCGCCTACCACTTGGGGAGAAGGGGTCCTCAATGGACCCGGGAGTATGCCCTGCGGCCAACCGAATCGATGCGCGAGGAGTTGGAAGATGTGTTGCGCTTCCACCGGTGCACAGCCATGGTGGTTGGCCACACCCCTACTTTTCATATCGATAAAAACCGGGCGGGCGATATCCTGCCTCTCTATGACAATCAGCTGTTTTGCACGGACACGGGCATCGGCAAGGTCTATGGGGGGAGATTAAGCGCGCTTTTGATGGAGCAAGGCGAATACCGCTATTCCTACCCCGGTCGCAGTTGATGCGGGTCCGCGGCCGCGCTTGACGGTGCGCGAGCCGGGAATGCTATATTTGCCGGCATGGTATCTTTCAATCCCGACTCCGACGACAATAATCAGCCCCGCATCAATATCGAGCTTTCCGAAGCCGCCGCCGAAGGCATTTACGCGAACCTGGTGCTGGTAAGTCACTCCTCTTCCGAATTCGTGATCGATTTCGCCCGGCTTCTGCCCGGACCACCCAAAGGCAAAGTGTATAGCCGCATCATTATGACGCCGCAGCATGCCAAGGCGCTCATAGCCACTTTGCAGGAAAACATGTCGCGCTTCGAGCGCAATTTCGGACCCGTGCAACCGCTGCCCGGACCCAACAACCCGGAAGCGGATCTGGACATCTAAGGACGCTCCGGAAACATTCATTCAGGAAGGATTTGCGGTGAAGCTGATATGCCTCGACTTGGAGGGAGTGCTTATCCCGGAGATTTGGTTGCACGTGGCCGACAGGACGCAGGTGCAAGGCCTGAGATTGACCACCCGCGATGTCAAGGACTATCGCGAACTCATGGAAAGGCGCGTGGAGGTGTGCCAGGAAAACGGGATCACCCTGGAGAACATCCGGGAGTATATCGCCGAACTGCCCTGCATGGATGGCGCGCGCGAATTCCTCGACTGGGCGCGCGCGCGTTACCAGGTCGTCATCCTCTCCGATACCTTCTACGGCTTCGCGGACCATTTCATGAAACTCCTGGGTTACCCTACGCTTTTTTGCCACACCATCAGGCAGAACCGGCAATCGGGCCGGCTGGAATTTTCCCTACGCCAGGAAAACGCTAAGGCGGAAGCCGTGAAGGCTTTTCGGTCGCTCAATTTCCGTGTGCTGGCCGCCGGCGACTCTTATAACGACATTCATATGCTCAAAGAGGCGCATACCGCCACCTTCTTCCGCGCGCCCGAGGGCATCAACAAGGAATTTCCGCAATACGGAAACATCCACGCCTATGCGGATTTACAACGGTTCATTGAAAAGGAGCTTTAGGGGAAAGCGGCTTTAGGAATCTCGCAGCCGGAAATGAAAAAGGGCCGCCCGGAGGGGCGGCCCTTTTGATTCAGGCGGAAGGTAAGGGAGGGGTTAGACGCCCTTGCTACCAGCGGAATCCGATTTTGTCGAGAGCCGCTATCTTCTCTTTCTCCAGCTTCTTGTTCTTCCGCTTGTTCCGCTGGATGCTGCTCCAGGTTATGAGCTTCCGATTTTCAGGCGTGGAGCTGTCGATAACCGGCCACTTCTTGGGAGCCGACTTTTTGTACTCCTTGAGAAGTTGGTAGTTGCGATCCCAGCTCATGCTCTTCACGCTCCACTGGAAGCCGAGGCCTTCCAGGGCCTTCAGGCGTTCGCGCGAAAGCTTGTCGGCCTTATACGCGCAGCGTTGCAGATGGCACCACAAACCCAGGCGATTTCCCGCCGGAAATTCCTCACGGGCCTTGGGCCAACGATTGGGATTCTTTTTCCGGTAGTCTTTGAGCGTGGAGAAATGGGTTTCCCAACGATCGGGCAATTCCAGGGGGAAGCCTATCTTTTTGAGAAGTTGAATTCTCTCTTTGGAGATCATGTCGGTGGCAAAATTCTGCCGCTGTCTCCAGACCCAGAGTCCCAGGCGATTCCCCTTGGGGAACTCCTCCCGTGCGAAAGGCCACTTTTTAGGGTTCTTTTTCCGGTAGTCCACCAAATGACCGTATTGCGTCGTCCAGTGCACATCCCGCCCATCGGTCTTTTCCCAGGGAAAGCTGATTTTATTCAGCATGGCAACGCGCTCTTTGGCCAGTAGTCGAGCCTCGTGCAGATCTCTCTGCCGTTGTGCCCACTGTCCGAGGCGATTGCCGGTGGGATGCTGATCGGTGAGCGACGGCCATTTATTGGGCTTTTTCTTCCGGAATTTCAGCAAATTGTCGTATTGCCACAGCCACTGCATGTCCCATCTGGAATTAATCGGATGTTCAGCGGTGGCGCGGATATTGGTTAATTTTTTAGTCGCCAATGTCGAGTCCTTCCCCTCATGATGATTGGTAGTTCAAATGGCGCCTTCTCCACCCAGGAGAGACGGTAGGGAAGCCACCATTTTTGCCGGTACACCCATAAAGGCGTTCGGCAGCCGGAAAACTCCGGCTTGGCCGGGCACCGAAGCGCGACAGCCAATTCATTACCATCCGCAAAAAAGTATGCGATTGGCGAATCTCGGTAAGGTCCACCACGCCGCTTGAGACAGGGAAAGTAAATTTCCACGACCCCGGCGTAAAAGACCCGCCCACCCGATTCCTAAAAAACATTTCAGTACTGTGTTGCTTTTGTCAGCAACGGCCCATTACCACAGAAAATATAAGATACAAGAGTTATTCGACAACGGCTAGGGTGATATTTTTTTCACAGGGCTTCCCCAAATGTAATCTCTTTCGCGAGCCACCCCGTTTCGTGGAGGATTGCACGGAATCATTATGTACCATCGAGGTTCCGGCGGATTTGCATGCGTAAACCTTTTTGTGCGCACTTCGGACCTCAAGGTTTCTCAGGCCTCCCCGTATTGACCGGACATAAAGCTAATTTCTCCGGAAATCATGTTAATCCAAGTTGCCGATATCGGCAGTAATTCCATAAAATGTTCCGTTTTCGAAGTCCACGATGGCGTGCTTCGCCGCCTCCGCGATTCCCGGCTGGGCCTCTCGCTGGGAGAACAGGTTTACGGCGAAGGCTCCCTCCGCCCCGGCGTTGCCGCAGAAATTGCGGAATTTATACAGGCGTCGGCCGACGGAGGAATTGTAATAGACGTAATATTCGTTCTGGCAACGGCCGCCGTGCGCGATGCGCCGAACCGTGAGGCCTTCGTACAGGAGCTGGCAGAGCAGTTTAATATCTCGGTCAGGGTCCTATCGGGAGAAGAAGAATCCTTCCTCATCCATAGAGGCATGGTGGCACGGGGAAAATTTCGACCTGGAGAGACCGTGCTGACCCTCGATATCGGGGGTGGCAGCGCCGAAATCGCCTGGAGCCGGGACGGCGAAATGCTCTTCACCGGTAGTTGCGAACTGGGGGCTATTCTGATCACTCGGAAATTCATGGCCGGAGGAAGGTTTACGCGGGAAGTTGCGGAGCGGATTCGCACCTATGCCTTTTCGCAATTGGATCAGATGTGCGGAACCCAGAAGCCGGAGTCGATTGGCCAGGCCCTGGCAGGCTCTGGAAACATCCGCGCAGTGGGCAGAATGAGTGACCGCTTG
This sequence comes from Fibrobacteria bacterium, assembly GCA_041746255.1. Classification (GTDB taxonomy): domain Bacteria; phylum Fibrobacterota; class Fibrobacteria; order UBA11236; family UBA11236; genus JBGTHM01. Next base: position 46,488 of record JBGTHM010000064.1, on the reverse strand, counting down.
CGTGGGGGGAACTCCCGCAGGGGTCTTGTGCAGATTACCCGCGGCAGCCTGGAGGAGATACTCGAGGCCGCGAGGGACCGAAACACTTTTGAAATAAGTCGGCTTTTCCGTCTCCAACGGAGTAGGGCGCGCATCGTCATGCCCGCTGTGGTCGTACTTGAGGCCGTTATGCAATATTTCGATATTCCTCTCCTGACCCTTTCAGAAGCGGGCTTGCGGGAGGGAGCCGCCCTCACAATGACCGCAAAGGGTAATAATCGTATTTTCTAGGGACCTTATCCCCATTCCCCACGGTCTTACATGCAAAACGCGTCTCCTTATGCCGGCAACGAGATTTTCATTGATCGGGAATTTTCCTGGCTCGCTTTCAACCAACGTATTTTGGACGAGGCCCTGGACAACCGGAATCCACTGCTGGAAAGGTTGAAATTCCTTGCTATTGTCGCCAGTAATCTCGATGAATTTTTCGAGGTTCGCGTAGCCGCTTTGCTGCAAAAAATCGAGTCTTCGGTGACGGTAGACGGCATCGCCGGCCTCAACGCCCAGGAAAAACTGGATGTCATTTTGAAGATGTGCCAGAAGATGGTGCGCCACCAATACCGTTGCTGGAACGAAAGCTTGCTTCCGGAAATGGGAAACCACGGCATCGTTTTGCGATCTCTTTCCGACCTCACTCCCGAAGAGGAACGCTACCTTCAGAATTATTTCCGTAAGGAGGTTTTCCACCTCCTCACACCCATCAAGGTAGACCCGGCGCATCCCTTTCCCTGGGTGCTCAACAAGTCCTTATGCCTGGCGGTCATCCTGAAGGAGGAGGTGGGAGGCCGTAAAAGGGAGGACCTCGGAGTAGTCACCATTCCCCGTAGCCTTCCCCGGGTATTGCCGCTTCCCACTCGGGAAAAGGGATTCCATTTCATCTTTATTTACGAAGTGGTGCAGCGTTTCATCGACCAATTGTTCAAGGGATACCAAATCGGGTATTGCTCCACTTTTCGCGCGACTCGAAACAGCAACCTCTACCTGGAGGAAGAAGAGGGCAGCAGTCTCATCGATGCCGTTGAGGCAGTGGTGCATAACCGCCGCAAGGGGGACGTGGTGCGCTTGGAGATCGATCGCAATACACCCAAGAAAATCGTGGACGCGCTGGTCAAGAATTTCGACATGGAACCTACTCTGCTCTTCAAAGTCAATGGGCCGGTCAACCTGAACCGCCTGATGGAACTCTACCGGCAAGTGCCGCTGCGCACGCTGAAATACGAACCGATGCTGCCGGCCATGCCCTACCATTTCCACGAAATCGGCGATGTATTCGACGCCATCGGCAGCCGCGACATTCTATTGCATCACCCTTTCGACTCCTTCGATCCGGTGGTTCGCTTCATCCAAACCGCAGCCAAGGATCCGGATGTCTTGGCCATCAAACAGACGCTTTACCGTACCAATGAAGACTCCTCCATCATGTACGCCCTGCTGGATGCGGCGGAACTGGGCAAAGAAGTAGTGGTGGTAGTGGAGCTGAAGGCTCGCTTCGATGAAAAATCGAATATCAGCTGGGCGCGACAATTGGAGGAGAAGGGAGGCACGGTTCTTTACGGTTTGGTGGGGTTGAAGACGCATGCCAAGTTATCGCTTATCGTGAGGCGTGAGGAGGGCCGCCTTCGCCGCTACGCGCATGCGGGCACTGGAAATTACAATCCCGAAACCGCCAGGCTTTACACGGATATGAGCTTTTTCTCCTCGCATAACGATTTTACCGACGACGTTTCCGAGGTATTCAACTATTTGACCTCGCATAGCAAGAAGCCCGATTTCCGGACTTTGCTGGTGGGGCCCGTCAATTTTCTCAGCGAAACACTGAAGCATATAGAACGGGAAAAGCGTAATGCCTTGGAGGGCAAGCCGTCGGGGATAGCCGCGAAGATGAACGCGCTTTTCGACAAGGAAGTCATCGAGGCCTTGTATGATGCATCGCAGGCGGGTGTTCCCATCCGGCTTATCATTCGCGGGATATGCGCGCTACGGCCGGGAGTTAAGGGGCTGAGCGAAAACATCATTGTCAAAAGCGTGGTGGGCCGCTTTTTGGAGCATTCGCGGATTTATTTTTTCCTCAACGACAATAACCCTCAGGTCTACCTGGGCAGCGGCGATTGGATGGAAAGAAACCTGAGAGAGCGCGTGGAAGTATTATGGCCGCTTCGTGATGCCGCCATGGTCGCCCAAATGCATAGAATCCTCTCCACATACTGGTCGGACAACTCAAAGGTCCGCATCATGAAAGGCGATGGCGCTTATTTTCAGCCACAGCTGGGAGAGGATGAAGCGTCCTTCAACGCGCAGGAGTTTCTCGCTAAGGGAGTGGAAGAGTTACCGCCTCAGGTGAGCTTGTTGTTTCCCGGCTTAACCCAAATCCACAAAGAGGCGCACGAGGCCGACGCTGCCCAGTCCTTCGATGCGGGCGCCGAGGAGGTGGGAGAAAGCGAGGAAGAGAAACCCAAAGTGCAGATCGAAAAAGCGACTTGAAGGATGCATGGGGATACCGAATCGGTACCCCAACCCGGCGAGGATTACTTTTTCTTGGCGGTTTTGGCCGACTTCACGGCCTTACCGTTCGCTTTACCGTTTACCGACTTGCCGTTCACAGCCTTAACGGCAACCTTCTTCCGGCCACGGGCTTTCCGCCGGCCAGGCCGGGACCCGTTTTCAATGCCGAGGGTCAGGGCCTTGCGAAGCAGGGCCAACAATTCCTTACGGAGTGGGTAGGCCGGATCAATTCCGAAAAACCTCCGATGCCCTTCGCTCCATCCCTGAACGATGCCGTCCGACTCCAGGTTTTTAACCTGAGTCTGCACAGCGAAAAGACGGATTCCCAACGCATTCTCCATCTCGGTGAGATAGGATTTCTTGGTCTGAACGAGGTGAAGCAGAATCTTCAGCCGGTCCTCCGACCCGATCAATGAATGGAGCAAAGTGGATTCCCCTTTCGTTCTGAATGTGGTGATCGCAGTACGCCTATCCGTACCAATTGCCAACCCGCGCCCGAAAACTAATAAAAATATGCGATTCGTGAATGCCCCTAGGGGGGGTATCCGGAAAAATACTGATTCTGAAGCCGTCTATGGGATCACGAATATGGAGGCATTGTGGATTTTGAGGGTCGCTTCGAAGTAAACGCATCAATAGATTCCCTCTTTAATGCGCAACCTAGGGTGGTTTATTGCCAATCCGCCTTGGCGACTTCTATGGTTCCAATGAAAAGTCCCTTTTCGTCGTAGTAGGACCGGGAGGATTCGACGCCGTCCACATAATAAATTTCAACTTGCTTTTCCCCATTGGGGTGCCAAGAAGTGTAAAGGCCGGTCAGGACTTCACGACCTTCATGTTGGTATGCCCAATATCGCTCCTTCAAATATCCGTTTCCGTGATAGGTTTTCACCTGCGAGGGAATATTGCAGGCTGTCAATAAACCCGTGACCGCCAATCCTAAAATCCACCTAACCAGCATAAATGGAACTCTCCTTTTTTCCGACCGACCTGCATGGAACGGCGCAGCGTTTCGATAATCTAAGTCCATTTGGCTGGGAGCAGGGGCAATTTTAATGCATTTCCAGATTTCGGATAGAGTCGTTGAAAAATTGACAAAAGGCACTTTTCCACTAATTCTGCTCGGGTTCAATCTTATTGGCAGGAGGATTCGCGTGATGGGACTCTGAAGCACGAGATACGGGTTCGTCTGGAACAGGGTTTTCGGCAGGGGATGTTTTGACAAAGGGGAGCGGAATATGGGGAAGATGTGGATGAGGTATTTTGGGTCCTACTTTCACGACAATGTCCCAAATCACCAAGGCGCTTAAATACCCGACCAGGGCGAAGGCCAATGCCGATGCCATGCTGCCTAGCATAAGCGGCTTGCCATGGCCGATCAGGAACCGGAGGGCGCCTGCGTAGCGATCGACTTCCTCGGGATTCATAGGGCCCGACATCCATAATCCGAGCCGGTATTGTAAAAGAATGATGCCGGGACCGGTAATGGGGTTGGTCACGAAGGTGGAGACCACCGCGGGAGGAATATTCACGCGCCAGAAAAAGCATAAGGCCACGCTGATAAGGATTTGCAGGCCCATCAAGGGCAGCATGCCGACGAAGAGGCCGATGGCCACTCCCTTAGCGACATTCTCCCGCGAGGGAAGCCATAGGGCGGAATCCAAGAGCCGATTTCCCAGCACACGGTGGAGAAAGCTGCCTCTGAGTTTTCTGCGGCTGGGATATTGCCTCAGATAGTATTGCTTTAATTTGCGCCACCACGGGCGCTTAATTTTGGATTTGCGCATTTTTTAATCGGATACAATGTAAAATTATTCCATTTTCCACAGTCTGGTACCAGCCCTTCATTTTGCCAGAAAATCGGTATAATGGTAATTTGAAAGCCTATAAACCGGTGATAAATCCCGACAGCATCCGTCTTCAATTCGACGCACCCTATTTGCTTGTGGTCGTCGGGCCAGCTTAGATGCGTCCGAGAAGGCTGAACCCTACGGGATGAGCCGGTATTTCGCCTAGGAGACTGGTATGTTCAAGCGGGTTTTATTGTTCTTCGCCACCAATATTCTGGTGATTGTCACCCTATCCATCCTATTGCGCGTGCTGGGAATCGGACATTATGTCACCGCCCAGGGCATCGATTATCAAGCCTTGCTGGCGTTTTGTTTTCTCTGGGGCATGGTCGGGTCTTTCATCTCCCTCGGCCTTTCGAGAATCATGGCGAAGTGGATGATGGGAGTGAAGCTCATCGATCCCACCCGCCCCGGACAATACGCCCACTTGATCGACATGGTGCATGGCTTGGCGCAAAAGGCCAAGCTGACGACCATGCCCGAAGTAGGAATCTACCAGAGCCCGGAAATCAACGCTTTCGCTACCGGGCCTTCCAAAAGCCGATCGCTTGTCGCAGTCTCCACCGGCATGCTCGAACGCATGGGACGTGACGAGGTAGAGGGGGTAATCGGACATGAGATAGCCCATATCGCCAATGGGGACATGGTGACCATGACGCTTATACAAGGAGTCATCAATGCCTTCGTCATGTTCTTTGCCAGAGTCATCGCCTTCGCGGTCACATCGAACATGCGCGCGGAAAGCCGCATGATGGTCACATGGATGATAACCATCGCGCTGGAAATCGGTCTGGGCATGCTGGGATACATGGTTATCGCCTGGTTTTCGCGTCATCGGGAGTTCCGTGCCGACAAGGGCGGAGCGCTGTATGCCGGTAAAAACAAGATGATCGGCGCCTTGCAGGTATTACAAAGCGCCTACGGACGAGAGCATTCCAAAGGCGAGGACAAGCCCGCCATTGCATCCTTGAAGATTTCCGGAAAGCAATCCGGCTTCATGGCCCTTATGGCTACCCATCCTCCGCTCACGGAACGCATCGCGCGCCTGCAAGCCGGTTCCCAAGGCTGAAAAGCAAATCCAAGGATGGTGTTTTTGCGCGACGCGCATGTCCGGGTTGTTGGTGAGGGTTGCAGTCGAGTCACCCTTTTCGGAGGATTAGAGGAGCCGGAGAATGGCAAATTTTTCCAAGCCATTTGGGCGTACCGGCGGAATAAGACGCGGTAAATTTTCAAGAATTTTATCTCGCGCGGGGCTCCTGGCAATTCTCTGGTGGTCGCTCAATCCCCAAGACATCGCCTCCTGGATAATTGGAGTTCCGGTTGTGCTGATGGGCGCCTGGCTGGGTTCGCTACTTACCCGCACTTCCTTGCCCTTGAAAATTCATCCCTTCGGTTTACTCGGTTTCATCCCTTTTTTCGTCCTTGCTTCCGTAAAGGGCGGCATAGATGTGGCATGGCGATCCCTGCATCCTCGCATGCCCATTGATCCGCTTATCAGGCGGTATTCCCTGCGTTTACCCGAGGGAACCCCCAGCGTTTTTATGGCGACCGTCCTAAGTCTGCTGCCGGGAACCTTGAGCGCGGACATCGACGAATCGACTTTAGTAATCCATATGATAAGTGATTCGGAGTCGGTAACAAAAGGCGTCCTCGCCCTGGAGGTGAAGGTGGCGCATCTGTTCGGCATCTTACTTCCGGAGAAGGAGGGTTTCACGAAATGAGCGCCTTTTTATCGGTGTCACTGGTTGTCCTGCTGATTACCATGGCGGCGGGTTTGGTGCGTGTGGCGCGAGGTCCCACCGAAGCGGATCGGGTGCTGGCCTCACTGTTACTGGGAACGACGGGTGTCGCGATTTTGCTGGTGCTCTCCCTGGTCATGTCGATGCCCGCCGCTGTAGACGTTGCCCTTATGTTCGCCGTCCTGTCCGCGATAATCGGAATCGCCTTTGCCTTGCGCGGGAGAGTCGCCGCCTCTGAGAGCGAAAAGGATCTGGAATGAACGGTATCGAGGTATTGGCTTCGATTTTCATCGGCATCGGCCTGCTCTTTTTTATTGCCGGCACGGCGGGGCTATTGCGGTTTCCGGATGTGTATATGCGTTTGCATGCGCTCACCAAGGCGGATAACCTGGGGCTTGGATTTATCTCATTGGGGGTAGGGTTACAAACGGGTTCCTGGTCCATAGGCGTCAAGTTGTTGCTTATCTGGTTGGCGGTTTTGCTGGCGAGTTCCACCGTTTCGCACCTTATCGCACGTCGAGCCTTACGGGGTGGGATGAGCCCGTGGAGACGAGAGCAATGATCGATTTGGCCGCCAAGGCTTTCGACGCATTACTGGCGGGATTGATTTTGTGGCTGGCATGGAGTTCCCTGTCGACCCAGGATATCCTCAAAGGAATCGTCCTGTTCATCGCATTCGGGCTTTGCATGGGTCTGGCCTGGGTACGGCTGAATGCGCCCGACATCGCGCTTGTGGAGGCGGCCGTGGCTTCAGGAATTACCGGCGCCATGTTGTTGGGCGCCTGGAATAAAATGCGGCTGTCGTTGGCGAAAATGCGTGGCGATGAAACCAAGCTCCCGGAACCCGGTCGGCCGTGGTTGCATATATCGGGATTGATGGCCATGGGGGGCGCATTGGGTTGGGCCATCTTTTCGATCCCACCTGAAAATACCGGCGGGTTGCTGGTTCCAGCCATGCGGGAGTTGCCGCGAAGCGGAGTGGGAAATCCGGTTACCGCGGCGCTTTTGAATTACCGCGCCTACGATACCCTTTTGGAAATAGGGGTATTGCTCTTGGCAGTGGTAGGCGTATGGTCCATCGCAAAATCCCGAAAACCGGCGCAGGGTGTTCCTCGCGGACCGATTTTATATGGGTTTGCACGGATCTCGGCGCCCTTATTGATTTTAATAGGCGGCTATTTTCTGTGGTTGGGAACTTCCCGGGCAGGCGGTGCGTTTCAAGCGGGGGCACTTATGGCCGCCGTGGGAGTCCTCTTGGTATTGACATACGGTCCTACTCGGCGTGTTCCCGCGGAATGGATCGATCGCTGGGGCTCCATATTCGGTCTGACGGTATTTTTGACCCTCGGAATCGGATTTATGCTCCAGGGCCGTGCGATGTTAGAGTATTCGGCGGGTTCGGCGGGTGCCTGGATTCTGGTCATCGAATCGGCGGCAACGGTTTCCATCGGCTGGACATTGCTGCTGTTGTTTCTGGGAGGTAGGCCGCAAGCAGCCTCCCAAAAAGGAATACTTGTCGAAGAAGATGAGGTGGAAGGTCAAGCATGAGCCTCGATCCGGAAACTTTATATGCGCTGACGGGATGTGGAATATTTCTCATCGGATTATACTCCTTTTCGATATACCCCCATCTCATTCGAAAAATCCTGGCGCTGAACATTGCCGGCGCGGGAGTTTATCTGGTGCTGGCGAGCATGGCCTATCAAGGTAAGGAGACGGTAGCCGATCCGGTACCGCATGCCATGGTGTTGACCGGAATAGTGGTAGCCGTGGCGGGAACCGCGCTGGCTTTGGCGCTGGCCGGCCGAATATCTTCCGAAACCGGAAAAGTGGATTTGGAAGAACCCCAGGATATTGAAAAGGAAGACGAGTAGTGAATCCTGAATTCCTGTCCTGGATTCCATGGCTGGTGGTTTTCCCCCTGATGGGCGCCATCGTCACTTTTACCTTTCCGCGCATCGCCACCTGGGCAGGCCTGTTTACGGGCGTTTTGATTTTGGTCGCGACGGTGGGCTTGGTAGCGCAAACCCTAGCATACGGAGCCAATACCTACTCTCTAGGCGGTTGGGGCGCACCGTTGGGAATTGATTTCAGAGTCGACGGACTCAGCGCGTGGATGCTGGTCATATCGGCTGTGGTGGGCGCCTGCGTGAGTCTCTATGCCATCGGATATTTTCCTCCCGGTTCCAAAGCAAGCGATGAGGAAAAGAACCATAAACGCCGTTATTTCTGGCCCCTGTGGATGTTCTTATGGGCGGGCCTCAACGGTTTGTTTCTGTCGAACGACATCTTTAATCTTTACATCACTTTGGAGATGGTGGGGTTTTCGGCGGTTGCGTTGGTCGCTTTGGCCAATTCCCGCAATGCCTTGACCGCGGCGATGCGCTATTTGCTGGTCGGCTTGATGGGCTCGCTATTCTTCCTGCTGGGAGTGGCGTTTTTATACGGTACTTATGGCACCCTGGATTTGACTTTGCTGGGGGAGAGATCACGTGCGAATATGGCCACTTGGGTGGCGATATCGCTGATGACGGCGGGCCTGATCGTTAAAACCGCCGCATTCCCTCTCCATTTCTGGTTGCCTCCCGCGCATTCCAACGCACCGACACCGGTAAGCGCGCTGCTGTCGGCGTTGGTGACGAAGGGACCCTTTTATATCCTTTTGCGCCTTTGGTTTTTCAGCTTCGCATCGCTCGACACCACTTACGCCGACTACCTGTTCGGGGCCTTGGGTGCGATGGGTTTGATATGGGGCGCGGCGCATGCCCTACGGCAGTCTCGGTTAAAATTATTGGTGGCCTATTCTACCGTCGCACAGTTGGGATATTTGTTCCTGGTCTTTCCTTTGGCGCGGGCTGAAGAAACCGGATTTACAGCTTGGACGGGGGTCTTGTTGTTTCTCGCCGCCCATGCTCTGGCGAAAACGGCGATGTTTATGGCGGCGGGAAACATACTGCAGGCCTTAGGGCATGACACCATCTCGCGGTTGGCGGGAATATCCAGATTGTTGCCCAAGTCGGTGTTCGCCTTGGCGCTGGCTGGGGTAAGCCTGATGGGGCTGCCCCCGAGCGGTGGGTTTATCGGAAAATGGCTGCTGTTGGACGCGGCGATTAGCCAGGGCCGCTGGTGGATTGTGATTGCCGTATTATGCGGGACGGCATTGGCCATAGGGTATGTCGTAAGAGTGATCCGCTTCGCTTTCGAAGATCCGATAGACTTACCGCAAGTCAAATCGGTTTCCGCAGTAATGGAATGGACGGCGTTGGCAACGGCCCTGTTAGCCTCCTTGATGGCCCTGGCTTCCTCGCTTCCCTTGGACCTCATAACCATTGACGCACCCGCGCATGTTTGGCCGGAAGTCGGAGTCGGCCCTTGATATTCAACGATTGGCTGCCGGCATTGATTGTCATCAGCTCCCTGGTTACGGGCGTAGTCATCTTTTTTCTGGAGGAAGAGCGAGCACGGTTGCGCATGGGACTGAATCTGGCCGGCGCGATCATCAAGTTGGTCATGGTGGGCGTTTTGTTATGGGGAGTATTCCATGACGGAGTCTATGAAATGGGTTTTTCCATGGGAACGAATCTCCGATTCGTTTTACGCGCCGATTCACTATCTGTTCTATTTGTAACACTTTCCTCTCTATTGTGGTTCGTGACCACGATTTATGCCGTGGGCTACATGGAGGGGAGTCGAAACCGCAGCCGCTTTTTCGGGGTCTTCAGCCTATGCGTAAGCGCGACGACGGGAATCGCGATGGCGGGAAACCTGCTCACTTTTTTGGTTTTCTATGAGATATTGACGCTGTCGACTTATCCGCTCGTTGTGCATAAGGGCACCCAGGAAGCCCTTCGCGTGGGGCGGATTTATTTGGGCTATACCTTAGGCGGCGGAATGCTGTTGCTGGTGACTATTATATGGCTGCAATCCATTGTGGGTCCCGTTGATTTCCAGGAAGTGGGCGCCTTAGCGGCGCATGCTTCCGAGTATCGTTTCGAGTTGACGGCGATCTTCGCGATGTTCATAGTAGGGCTGGGAGTCAAATCGGCCCTTTTTCCCTTGCATAGCTGGTTGCCGATGGCCATGGTGGCTCCGGCGCCGGTGAGTGCGTTGCTTCATGCGGTCGCGGTCGTCAAAGCCGGAGTATTCGGAATCGTGCGCGTCGTATACGATGTCTTTGGTATCGGATTCGCGAATGAATTGGGAGTGCTTACGCCACTATCGTGGGCGGCAGCTTTCACCATCATTTATGGATCGATGCGCGCATTGTTCCAGGAAGATTTGAAAAGGAGGCTGGCCTTCTCCACCGTAAGCCAGGTCTCTTACATCGTGCTGGGGACTTCCGTATTCGGGCCGCTGGCGACTCTAGGCGGTTTGGCGCACCTGGTGCACCAAGGGCTAATGAAAATCACCCTGTTTTTCTGTGCGGGAACTTTCGCGGAGACCCTGGGAGTGCACAAGGTGAATGAAATGGACGGAGTGGGGAAACGTATGCCATGGACCACATCGGCTTTTACGGTGGCGGCGTTGGGAATGATTGGCCTACCTCCCTTGGCGGGGTTTTACAGCAAATGGTATCTGGGGTTGGGCGCTCTTGAAGCCGGGAGAGGCGAACTCATAGGGGTGCTTCTGGGCAGCAGCTTGCTGAATGCGATGTACTTTCTGCCGATTGTATATGCGGTTTGGTTTAAAAAACGGCGAGATCCTTGGCCACAAGAACGCAAGCATAAAGGGTTCGAGGCGCCATGGATGCTGGTTATTCCTCCGGTGGTAACCGCCGCCTCGGTCATACTGGTCGGGGTTTTCGCGAACTCTTCGTTCAGCCCCTTGCAATGGGCCCAATTGATTGTGGAAAGAATTTACGCACCGTGAACCCTGTTCTGCTGCACAAGCTGCTATTGCTCTCCACGTTGGGAATTCCTTTGGTATTGGCGCTTGGATTTTCCGTGGAAAGTTGGCGCAGAAAAATCGGAATCCTGACTCCCTGGGCGGCTGTTCCGGCGCTCATCTCCGCCTTGTGGATTGGGGAACCGGTACTATTCCGACTGGATTCGATTCTGTTGGGGGCCCATATGGGTTTGGATGGGCTGGGGCGCGCCTTCCTGTTATTCACGGCGCTTCTCTACCTCCTCTCGGGTTTTTATGCGCGGGGGTATTTTTCGGAGGAGAGTACCCTCCATCGCTTCCACTTTTTTTGGCTTTTGACCATGGCCGGAAATTTCACCTTGATACTCGCCCAGGATATGCTGGTTTTCTACGGCGGTTTTGCTTTGATGAGTTTCTCCGCGTATGGATTGATCGTTTATCTGGGCAAGGAGGAGGCGTTGCGTGCCGGCCGGATTTATATCGTCATGGTCGTGCTGGGAGAATTGCTTTTAACCGCGGGGATAATTTTACTGGCGTATGCTGCCGGAGGAATTCGTTTCCAGGATTTGACGGGCTTCCCAGTCAGTCGGGTCGCCGTTTTCTGCATTCTGGCCGGCTTTGGCATTAAAGCGGGGATTTTCCCATTGCACATGTGGCTTCCTCTAGCCCATCCTGCGGCGCCCGTTCCGGCAAGTGCGATATTGAGCGGGGCGATGATCAAGGCCGGTTTGCTTGGTTGGCTTCGATTTTTACCGGCGGGTGAGTCCGGTGTTACGGATTTTTCGGGCGCGCTGGTAATGGTGGGGACGATTACGGCCTTTTTCGGGGCGGCAGTTGGAGTTACGCAGTCCAATCCCAAGACCGTGCTGGCCTATTCCAGCATCAGCCAGATGGGATTCATGGCAGTCGGAATGGGTATGGTAATGCTGGGACCCGATGCGGCTCCCGGGGCGCTCGTCGCTGTAGTGCTTTATGCAATCCATCACAGTTTGGCAAAAGGAAGTTTGTTTTTGGGTGTGGGAATGGTGGATAGCGCGGCGACCCCCTTGCAGCAAAGATGGGTGCGTATCGGACTTTGTCTACCTGCTTTAGCGCTTGTGGGCGCGCCTTTGACCAGCGGGGCCTTGGCCAAGACCGCTCTGAAAGCCGGTGCGTATTCCGTACGGGAACCCTGGGGAATTTGGCTGCAGGCCTGGATTTTACCGATAGCGGCCATGGGAACCACCTTGTTAATGTTTCGCTTCCTGGTGCTTGTGTGGGTTCGAAAACCCCAATGGGCGCAAGCGAAAAGGTCGGCAGGCATGTGGGTTTCGTGGTCTGCGTTGCTGGTTGCCGTCGCCGGAGCCACCTGGATTTGGCCCGCAGTGGAGAACCCTTGGAAAAAAAGCTTAGAGGCAGCAAACCTATGGGCCTTGTCCTGGCCGATTATATCGGCCGCCCTGCTGGGAAGATGGGCGATGAAAAAATTGGCCAAGGAGGAAGTGCTTTGGTGGCGACGTGTTCCGGCCGGAGATTTTATTGTCGGGATGTCTCGGCTTTGCCTCCGCCTGAACCGGATGTTCCCGCAAGCGATATTGACCCGTCTCGCGCTGAAAATTGCGAAGGTAACACTTACGTGTATAGACACCCTGGAAAAGAAAATGGCAAGGCGGGTTTCCCTACAAACAGAGCTGCGATTGCGCGCCTGGCCGAATGTAGGGCTTTTATTGATTATTCTTTTCGGAACTTGTCTTTTATTGATTGCGCTTGGGTAAACAACGGAAAACCGCCCATTTTACGTTGCATGCCTGGAAGCCTATTGCTACCTTCCTATCCAAATCGATCCCAAAAATAGATATGTATTTTCTGAAGACTTTTTTCATTCTCTTCGGCTTCTGGCTGGTATTGTCGGGCATGTTTGATGCCTTCCATATTACGTTAGGGCTTATCTCCTCGGCCTTGGTAGCCGCCTGGTCGGGCGATCTCCTTTTTCGCAATCGCAGCCCTTCCCGCAGCGGATGGCACGCCCTCATCACGACATTGCGTTTTTTCCGTTGGCATCACCTGCGTTTTTTCCTCTGGTTGCAATGGCAGATTATCGTAGCCAACGTCCAAATGCTCCGGCTTTCCTTTCATCCACGCATACACGAGATTATTGATCCCCAGCTTTTCCTCTACGAGGTTCGCCTCAAGAGCGATTTTGCCAAGTTCATGTTGGCCAATTCCATCACCTTGACTCCCGGTACGGTTACGGTACGCATTTCGGGAAACAAGTTTCTGGTGCACGCCATTACCCCCGAAGCTGCGGGTGATTTTCTGGTGCGCGGTCCGGATCACCTTCCGGAAGAAGGAGCGCAAATGGAGCGCCAGGTCCGGGAGATATTCGAGGAGGAAGCCTGATGGAAGTTTTTTTCCTCGCCATGGGAATATTCCTTATCGGACTGATGCTGCTGCTCTTGATCAGAGCCTTCATCGGGCCCACCGTGATCGACAGGATCCTGGCGGTGAACGTCATAGGCACCAAAACCACCATCCTGATTCTCATCATCGGCGTCATTTTCGGACGCCTCGACATGTTCGTGGACATTGCGCTGGCATACGCCTTGCTCAACTTCATCGTTTCACTCGCGGCCGCCCGCTTTTTTGAAAGGCATAAAATTGCGCGGGAGGTGGATACCGTCGCCGAAAGGCATTCCAGCCCATGATTCTCAATGTTATTACCGTCCTATTTCTGACTTCCGGGCTGATTTTTTTCCTCGGATCGGTCGTGGGTATCATGCGCTTTCCCGATTTTTATACCCGTCTGCATGCCGCCGGTAAGGGCGATACCTTCTCGACTGAGTTGATGTTATTGGGCTTCGCCGCTTACAATCTCCATCACTTCACCTGGAGCGCGCTGCTTGTAAGCCTGAAAGTTCTCATCATAGGAGTCTTTATCTTCATCGGCAGCCCCACGGCTTCCCATGCCATCATGGACGCGGGGTATTCGCTGGGGATAAAGCCTTGGAAGAAGAAATCCACAAGCGAAGAGAAGACCGATCCATGATCTGGGCGTTTGAGCTGACCTTGCTGGTCTTTTTGGTGGTGTGCGCCCTGGCGGCCTTGCAGGTCAAAGACCTGATCGGCTCTTCCATTATCCTGGGGGCGTTTAGCTTCATGCTTTGCCTTTTGTGGCTGGGAATGGGGGCAGTGGACGTGGCATTCACCGAGGCGGCGGTGGGCGCGGGGGTCAGCACCGTTTTCTTCATTGCGACGATTCTTCATATCAACCGGCGGAGTCAGGATTGAAGACATTCGCCTTGCTCACCTGTCTGGCCGCCGGTGCGGTGCTGCTACTCGCCGAGAGCGATTTTCCCGATTGGGGTGATCCCTCCTCTCCGGCCAGTACGCATCTTTCTCCCCATTACATCACGCAAACCTATGCAGAAACCCATGTTCCGAATCTCGTAACCGCGGTATTGGCGGATTACCGCGGCTACGATACCATGTTCGAAACGGCGGTAATTTTCTGCGCCGGCTTGGCCATCCTGCTGGTGCTGAGACGGGGAGGCGCATCCAATACTTCGGCGCATGCTCGTCCTCCCCGTGAACATAGTGCCGACCTCATCATCGCCACCGGCTGTCGGCTGCTAATTCCCTTCATGCAAGTCTTCGCGTTATACGTGGTGGCGCACGGCCATTATAGTCCGGGCGGTGGTTTCCAGGGCGGCGTCATCCTGGGCGCCAGTCTCATCCTTTTGGCCATGGCTTTCGATATCAAAACCGTTTTGAGCAAAGTACGCTTGAAAACGGTTTCCGCCTTGGGAGGTATCGGTGTATTAATCTATGCCGGTATCGGGCTCATTCCCCTTTTGCTCGGGGGAAATTTCCTTGATTACAGTTATCTAAGCGCCATACTTCCCGCGACCGATCCTATCATGGCCCGTTCGCATGCCATGCTGGGGATTGAAATCGGGGTGGCGTTTACCGTAACCGCCGTGATGCTCTCCATATACCTGGATTTGGCCTCTAAGGGCAATATCGATGAGGGCCTGTGAACATGGTGGAAGTGGTGGAGAAATTCAGTTTCGGAATTTACCTCGTGCTTCTGTTAATTGGCCTTTGGGCCATGATCGGAAAGAGAAACCTGGTCAAGAAGGTCATCGGCATGACCATCTTCCAGGCGGCCATCATCTTATTCTTCGTTTCCATTGGAGCCAAGGATGAGGCCACCATACCCATCCTGCGAAACTACTATGGGCCGGATGCGACTCCCATCAATCCCGCCGATTATGCCAATCCCCTGGTCCACGTACTTATGCTTACAGCCATCGTAGTGGGGGTCAGCACCTTGGGTGTGGCCTTGAGTCTCATCCAGAAAGTCCACGGGAAATACGGCACCGTCGAAGAAAACGAAATTCTGGAGAAGTCAACGTGATAGCCGCGCTCTGGAGCCAAAGCCCCGCTCTGGCCGAGCTCTTTCCCTTATTCGGGGCCTTGCTGGCAGGGGTATGGGGCTTGTATCGCCCACGTTACTCCAGCCCGATAGCGATCGCGAGCCTGGTGGGGTCCCTGGTTTTCGCTTTGATGGTCGTATGTCGGGTTCTGGCCGAAGGCAGCCTGCGGTATCGCATGGGGGGATGGCCCGGTCCCATTGGTATCGAATACGTTGTCGATGCGCTCAATGCCTTGATTCTCCCCTTTATTCCGGGCTCGGCCCTGTTGGCGCTTTGGTATTCCCGTGGCCTCATCGCGGAGGAGTTTTCGGCAAAACTGCCGCAATTCCATTCCCTCTACCTGCTGCTGGTGACCGGCCTCATGGGCATGACGGTGACGGGGGATGCCTTCAACCTTTACGTGCTGGTGGAAATCACCGCACTTGCAAGTTATGCGCTTTTATCACTCGGAGGCGGCCGAGCCTATCTCTCCACCCTGAACTATTTGCTGTTGGGCACCATCGGCGCTTCCTTCTACCTGTTGGGCGTGGGTTACATGTATATCAAAACCGGCACGCTTTTCATGCCGGATCTCTTCGCGAGAATGCCGGATCTATATGGTTCTCCCACTCTCACTGCCGGCTTCATCCTGATGATGGTGGGTTTATGGATAAAGATGGGTTTGTTCCCGCTGCATGGATGGCTTCCCGGCGCGTATACCGACGCTTCGACCCCGGCCACTTGCCTGATAGCGCCCCTAGTCACGAAGGTGACGGTGTACGTGATGATTCGCATCATGTACAATGTCTTTTCGCCGCATTTCGTATTTACCACCACTACTTGGAGCGACGTGGTGCCTTACATCGCCGCCGTGGCCATC
Source organism: Fibrobacteria bacterium (assembly GCA_041746255.1). Taxonomy (GTDB): domain Bacteria; phylum Fibrobacterota; class Fibrobacteria; order UBA11236; family UBA11236; genus JBGTHM01. The sequence goes on along the minus strand of JBGTHM010000064.1, from coordinate 30,221 downwards.
GTGGCGGGGGCTTCGCTGGCCTTGATTCAAACCGATTTCAAGAGAATGCTCACCTATATCGTAGTCGCGGAAATCGGTTACATGGTGGGCGGCGCGTGGCTCGGCAATACCGCCGGTCTGACGGGTGCCATATTCCATATCGTCGTGGATATGGTGATGACCCTTTGCCTTTTCATGGTGGCGGGCATCATCGCGCTGAGAGGCGACGGAAGCATTGAAAGCTTTTCGGGGCGTTTCAAAACCATGCCCTGGACGCTGGCGGCCTTTGTCGCGGTAGGGCTTTCAGTTATCGGCATTCCTCCCACAGGAGGATTCTTCAGTAAGTGGTACCTACTTTCCGGGGCGATCGAAGCCCGGAATTGGGTCTTTATGGCGGCACTGCTGTTTTCCAGCCTGGTCGCCGCAATACTGGTTTTCCGAGTGGTGGAAAAAGCCTTTTTCGGATCCTTGGATGAGGAGCATGGCGATCACGGCCACCATGACCACCATTCCCCCACGGAAAGTGAGGAGGCTCCGGTCGGCATGTTGATTCCCCTGTGGGTGGGAGTGGCCGTAATCTTCGCCTTGGGCATTTTCTCAGGCACTCTCATCGAAAAATTGATAACGCACGCCATGCCGCCGGGATTGTTTTAAGATGGTTTCGCTTACACCCCTGCTGGCCATGTTGAGTTCGCTGGCTGCAGTGCCTTTGATAGCCCTGTCCGGCAAGCGCCCCAATCTCCGTGAGGCTTTTACCTTCGCGGCGGGTATCACGAAACTGCTCCTGGTATTGAGCATGCTGCCCGTTATCCTGGCCGGAGAGACGGTGACCTACACGCTGTGGGAGATACTGCCCGGTTTGGCCATTCGCTTTCGCGTCGACGCCATGGGAATATTGTTCGCTCTGGTGGCTTCATCGCTGTGGATTGTCACTACCATCTACTCCATCGGATATATGCGGGGCCTGAAGGAACATGCGCAAACCCGGTTCTTCTGCTTTTTCGCCCTGGCCTTGTCGGCCACGTTGGGCGTAGCCTTCGCGGGTAATCTTTTGACGCTGTATCTTTTCTATGAAATACTCTCGCTTTCCACCTACCCCTTGGTCACCCATCACCAGGATAAGGAGGCGCGCGACGGAGGACGGAAATACCTGAGTTACCTGCTGGCTTCTTCCATCGGTTTCGCGCTGCCGGCCTTGATAGCCAGCTATTTGCTGGCGGGTACCTTGGAATTTACCGGGACGGGATTTCTGGGTGGAACCGCCTCGCCTGCGGTACTGACTTTTTTACTGCTGCTTTTCGTATTCGGCTTCGCCAAGTCCGGGCTCATGCCTTTGCATGGATGGCTGCCGGGAGCCATGGTGGCTCCGACTCCGGTCAGCGCCTTATTGCATGCTGTGGCGGTGGTAAAGGTAGGGGTCTTTTCCGTGCTACGGGTATTCACGGACGTTTTCGGGCTGGAAACGCTCAAGACCCTTTTTATCAGCGGCATTAAGGCCGCCACTATCGTTGCCGTGTTGGCTTCCATTACCATCTTGTTATCCTCGCTCATCGCCTTATTCCAGGACAATCTCAAAAGACGATTGGCCTATTCCACCATCGGGCAGCTTTCGTATATCATACTGGGCGCGGCGTTACTTCACCAAACCGCCGTGGCGGGGGCGCTTTCCCATATCGTTATGCACGCTTTCGGCAAAATCACTCTGTTCTTCTGTGCGGGCGCCATTTTCGTCGCCACCGGCAAGAAATACATCAGCCAAATGGTGGGCCTGGGTCGTGCAATGCCTTTCACCTTCGCGGCTTTCTTCCTCGGTTCCTTAAGTGTTATCGGACTTCCTCCCGCCGGAGGCCTGCTCAGCAAGTTTTACCTTATACTGGGCAGTCTGCGCGGGGACGAAGGCCTATTCATGATCGTCTTTTTGGTCAGCTCCCTTTTGAACGCGGCCTATTTTTTGCCCATCACCTTCCGGGCGTTTTTTCCCGGCGATAAAGCGGTGGATGAGGTTTCCCTCGCAGGAATACGTGAAGCGCCTTTATGGTGCGTCGTGCCCCCCGTGGTTACGGGTTTACTATCCATCGCGCTTTTTTTCTTTCCGGAAACGGTTTTCCGTTTAGCAAGCCTGGCTGTAGGTGCGGGAGGTACTCCATGAAAACGAAGCGTGCTTTTCAAACTAACGGCAAGGCGATTAAGAAGATACAGGTGATTCTCGTCCTGGCAGCGGCCCTGATTTTCCTGGCCGAATTGGCTGTGCACCGGCATGCTTACTTCTCAATTGAAACCCTGATGGGTTTCCACGGCTGGTTGGGATTGATAGCGGCATTATTGGTTTTGCTTTTGGGTCGCATGGTGCTAGGCCGTGCCTTACGACGCCCGTTAGATTATTACGGGGAGGGTGAAGATGACTAATCTTCTCCTTTTTCCACCCGCGGTTATTTTATGGATGGGCGCCTTGCTGGTTTTTCTGGTACCTGGAAAGGCGAAGCTGCCCTTACTGCTTGGCATACCGGTTTGGGGATTATGGAACCTCTGGGCCTTGCCCGAGGGACATTACTTTCAAGTCGGCTTTCTGGAATGGACGCTCACCTTTGTCCGAGTCGATGCCATGGCGCGCCTCTTCGGAACCGTCTTTCACATCGTGGCGCTTTTGGGCTCGCTTTACCTCTGGACATTTCGGCGTAATTTCGAATTCGCTTCCGGACTGTTCTATACTGGCGCGGCGGTAGGCCTTGTCTTTGTTGGCGACTGGCTCACTTTCTTCGCATTCTGGGAGTTGTTGACTCTCGGCGCCCTAGGCCCTATTCTCGCGGGCGGAAGGCGTTCCTCGCAGGCGGCGGCATTTCGCTACGCTCTCATCCATGTTCTGGGAGGGTTGGTATTACTGGCGGGAATTCTACTGCACCTTGCCGAGACTGGTAGTGCTGAATTGACCCTACTTTCCCTACAAGGGCCGGCGGCTTGGCTTATTCTAATCGGAATGGGAGTGAACGCCGCGTTTCCACTTTTTCATGTTTGGGTGGTGGATGCTTACCCCGCCGCATCAATTGGCGGAGCGGTTTTTCTGGCCGGGATTACCACCAAGGTGGCGGTATATGCTTTGTGGCGGACTTTTCCCGGAACAGAAATCTTAATGGTAGTCGGGGCGGTGATGGCGCTGTTTCCCTTGTTCTATGCCGCGACCGTGAACGACATGCGCCGTCTGCTCAGTTATATCATTATCAATCAGGTAGGATTCATGGTGGCGGGTGTGGGTTTGGGTGGGGAGCTCGCTTTGAACGGCGTGGCTGCGCATGCCTTTAGTCATATTCTCTATGACGCCGTCCTCTTCATGGCGATTGGCGCGGTGATATACCGTACGGGAACGGCTGACGCCTCCAAGTTGGGCGGGCTGTTCCGTTCCATGCCGGTTACGGCGGTTTTCTGTATGGTGGGCGCCGCATCCATTTCCGCCTTCCCCTTCACCAATGGTTTCATCAGCAAATCCATGGTGATTAGCGCAGCTGGTAAGGAGCAGGTTTCCTGGTTATGGTTGGCTTTGACGGCGGCTTCCGCCGGTGTGTTCCTCACTGCGGGCATCCGTCTGATAACCGCCACCTTTTTCGGGCCACGTCGGTCGCATCACCCCGAGGTAGTTACTGAAGCGCCTTGGCCAATGTTGACGGGTATGGGACTTGCAGCCGCAATTTGCCTGCTTCACGGTATAGCGCCCTCCCTGCTCTATCGCTTCTTGCCTTTTCAGGCTACATACCAGCCTTATACCGCCGATCACTTGCTTACCCAATTTCAACTATTGATTTTTGTTGCGATACTAGCAGCATTTCTTTATGGCAAAGGTCTTTTCCGGGAACAAGGGAGCGCTGTCATACTTGATGTGGATTGGTTTTACCGGCGGGCGGGGATGCGCCTAGTTTCAGTTGCATGGGCCGCGCTGTTGGCGCCCCTGGGTGGCTTGGCTTCGTCGGCCCTCAAAACCCTTGCGTTGGGTATAGTTATTGCCGTGAGGGGATTGCTGTTTGCTTTGCTCGAAATTTTGTGGGGAATGGCCGGTTTGACGCAAGAATCTGTCCAAAAGCGCCGTGAAAACCTTGGGCGCAACTTCCGTAACTTCGCCATGCCCTTGGGCCTTAGCGGAGGGGTTTCCCTGATATTCATCGTACTTCTCTACCTCTTATGAAAGCGCTTCCGATTTAGATATCCCCACCCTGCCGTAAAAATTATCTTACCGTAAACTCACAAGGTTTACCCGGATGATGGATGCGCTTGAAGTTACGTCCGCTGCCCACAGGCTCTGGCTAGTCTCGTTTCTGTTACCCTTTGCTACGGGGATAGGGCTCGCCCTATGGCCCCGTAGGTGGGACAGTGTAGCGAAGAATCTGGCTTTACCGGCTTTGTCACTCTCCGCCTTGGCCCTCACGGCTTCTCTGGTTTTACTTCCCGCGAACGGCGATTTCGCAACCATTTGGCGCCAGACATGGATACCTGCATTGGGCCTGGACTTGCTCATCGCGCGCGACGGGTTGTCGGCCATGTTCGCGATTTTGGTCAGTTGGATTGCGGTGACGGTGGTGCTTTTCGCGCGGAGGTATCTTCCGCATGCGAATGACCATGAGCATTCGCAACGCAGCGAAAGCGCCTTTTACGCCCTGATGTGTCTTTTTACGGGCTCCATGCTGGGGGTGGTTTCCGCCGGAAACCTCCTGCAACTTTACCTTTTTTGGGAAGCGACCGGCCTGGCGTCCTATATGCTTATCGGCTATTGGGCCCATCACGCCGAGGCGCGCGAAGGGGCGTTTAGGGCCTGGGCCATAACGGTTGCGGGCGGTGTGGCGATGCTGGTTGGTTTTCTTTTACTGGGCACTAACATGAATCATTGGAGTCTCTCCGCTTTGGTAAATGGAAATGCGCCCAACGGTATTTTACTGGAAATAACGACGATCCTGATTTTGATCGGAGCCCTGGCGAAAAGCGCCCAGTTTCCCTTTTCCAGCTGGTTACCGGGCGCAATGATAGCTCCTACACCGGTCAGCGCGTTTTTGCATTCTTCCGCGCTGGTGGCAGCGGGTGTATACCTTATCGCGCGCTTCTTTCCCTTGTTGCATACTGCCGTTGCTTGGGAATACCTGTTGGTGGTGCCGGGAGTGGCGGGAGTCGCCTATATCGGACTTCTCGCCGTTCGTCAAACCAAAATCAAGGCACTGCTGGCCTATTCCACCATCAGTCAATATGCATTCATGTTCATCGGGTTCGGTCTCGCTACGGTAACCGGTGTGAAAGCCGCGCTGTATGCGTTCTTCGTGCACTCCTTCATCAAGGCCGGACTTTTCCTGGTGGCGGGATCGGTTACCTATCTGACGGGGCTTAAAGAGCTGGATCAGGTGGGCGGTATGGGGCGTACCCATAAGGTGTTAGCCGTAGGAGGATTTCTGCTCGGACTTTCACTGGGAGGTGTGCCCATTATGGGCGGATTCTATTACAAGGAAGAATTACTCTACGCGGCCATGGAAAATAGATCCTGGGTTTTATTCGGGGCCATGTTGTTAGGAGGCTTGTTTTCACTGCTTTACATGCTGCGGTTTTTAAATCAGATATTTTTCGGTCCAGGCGACGATGGCGTCGGTATGCCTCTCCCGAGGACGATGGCCGCGCCAATGATACTCCTGGCTGGGGCTGCACTCTTAACCAGCCTCTTTCCCAATTGGATGAATACACAAATCATCAATCCCGCCATAGCTGGCACCTTGAGGCATCCCGAGCCCATGGCCGTCGAATTGGAATTCAGCTTTATCCTATTTGCCAGCTTGTTGGTCATATCCTTGGGACTGGTACTTTGGATTTTCTGGAAGCGCGGACATGTTCCCTACAAATTGTGGACTCGCATACCGCTACATTTTCATATGGGAGGAAATTACGCGGTTAAGGCCTACTTCGGTTTGTCCCGTATGGCGTTAAGCGTTCACGGAGGAAGTCTGGGATTTTACCTGCGGTGGGTTTTGGGGATTCTCGTGGTTAAAACGGCCATTGTGTGGTACCTGGCGCCTTTCCCCGAAGCTTACCCAAGTGCTATTCCCTGGCTGGGAGAGTCGACGTTGCTACTTGCAGGAGTATGCGTGTTAAGCGTGGCTTCGCTTTTCCTGAAGCATCATCTTGCTCTGGCCATGTTGCTGTCGGTGTTGGGGTTCATGCTTTCGGGAGTATTCGTATTGATGAAAGCCCCCAACGTCGCCATAGCTCAAGTGTTGGTGGAAACACTGGCAACCGTATCCATTGTATTGGCCTTGATTTTGAGCACAAAAGTCGATCCCATCAAAAGCACGATGGAATTTGAAGGCATGAGGAACCTCAAGAAATGGGGGATTGCCCTCGGGGTAGGGGTGATACTCGGAGCAGGGACATATTTCGCCGGGGGCGCTTTTCCGGACAATGGCGTCGGACCGGAATTGGCCAATCTCAGTTTGAGCGTGGCGAAGCCGGATTTCGTGGCGGCCATATTGACGGATTTCCGCTCGCTGGATACCGTCATTGAAATTGTAATCTTCGGCACAGCCACCATGGCGGCCGCGGGTTTGTTTTGGAAGAGAAAGAGGGCCCGATGATGGACAACATCCTTGCGCGCTTCTCCGCGAACGTCATTCTGGGGGTGAGTTGGATCATCGCCTGGCAGCATATACTCTACGCCAATGAGATACCGGGAGACGGATTCACAGCCGGAATTCTTATGCTGGTAACCCTCATGTTATGGTATTCCGTGCTGGGATACCGAATGGCTTCTAAAAAAATACCGGATAAAATCTTCCATATTTGCCTCGGTGCGGGAGCTTTTTTCCTATGGGTATTGATGTTGCTCCCCATTTTCCTTCTGCCGGATGGAAGGTTATTGCAGTCATTTACTGTTCCATTTTTCGGGAGAGGATTTTCCAGCACTTTGTTTTTCGACCTGGCGATTTTCATGATGGTGGGAGGAGGAACATTGACCTTTCTCGTCAGTTCGCAGGAGGTTGAACCGTGACGATGGGATATGCAGTGACGGTGGCCGTGGTAGTTACCGTCGGTGTTTTTCACCTGTTGGGGCGGGATATGATTCGCATGGTAGTCGGTATTTACATCCTTTTTAACGCGTTGAATCTTCTGGTGCTTTCCGTAGTGGTTATACCTCAGGCCAATGCGCCGTTGGGGCAACTATCTAAACCCTACGTGGATCCGCTCGTGCAGGCCATGGTGCTGACTGCCATCGTGATAGGATTTGGAATTTCCACTTTTTTGCTCCTGTTGACAGCTCGATTGGCGAAGGATAAAGGCTCGCTCGATGAGAAGGTGATGTCGGAATGGAAACATTAAGCATCCCTTTATTATTGTGTTTGCCGATATTATCGGCGCTTGCGATGTCGGCCTGCTATCGATATGCGCTTGTGCGTGCCTGGATTTTTTTGGGAATGTCGCTGCTTAACTTCGGCGTGACCATACTCGCGGCGCCGGCAGAAGGATACGCTTCGGGTGGATGGGCGCCTCCGTTGGGAATCGAACTCGGAGTTGACGCCTTGTCGAAATTTTTCCTGGTGTTAACGGCCGTCATTTTCATCGCCGCATCGGCCTATCACCTGGGTATGGAAAACGGTAAGGGATTGGGAGGCCGCTTCGTCTACCATCTCTCCTTCCCATTATTACTGCTCTCGCTGAACGGATTGTACATCACGGGAGATTTTTTCAATTTCTACGTCTTCTTTGAGTTGCTGGCGATATCTTCGTACCTGCTCGTGGCCATGGGAAGCCATAATCCGTTGGAGGCTGCATGGAAATACGCCGTATTGAGCATTTTGGCATCCATTATGCTTTTGGCGGGTACGGCCTTTCTCTATGGCTTTACCGGCTCGCTTAATATGACGGACATCCATGCCCGTCTAGAGCCGGGATCCGCTTTATGGTTGGCGCCGTTCTTCCTATTCGCATTGTTGACTAAAGCAGCTCTGTTCCCCTTTCACGTGTGGCAGCCCGACGCCCACGCTGGTGCGACCACTTCGGGCAGTATAATTCTGGCTGGTGTATTGATTAACGTGGGTCTATTTGGAATCATCCGCATCTGGCCCATACTATTCGACGATTCCCTTCGCTGGATTCTTCTCGCCGTGGGAGCGTCCTCCCTATTTTTTGGAGCCTTGGCGGCGGGAGGGACACAGGATGCGAAAAGGCTGTTGGGGTATTCCTCGACCAGTCAGCTCGGTTTCATCGTGTTAGGAATTGCTTGGGGAACCCAGGCCAGTGTTACCGCGGCCATTTTCTATGTAGCGGCCCATTCTGTTTCCAAGTCTTTACTTTTTGCCGTAACGGGGATACTCGGAAAACGTTGTAGTACCACCTTGCTTGCTCCCTTAACCGGATCCGGAAGTCGATCTCCTTATTTAAACGCCGCATTTTTTCTCGGAATCATCTCGTTGGTGGGATTACCGCCCGCCGCGGGATTCGTTGCCAAGCTATCCTTGTTCCAGGCAGGCGTAGCCGCTGCCGAATGGATTTGGATTGCCGGGGCGGTGGTAGGTACCCTGTTGACTTTGGTTTACGGTATGCGCGTTTACCAGCATTTGTTTTGGAAATCGGGTGAAATCCATGCTTTACCCGCAAAACTGAGTTTTAGCAATATCTTCTCCGTTGTATTTTTGGCCGCAATGGTCTTGCTCCTGTTTTTTTATGCGCAACCCACATTGAAATGGGCCGAAGCGGCGGCCCAAGCATCGATTCCGAGGGCAAGATGAAAGCAAGCTTATCACTATTGTTTTGGCTGGCATTGGGAAGCCTCACCTGGTTCAGCTTGGTGGGAAAATTCGACGTCCAATCCTTGCTACTGGGAATAATCGTGATTTTAAGCGCATGGGGATTGGGAGAGTTCCTTTCCCAACTCCGAACGAAAACGAAATGGGGAGTGCTGACAGTTAGCCTAAAAAGTCTGTTTGGTTACTTGTTTAAAGTGGTGATACCTGGATTTTTACAAGGTGCATTTTTCGTTGCCCGCGCTTCGCTGGGCCGAGGCCCAAAGCTTAATCCCATGCTCATTGCCGTCGCTCCGCCGGGAGCCACGAAAGAAGCATTATTGCTTTTGGCCATCGGAATTTCCATGAGTCCTGATCAACAGGTGGTGGCGGTGGATGATGACAGAGGCATTCTTTACGTACATGTCATGCATGGACAGGACATGGAGTCGGCTCGTAAAACGTTTCTGGAACACTATCATGATTTCGTGAAGGAGGCGGTCCCGAAATGAACATCTTCCTATGGGTAACTCTTGCGATTCTGGTCTTATGCGTGTTGATGACCGCCTTGAAACTGGTTAAGGGCCCCGAAATGTCGGATCGATTGGTAGCTGCCAGTGTTTCCACGCATATCATCACATTCATTTTGGCTGTGGCGGGAGTGTACGGCGAGACCGACCTGCTTTTCGACGCCGCCCTTCTGACGGCGTTGGTTTCTTTCGCCGCAACGGTGGTTATGGCGAAATACTTGACTCGAAACAAGGTGCTGTAGCATGTATTGGATTTCATTCCCGATGCTCCTGCTTGGGTTGATACTCACGGTAGCTTGTGTTGTCGGACTTTGGAGGCTACCGGATGTTTATCTACGTTACAAAGCGGTAGCGGTGGTTGGCGGTTTGGCTGCGGTGCTTATCCATATTTCTACCGCATTGATGGTTCCATTTGAATTCGGCGCCCGTGGATTTTTGACGGCCTTTCTCTTTCTGCTTTCCGGTCCATTGGTAGGGCAGGCTATTTTGTCGGCGGCCCATGGCCTTAAAGCTGAAAGGACCCATAAGGTGGATGAGTTGACCGAGGCGATTTCGCGGGCCGAGCGGCCCAATTGGGAGGGCTGAAGGATTTTTATCATCGCAATGTGCTTGAAACCTTTTATATTTTTTCCAAATCACTTCGGGCCTTAGCGAAAATGGGCCCTGTTGCCCTTGTCTACACAGGCATGGTTTTTCCCAATAAGGAGTAAATAAATTGAAACGTGGAATCCGGTACGATGCAGATTATAAGAGAAAAGTCGTCGACTTCGTCAAGGCCAAAGGAAGGGGCGGACTTACCTCCGCTGTGAAAGAGTTTAAGGTTTCCGCTTTAACCATTTCCAGGTGGATAAAAAATGATGGAAAAATCATAAAGCGGGGACGTCCAGGACGGAAGCCCGGTTCGGGCCGTATTGCCGCTGCGGGGATATCCAAAGGTTCGAAAGTGGCTATTCAGAAGGCACTGAAGCAAATGGCCAAAGGCATCGAAAACCTTTCCAAAGCCTTTTCGCGACTCTAGAAAAGCTTAGGGCCGGTTATGGAAGCCGGCTAAACCCTTTCCCAAAGGGAGAACCGGCGTTCAGTTACGTCCTGATAAAAGTCCACCAGATTACTTACGGCTCGGCCGGCACGCAGCAGCGTGAAGGCTTGCGTTGACTCACCGAGGTTGATAAAAAGCTCATGTTCTTCGGAGGTGTGGTTCAACACCACCAGGCGCCCTCCGACCCGGAGCAAATCCGCAGCATGCTTCAAAAAATTATTGGGTTTGAAAAACGCCAAGGGCAGGCCCCAGAGCAGTAAGGCGCGTCGAGTTACAAAGGGGTAGAACAGCGTCAGGAGGTCGTATGGCCCTCCCCTGTGCCGGAGAAAATCGCCGACCTCATAAGTGACTTCGGGATTTCCGGTCTGAGCGGCATAGGCATGGGCATAATCGCTTCGGGAATGCAAGTCGGAATAGATTCCATGGCCGTCCAATTCGATTCCACGCAGCCGGACATCCAATTCCGTATCACTGTCCCTAAAACGCAACCATTTTTCCAGGGCGAATACATAATGCCAATCTTGGGAACCCACGTCCAGGGCTTCGATAGTGTTATGCCCTGTAAGAGTTTGCCGGGGCAATCCTTCGCATGCCTTTTCCAATAAATCGAGGAGGTAGAGATTTTTCCGGTAAAGCGCGCGGGTCGTCTCTTTGCGTAATGCATGCAAGTGATACCGATCCTCCAGAATCGCGCCCCTGTTTTCGGCGGAGGCCGCCTCCGCTCCCAGATAATTGAAAAGATTTTCCAGGGATTCCTTCGGCAAGCGCGGTTGCCCCTTCGACCAGCGCAGGGCCTGCCGTAGTGAAAATGAAATGACATTTCCGGGAATGCGAAGGTAGGCTAGGATACGCATCCTAGGCATAGTAACATTCCATACCGCCGTAATCACCGGATAAGGATTGCCGGGGCGGGATTTTCTTTTTAAGGTGGAAAAACCATGCCGGTCGCCATGATTATACTGGGACTTGTCCTGCTGGTTGCCGGTGGCCATGCGCTCGTCAGGGGCGCTTCCAGCCTCGCGCGAACTTTCGGTATCTCCCCCCTCATCATCGGATTGACGGTTGTATCCATCGGCACCAGCGCTCCCGAGTTGGCGGTTTGCCTGAAGGCCGCCTTTCGGGGATCCGGAGACGTTGCCCTGGGAAATGTGTTGGGCAGCAACATTTGCAATATCCTCCTTGTCTTGGGTCTGGGGGCGGCTGTGCGGAACCTGGTGGTAGAGCGGCAATTGGTGCGTCTTGATGTGCCCATAATGATAGGCATTTCCGGCCTTGCACTGCTCTTGGGGAGGGACGGAAGTCTGAGTGGGTTTGACGGAATACTATTGCTGCTGGGTGCGGTAGCTTACACCGTTTTGCAAATACATCTCAGCCGTAGGGAAAACGGAAATTCCCAGGCTCAAATACTCGAACAAGCAACGTCCAAGCAAAACCCTCCCCGAAAATGGGGTTCCTGGGTAGGGCAGCTGACATTGGTTTTTCTGGGTTTGGCCTTGCTGATTATCGGGGCCGATTGGTTGGTAGGAGGAGCCGTAACCTTGGCCCGGGCGGCGGGGATCAGCGAATTGGTTATCGGCATCACCATAATCGCCGTGGGTACCTCGCTTCCCGAAGTTACGGCCACCCTGATAGCCATTTTCCGTAAAGAAACCGCCATGGCCGTAGGCAATCTGGTGGGCAGCAATGTGTATAATTTGCTGCTGGTATTGGGCGCCACTTCGGCTTTTTCTCCGGGAGGGGTGGGGATTCCCCTCTCCGCTTTACGGTTCGATTTTCCCATCATGGTTGTCGTGGCCATTGCCTGTCTACCCATCTTCACAACCGGCCATCGCATCGCGCGTTGGGAAGGCTGGCTTTTCTTTTTCTATTTCCTGCTTTACATGGGATACCAATTTTTACGGTCGACCCGCAGCGAGTTCAGGGATGAATTTCAAGTCGGATTCTGGGGATTTATTTTGCCACTTACGGTGATAACACTGGGGGTATCCCTTCACCGGCATTTGCGCGAGAGGGCGAAGCGGCGTGCGGCCGGCACGGGAAAGAGTATGGGAACGGGGTAGTCGGCGAGGGTTCTCCGCAGAATTGTAAATGAGGGTGATTTCATGGATGTTCTTTTTATAGCAATCGGTTTGGCATTATTGGTGGTTGGAGGGCAATTGCTGGTTGGCGGCGCGTCCTCGCTGGCCAGGGCCTTCCGTATTCCGCCTCTTGTCATAGGACTCACCGTAGTGGCTTACGGTACCAGCGCGCCGGAGCTGGCCGTGAGCATGCAAGCCGCCTTTAGCGGCACCGCCGACGTAGCGATGGGAAACGTACTGGGAAGTAATATTTGTAACGTTTTATTGGTTTTGGGGTTAGCGGCGCTGGCGAGACCTCTGGTGGTGGAACCCCAGTTGGTGCGTCTTGACGTACCTATCATGATTTTTGTTTCCTTCGCGGCGCTGTTAATGGCTCTCGACGGAGTTTTTTCCCGATGGAATGGGCTATGGCTGGTGGCGGGAGCGCTTCTCTATACCTTGCTGCAAATCCACATGGGCCGGAAAAACCGCACTGAGGTATCCGAATCTTTCGTCGAGATGGAAGGGCCTCCACCCCCGAAAAATGCGGGGGGGTACTTGCTGCGCATCGGCTACATAATCGGCGGGTTGGTCCTGCTGGTTTATGGCGCCGATTTATTGGTTCAAGGGGCGGTGAACATAGCGCGCGCCGCGGGAGTGAGCGAGTTGGTTATCGGCCTGACCATTGTGGCCTTGGGAACTTCCATGCCCGAAGTGGCCGCAACCGTTATCGCAACCCTAAAAAAAGAAACCGCCATGGCTGTAGGTAATGTGGTAGGCAGCAATGTCTTCAATATCCTTGCCGTTTTAGGAGGCACGGCTGCGTTGGCTCCGGGAGGAGTCAAGGTGGCGACCTCGGCCCTGAGCTTTGATTTTCCCGTAATGGTGGCCGTAGCTCTGGCGTGTTTTCCCATTTTCGCCACCGGACATCGAATTGCCCGCTGGGAAGGCGCGTTTTTTCTGTTTTATTATGTGGCCTATATTGGATATCTGGTGGTGGAGGCCACGGACCACCATTTGGCCAACGAATTCCGCGCTGCTTTTTGGGGATTCGTGCTTCCTATCACCATGGTTACCCTAGTGGTTTCGTTTTACCGGTATTATCAGGAAAAGCGATCCCGTAGAGCCCGGACCTAATCCTGCCCAGGTGGGTGATGCTTAGTTTGAGGTATGGCCGTACAAAAAGTACAACGCCTGCGTGCCCAAAAATCCATGCCCCTCTTTCATCAGGCGATCATAAAGGCGCTGCGCTAAATCAAGACCCGGTAATTCCAGTTCCATCGACTTTGCCTCCTGCAAGGCGATATCCAAATCCTTGAGGAAGTGCCGAACGAAGAATCCCGGTTCGAAGTCTCCCGCCAATATGCGCGGCGCGAGATTGGATAGGGTCCAACTTCCGGCAGCGCCGGCGGAGATGGATTGGAGAACCGTTTCCGGATTTAAGCCCGCCTTTTTCGCATAGGCCAGCGCTTCGCAGGCCCCCACCAAGGTTCCGGCCACCGCGATTTGATTGCACATTTTGGCATGCTGACCGCTGCCGGCCTCGCCTTGCCAAACGATATTTTTCCCCAACAGCTCGAACAAAGGATGCGCGTTTTTGAAATCTTCTTTACTACCGCCGACCATGATGCTGAGCCGGGCTTCGCGGGCGCCCACGTCGCCGCCGGAGACGGGCGCATCCAGGGCCGCCAAACCCAACCGTTGGGCAGCTTCGGATATGCGGCGCGCCAGCGAGGGCTGCGAGGTGCTCATGTCGATGAGCAGGGCGCCGGGCGTGGCGTTCTCCAAAATGCCGTCGGACCCGAAATAAACCGTCTCGACTTCGGAGGGATAGCCCACCATGGTGAAAATAACTTGCGCGTTACGGGCGGCGGCTCCCGGAGAGTCATGCCACAACGCCTTACGGCGCACCAATTCTTCAGCCTTCTGCTTGGTGCGGGTATGTACCTGCACGCGGAATCCCGCTTGCAGGAGATGCCCGGCCATGCTGCGCCCCATCACTCCCAGCCCGATGAATGCGATCACTTTATTTTGGGAATTGAGCGACATTTCGCCTCCTTGATGCCAAAAATGTAATTTTTCAATCTACCGCCGGTTGCGGGAAGGGGAAGCCATGCTCAAGACCAGCCTGTTCAACTACCAATATGTTCCTGCGAAAATAAAACTGCCGGAAGAGAAATTGGTGCTGGTTTTCCATGGATTGGGAGATTCCTTGAACGGTTTCCTGTGGCTTCCCTCCGAACTCAACCTGGACGAGCTCTCCTATTTTTTCGTAAACGCTCCGGATTCCTATTTCGGCGGTTACAGCTGGTACGATTTCATGGACGACTCCGGACCGGGAATAATCCGCAGCCGCCCCCTGATTTTCCACCTTATCGATGAGCTCTGCGCTCAGGGGGTCAAAACCGAGAATTTGTTCCTATTCGGCTTCAGCCAAGGCAGTCTCATGGCCATGGACGTGGGCTTGCGTCTGGAGCATAAGCTGGCGGGAGTCTGCGGCGTTTCGGGATACGTTTATTTCATGGAAGACTACCCGGCCAAATTGTCGCCGCAGGCCAAAGAGCAGAATTTCCTGACAACCCACGGCGTTCAGGATCCCGTGGTCCCCTTTAGCGTTTCGAAACAACAATACGGAATGCTCAAGGATATGGGCTTGACGCTCACATTCATCACCTATCAAAAAGATCACACGATTTTGCCCCAGGAGCTCATCGATATCCAATCCTGGTTCCGGGAAAGACTGAAGGCGGGTCGAAATTCGAATTAGCCGGCTGGGAATCCGCTTAAAATCCGATTTCCACGCTGAAATGTTGGACACCACCCAGTCGGGCATGGGGATCGAGGGCGAGGGAATAGCTGTAGGCGATTTCCAAATGCTTGTCGAGGTTCCACCCCGAGTCCAGTCCCTCGCTGGTCAATCCGAATCCCAAAGTGAATTCCCGCACGGGGTCGTCGCTGAATACTTGCTTGAGCCCGGTTCTCAGGCGTAAAACCCGGAAGGCGGTAGCCTCTCCGCCGAGCATGACATGATCGGTTTGATCGGCGTAAAGTCCCTTCTGGCCGTCCATGGCCAGGTCGATGCCCGCGGGCATGGAGTAGGCGGCACCAACCAATAATAATGGTGGAAGGATTTCGTAGTACTCGCTATTGGTGAAGGTGTTGCGGTGGCGAAGCAAGCTCACTGCGTCGCGCAGCACCACGCCCGCGCGGATGCGGGGAGCGAGCTGCCATTGCGATCCCAGGTCGAGCCCGGCTCCGACGCTATGGCCTCGTGAGCGGTCGAGACCGGTGCCGCCTTGGCCCACCTGCGCCAAATAGAGTTTCACGCCTAGGCCCGCCTTCACGTCCGGAAAGAATTGGCGCGCGCCGGATAGCGTTCCCGCGAGTACGGCCTGGGCGGTGATTTCGTTGGCGAGATCGTCGCCTTCGTAGCGGAGGCTGTAGCCCTGAGAAATTTTTTGGCTACGCGGGGCCGCATAGGCCAGGGCAAAGGCGGGCACCTCTCCGGGAAGCGTGCTTTTGATCAAAGCCGCGGCATCGCGAGGAATATCCGCAATGCCGGCGGGGTTGATGAAAAGGCTTAAAGCGTCGCGGGAATGCGCCAGTCCGGCATCCCCCTGGGCCGCATAACGCGGAGGCGCGGTAGGCGAAGCGAAAAAGCCGCGCAATCCCGACATTTGTCCCCCTTCGGGAAGCAGGGGTCGAGCCGGTCCCTTCCCCGTACCGTCTTCCTGGAAATAATCGCCCTGGGTCCAGGCGAGGGCGGCCATGGCCGTAAGCAGTGCGGAACCCGTCCAGACCAAAATTCTTGGTGATCCTTTCCTTGGCGACGGCGCGTACGAATCCTCTTCAGGCAACACGGCTTTTTCGGCTGCGATTCGGGCCAATTCAGATAAACCGTCGGCCTGTCCCGTTCCTTCCACTTCGTAGCTGATATGGCTTTTGCCCCCCGTGCGCGCCAGATTGAGGGAGAGACGGCAAAGAAGACTGTCGACCGACAGAAATACGCTCACCGACAGGGCATAATCGGCGGAAAGTTTTTCGCCCGTCGCGCGCAGGCAGGCGGCGCCCTGGCAGTCGGAGGGCCAGGTCGATCGCGTGCGGGCCAGTTCGATTTCCAGCTCTTCGCGGCTGGGAATTTCGTAGCGGCCTGATTGCGCCAGGCGCATCCGTAGGGCGCGCTCTACTATGGCCAGCGCCGCGCTGTCGGCCCCGAAAGCGCCCCGATTGCGAGCGGGTTCGGGTGGCAGCAATGCCAATACACCAGACGGGGTTGGCTCGAAACTTTCGCCGGGCATGGTTTCGGATTCGCCCTTAACCGGCGCCAGCGCCAGCAAAGCGGCTAGGTAAATGGGGCGATAGGCAAGCGAACTTTTCATAATGCCTATCGGAAAAGCACCACGGGTTTCACGGTGGAAATGTCCTTCCGTCCGCCGGTTTCGCGCAATTGAATTTCCACCAGATAGCGTCCGTTACGGGCCCAGCGTCCGTCGCTGGTTTTGCCGTCCCAATAGAATTCCGTCGGAGCTTTGGGCACGGTCTGGTGATCGACCAGCAGCCGGACGATTTCGCCGCGCATGTTGAAAATCCGTACCGACACCGTAACTTCCGAGGTCAATGATTCCGGCTCGAAGCGGATGCGCGTGCCGTATTCGGTGTTCCCGTCGCGAGATGCCAGCACTAAAGGCGAAAATGGGTTGGGGATGATGTTCACGGCACCGATGGACAATGTTTTCGAAGCGCTCATCAAGGCGTAATAATTTCCGTCCAAGGCAAAAGCATGGGCGCTGATGGATGGTCTTCCGAAAGAATTCTCCTCCGAGGAAATTTCCGTGCTTTCGAGGGAATGCCAGGAAAGCCTTGCGGTTTCGAAACGCGCCATCGAAGTCTGCTTCCGCCCCGAAGGCGCAAGTCCCATGCGAAGAATAAGCGGGGATTGCAGAGTTGCGCCCAGGGGGTTGGAAAGTTCAAACACCGAACCGTTTACTTGAAAATCGGGTAGACTGAGAAAACTCTTAGGCAAAGTTCTCTTCAAGAGAAACAATTGCAGGGGCTGGCTGCCGAAAACCAGGGAATCCTGCACGACTATTTCTACGGAAGGATCGTGAAACCAAATCCGGGCCGAATCACCCGGAAGCAGGATTTGACCCACCACTACGCCCGGTGGAAACACCAGCGTGCTTTGCCCCGGTGTGGCTTCTCCCAATTCCGCCTGAACTTGCCGACCGCTTCCGGTTTGATGGACGGCGGAAATGCGGACGGGCCCGATGAAATTCCGCCGCAATTCCACCTGTCCGCCCGGCGAAACATTGCCCGCTTCCTTTGGTTGCAAGCTGAAAGTAGGGGAGGCGGATAGGAGGGTGGGCGGTGTAGTGGAGGTGTCGAAAGCGGAAACGAATACCGTGAACAGTCCGGGAGACGGCATAATTGGAGCGCTTCCCAAGGAGCTGCTCAATACCAATTTGTGCACGGTTTTATTCTCAAGTTTTACCGGTAGCGTGTCCTTGACGGTATTTCCGTCCAAGGTCACCGTGATAAAAAGGCTATCCCAGCCCGGACCGAGGGCGGAGGTAGCTGCCGATTTCGAAAGCGAAAGCGGGGGCGCTTCCAGGGCGGAAGCTTTCGGGTCCGGCCGCGTCGGAAAAACCCGGGGGGAAAGGAGTACGGGAGCGTGGCCTATTTTGGTGTCGAGTTTCAAGGCGGATGCGGGGTTAAGCGCCCAAACAACCTTGCCATACTTTTGAACCTCATCGTCCAGGCTCTCACCGGCGGGATTGAAAGCGCGTAGCCGTAGCGACAGGCGGGCATCCAGAGGTACGCGGAGAGTGTCGCGGATATCCAAGGCGATGCGGCGTAACTTCTTTCCGGCGCGCACCTGGGCGTGGAAACGCCGGCCGGTCATGTCATTGGAATAGCGGGCCTCTCCGACGAAAACCACAATGGCATAAACGAGCGCCCCGCCCTGCTCACCCGGTCTCAAGGTGACCCTGGGATTTCCCGGAAAGGCGGTGGGGCGGGAAAAACGGGCGGTATTGCGTACGTTACCATAGCCGTAATGAACCAGGGCGGAATCGAAGGGCGCCAGAGCCGTGAATTCCAGGACCAGGCTATCCTGTACCAGCGGCAAAGATTCTACGGCCAGATGGCTGAAAGGAAGGTCAAGGATAAAGGTGGTATCGGCTACGGAGGATGCGAGGTGAAAGGAAAAATTTTGCCGTGGCAAAACCGATTTGTCTTCGGGTAACGCCGTCAAGGAATAGCTGCCCCCAGGAGCCGGGGAAAAGGCGTCTCCCGCCGTGAATAGCGTTTCCCAGGGAGCCCGCATTTGCACTCGACCCGCAATTTCTTTTCCGTCCTGGCGTAACTTCACGGTTACGGACTTGTCGGCGGCAATGAGTTCGACGGTTTCATCCATGCGCCAGAGATTCCCGATAACCGACACCTCGCCTTCCTCCTTGGGGCCGAAAGTTTCCGAGCCTCCCGAGAGCCGGTAGGTTCCGTCGGGTACGTCGGAAAAAGTAAAGGTGAGGATGGAATCCGACCTGAAAGGCGCGACGGAGGCGAAGAAATCGGATCCGCCCACGCCCGCTAGAGTAATGCGTAGGTTACCGAGGTTCGCGGGTAGGCCGCCGTCCATTTCCACCCGGCCCGCCACCCGGGCCAAGCGCCGTAGGTTTACATCGCGCGTGACGGTGCTTTTAGCCGCGGGGACGCTAATCGTGACCGAGACCGGGGAAGCCGCCACGGTGTTTCCCGGCAAGGAGGCTTTCAGGTTGAAGGCTCCGGTTTCGGCGGTGGAAAAGGAATATTGCCCTTGCGCGTCCGATTCGGTTACGAGTGTGCCGCCGGTTTTCAGGTGAACCAATTCGATCCGGGCTTTGGGCAGGGCGGTTACGGAGATTTGGTCAGGCGTCCTCTGCGAACTTTGCTTAACGAGCCCCTTCACGATGGAGGCGCCGGAACCGAGCTTGAAGCGCAGCGTGGCTACATCGGCCAAACGCAGGGTTTGTTCGGCGGAGGTGAAGCCGGTGCGGGAAGCGCGTACGCGATAGACGCCCGGGGGAAGGGGAAGGGAGAAGGCGCCTCCGCCATCGCTGGCCATTGTGCCTGCGGTGGAACCGTCCTCGCGAAAAACCGTAATGTGACTTCCGGCCAAAGCCGCGTCTTTTTCGTTGACCACAGTACCGGATAAAACCGAATTCCATTTCGTTAACCTCCGATCGGGCAGCAACACGCTCCCGCCGCTTTGCAGGTTCACCGTCGTATCCACCGCATCCGCATAACCGGGCTTAGCAAAAGACAGCGTATAGCTACCTGCCGAAAGTCCCAACAGGTAATATCCCTGGGCATCGGTGGCGGCCGCGAGTTCGGTTCCGTTGAAGGCGGTAGCCCGTACGCTACTGAGGGCCAGGGGAATGCCGCCGGCATCCACCACCCTTCCGCGCACCAGTGCCGAAGCCCTGGGCATAAAAGGGTCGAGCCGGACTTGCGCGCCCTGGGAAAGCGTCGCCGTCAAGGTTTGCGATGAAAAACCGTCTTTACTGAATACCGCTTGATAGGTTCCCAGCGGCAAGGTTTTTTCCACGACGGAGTTGGCGATGGTGAAAAGCGGCAGCGGGTCGAGACTGCCCTCCACCGCAGTCAACTCCACCCGCACGTCACCCAATGAAACCGTATCCCCTCCGAAAATTTCGCGGGCGGTTACCGCCAGTCTCGCGCTCGGGGTGGAGTATCGGAAAGAAGTAGTGTCGCCCACGCGGGCCTTGCCTTGGTTGTCCATGGCGAAGACCTTGAAGACATAGCGGTTTTCCAAAAGCATTTTTCCGGCATTGACCGTCACGGAGGTATCGGTGACTTCGGTATCCCATACCGGCACTAAAACCTCCACGCCGTCGCGCGCCGAGGATGCATAGAGGAAGACGCGATAGGTATTAGCCAAGGCGCCTACTGTGCTTGTGCTCTTTGTCCACCGCAGCGTGATGAGGCTGTCCGCAGGATAGGCGAGACTTCGCCCGGAAACGGGAGCCAGGTTTTTCGGTTTCGAGAAACCGCTCTCGGAATCCAGGCTGAAAATTTTAAGGCTTTGCGCCCGGGTTGAGCTGGCTAACGAGCTTTTACCGTCAAAATTGTTCAGAACAACCAGCGAATAGGTGACGCCCGGCGATAAGGGCGGCGCCGTCGCATTCCCGAAAGTACCGGAAGGATCCGGAATTCCGTAAGCAATGGAAGTTCCCGTGGTAATGGCCTGCCAGATGAGACTGGCTCCCGAGACATCCCCATTTTCAGGATTGATTTCGATGGGTTGATCCGACAATAAAACATGGTAGGCGGGCACACCCGGCACGGCGGACCAGCTTATTTGCGGGTAGCTCGATTTTTCTTTCGATTGGGGAGAGGCGATGGTGGGTGATTTTGAGGTGGTGATGAGTAAAGGCAGCTCGGGAGTATGTTGCGGGGTATCGCCGCAAACCGCCACCAGATAACGGAAACCCAGCCCCAATTGCGGATGGGCCGAAGGGGTGTTAGCCGCGTCCGAGGGCCGAAAACGCAAAGTAAGCTTATTGCCATCTGCTTCGGAAGTGAAATTGGAAATGCGGCCGTCATGGCCGGAAACCACCGGACCTTGCGGCGCCGCACTGAAAAAAAGACTGCAGGGTTTTTGCAGTTCAGTGCCGGGCAGCGCTTCTACATCCAGGCGGATTTGTTCGGATTGCAAAACCTCACCCTTGGGAGCTTGAGTGAACATCAAGGAGGGCGCGGCTGCTACTGGCGCAGCGAACAGAAGCAGCCACAGTTTGCGCGATGACCGGCTAAATCGCATGGCTCACTCCCATGCGTACGGCGGGTAAAGGCATCACGTTGATTTGCATATGCACGCGGGGACGGAGGCCCCAACTTACTCCGAGATTTACAATAGGGACCCAGGGGTCGCCTCCGAATTCCAGGGGGAACAATCCCGTCAACAGGTTCTTCCGACCGTTATAATCCACGTTTAGGGTATGCGCACCGGCATCGAGACTGAACCCGCCCCAACGCAGGGACATCACCGTGATATGGTCTGGGCTCATGGCGGCATTGAGGCGCTCGTCGTCGTCCGTCCACTCCACGGTGGGATTATGCCGCGCGTATAGGTCTCCGATGGTACGGGTATAGGACATCCCGATGCGTTCCTTCCACAAAGTCAGCTTGAGGGTATGCGACTGCGGAAGATTAAGCCAAAGGTCTTCTTTGATGGCAATGCTCTTGCGGTTCACTTCCGAATCGAGGAAGCGCCGGATATTGTCCGGAGATAAGAATGAATCGGGTTCGCTTACGGTAGGCTCGAAGGTTTCGGCGTCTATGAAAAAGGGAACGCTGTAATCGATCAGGAAATCACCGCGCGCCTGAATGTGGGCTCCCATGCGCGACACCAGGGAAAGAGGTCCCACCCGCACCGCCACTTCCGGGCTCCAGGCTTCGCCGCGATAATTTCCACGCGCCAATCCATAAATCCTATCGTCGGGATATTCAATCACCGCCGAGGTATTGGCCCCGTCGACGGAGATATCCAGGCGACCCAACAAATCCGGTTTCAGATTTCCGGCTAAGCGCGCCGCAACCAGGTGCTTATGCAATTGAAATCCGACTCGCGTATAGGAGGAAGGGGAGAAGGTGAATCCGAAACTTAAAGACCGCCAGCGCATGTCGAGCAAGAGGGGGAGATGGATGCCACCTTTGAGCAGGAGCGATCCTGATTCCTCCAAAGTGGTATCGAGATTGAAGCGAGTGTCGCCCAAACCTCCCGTTACGTTCAAAGCGGCGTTTTCGCGGGCGGCGAAAAAAATCGTGGTCGGTCCCAGCGGTGCGGAAACTTCTATTTGCGCGTTCATGCGTTGGAATACGCTGGCGAGAAAAACCGGCATCACTACCGTCGAGTCATTGATGTCTTGCAGGTATTCATGCGCACGCGCGGAAAAATCGAGCGGCAAATTGGACATGAAGCGGGCTTGACCTTGTTTCTCGGGATAGTCCAACGGTGATTTGGTGAAATCGTGGGAAACGGCGCCGCTGAATTCGGCATTGGCCCGTCCCATGAAAAGCAACGGTTCGGCCTGGGAAAAGCCGGGAAATACCCAGGGTAGCAGGCAGGGTAACCAAAAGGGAAATAAACGGCAGGGGCTTAAAAGCAGCCGAAACGCTCGCGAAGAAATGCCCGACGGGGCAACACGCTTTAAGACGCTGTTAAGCGGATTTTTGAGGGCCGACACCGTATGCAGTTTAGCATTACGGTGCGCGGCCTTGCCATTATTGGAGGTTTAAACCTGGGGATGAGTGAGGTAGGAAACCGCGGTTTCGAAGGCTTCCGCGGAAAGGGCTTTTCCGGCCTCGGTCAATTCCGGCACCTCGCGGATGGAGGATTTGACGTCGGTGGAGAAACGGAACAGGGGCACGCGCCGATGGCCCAAGGGGCAGATCTCGCCGGTACGGGGGTTTCGGGCCGGACGGGGTTTGCGCAACTTGCTGTAGAATGTACCGAAACCACGGATTTCGATGCTATCGTTGGCTACCAGATGCTCCCCGATGACCCGGAGAAATTGCTCCGCCACTTCCTTGGTTTCCACCTGAGAATGGCCGCTGGAGCGGGCAGCTTCCTGTACCAGATCCTGTTTGGTCACATTCTTCAAATTGACCTCCCTTTTCCGATTTTTCCGAACAAGCCGTTTTTGGCATTTTCCACCCCAGCCAAGGCCGGGGCTGGAGCGACCCTTACGCTATATCTTGGGGTCACTGGGGAGAAGATAACAAGGGAAGGTGGATACTTGCAACCGGATTTTCCAAATTCTCAACAATTTCAATTTTCGGGGGGCCATAAAACCGGCTAAATCACTGATTTATTTGGAGATAGATAAACCAAAAAAGCCCAAAAAAGTGGGATTAATGCGACTGAACTTCGGCGCTCATCGACGACATGCTTTGGGGAAGCCGGTGGTCGGGGCCGAAGCGGAGCATTTGGGAGCAAACTTTCTCGCAATCGGCTTGGGTGCCATAATAGACAATGGTCCTGCCCGTCAGGTCGACTTCGACGGCGCAACGGAAAGCGTTATCGCGGGAGAGCTTGCATACGGAGGTAAGCATCTCCACCACGTAATCATAAGTGTGTTCTTCGTCGTTAAAGAGCACGACTTTATAATTGTGGGCGGGCTTGGTCAGGGTCTCGGTGGAAACATCCCCTTGCTCCTCCGGTTTTTCGGTGGCGCAGATGGGACGAAGGTCGTTCCTCATTTCTCCACTCTCACTTTTCCATCACCTTTTCCCAGAAGAAATGCCAGGCGGTTTCCTGCTCGCCGGCCTGGAACTCGGTATTGCAATCCAGTACTTCCTCCAGGTATTCGTTGATAGTTTCGATGGATTGCCGCAGGAAAAAGGGTTGGCGCGATTGCACATAGGCGAGGTCGGAGAGCGTGTGCCGGGGCAAATACACTTCCAGGGGATTGTAATGTTCCTTCTCATTCTCGTTGGAAAGCACCACGTTCATATACCGCGAAAAAAATGCGTCCACCAATACGCGGTTCTCCTCCTCGTGATCGCCCATCAATTTTTCGAATAACGAGAGGCCGGATTGGGAGCGCTTCAACAATTGCACGAAGAGCCCCAACGCGGGGTCATCCACTTTTTCGCCGAGCTTAAGTAACTCGAAGGAACTTAAGCGATGCAAATCCTCAACGGTCCGAAAACCTTGACCCTCAACGAGGCTCGAAAGATAAATCAGCATCATTTTTTCGTATTCGTCCGACAGCATGGATGGTATTGTTTCCGACCTGAGCTATAAATTATACATCTGGTTCGAAATAGCAACGAAGAGAATGGGGTCTAACCGGGGTTCCGACCGCAACCTCAACATTTTATAAGGCCATGACGAGTTTTTTGAAGCGCATCCCGCGATCCTTATAATTCGCGAAAAGCCCGAAGGAGGCGCAAGCGGGGGAAAGTAGAATCACGCCGTTTTCTATTTCGGAAAGGAGATACCCGAGGGCTTCTTCCAGGCCCGGCAAGCGGCGCAAATGCCCGGGGAAGCCGCTTCGGAGCAATTCGGATTCCAAGGGGGCGGCGGTTTCACCGATAAGGGCTACGGCGCGTAAATGCGGCGCTCGTACCAGCAGTCTAGCCATTTCGGAAAAGTCGGCCTTTTTATCCGAACCACCCAGGATAAGGCCGAGGCCCTCACCCTTTCCGGTCAGCTCCGCTGCGAAAGCCTCGACGGCTCCCTGGGTGGCTTCGGGGCGAGTGGCATAGGAGTCGTTGTAAAAGGCCCGCCCTTTCCACTCGCGCACAAATTCCAGCCGATGTTCCAGGCCGGTAAAATTCCCTGCTCCTTGCACCACCGCTTGTAGCGGAGCCCCCGCCATTTGCGCCAGGGTACCGGCCGCGGCGACATTCTCCAGGTTGAAGGCGCCTTTAATGCGTATGTCCGCCAACTGGATTTCCAAGCCGCTTTCGCGCCAGGTTATTTTGTCGGGCCCGACATCGATCGCTTGGTCTCGGCCATACGCGATAGGGTGTGCGGGCGATTTGCCGGCGATGTTTCTGCTGCCCTCGGCATCGGCGCAGTAAACCAAGCCGTCCCCCGGTTTCTGGAAACGCACCAGGTTGGATTTATGCTTCCAATACTCCTCACGCGTCGTATGCCAATCGAGGTGCTCGACGGTTGTCCGTAGCACGGCCGCATATGCCGGGCTCATCTGGGTGGTGCTAAGTTGGAAGCTGGAAAGTTCCAGGATTATCTTCTCGCCGGTTTTCGGCGGAAGCAGGTCGAGTACGGGAATGCCAATGTTACCTCCCAAACGAAAGGGAATGTTAGCGGCTGCGAACATGGAGGCCAGCAAGGTACAGGCGGTACCTTTGCCGAGGGTACCGGTCACTCCGAAAATGTTTTCCCGCGCGGTTTTTCCCAGATAGTGTTCGACTTGCGAGGTAACGATGCCCCCGCGTGCCCTAAAGGCGATGAGCTCGGGAAGATCGGGGCGCACGCCCGCGGATCGGAAGACGGTACGCATTTGGGGAAGCCGGGCCAGATAATCGTCTTCACCGGCATATTCCACACTGGACGGCAATTCTTGAGGTTGTTTACAATCCAATACCACGATTCGCCGGTATCCCTGTTGCAACAAGTAGCGGCAAGTGCTTTCCCCTTCGACGCCAAACCCTAATATGCCGATTGGTTCAAGGAGTTCCCACGCATCCATGCATTAAATTTACTTCATGGAATGGGCAAGGCGGGTTGGATGGACTGGGACCTTATTTTATATTCCTGAAAGCCTTTTTCCAGCAAAAAACACGAGTTGCCTGGTGTGCAAATTGCGGGGAGTTAAATGTGAACGTAGAAATCCTGCTCATTACCCTCTTATACGCGGTAACCCTGGTGGGGTTCATAGCCGCTATCAATTCGCGCGGCCCGGCACGAATAGGCCTATCCTATTTCTTCGCCATTTTATGTCTTTGCGCCTCTGTTTTTCACACCGCCCGATTGCTGACCTCCTCCGAAGGCTTGTTCGGCGCGTCCTCCGAGGCGGAGCGAGGAACGCGAGCAGGCTCGGCCGCCCCAGCCGAACGCCAAACCCGTGCCGTTACGCAGGAAGCCGTCATCATGCCCGCCGATACCGATGTTGCAACCCCACCTCCGGCGCAAGCAAATGCCCAGCAATCCGGGTTGGCCGAAGCCCGCAATCGGCTACGTTCCCTGGTGGAATCCTCTTCTCGTCTGCAAGGCAACCTCTCCCGCCTGGTGCTTCAGAATCTTATCGACCTCCCCGAAGAGGAATTCCAATATATGCGTTCAGTAGCCGCCAGTTCCGTCGCCGAAGCCTCCAAATTGCAAGCGCGATTCAATTCGCTCAAAGGCGAAATCCCCACCGAATTGGCGGAAGCCGGCAAACAGGTTGAGCGAGGCTTGGAGGCGTTGAACGGCGCCTGTCACAATCTGGATCGATTCTTCCGGGCCGAAAACGAAGCCGAGGAGAGGTTGCGCCGGGAAAGTTTCCTCAGCGAGCGTCAGCAAGCCGCAGCATTTTTTCGCAGAGCCCTGGACAGGCTTTAAAAAAGTCCGATAACATTTCCCGCGCGCGGGATACAAGGAGCAGGCATGTCGAGCGTACCTCAGGAATTGAAATACACCAAGGATCATGAGTGGGCCCGTATCGAGGGTAATACGGCGGTTATCGGCATAACCGATCATGCCCAAACCGAACTGGGCGACATCGTCTTCGTAGAATTACCCAAACCCGGCGCCAAATTATCCGCCGGAGCCAGCTTCGGTACGGTTGAAGCAGTGAAAACCGTGGCCGAACTTTACGCGCCGGTTAACGGCGAAGTAACGGAAGTCAACGCGGCCCTGGCCAAGGATGCGGGCATTCTAAACCAAGACCCTTACGGTCAAGGTTGGATAATCAAGGTAAAGCTGGATAAGACCCCCGACGATTTGCTGTCTGCGACCGAATATCAAGCCTTGATTTGAGAGCAGAAGTCTAAGCATCGTTTTCTCCAAAGGCTGTGTACTGAAAAACCTGCTTTTCGGTTTGCTCCTACTCCTACCCCAATCGGGCTTTGCCGGCACGGAAGCAGTGCAGGACAAAAAACCCTATATAATCGACATCCATACCCATGTAGCCGGAATAGGCGACGGTCGCAGCGGCTGTTTGGTATCGGATAACCTGAGAAACAGTTATAAATACGGTATTTACCTCAAGGCTTTCGGGGTAACCGAAGCCGAACTGAAGGAGCATGGCGACGGCCTGACGGTAAAAAGGCTGTCGGAAAAATTGGCGACGTCGCGCGAGATCGATGCCGCAATTGTGCTAGCCATGGACGGAGTTATCGATGCGACGGGCTCCATCGATACCCAGAAAACCGAACTCTACATCCCCAACGATTTCATCCTCCACGAAACCGCGAAATATCCGAATCTATTTTTCGGCGCCAGCATCAATCCCTACCGTCGCGATGCCATTACCCTGTTACATCAATACGCCGCTGAAGGCGCGCACTTGATAAAATGGATTCCCTCCATCATGGATATCGACCCCGCCGACAGCGCATTGATTCCCTTTTACCAAACCCTGGTGGAGCTGGGGCTTCCGCTTCTCACCCACGCGGGAAAAGAGAGTTCATTCACCTGGGCACGCGATGAATTGGCGGACCCGGAACGGCTGATGCTACCTCTATCGCTGGGCGTGACGGTAATCGCGGCGCATGCGGGCGCGGGCGGAGAATCGCATGGAGCGCCGAATCACGAAAGATTGCAGCCGCTGTTTATGAAGTACCCGAATCTCTACGCCGACCTTTCGGCGCTTACCCAGGTTAATCGCATCGGGCATTTGGCGAAGGTGCTTGCTTGTAAATCTTGCGCCGGAAATTACTTATACGGGTCGGACTATCCTCTCATCGAAACCTCATTGGTATCACCATGGTATGCGATGTTCCGGATTAAGTGGAAGGAATTGCATCGCATTCGCAAGCTGAAAAACGTGTGGGACCAGGACGTGGGGCTGAAACGGGCCTTGGGGATGCCGGAGGATGTGTTTCTCGGGGCGGGTAGGTTATTTCCGAGGGTGGTTGCGGAGTTGGAAAGGGTGGAGGCGGTGGCGCCGGTTGGGGATGGGTTGGAATAGTACTGGATTAGGGTCCTTAGTGATTTCAGTAAATGGGTGCGGGGATTGGATAGGTAGAAAGTGGTGGGGTGCATAAATTGTAAGGAATTGGAAAAGTAGCAGTCAATTAAACTTTTGAATGGGTATGGTTATTTAAGATTGTATCGAAAAAACGTTCGCCATGAATAGTCGATATCAAAACAATGAATTTTCTGACAGTCAGTTTCTACTTTTATAAATCGTGGAATACAAAGTCTATCCTGTTGAAAATATTTTCAAGACCGGACTTGAACAGCTCGGAGCTAGGCCGAAATTTTGGTTTATCGATACAGCCGGGAAGGAGTTCCTATTCAAGGAGTCCCGCATACATTCAGGAGAAGATTGGGCAGAAAAGATTGCTTGCGAAATTTGCCGGCTACTTAAAATTCCGCATGCAGAGTACGAGTTAGCCTCATACCAGGGCAAAAGAGGAGTTATCACTCCAAACTTTGTGCCAAAAACTGGAAGATTGGTGCTTGCCAACGAGCTATTGGGCCGCATTATTGAAAACTATTCCCCTGGGATAAAATTCAAGCAAACACAGCATACAATTGAGCGAGCTTTATTATTAATTAAGTTCGGAGAGTTCTTGCCTCCACCTTCTTTTGAAACAGATGAAATTATACAAAGTGGTTACGACATATTCCCGGGATATTTAATGCTTGATGCTTTTGTGGCAAACCAGGACAGGCATCACGAAAACTGGGGCATTGTTGCCGATTCAAATAAGGGTGTTTACTTGGCACCGACTTTTGACCATGGGTCAAGCTTGGCCCGAAACGAGACTGATGAAGCCAGGTCAGAACGCATGACGACAAGAGATAAAAATAGGACGATAGAAGTGTTTTCCAAGAGGGCTTTAAGCGGATTCTATGGATCACTCTCAAGCACAAGACCTATGGCAACCATTGATACCCTAAAAGTCGCAAAGAAAAGAAATCCCCCAGCAACGGATGAATGGATTCGTAGGCTCAGAGAGTTGGATAATGGTGAAATCGAGCACCTAGTCAACATGGTTCCGGGGAGCGTCATGACCGAAATTCAGAAAAAATTCACGTGCAAGCTTTTATTCGCCAATAAAGAACGTATTTTGGGTTTATGATGAAATCACTATTTTTGGCCTGGCAGGATCCCTTGTCGAGAAACTGGTTTCCAGTAGGGAGGCTGCTTTACGATGGACTAGAGTACGTATTCTTCTATACAAAGGGTGCGAAGGCCTCTGAAAATTTTAAACCCTTCGGTGTGATGAACAACTTAGAACAAGTTTACTTTTCAACCGATATTTTCCCCTTATTCGGGAATCGAATTATTCAAAAGAACAGGCCGGAATATTTTGATTTCCTGAAATGGATCGATCTTAATGAAAGTGAAGCTGAGCCAATCGTAATTCTTGAAAGGACGGGCGGGAAGAGAGAGACTGATACCCTAGCAATTTTTCCAGAGCCCAGAAGGACCGCTGAAAACCAATACATCATGGCTTTTTTTGTCAACGGAATTAAATATCTCACGCCAGAAACTATCAATAGAATCGACTCATTGAATGTTGGAGAGAGACTCTTTTTATTAAAAGATGTTCAAAATAAGCACGATGCCTTTTCTCTGGTTATGCGTACAGATGCTCCAGCCACCCTTGTCGGTTATTGCCCTAGATATTTGAACGAGGATTTTAATTGGTTATTAAATAATGTGAATCACAATTCAATTCAGGTTACCGTTAAAAGAATCAATAACGATGCGCCCTTACAATTAAAGCTGCTTTGCGAACTGACCTCTACATGGCCAATTGATTTTCATCCATGCTCAGCAGAAATTTACCAGCCAATCTCAATTCAAGCCAGTGAAATTATCAATCGTAATTTTTATCATAAATAAAACACTTCGCCCGTTGTAAGCTGCCGCTCTCTGGTAGCGTAACATTTCCATGCCCGTATCCCCGCTGACTTTCCGAAAGCTTTCCCCAAATCGCTTCAGAATGTAAACAACCCCTTGCCCGCAAGGAAGAGGCCGTTGCATAGAATCTTCTTGATGATGCGTTGCTAATTCGTGTCGCACACCTCCCTGGCCATTTCATCCGAGATGGGTAGTGTCAAGTTTCTTTCGCAATTTGATTTCGGCTCCTCGAGTCTGACTCTCACTAGGCGACCTGCGCCTGGAGTTCGTGTCCCTTAAGCAAATCCATATTTAGGTACCGTTTCGAACCCCATTCCTGACTCGCTACG
>JBGTHM010000063.1:0-1502 GCA_041746255.1 Fibrobacteria bacterium | reverse complement strand
AACCAGCCGGCTATCGCTCCCCGTTACTTCCTTCAAATTTTCCCCATAGGCTTGATAAATCCGCATACTGTTTATGGCGTAAACGGGATCGCCGGTGAGGTTATAGGCAATTGCCTGGAGATACGCAGCCTTGGCATCATTACGTGCTTCCCCATGCCCGATATTCGGTTTTCCACCCCCTCCCCGCTCGATGCGGGGGACATTGCTGGGTGTATAGGTTTTGCTCAAATACTCATGGGCCATCATTCTATCAAACGCGGATTTTTGGGGCTCGATTCCCGCCTGAATACGCCTTTTTATTTCCGCAAGGTCCTCCTTGGTGACGTGATGCCCGGGATGGATAAACTGGGCGGCAGCGTCCAGCATCGAGAACAGGCACACCACAACCATGGCAAGCCACATTCTTCCAAAGCGCGGATTTCGTGTCGCGTGTCTGTCTTTTTCGCTATTCATGCTTTTTCACCTTTTCGGGAGGGAAGGAAAATCAAATAAGGGGTTCACCGAATGCTTAGCACCCTCTGGCCGCGCAAAGAATAGTAGCCCCGCTCGAAGATTCCGGGACGATTGGCGGATGAACCGGGGCTCACGAGGATAGACGCCCCGAGAGACTGGTTTCCGGCAATGTCGTTATCGCGATGGGACGCTGGCAAACGGAAAAGGACGATTTTTGGTTGCCTGGCGAGCTGCCGTGGACCGCGGGCGGTAAAATCCGAGAGGAGCACGGTTTTGTCGGCGTCGTCGAAGTCGCCCCTAAGGAGTGATCCCAGCCCCCATTTTTCCCCATCAATGAAATCCGGCCGAATCTGATTAAGCACCAGGGTTTTCGTCTTGGTCATCGGCATGCCTTTCCGGTGATGGAAATGGTTATAGGCCATTTCCCACGCTGATCCCCTCGGACGATCATGTTCATCGGTGGTCTTCCGGGCAAGCCGGGTAACCACGGTATCTGCAAGTATCTCGACTCCTTTAGCCAAACGATTGTCATCCATGCTGTACACGTCGACTCCGTGCGTCCAGAACAATTCGGCACCTTGTACCAGTGAGCCCACCGCTTCCTGCGAATGCTCCAGGTCGCGTTTAATCGAGTTTGGAAATCCGTTGTTTTGGGTGCCGCCGCGGACATACGCTTTGAAGTTGACAATCGCTTTGTTGAACATGGCGGTATCGTTTTTAAAAATCGCGGCGGCTGTATGGGACTCGCCGGCTGCGTGGCCCCAATTACTCGTCACCGGGTAGGGAGTGAGCAGCACCGGAAGGAATAACTTGTCATACATGCTCATGAATACCTTTTCAACGGCCGGATCGAAGTCTGGGTACGTGTACTTGAGGATCTCCAGCCCATAAAGGAAAACGCTTCCGAGCCATGCGATAACCAGCCGGCTATCGCTCCCCGTTACTTCCTTCAAATTTTCCCCATAGGCTTGATAAATCCGCATACTGTTTATGGCGTAAACGGGATCGCCGGTGAGGTTATAGGCAATTGCCTGGAGATACGCAGCCTT
>JBGTHM010000062.1:0-41005 GCA_041746255.1 Fibrobacteria bacterium | reverse complement strand
GTCACCTGGTCGGCCTCCCGATGGGAACCTTATTTTCCCTTCGGCATTTGGGAGACCAGTTGCAGGTTGACGTCGATGCCTTCCACTTGAAAGTGGGGCTTTACCGACAAGCCTACTTTGAAAAAGCCGGGATTATCCTCCAACTCGCTAACCGTAACGTTGGCGGCGCTAAGAGGCCGCTCAGCCGCCAATTCCGCGCTGGGATTCTTCATTTCCGTGACCAATTGTTTGATCCAGTTATTCAGTTCCGTTTCCAACATGGCTGCGTTCTTGGTCGCACCGATGTTTTCACGCTGAATCACCTTCAGATAATGCGCCAGACGCGAAGTCAGAAAAATATAAGGCAGACGCGAATTGATGCGGGAATTGGCCGTTACATTGGGATCGTCATAGACCTGTGGCTTTTGAATGGAGTTCGCGGAAAAGAAGCAGGCATAATTACGGTTTTTGTAAAAGCTCAGGGGAATGAACCCCTGATTGGCGAATTCGAATTCACGGGTTTCCGGGATGAGGATTTCCGTGGGAATCTTCATCTGGTTGCCGCGACCGACGTCGTATAGGTGGATGGGTAAATCCTCGACCTTACCGCCGGATTCGGGACCGCGAATCTGTACGCACCAGCCGTGGTCCTGAAAAGAGCGGATCATGTTGGTGGCGAAAGCAAAAGAAGCGTTGCCCCAAAGGTATCGATCATGCTGTTCACCGGTGACGCTCTCCGTATAGTTGAACTCTTTGAGCGGCGCGGTTTCATGGCTGTACGGAAGACGCAACAGGAAACGCGGCAAGACCAGTCCCACATAACGGGCCTCTTCGGTTTCCCGGAAGGCTCTCCACTTGATGAATTCGGCGCGGTCCATATAGTTGGACAAATCCTCGATGCCGGGTAATTCCTTGATTTCCGGCTTGCGGAAAAAGGCGGGTCCCACCGACCCGATAAAGGGGCAATGCGCGGAAGAGGCCACCTTGGAAAGATTTTGCAACAGGGCGATGTCCTGAGGCTTGGAGTCGAATTCGTAGGCGGAAACGATGGCGCTGACCGGCTCACCACCCGGGGTATCGTATTCCTGGGTATACACATGCCTGTAGAGACCACTTTGGATGGTTTCCGGCGAGTCTTCGAAATCCTGCTGGAGAGCTTCTTTGGAAACGTCCAGCATCTCAATTTTCACGTTCTTACGGAAATTGGTGCGGTCCACCATGAATTTGAGCCCGCGCCAAGTTGATTCCAAGGTTTGAAATTCCTGATGGTGCAAAATCTCGTCAAGCTGCCGGCTGATCTTTTCGTCGATGGCGCCGATTTGCTGATCGAGCAAGGTCTTATCGATTTTATCGACGGTTACCGAACTGTCGGATATGCTCTGGACGAAAACACGTAAGGCGGCGCCGATACGCTCGTTGGTATTGTGGTCGAAAAGCGAATCCGCATCGCGATAGGCGGAAATATCCACCTGCGATTCGGGAACACTCAGGTTCATGGTTTCATAGATGAATTCGAGCTCTTTTTTATTTTCAGCCATTTCGCTCTCCTAAAATTTTCTGCAAGATGATTTTTGCGCTGTTAGTTCCGCCATCAATAACCCGGAAAGCATTATTACGCTTTCGCTTTATCGCCGTTTTCCATGGGAACAATTTGATTGAGTTCGGCTCGCAGGCTTTCCATGGCCGTCTTATCCTTGAGGATGGCTTCCAGACGTTTGCGGAACTCCCGATTGTCTAAAAGGTTCGAGCGTAAATCTTTGACCAGATTACGCGCGGCCAGCAAATTGCTGAGCTGGGGAACCTGTTTCACGATTTCGGTGGGGTCGAAAGATTTCATATCCTTGAACTTCAAATCAACCTTGATGTCGCCGGCATCGGGATTCAGCTTATTGGCGACGGTGAGGGAAAGCCCTAAATCGAGTGAATCCATCACCTGGTTGAAATTATCCTTGTTTACGGAGATTTTTTCTTTATCCGTAAAGCGGGTGGTATCCCCTTTTTGTGAGAAATCGCCCATTACCAACATTTTGAGGGGCAACTCGACTTTTTTCTGCGCGTCGCCTTTGTCTACGTTCAGTTGGATATTGACACGGGCGGGAGGGATCTCATTTTGGAAATTCCCGGACATTGCTCTCTCCTTGGCAGAGTGTGATTCGCGATAGCGTCAAATAATAGTCTTTTCATGAATTATTGGAAATCCAATTCCAGGGCCTGCAGGGGATCGAGACGACTGAGCCGCGAGAAATCCAGCGAATTGGCCGCCCTGAGCCGGTCCTTTTCCACCTCTCCCGCCTCCCCGGAAAGCGCCTGACGCGCCTTGTAAGCCAGCGCATAGAGGGAAACACACAATTCCGGCTCCCATTCCTCCAATGCAAAACGCTCCACGGCTTTGCGCAGCTCCTCCAACAGGGCCAGGGCCATTTGAAATTTTTGTGACTTGTAGCAAAGCTCCGCCATCAGCAGTTTCCGTTGGAAACCGTTCCGGGCGGTGGAATCGTTGGCCAGTCCCGTCTGTAATAAGGCCAGAGCCTCTTGTAGTTTACCCTCCCCTACCATTTTAGCCGCCTGTTCAGATTCCTTGGCGATATCCCCCTTGAGCTTGGGTCCGCCGGAACCACCGCCGCCGCCCAGCGCTTTTTTGACGGTATCGTTGATCCAATCACGCGTCAAGGGATCCGCGAAAGGCCGGCCGCCTTCGAATTGCAGGCCCGCAAGCCCGGGCAGGCGCTTGAGCAGCAAACCCAACTCAACGATGATGGCATCGGAACATGCGGTGTACTCTCCGCCCAAACCGGCCAGAGCGGTACAAATATAACGCTGCAAATCGAGCCACATCAGCATGTCGTCGCGGGAGAAGGCGTTTTCGGCTCCTTGGGAAAGGTGGTTCCAATCCCGGCTTTGAAAGAGGTTGGCGAATACCTCTGCCAACTCGGCATCCGGAGGAGGAATGGGCGTGGCGCCGCCTTCGTTCGGGGGCAGTTGATTGATGGCGTCCCACCGCAACATGCGCATAAGCCGGTAACCCAGGGGATGCGAGGGTTTCTCCCGAAGCAGCAATTGCGCCGACTTCTGGATCAGGGTTTCGGCATCGGAAACCGATTCCAAAGCAGGGGCAGGAGCGGAAGCTGGACCGCCAGAGGCGCTTTCCGGGCCCCCGGGAGCCGAACCGGAGGTTGTCGCATAGGCCGGCTCCTCATATTTCGGTTCTTCACGGGGACGGCTTTGCGCCGCCAGCTCCTCCACTATCTTGGTGAAACTTCCGAAGGACGGGGTATTGTCCAACCACTTTTCTTCGCTGAGACGGCGTAGGGCCTGCATGCCCTCGGCGGCGGCCGCGAGCTCGGCATGCGCCGAGGTGTCGGGTTGCAGGGTACGTAACAGCGACAATACGCGATCGCCGTTCAGCCAGCGCAGCGCATTGGCGCGGCCGGCAAGCCTGGCGGGATGAATATTATCCCATTGCGATTGCACGAGTTCCGCATACGCCGACACCGCGTCCCCGAAGGCGGCCACCCCTCGGGTAAGCCCAGCCGCCAGGCAAAAGAACCCCAGGGTGCGCATATCCTTGGATTTTTCCAATAAAAGTTTTCGGCAATTGTTTTCTATCGAGGTGAAATCGTTTCCCGACAGTTTTTCCATTTCCGCTTTCGCGGCTTCGAATTCGGGTTCATAGCCCGCATCTTCTCCGCAGAATGCCTGCGGCGAAATGGGACGCAGCAATTCCTCTTTCAACGCACCCATGGAAACACTCCCATCAGCCCGAAGGCCGACTTTCTTTTTGCAACAATTCCGTAGCACAGTCGAAACGGAAAAAATCAGCGTGGGTGAGGGGATGCGGATTATCCTGGGTCTCCCCGTCGAGCCGCACATCCAAATCATATTTTTGGGAGACGCGAAACCGCCATTTCGCCGTAAAGCCGCCCGGCCGGGCATTAATGGCGCGTGAAGCCTCCAAAAGGCGAAGCATGCCCCATGGTCCATCGAAGCGTTTGGTATCGGAACCGCCGCCGATAAAATCGATACGGATTTCCGCCCCTCCATAGGGATCGTCCGAGGGCCATTTAACGCGATTGCGTACCTTATCTTCTCCGGGTTTCACAGAGAGCCGCTCCTGCCCCATGGCGAAGTCGATGTTCTGG
This sequence comes from Fibrobacteria bacterium, assembly GCA_041746255.1. Classification (GTDB taxonomy): domain Bacteria; phylum Fibrobacterota; class Fibrobacteria; order UBA11236; family UBA11236; genus JBGTHM01. Next base: position 36,887 of record JBGTHM010000062.1, on the reverse strand, counting down.
GAGTTACGGGTTTCCCATAGAACCACGGTGGTGAAATACACCCGGGGCTTGGTGGAATTTTCCCGGAATAACCGGGCGGATAAACGGGAACCTCCCTCCAGCATATTCATGGCGGCGGAGGTGAGCGGCGGTTTCATGCCGTTCCAATGCCTCACTTGCAAGCGCCCGTCTTCCATACGCGCCAGGGCCCCCAAGTCCTTTTTCAGGAATTGCGCCAGCTTCCCATCCTCTGGCGCGAAGAAGGCGGTTACATCGTCCCAAGCCGCATCCTCGGTGGTCTTGCGGTCGAAAGGGTAACGCCCATGCAACCGGTCGCGGCAAAAAGACAGCACGTTATCGCGGTAACGGGTTTCCAGATGATTCTCCGCACGGCGCATGATCATGAACCCCACTTGTTGCACCGGCCTTTCCAACAGGGGTTGCAGCCAAGCCCGGGACTCATCAGGCGCTTGCTGCAATGCCGACTTGGCTTCACGAAAAGCATCGCCCAGAGGATGCGGTACTTTTCCGGCGAAAACATCCTGGGTAAAAGTCAGGGCCGACGCCCCGCCATCGTCGGCCAGAGACATTTGTCCCAAGGCTTCACCCAAGGCCTGCAACGCCTGGAGATAGCCTTGCAGAATCCCTCCGCCCGAAGATCCACCCAAAAGCTTATCCAGATAAGCGAATTTCTGTTTGAGGATTTCCTTGGGATCGGTCCGGCTCTCCCAGGCTCCCAAGGCCAAGCGGGTGCTTTTTCTCTTATTCAATTTTTCCGCCAACAGTTCTTCGGCCATACCCGCAGCCTTGACGAGATCGGTTTCTTGCCGCATGCGCTGCAATACAGCGGGAAGTCCCTGACTTTGCGACGCATAAGCGATGAGTTTACCGGAGGCCTGACCCGGTTCGGGAGGTATATCCACTCTCAAGCTCTGCATGAAATCGGTCCAAGCACGAGCATAACCTTCATAATAACGCTGTAAAAGCGCGTCGTGTAAAGCGTCGACATCGCCCATATTTGGAGGGAGCGCCAAAGCTTCGCCCAAGACCCAGTCTTTCCGATTCGGTTCTTCGGCGCCTTCCCGGATGGCATCCAGCGCCAAATCGGAATGCACGGCTTTGGTATAAAAGCCGGATAGGCGCGCTTCCCCGCGCAAGATCCCGTCACCCGCGACTCCCATTTCGGTAAGGCCGATATCTTTATCCGAAGGGATGGAGGAGAGGATGGAACCATAAAGGCCGTCAATACTGGGGCTGCCTAACAGGGCCTTGCGGACTTGGGCAATCAAACCTTCATTTGGCCGCTTCCAAACCCGATTCGCCTTGAGAAAACCCTCTGAGTAAAGGAAGGCATGTTCCGGTAGCCTTTCCAGGAAACGCGGCGAAACATTTTCCGGTCCGAAACGTGCGAGTAACCCTTCCGACCAGAGGCCGGCCAAATCATTCGCCACGTCGCCGGCCTGCATTTTTTTATGATCGTCTTTGTTCTCACCAGTTAAAATGAGATAAAGCCGTAAATATTGATAAAGACGCTGCCGATCGGAGGGAGTATAGTAGGCTGCGCCCATTTGCAAAGTAGCCTCGATGTGGCGAATAGAGGCCTCGCGAGCCAGTCTATCCGCCTGTGCGGTATGTACCGCCAGCGCCAGGTCCAATGCCTCTCCGTCATAGAAACCGGGGGGAATGGACCACGATCCCAATCCCTTATCCGCTTCCTTGAGCCGGTTAATCGTCAAGAGTAAATCATCCAGGGCGGTCAAGTCGTTTCCCAAGGCGTAGGCATCGGAAAAGCTTGCGGCGGCGGCCCGCGAAATAGTCTCCGCCGCCTCACTGGTCAAATTGCGTACCTTCATGAATCCGCTCAAGGCGTAAACCGAAATAAGCGCGGCCAGGAAAAGACTTACCAAAGAAACCACCAGGGCGCGGCGCGAAAGACTGCCTTGCCGAAACTGCGTCCTTCGGCTTAGGGAGCCGTCGGTGCGCAGCACTCCTCCGAAAAGCAGTCCGGTAAACAAGGGCCTGAGCCCATCGGAAACCGGGGTTTCCTGAAAAACAGGGGTTTGCTTGGACGCTCTTGGACTTAATGGGTGGGCGAACATGGTTTCCGAACCGGAAACCGCCGGCGCTGCCGTTTTTTCCCGCCCCGGCCTTTGCACATTTCCCGTGAAGAAAAATCCCCGGAACAGCAATGACTCGCGTCGCGAGTCGCTTTTGAACAAATGCTCAATGAAAAGCGCCAGTTTTTCTTGGGCCGCTCCCAATTCATTGGGGAAAAGAAAAATCTCACGTTTATCGCTCTCCCGCGATGCCTGAGCCAAGCGGGTCATGATGCGGGTTTTCACCGACTCCCAAAGTTTGCGATATTCCCTTTCAAAACGCGCGCGCGGCGCGCCGAGTTGGCCGCTTAGGGCCAGGGTCGCGCCAAAGACCTGCTGCGCCTCCAGATCGCGTAAATTGTCGAAGAAGGTGGGAAAGCCGGGTATGATGTCGGCATGCGTAAAAACCACATACACCGGTAGGTCCAGGTGGACTTGCGCCATGAATTGCGCCAGTGTTTCGCGCATCTGTTGCGCCAGCAGTGCCGTTTGCGATTCGGACCCCAGCATTTCGCGCAGGCTTACCGTAAGTAATACACCATCGACCGCTTTGGATTTTCCGGACTTGGCCAATTGCGCGGCGAAATCGCGCACCTCGTCCACGGCTCCAGGGTCGGAAATATACCGTCCCGGCGTCGCCAAAAAAACGCCCTGCTGGCTCATATACCAGCGCGGGAATTTCTGCGTTTGCCGCGACAATTCCGTTTCGTCGGGATAGATACGGGGGAAGTGCAGCCCCGACTGGGTCAACAGGGTATGTTTGCCTGAGCCGTCACGACCCATCACCAAATAGAAGCAATGGACATCGAGGGCCTTGCCTCCCAGCTTACCGCCGCGGCCGCCTTGACGCAACATTTCCAATGCCGAGTCAGTGAACTTCCGCAAGGGAACCTGCCATAAGGCATTTCGCTCACCCATTGCCCTTACATCTTTGGGCTGGTCCTCGAAACCCCTGCGTTTCATGGCCTTTTGCAAACTGACCAGGCGCATGGCCAATACCGCCACGCCGGTCAACAACAACGGCAGCAAAGTGACGAGAATCCGTCCCGTCCAGTCCTTGCGGCCGAAAACGGGATAAAGGAAAAACAATCCCAGCGCCAAGCTGATTCCGATGAAGGTTATCCAGAAGGAAGGAGACCGGAAAAGTTTACCCATGGCTATCAGCGATCCCGGGTTTCCATGACGCCTTTGGCATCTTGGCGCGCCGCTTCAATCGGCGAGCCGGCCATCAGGAGAAAGGAGAAGTAACCCAGGGCAGCCAGCAGCAGCAGGCCTCCCGAGGCGAAAATGAATAAGCGGCCGGTGCGTTCGGCCACGGCCTTGCCGGGATGAACATTGGCCGATGGGGCCAGGGCCTTGGCAGGCGTTCCCCGCACACTTTCGATTTTCAAAAGCAGATTGGAGATGATGATGGGAAGTTTTTCCGCTCCCTGCAACCGGTAACGGCCATGGAACCCCAGCGCCAGCGCGAGGTAATAAACGTCCAGGGCCTCGCAATTACGGCGGATATCCTTCAACAATTGCTCCAAGCGCAGGAAAAAATTTTCGCCCGCGTTATGGTCGTTGCAAACCTTGATTTGCAAAGGCTCCGCCAGCCAGAACTCCCGGCAAGCGGCCGAATGCGTGATGACGGCCTCGTCCATATAGGCGCAAATGGCATACTTGGAATGTTCCACCAAGTCGGGCGGTTTTCCCGAGGTGATGCAAGCTCTCTCGAATTCCTTGATATAAGCGATGATGAGCCTTTGCAGACTTTCCGGCGAGCCATGGTGCTCGGTTTCCGCGATTTTTATTCCGATGAGAAAAAGGTCCGTCACCAAAGTGGCTAAATCAGGCCCATCCTGACCCTTGGCGGGAGCGGTTCCGAACAGGGTTTGGCCGGCGCCGGCCCCCTGCTGGCCGAAAAGGGTTTGTACCGCGCCGGTTACCCAGGCCGCATCGCCTCCGCCGCCGGGCTTGGGAACAAATCTTCGATCTCCGGGTTTCAACATCGAGCTAAACCGTTACCAATTCCAATTTCAAGGCGGGTAAATCCGAAGGCATATGCACGGCCAAAGCCTTGCTCTGCTTAACCAACTCCCACAACTCGCCCGTTTGCTGAACGCGAAAATATTTATACCCCGCCTTGGCCGGAACTTCCTGGGGAGGCTGCGATTCGGGTACGAGCCCGATACCGGGCATGGCCGAACTCACGATGGTTTCCAGCCTGGATACCGGCCCCACCTTGGCTTTTCGTTGCACGGAGGTGATGATCTCCACCTCGGAAGCCTGGGCCGAGACCGCCAGATACACCTGGGCCAACGCAGCGACGTCGGCATCCTTCATATTGGCCACGTATTGGATGGGACTGGTTTTGATAAGCGGGAAAATACGGTAACCGGTAGGTACCGCCAAGCCCAGCAAATCGTCGAGCAACTTGAATAGCGGGATGAAACTGGGGCGTAAATCGCCATGCACATAGCGCGGCAGGTCGGTGGGACGCGACTCGGAACCGAAAGTGAGCAAGTCGCCGGCGAAAGCCAATAGGTGGGAAAAAAGCCTCTCAGGATGGACGTGTGCGTGTTGATGAAAATGGACCAAGGGGGGCGTGTGGCGGCCGATGGCGGAAATCATCAGATATTGCGTAAGGGTTTCGGCATTGAACTGAGCCGCCCCGGAGGCCTTTTGCGCCCTTTGACCCAGCAGGTAGGAATTTTTCTGGGAACAGGTGTCCAGAAGCTTTTTCAGTTTCGCCAACAACGAAGACGAGGCGCCCACGCGAATGCACGCGGGAATGAAATCGGGATCGGGAATGGCCTGGCCGCGGCCATCGCGCGACAACTCGGCGATCTTAAGGGACTGATAGCCTTCGAGAGATTCGCCATCAAACAGGATGCGTAAATTCATGCGACCGAAAAGAATATCCCGACTTTGGTTGTCGGCATAGATATCGCCAACCGAACGCCCCTGGCCATCGAAACGGGCTGGCCGCCCTCCGCCCAGCGAGGCAAGATTTTTCTCTCCCTGCTGCAATGCCGGTACCGCGACATGCACTCCCAGCCTTTCCTTTTCGGCCGGAAACATCTCTTCGAAAGCCCGTTGCTGTAAGCCCGGATCCTGACCCGGCGAGTCGAAGCAGGTTCCATCCGGGAAAACCCCCGAACATTGTTTCAATGCGAAAAATCCATTTTCCAGGGCCTGGGTGTCCAAATCCAGGGAGCTGAGTCCGAAATGGAAAGCATTAAGCGAGGTAGCATGGAAGCGGAGTTGGGATTCGGAAAGCATTTCCGCCTGTTGCAAGTGTTGCGGCGACAATACCATGCCCTCTGACCAAATCACCTTGTCGCCCATGCCGTTTTTTCCTTTGCCGTGCGTAATTGGATCGCGGAAATCGTTGGGTGAAAATCTACATAGCCTAGTCCCGATTGGAAACATTTCCGGCCGCATCCGAAAAACCGGTAAAATCTTATATTGGATGCCCATGCATAGCTCATTGATTCACCACGCACCGCATTTCCTCGCTCAAACGGTCAACTACCGCCTAACCCTGGGTTTCGCGGTGCTTTTCTACCTGTCACTGTTCACTGTCCAGGCTCATGCCCAGAATCGTAATCAGGCCCGACTCTCGGTAGAAACCACGCCTGCAGGCGCCGAGGTCTGGTATGCGATTTCCGGACATCCCCCGTCCCAATACCTGGGAGATACCCCCGTCAAAGACTGGATGATGGAAGCAGGCCAATACGATTTCCTCTTGATCCTGAACGGTCAGGATAGCCTTTCGGCTCCCGGAATCGAGCTTCGCGCAGGTCAGCATACCCGTCTCAGTCGTGAATTCGCCAAGCGTCACGCCTCAATGCGCATAGCCAGCGACCCCGATAGTGCGGAAATACATCTGGATGGAATCCGCATCGGTGTTACGCCTTACGAACATCATTTACTGCTCCCGGGCCGCTATGCCCTACTCTTGACCTCAGCGAAAAATGAATTCCAACCCCTTCGATCGGTTCTGGAGGTCCAAAAGGGCGATAGCCTGGAACTCCGGAAACAACTGGATTATCGCGACAAGGCCTTGCTTTCAGAGCCACTGGGGTTGCCTCCGTGGAACCTGGCCGTGGAATTGGGAATTCGCCGTATCAAAATTTCCGGAGTTTACGATTCCACGGGGAAGTACATCGCCTTTGGCTTGGACGATGAACGTGTGCAGTGGAATTACCCCGTGCATTTGATGTTGGCGCTTCCCTATGATTTACAAGCCAAACTGGTTTTGCCCTTTAAAAGCTATGACCAGAAGGATAATGCCGCCCCACTCCCCAGCGATTTGAATTTCGGCCTGCGTTACACCTACCGCCCGTTCAATATCGGCTTTGGAGCCGCGTATAGTTTCAGCCTGAATCAAAAAGCGGGCAGGGAAAGCCTTGGCCACGACGTGGTTCATTTTAATCTGAACACCGTGCAATCCAAAGGCAAGATTGTGGGTCAGGCAGAGGCTGGCCTGGCATTCCATCTCCGCGACAACCTCGACCGGAAATTCAATCCCGGAGAGGAATTGCACGCTTACCTGCGCGCCGGCTATTTGCTGGGTAACGTTCTTCCCTATCTGGCCGCTCAAGGGAAATACTTTCTGAAGGACGAATATGACAATCAACCCTTGGAGAACAGCGAAAGCCAAATCGTGATTCCCGAAATCGGCCTGGCCTTCTATTTGGCCAATCGCCTCGCTTTGGAGGCGGGCCTCCCGTTCGCGGTTATGGGAACCTCTCCACAGTTTTCGCATTGGGGGTTTCACCTATCCCTGCGCTGGTCCGCCGCATTCGAATAACCGCGCCGTTCTTATGGCCTACATATGAAAAAAGCCGCAAGGATTACTCCCTGCGGCTTTTTCGTAATTATAGAACAACCGTGGTTAGGCTTTGGTCTCTTCTCGCGTCTTCTCGGCTGCCTCGGGGGTATCCAAATCGAAGCGGGGCTTCTTCTTCAACTGATTGCGGCGGCCATGTTGGATTTCTCCGTCATCCGCGCCAACGAACAGGTGAGCATGATTTTCCTCGGCTGCCGGTTTGGCCTCCGCCGAATGGGATTGTTCATCCTCATGTACCGACGAAGGCAGGCGCCGTCGGGGGGCCAGTCCGGCCGGGGGAATATTGTCGTTGCTGTTATGTTCGACAAGCGCCGGCTGTTCGAAAGGAGCCGAAACGAGGGTTTGTCCACTTTCCCGAACATGCTCACGAACCTGGTCGCGAACGCTTTCGCGGACCCGCTCGCGTCCCGTGTCTTGATCGATTGCAGCAGCCTCTCGTCCTGATGGCGCAGCGGCATCGCGGCCGTTGCTATGGACTTCCTGACGACTGGTGCGGTTACGATGGTCGCCACGCGAACTACGGTCGCGGTCTCGGTCGCGGTTACGGTCGCGATCGGCACGTGGGGGTCTTTCGCCCCCCTCGGCTTTCTCACGGTCCGGCCGTCCCTGGCGTTCACGGGGAGCGGAGTCGCGGCCTCCAGCCGGAGCTTCGTTTCGGTCCTGACCACGGCCTCTAGCGGGAGCGCCCTGGCGGGCATTCCGGCGACTGGGGTCACCTTCTCCGTCATCGATGCGTACCGGCTTCAGACGCAGTTGCGGCGACATTTTCTTCACCACGGGCTGCTCCAGAAGATAGGCTACGTTTTTAAGTTTAATTAAAATAACAACGCTCAGCACTATGCCGATCGCCGCTAAGACTGTCAAGAGATATAGAAATGCGTTTTCCATGAGTCGCTTTCTCTCAGGTGAACTGGTTTTACAGGTGTAGAAGAAGCCAAAACGATATGTGCAATGGGCACTTGCATTAACCGCGACAATTTGGACGCGGCGGGCTTCTTCCTGATTATAACCCCTCCCTCGGTTTTTTTTCGACTCCATCCAGGTGGAGGGAGCGGAAAGTCATCCGTTCGGAAAGGGTGCGGTACGCGCTGATGCAAACTCACTTTTTCTTCAAATCATCTGAAGGGGCCTGCGCTGAAATCAACCCGACCTCCTCTTCTTCTGCTTGATTTAGGAGCGAAATGACCCTGTTTGCCTGTAAATCCAAAGTATGGATGCGGCTGACCAGGGATAGAACCAATGCGCAAAAAATCAAAAAGCTTAAGCTCAGTAGAACATAGAGCAGTACCACAGGAGTAAGGTAACAATTTCCAGGGGCGCCTTCAATCCAAAAACTACTGCACAACTTGACAAGTACATTTTTGTGCAGTACTTTGGTAGTTGGAGGCCCAAGAATGAAGACCACCGCTAAAATCATGAAAAAAAAGCCCTTAACGGCTCGACAACGCGAAGTTTTCGAGTTTATCAGAGAACGTATCGAAGAAGATCACCGCCCCCCTACCCTGAGGGAAATCGGGGAACGCTTTCAGATTGGTTCCACCAATGGCGTACGCAGCATACTAACCGCCTTAGACAAAAAAAATTACATCACCCGCTCTCCTAAACTTTCCCGCGGCATCGAAATTTCAGAAGTCAGTCAGCCCAAAAAGTCGGCATCGGAAAAAACCATCGAAATCCCCATTTTAGGCCGGGTGGCCGCCGGTGTGCCCATTGAGGCCGTGGAAAATCTGGAAGGCACCGTTATCGTGGACAGGGAATTTTTGATGCGGCGCCAGGATGTTTTCGCCTTAAGGGTGCGCGGCGATTCCATGATCGGGGCGGGGATTCTGGACGGAGACCTGATTTTTGCCCGCAAGCAATCTACCGCCGATGCGGGTCAGGTGGTGGTGGCGCTGCTGGGCGAGGAAACAACGGTTAAGTATTTCTTTCCCGAAATTGGAAGGGTTCGGCTTGAGCCCGCGAACTCCGCCTATCGCCCCATCGTAATCGACGATTCCATCCCCGACTTCTCCATTCTGGGGCGGGTGATTGGGGTCATGCGCCGCTATTGAATATCTTTTGCAGATGTCATTAATCCGAATCCTGCTTGCTCTAGTTACGCTCGGCCTTTTGCTTTTTTGCGCCTCCCCATCCCACGTGCAAAAAGCCAGCTATGCTGATAAATCTCCGAAATACGCCATCGCCTATGACAGCGAAGGCAAAAAGCATGGCTTGGAGGAATGGTGGTATCCCAACGGCCAAATAAAATTCCGGGGCCACAACCAAGCGGGCGAAAGGCATGGCGAATACACCGCATGGCATGAGGACGGGCGGCTTTGGTATCAGGGTTTCGCTGATCAAGGCCGCAAAGACAGCACCCTCACCTATTGGTATCCCAATGGAAATCCCCAGGTCATCATGACTTATGATCAGGGTCGCCTGTTAAAAACGGTGGAATACAATTTAGACGGTCGCAAAAAGGAAACCCGCGAAGAATTCGCAGCCCGAAAAGCCTCTGAGGTAAAGGATTCATTGGCCCAAGCCCGGGACGGCGACATGCAAGTGTGGGTTATGCGCGTGCGCAAGACGATGGAAGGTTATTGGAGACCACCGCAGGGACCGCGGGTGAAAAATCGCGCGGTGGCCAAAATCACCGTACGCCGCGACGGCAAAATCCTGGACGCGCGGTTGATTAAGACTAGTGAAAACGCGGCCTTTAATCGCGAAGCTTTGAATACGTTCAAGCGAGTACGCGGATTTCCTCCGCTGCCCGAATCGCATCCGGGGCCCACCCTAGACCTCCAATATGAATTCGTGCCCCCGGTTTTGAACCGCCCGCAAGGCAAGCGCTGAAACAAGTCACCGTACGCGACGGCGTCGGTTGGCCGCGTAATCCACGAAGATGAAATCCCCCAAATTATCCAGTCCCGTGTAAAAGGCCTTTCCTTCGCATAACCGCGTGAATTTCTCCACGAATTCAATGAGATAGGCATCGCGGGCGATCATAAAAGTGCATACCCGGATTTTGGACTTGCGGCAATTACGGGCCTCGGCGAAAGTCTGCGATAAAACCAGAGGATCGAGTCCGAAGGAATTCCGATAAAGGCTGCCCTTGTGAAAAATCGCCGAGGGCTTTCCGTCGGTGACCATGAAGATTTGTTTGTTAGGATTACGGCGTCTGCGGAGCAGAGCCTGGGCTACGCGAAGACCGTCGCAAGTATTCGTATGGTAGGGGCCGACGGAAATATGGGGGATTTCGCGGGCGGGGATTTCCGTGGCTTCATCTCCGAAAGTCACCACGTCGATGGTGTCGCGCGGGAAATGCCGGCGAATGTATTCGACCAACGACATGGCCACTATTTTGGCGGGAGTGATACGATCTTCACCATAGAGGATCATGCTATGGCTGATGTCTATCATCAATACCGTGGAACAGTTGTATTGACCCTCGCGCTCGTAGAGGAGGAAATCTTCCTCCTGAATTCCCTCGCCACGCAAATCCCCCTCAGACATTTCCTCCTGCGGGTTTCCCGGGGAACCGAGACGGCGGTGGAGATAATTGCGATAAGTGCCTCCGAAATCCACCTCCTCCGGATCGTCTCCATACCGGTACGCACGGCTTTCGGGAAGCCGTTCCCCGCCCCGGCCAGGCTGCGCTACGCCATGGCCGCCCCTTAGGCTTTTGCCTAATCCCTGAAAAACGCGATCGTAAACCGAATCACGAACGGTCCTGTCGCCCATGGGAGTCAAGTGAAACTCGCCCTTATCGCGCGATATCAATCCTTTGCCCTCGAGTTCATCGAGAATATCCTCGAAAGTACGGTTCTCCGAAGTCAGACCATATTGCTCCGCCACCCAGCGCAGCCATTCCAATGCCTGCGACAAATCACCGTTACTGGCCAGATAAAGCTGGGAAAACAAATCCACGATATCCGGTCGCTCCCCCTCTTGGGAAGCATGCAGACGACGACTTTGCGAATATCGGATTTCCATGGTAGCTTCAGCTTTCCCGGCTATTTATTCCCGGCTCAATATTCCCGACATCATGTCTTTATAGACGAATCCATCGGTGAGGTTTTCCTTGGTAAGCCTGCCATTAGCCTGAAGCCCTTCCAGTATCAGCTCGAGATACAGGCCTCGCTGACCCTTTTCGGCGACTTCGATGGCAAGACCCTTCGCGTTGCGAGCGCAGGTTTTAAGCGCCTCCTCCAAACCCGGCACCGACTCCAACGCCTGCAAATATTGACTGTCCGTCATTTTGTCGCTTAAAATCAGAGCATTACCCTGCTCGAACCAGGAAATGATGGGAAAGTAGGGATTCTGTTCGGGCTCCCTTTCTTTTTTGTTATACGGATCGAGAAAATAATCCTGAAAAATCTTTTTCACCGCACGGCTGATCATGAGACGCGCGGTATTGATAGGACCTTCCTGCTCACCGGCATAGACCAACTCCAGTTTTCCCGTGATGGCCGGAACGGCGCTTTCCAAATCACTGAAGCGCGCGTTGGGCCGCTCGTCGGAGGTGGCCAGTCCACGCAATTCGATGGCGCTGGCGATATTCTCCAGGGCGGAAATCGATAACCGCGCCGATACCCCGGATTTCTGGTCCACGTAATCCTTGTCTTCGCGGGCCTGGAAAACGATTTCCTCTACCGCCCGGGCGATTAGAGGTGGAATACGCAAATCGGGGACCGCGCCCTCGCGCCGCACCCATGCTTCTTGCGCCGTAATGGACAGGGCGGTTTCGAGAGTGCGGGGATAATGGGTGATGATTTGCGAATCGATGCGATCTTTAAGCGGGGTGATGATGTTCCCCCGATTGGTATAATCTTCGGGGTTGGCGGAGAATGCCACCACGACATCGAGTGGAATGCGCACACGGAAACCACGGATTTGGAAATCGCGCTCTTCCAGAATGTTCAACAGGCCGACCTGAATGCGGCCCTGCAAATCGGGCAATTCGTTGATGACGAAAATGCCGCGGTTGGTGCGGGGAATGATGCCGTATTGGATGGCGCCCTCATGGCCATAATCGAGTTTTAGATTCAAAGCCTTGACCGGATCGAGGTCTCCGATAAGATCGGCCATGGAGACGTCGGGAGTAGCCAGCTTCTCTCCATAACGCCTGTCCTTGCCAATCCATTCAATAGGTGTTGCATCTCCCATTTCCGCAATCAAGTCGCGGGCTTGCCGCGAAATCGGAGCGAAGGGATCGTCGTTGACTTCGCTTCCCATTACGATGGGCAGCTTATCATCGAGTAAATCGGTCAATTGCCGCAAGAGCCGGGTTTTACCCTGGCCACGCAATCCCAGCAACAATATGTCGTGTTTGGCAAGCACCGCCTGTTGTACCTGACGAATCACGGTATCGGCATACCCCCAAATCCCCGGAAACAAAGTCTCCCCCGCTTTGAGTTTCCGGATGAGGTTCTCGCGCATCTCCTCTTTGACAGAACGGCTGCGATACCCGGAGCGCTGCAAGTCTCCCAATGTTTTCGGCAATACCCCATTCACCATAGCGCTCCCCTGGCGGAAATGGGATCCAATATAAAATCCTTTCTGAGGGAATCCTCCAAAGGTATTTTCAGACTCAAGCAAAGGAGCTTCGCATGTCCCATATCGGCTTCCACTACCTGTTTATATTGATTTCGCTGATTTACACAGGGTGCGGCTACTTGAGTAAAACCGTCGATCCAAGCCCGACTCCAGATCCGGGAACCGACATTCGGGCCAAAGTGCGCGATTTCCGTGAAGGACATGCCAATGCCACGGGAGAAACGCACCCGCATTTCAACCAGAATGCCGGTTCTTGCTCGGCTCAGGAATTAGGCGTGTATACGGTGGAAGAGGAACTCGATCTTACCGGAAAGTCCGATCCGTTATTCCCCGGAGACAACCGCATCCCCAAAATTCTTGCCGACCTTCCTCCCACCCTGGCCACCTGTTTCAACCCTCCGGAAAGGTTTTCCGATTGGTATACCGACAAGGGACCCGATACCAATCGCGCTTTTTTTATTGACCTCCGTTTTCACAAAGACGGAAATGGCCTGTTCGCCTACCGCAACGCCAAGTTCTTCCCACTCGACACGGAATCCGAATACGATAAAAGGCACGAAGACGATCCGGATCCATTCGGCCATTTGCAAACGGGCAAGAAGGATGAAAACGATCTCACCTTGCACAATTATGGGTTTACCATGGAGTTTCACGTCCATTTCACCTACAAGGCTGGGAGCGGCGATTACATCGCCTTCGAAGGCGACGACGATATTTGGGCTTTTATCAACGCCAAACGGGTCATCGACTTGGGAGGCATTCATGTCCCCCAAAGGGACACGGTTTATCTGGACGACCTCGGCCTCATCGATGGAGAAAACTATCCCTTGGACGTTTTCTTCGCTGAAAGGGCGGTGGCTTCCTCCAAATTAGCCATCGTGAGCAGCGTGGCTTTCACCCAGGATGATTAGGAAAATCAGATTAGGAAAGGTTTTCCCGCCCCTTAGGCCCGCGTAGGGGTATGAGCGGCATTGGCTTGATAGGCCCGCCAAGTCGTCTCCAGCAAGGTGTTTATATCGCTGTGGCGCGCTTCCCATCCCAGGAGGGTCTTGGCCAATCCGGATGAAGCCACAAGTTTGGCGGGATCACCCAGTCGGCGGCCGACGATTTCATGGGGCAATTCGCGTCCGCAAATCCTGCTCGCCGCCCGCACCATTTCCATCACGCTCGCCCCTTTTTCGGAGCCGAGGTTTACGGTCAGGCTCTCATCGCTGCGCTCCAGATGTTCCAGGGCCAATACATGCGCCCGGGCCAAATCACTCACATGCACATAATCGCGGATGCAAGTGCCGTCTTCGGTGGGATAATCGTCACCGAAAATCAACAATTTTTCCCGCCATCCCATCGCCGTTTCCATCACCACCGGCAATAGGTTCGCAGGATTCTGTTCCAGACCGGCCAAATCGCCGTCGACGTCATAACCCGCTGCGTTGAAATAGCGCAGACAGGCGGACTTCAGTCCCTTCAAGCGGCCGTACCAGTCCAGCAGTTTTTCGATTTCCAGTTTCGTGAAACCATAATAGTTTTCAGGAACCTTCGGGTGGCCCTCGTCCACCGGCTGGTATTGGGGCTCGCCGTATACGGCCGCGGAGGAGGAAAATACGAAGCGCGGAATCTGGTGGCGGATGGCCGCATGGATAAGATTGAGGGATCCGACGAGATTACTGGTCGAATAAATCTCGGGTTTCTCCATCGATTCGCCCGCGGCTTTGCGTGCCGCCAGATGCACCAGGCCGTCGAAACGGAATTCGGAACAGACAGCGTCCAGACTCCGGCTATCCAAAATGTCACCATGACGGAAAACCGAATCCGGCCTCAGATTCACGCGCAGTCCCGTGGAGAGGTTGTCGAAAACCACCGTTTCATGGCCTGCCCGATGCATTTCCTTCGCTACATGGGAGCCGATATATCCGGCTCCGCCGACAATTAATACGTTCACGGTTTTGGGGTGCTCCTTTTGATGGCGAACAGGGTTATGTCATCCATGCTTTGCAATCCCTCGGAAAAACGCTCCCGGTCCTGTTGGGCCGCAAGCACGGTTTCCAGCGGACCCAGGGGGGAATATTTTTGGACGACATCGGCCAGGCGGCGACGTCCATACTGTTCGTCTTTGTGATTGAAGCTTTCGTTGATTCCGTCGGTATAGACAAAGAGCAAGTCCCCCGGTTCAAGATAAGTTTCCTCTTCCTTGTAGTCGTTATCTTTGAACATGCCGAGGAAAAATCCTCCCCGCATTTGCAAATGCTCAATGGTATTTTTTCCCTGGCGGAAAATCATGGGATAGGGATGGCACACGCGGCTGTATGTGAGCTTGCCCGTGCTCAATTCCAAAATGGCCGCGAAAGCCGTAAGGTAATGATCGGTATTGATGGCCGCGCAAAGATCGTGGTTCACATGGGTGAGCACTTCGGCTACCGAGAATCCTGCGCGCACCCGCCGGTCGAAAGTCATCTTGGCCATGGCCGTCACCAAAGCCGCGGGTACCCCATGACCGGAAACGTCGGTCATGAGAAAAAAGATGTGGTCGTCGTCCAGTTTTACGACGTCGTAAAAATCGCCGCTCACCTTCCCTTTTTCGGTAGGTGCGTATAGAGGCGCCATTTCATATCCCGGTGCGCTGGGCAGCGTGGTGGGCAACATCCCTTGCTGCACCTGAATGGCCATATCGAGCTGGGTTTCCATTTCGTGGTTCCGTTCCTCGAGCTTCACTTTCTTGTCTTCGAGCTCGACCGTCCGGGCCTTGACCATATCTTCCAGTTCCTCGGCGTATGCGACCAGCTTCTGCTCCATCTCGATGAACTGACTCACGTCGGTAATGAACCAGACCCTGCCGATGATACGGCTGTGCTCGTCGCTGATGGGCCGCGTATAAATCTGATAGGTCGCCCGATGCGGAAGCACCATGTCGAAACGCTTATTGATGTAAAGATGCGGTTCACGGTGCAGGCTGGAACAGAAATCCATGAACTCTTGCGGCAGCTTGAAGTGGTATTGAAGCAGGTCGACCGCTATATCGAATTTCATCCCATCGAATTGCCGCCAGTTCAACCCGACCAACTTTCCAAAGCGCGCATTGGTGGAGCGGATGATGGAATTCTCATCGATGATGGCGATTCCGTCTTCGGACGATCCGATTATGGCTTTGACCCGGCTTTCGGAAATACGCAGCTTGGTAATCTCACTGAGAGTGATGAGCCGGGTCCCATTGACAAGCGCGCAGCGCATTTGGAAATAGTGCTTCTCGCCGTTGGGCATGAAGATCTCTTTTTCCCACTCCACTTCCTTGCCCTCGGGCTCAAGGTGATATTCGATATCGCTGAAAATGGGGCGGCCCACCTGGGTATCGGAGCCGATTTCCTGGATGGGGCGGCCGATGGCTTGGGAATGTAACGTTCCCGCGACCTCCAAGGCATAGGCATTGATTTTTACAATCCGGTTGTCTTTATCAATGTGGATGATCCCGGTTCGCCTATCCAGGAACTCGTCCTGTTTGGATTTATCCGCTAATTGGGACTCCAACGATTGTAATTCCCTCTGGGTATGGGCCAGCTGACGCTTGAGATTGGGAATTTCAACATCATCCTTATATTTGAGGATATGCTGCAATTGGACGTTCTGTTGCTTCAGGCTGTTAACCACGGCCTGAGCGCCACCATTTTCGGCCTTTGCTTCCAAAAGGTTTCCTTTGCCGCGAAATAGGGCGCCCGCCTCGCACCCCCGATTTATGGGTAGAATTATACAATAAAGAAATCCCCCCTGATAGCGCGAAATAGGGGGTATATGGATATTTCCGCTTTCCCTGAACGGGGTCAGGCTTGTATTTTATCCCTCCCGGGAATGGGGCCAAAAGGGGGCGTTTATGCGAAGATATTCGACATTGCTGGTTAGCTGCCTTTTCATTACAGGAATCATTCGTGGGGAATCCGGTCCCGAATCCTCGATTCCGGCGGTTGTTACCCCGGTAGCTTCCGGAGTTGAGGACAATACCCCCAAATTTGAAACCGATAAGCAGGGACGACGGTTGGTGCTGGATTTCTCCTTGTCCAGCAGCCCGGTTTCCGATGCCCACATGAAACTCTCCCATTTTTCCAACCGCAAGCTGCTCATCTATTATTTTTCCGCCAAATGCCCCCACTGCCAAACGGCCTTTCCCCATATCCAGAAACTGTCCGGAGAATTATCCTCCGCCGGCGTCACCACCATTGCCATCGCCGTCCGAAACAACTCGCCCGACGACGTACGCGGCTTCATAAGGGAATACAAAGTGCACCTGCCGGTGTTTCACGATCACGAAAGGCTTTTCGGCGAGCATTATGGAACCGGTACCATACCGCTCGTCCTCGTAGTGAACGAGAAGGGGGAATACGTGCGTTACCGCGACTTCGACCCCCAGGAAACCCCATCTCTCATCAAAACCGATATCCAAGCCCTACTGGTAAAGCGTTGACCCGAAGCCCTTGCCTTACCGGCATTTTCCCTTCCGGGAAGCACCCAGGAGAGAAACCCTCCGTGCGGGGCCCGGAAAGGGACTAAAGACGCGTGCCCCTCATAAACTCCTCCTTCACCGTACGCATCCGTAACCTCACGGATAAGCCCACATTGCACGCTTACCTTGCGCGCCGATTCACATATCATCCCAGCGAGGAATGGCTGCGACTCATCGAAACCGGCCGCATCTTCCTCAATGAACGTCCCGGCGATGCCGGCTTTCCCGTCGGTAACGGAGATGTGCTACGCTATCAGGTGGTGGATTACGAAGAGCCCGACCTTCCCGTCGATTTCCGCATTTTGTGGCGGGATGAGAGGCTGATGCTGGTGCACAAACCGGCTGGCCTTCCCGTACATCGCACGGGGCGCATTTTTTTTCAGACCTTGGTCAACCTGGTGCGCGAGGAGTTGGACGACACCGCATGGTCGCCTTTGCATCGTCTCGACCGCGAAACCGGCGGCGTTATGGCGTTCGCGAGGGGTAAGCAGGCCTTTGCCGCGCATGCCCCGGAACGGGAGGATATGCATTGGCTGAAGCTTTACGTCGCCGTACTTTCCCGCCCACTTGCGGAGAGACGGGGCGAGCTCCGCCATGCCCTGTCGGAAGACAAACAGGGGCCCATCCATTGCAAAATGGTGGCTTCGGAGGCGGGAAAATTTTGCGTCACCCTATACCGCACTCTGCTTGAAAAAGAGGGGACGCAGCTGGTCGTGCTGGCTCCCCTGACGGGACGTAAACACCAATTAAGGGCCCAACTTGCGGCAGTGGGATGCCCCATTATCGGAGACAAACTCTACGGGGGCGGAGGTAAAGCCTTCTTAAAGCGGGTAGCGGGAGAGATGCTCGATGCCACGGACAAGAGCATGCTTGGAGCGGATCATCAATTGCTTCATGCATTTCATTTACGCCTGGAAAAGGGTTCCAGCCGCGTAGCCGAAGCGACCGACCTCGATTGGAGCGGAGAATTCGCTCCCTATTTTGAAAAAGCATCCCTCCAAGGGTTCCTGGAATCCGATGCCTATTCTGAGTTTATCCAGGAAATCGAATCCCGCCGGCAAAAGCCGGGGGTTTCTTGATAGGGGGACTCGCGGGAGGTAACTTTGCGATCGATGCGGGAACTGGGGCGAGCGATTCGGCGTAAGGGTTTTAAACCTCAGTAGCTTCCGGATCGCGGTTCGCGGGTTGGACGGAATAACCTGCAGCGGCCAATGCTTCCACCTGTTTTTCAATCTCTTCGAGGTCTTGCATATGAACTTTTTGCAACCAAATCTGCTGGGGGAAAATCATGATATTCGGCCCCTGGGCGCAGGGACCGAGACATCCCGTGCGGGTAATGCGCACCGGCAATCCGGCTTTTTTGAAACGTTCTTTCAACTGTGCGGCCAACAAGGTGGTGGTTTCGTCGTCGCCGCACGATTGGCTTTTGTCTTCTCGGGTATTGGTGCAAAAGAACATGTGGATGGGATGAGGCGTTTTCGTGGTTTTCATGATTATTCCAATTTAACCGCCGGAAGGAATGAATTCCAGCCCCGAAGAAAGGCCGGCTGATGAGCGGGGGTATTTATTTCGTCTCGGATTTGCATTTTGGCGCCAACCCGGAGCGCTGTTACCCGGAAAGGGAATTACGCTTCCGAGATTTTCTGGAAACCCTGCATGGAAAAGCCACCCATCTGTTCATTTTAGGCGACCTTTTTGAGTTCTGGATGGAGTATCGCCAATTCGTTCCCAAACGGCATTTCGCCGTGTTGGCCGCATTGCAGGCGCTGGCGCGCTCCGGGGTGGAAGTCCATTATTTATCGGGTAACCACGATTTCAGCCTAGGCCGTTTTTTTGAGGAGCATTTGGGGCTGCACACGCATAGTAGCCGGGTGGAAATGGATTTACAGGGTCGCAAATGTCTGCTTCTGCATGGCGATGGCTTGGCCGCCTCCGATTGGAAGCAACGATGGGCGAAAAAAATCATGACCCATCCCGCTTCCCTTTTCTCTTTTAAGCTTCTGCATCCCGACCTTGGCATGACCCTGGCACGCGGAGTCAGCGGCGCATCACGTGCCAGGCATGATAACCGTCCCCGCAAGCTCGATGAATATGAACTGGCGGCGCGAGACCTGCTCGGACGTGGATTCGACATAGTGATGCACGGACATACCCACGCGGCTTTTATAAAAGATTTTCCGGAAGGACGCTATGTATGCACGGGAGAGTGGATGGAAAAATTGAACTATGTCGAAATGCGGGAGGGTCGTTGCGAAAGCCATGAATTCCGCCCCGGGATGGCCTGAAGATATTTATCGGGCGGTTATTTCTCCTGCTGCGCCAACTCTTTCTTGATTCCTTCCAGTTTTTCGTAATCCTCTTTTTGCAGCGCCTCTATTTTAGCCACTAAAAGCTCCAGCTTGCGCAGCCTACCGGGATTTTCATGGAGGGTTTCGACCAATGCGATGATTTCATTGGTATCGTCGGGATACCCGAAGTCGCTCATGAAATATTTGAATTGGGAAAGTGCGGAACTGTGTTCGGCTTCGTTGTTGCGGCTGTAGATCATGCGCGGCAGCAAATCCTTAAGCATGTAATCCTGTAAATCGCCTTCGAAATTCTGAATCTTCACCCCTTCGCCCTCGGACGACTGCTTGGGATTCTCGATGGTTTCCAGCAAGGTGGAAATTTCCTGTTCCACGGCACGATGCTCCTGCTCTCGGAAGTAAGCTTGGTACATGATGGGAAAGGAATTCACGCAGAGATGGGCATGGCTGATGGTAGTGAAGGTTCCCAGGGAATAGATATCGGCGTCGACGGCCAACATCTCTTCTTCAGAGGAGAAATAGGCGATTTTGGCTGGAATCGGGATGAAATCCGCATTTTTCATGGATTCCAAGCGTTCTTTGACCGCATCGGGATCCAGTGCACCTTCCAGGCCCCCGGTTTGTTTGGCCTGATCAATCACTTCCTGGATGCCTTTTTCCAGGGAGATACCGAACTCTTCCCGGAAAAAGTCCCGAATATTCCGTTGATCCACGTAATTGGCCTGTACGGCCAGGATTCCGTTGCGCACCATGGCACTTAAGGGATTTCCTCCCATTTCGGAACCTTCTACTTCTCCGGAGAGCATGGAGGCCCCTTCCTCTGCCGCCCCGTCAATGCGTACAAAGGCAATAAGACGGCCTTTAAGGTAACCTGGGTCGCCTTTTTTCAATTCGATTTGCAATCCCGTGGGTAATTTCATGAATGCTCCAACCCTTGCCTTGACTTCATTTCCCTAAATTACATTCTGGTCGGATTACCCTACAGAGTAAATCGGAGGGCCGCGGCTAGGGAATTGGGGGGAGATTCAAACTTCCAGCGCCGATTGCAGGATGCTCAACTCTTCGGCCAAATCAGTCTTGGCGGCATCCATATCTTCCTTTGTGAGTCCGAGGTATTCAGCAACCTCCGTATTCAAGGGGGGTGAGGCTTCGATACCGGGCAGGGTATATCCCGCCTCATGGCAAAGAAAATCGGCTAAATGCACCAAATAAGTAATCTCCTTGCCTTGCTCAGCGGCGCCGGGAGAGTGATGGTGGATGATGGGAGTACGGATGTCCACCGGTAACTCCCAACGGGCGGTAAGCCAATCGCCCACATGGGAATGATTGAACCCGAATATGCGGTCTTCGGCCTCAACCAAGGCAATCCTATCCTTATGTGCAAGTTGAATGGCCTTCAGAAAATTTTCATGGAAATATTGATCAAGCACCACCCGACCGATATCGTGTATCAGTCCCGCGCAAAAACATTCCTCCGGGTCGGATAAGCTGAAGCGTTTCATGCCCTGTGCCAGCCTTCGGCTCATTATCGCGCAAGCCAAGGAGTGGTTCCAGAATTTTTTCCGGCTGAAGAATTCATTGTTGCTGTCCGCCGGAAAAATCTTGACGACGCTTATGCTGAAAACCATGGTATTGATGACCTTCAAGCCCAAAATCACCACCGCGTTCTGTACCGTGGTCACCGTGCGCGGAATACCGTAAAAGGCCGAATTGGCCAGCCGCAAAACTTTGGAAGTGAGACTGACATCACGGGAAATAAGATTGGCCACATCCGATGCCGTAGTGGTAGGATTGTTGATGATGCGATACAACTTATTCGCCACTTCGGGAAGCGTCGGCAAGTTGTCGATTTGCTCGATTTTCTTCTGTTCCGGGCTCTTGGCCATGGCCCAATTGCTCCTACTGGGGAATTTTCATCGCAAGCTTACCTCTCACCATTCCCTTGGGCAAATGCTGAGGCGGGATCCTATTCAGTATGATACATTTCGAGGTGGAATTCAATGGTAACACCCGCCCCTGAAAGCAGTGGCGCCTTACCTTTTTTCAGTCGGTATTCTCTTTTCCCGAACTATATTTCCGTACCGGGCGAAAGGGCAACCCCCGAGGCTCCCCATCACTAGAGGAACTTACGATGATGCGAATATTTTGGTTTTTTAGCTTGGGATTTTGTGGCTTCGCTGCAGGGGGAGTGACCTTGGACGGTCTGCCGGGTGTACGCGGCACCTATTCGGGAGAAACGCTGGGGCATGGCCGCCTGATTTTCCAAGGTGCGGCCGAAGGCCATGTCGACGTGAATCAAGTAAATGATAAAACCTTTCTCCGCTACCGGACGACGAATCCGGCGGAGATCCCCGACACCTTGGTTATCCAACAATTGCAAAGTACGTCCTTGCGTTTTTCAGCGGCCGTGGGACTCAGCCGCTTTTTGGACCTGGGAATTTCACTGCCCTTTTACGCGGATTTTATTTCGGAAACCGATGCGGAAAAATTGACCCAATCCGGTTTGGGCGAATTGGCACTGGCCGCCAAACTACGCGTCCCCTTGGGAAAAACCTCACCGGTGGATATCGGGTTGTTCGGTAGCGCGGAAATACCGGTTGGCACCCAAAAACAAGGAATTTTACCCCGATCCGTGGCAAACCTTCAGGACACCCTCCCTATTTCACCGGAATTTTCCTCGGGGTCTCCATTCTATTCCACTCGCCTGCTGTTCACCTTGAATCCCGCCCGACTGACTCAGGCTTTACCCTTGAAACTCCACATCCAGCCGGGATGGAGGATTTATAATCAGGAGGGATCCAGCGACCTCTTTTTACTGAATGCCGGAATCGAATGGCAGGTGGGAGCCGTATTGGCTCTTTATGCCGAATGGGAAACGCAATCTCCTCTCTCGCCTCCAGAAGGTGGGCTGCGCATCGGGGCAGACTATTCATCACTTTCATTGGGCGTTGTCGTCTCCGGCGACCATGCGGCCCGGTTCCAATTAGGAGCCACGCTTCCTTTGCCTAATAATCCCGGTTCCGAATTTTTTCGCGAAGTCGAGGGTCACGGAACCTTCCGGTATACTGCACGCGCACAACCGGGTTTCAGCTTGTGGGCGGGAGTGTTTTTCAGTATTGAAACCGTACCTTCCGAACCGGATGGTGTGCCGGGACAAACGTACTCCGGCACCGGTTTTTGTCCGGACTGCGGGATGGATGCGCCCCATACCACCGCCGTCTTGAGCCAATCGGACAGCTGTGCCCAAGGTTTATTATCCCAGGAAGTATGCTATCCTCCCCTTAAAAGAGCGTCCCTGGCGCCAAAACCCGTTGCAGTGGTACCCGTTCCTTTGCCTCCTCCGGAACCCGACACCATTTGGGTGGAAGATACGACAGCGCTCGCAGCAATGTCACCGGAGCCGGAAATCGAGGAAGAGCAAAGCGAGCCTTTCCCCAAAACGCTTTCCATTCCCGAAGTTCAATTCAGCGATTTGGGATACCGGATTCTTCCGGTTTCTTACCGGTCCCTAGATGATTTGGCACGCCTCTTACTTCGCCATCCCGATGTTGAGATTGAATTGAAAGCATTCGCTTCGGGGAATGTGGAAGAGGTGGCGGCTTATGGACTCTCCCATAACCGGGCGCTGGCGATTAAAGAATACCTGGTTAAACGCAATATCGTGGAATCACGATTACATGCCCGCGGCATGGGTATCCGCCAAGCGGGGGTTATGGCTGCCCCGGACATCACGGGGCGAGCGGTCTTTTCTTTACTGGAAATCTATCGTCTGGATTAAAACTTCCAGGCGTGCGCCAGGTTCATTCCCACATTGATCAAATCATCGGCTTCCCGGCCGGTTCCAAATCTTACCGATAAGTAAGGCTTTAAGCTGGTGGAATGGAATTCGTTAATGTTGATGATTAGGAAAACGCCTGCGGTTACATCATGCCAAATATCGGTATCCTCTTGGAAATCCGCGGCTTCAACCCAAATATTGCGCTCCCATTTTGTGAATTGGAAATCGTATCCCACCGTGGGGATATAGGTGAAATGCGGATTGGCCTGCATACGAAACCCGAATTGTGGGCCCAGGCTGTAGATGGTTCTTTCGAAGCTGCTCAGATCCGCTCCTTCACCACTGGCCTCGACCCAAGTAAACCCGGCGTGCATGGAAAAGGTGAATATTGAGAGGGTGCCGGGCTCGATAAATTCAAAGACGGCGTAAGGATTGATTATCCTGGATTTGAGTGCCGGTAGGGCTGGATTGAGAAGGATAGTATCTGCTAAGGGCTGTGATACCCGGATTCCCAAAGCAGTTCTACCTTCAACCACGTATTCCACGCCACCCATAAAAGAGGAGATATTCTTATTCCACAAGAAACCCACTTGCGGGATAATCGCCGACATTTCCTGTTCCACCAATTGCACTTGGGAATTTCCCAATCCGGGTAATAGTAGGAGGGCCAAGAGGGATGTAAATCGCAAGCTTTTTTTAATCGCCATGGGTTAGGAACTCCTGAATGAATGAATGGCCGAAAGTGACCGTCGCCTTAAATTGGATTGGTTCCAGGATAAATTTATCTCTGAGAACCTGGAATAACAGGGTTATTCGTCAATCGAAGAGAAAAAGGTAATTCCCGGGCTGCTTTCGTCAAAGCAGTCGTTTTTCATCGCGAAAGCCTGAAGCGGAGAATGGTCCGGGCACCCGGTTGCATATGCACGGTCGTATCGAAGGGCGGATGAAGCCTGTGGATCAGTTCGATACGGGATCTACCCGGAGACACTTCGAAGTAACCGGTCATGGGGGTTTCTCCCGCCGGACGTCCATTGATATGGACCGCAGCGAAAGGGGGCGCTGAGGTGACCATGATAAAGGCCATTTTCTTTTCCTCGGAGGGTGGATCCGGCTGTTTAGGCACATGCTGGGGAGGAGGTGTTATCACCGGCTGCGGTTGTGGCTTTGGTTTCGGACGGGGACCGGGATCCGGGTTTGGCTTCGGTTTGGGTTTCGGTGCCGCATCCAGATTTGTTTCCGGAATGGGATTTACCGAAAAATCGGCTGTTGCCAGAATCTCCGGTTCCGGCGGTTTAGCTTCAACACTCCCGACGTTTTTCTCCTCCACCGTCCCAAGGGTACTCAGGGCGCTAGTCGAAGGGGGGGTAGGAGCATTGAAATGGGTCCAGGCGAATACGCCCGCCAAAATGACCAAGCTGGTGGTAAGCACCATGCCGACCCATAATAAGGGACTGCGGGAGGAAGGACCCAGAGCTCCGGTCGTAGCTTGAGGGTGATAGCCTCCTGAAACCGGACGGGAAGGAGCCCCCCCTGTCCAACCGGACCTACCGGCTAGGGTGGTGCCCCTGGGCAGAGGAGTTTGGGAAGGAAAGCGGGCCGATCCGGATTGTGAGGACCCCGGACCCAAAGAACCCGTGCCATGGGATCCTTCGGATAAAGTCGTGTTACCCACTCCCAACTCAGAGACAAATGTTTTGGCTACCTCAACAATATCCACAATTCCGGTTTGACTCAAATAGGCACGGAGCCGATTCGCAAGCCATCGGGCACCCTCACCACGCTGTTCGGGTTTTTTCTCCAACAGGGTTTTGACCAACTCCACCAGAATGGGGTCTGCATCGGGATTGAAGGAAAAGGGATCCGGCAGAGGATTGTCGCAAATATTGCGCATGGTTACGGGAATACTGGGCCCCGTAAAAGGCATGCGTCCCGTGAGGCAATAGAAGAAAACCCCTCCCAACGCGAACAAATCGGTTTTGTGACTGGGCTTAATCCCTTCAATTTGCTCAGGAGACATGAAATTGGGCGACCCCAAAACGGCGCCCGTCTGGGTTCGGGATTGTTCGTCTTGAATATGCGCGATACCAAAATCGGCGATTTTTAAAGTGCCTTCCGAATTGAAAAGCAGATTTTCCGGCTTGATATCGCGATGAACGACATTAAACTTCTCGGCGGAAGTAAGCCCTTCCGCAGCTTGGCAAATAATGGCGGCCGCCACTTCGTTGGGCATGGGCCGGCCACCCAAAACCGAGCACACCAGTTGCAGGTTCTGGCCGTCGATATATTCCATAACCAGGTATTGCTGATTTTCCTGGATACCGAAATCGAAAACTTCCACGATATTCATATGCCGCAAGGCGGCAATGGTTTTGGCCTCGACCATGAAGCGATCGATAAGTCCACTATTGGATGCGAGATGGGATTGGATGACCTTGATGGCCACCAGGCGCTGCAGCAAAGGGTCTTCGGCCAGATAGACCGTAGCCATACCCCCCTGCCCAAGTTGACTGAGAACTTTGTAACGACCAAATTCCATCAGATTAGTTACATTCGGGTGTTACTCGCCCGGCTTTCGTCCGTTAAAAATTCGCTTCGAATCAGGCGCTCGGATATCGGGTTTATGAGACGATAAGCAGGCGCTTTAGGTTACCGTAAAATAATAATTCTTTACCGGACCATTATGATCGATTCCTCATTTTACCTCATGTTGGTACGAATTGCCGCTGGAATTGCTCTTGGTTTGGGGCTTTGGACTTGTGATTCGCTCCGTCCCGAGGAAACCGCCCAATCTCACGCAACCCTCCACTTTTTCGACATCGGACAGGGAGACGCAGCCTTAATCCGCACACCGAACGGGAAGGCTTATCTCATCGATGTCGGAAATGAACCCGAAGCTTTACTCTGCCATTTGAAAAGGCTGGAAATCCACGAATTGGAAGCGGTTTTCATCAGTCATGCCCATCGCGATCATTATGGAGCCCTTGCGCCCCTGGCTTCCGCATTACCCTTGCGCAAGGTCTACCTTCCCTTGACGAGAGATCCGGATTCAACCTGGTATCGGACGCTTGACACTCCGGATTTACGGAAAATTCCCCGCGACACTCTGGTACGAGGCGAAGTTCTGGATTTACACCCAGAGCTAAAATTGACGTGCCTATGGCCGACTCCGGCCGCAAACCAGCTGGAACCCCCTCTCGGAGAAAATGACCTATCCACGGTTTTACGACTGGATATGGGTGAAAGCTGCGCCCTGTTTACCGGCGATATCGAAGCCGAATCCGAAAGAAGGCTATTGCAACTTTCCCCAGACCTTGACTGCGACATTTTGAAAATAGCCCACCATGGGTCTAAAACCTCCAGTGAATTACCCTTTCTCGCGGCGGTATCACCATCCCGGGCGGTGATATCCGCGAAACACGCGGTATATGGCCACCCCCATCCCGAGACCCTTGAAGCCCTGAACCGCTACCATTTAGATGGGGAGCGTATTTATCTTACCGAGGAACACGGGTCCATCGTTTTTCACTTGGGCCGCGATGGAATTCAAAAAGAGGAAACCCTAGAGGCCTGTGCACCTCACTAAGCGCCGCGAGGTTTTCTCGCTCCGGCTTGGGCCGACGAATCACGTTTAAGACCGGCTCATATCAATCCTGGTCCGAGAGAACCCGCTGAATACGCGACATGGCCAAAGCTTCGTTCGTGCCCTCGACATGATGAACTTGACGGCCACGGACTCCCCATTGCTCCATATTAGGCTGTTTGTATAGAACCAGGGTTTTCGCGCCGGTCAATCCCGCGAGATGGGAAACTCCGCTGTCGTTTCCGATAAAAAGCGCACAACTGGAAACCAGCCGAGCCAGATCCGAGCATGTGGCCGGCTCCACGAGTGTGAATTTATCGGCATAAACGGGTTTGAGATGGCGTTCCGCGGGGCCCAGAAGGATTCGGGTATCGGGAAACCGGCGGCTTTTCAATTCGTTGGCCAGAAAGGCATAAAACTGGGGGTCGTAATTTTTGGAAGGGCTACCGGATCCGGGATGGACCAAGGCCATGCCTTCCCGGCGAGGGCTCAGTGGGAAAAATAAGTCCTGGCCCACGGCCGGCAGGGGCAGTTGAAAGAAGGGTAAGGCCTCGAGGTGATGGTCCATGACATGGGAAGCATCCACTGGAAAGGGCGGGTGGATGCGCAGAAAGCCGGAAATTTTTTCGCGCAATAGCATTGCCAGGGCCATGGAGTCGGCAACCCAGAAAAGCGCGTGTTCTACTTTCGCGAATTCTTCGGGGAATGCGGTTCCGGCATAGAGCGGGAGAAAACGCGCGGATTCGCAATCCTGGATTTCATCGACCAAGCCGAAGTCGCGGGCCATCTCCATATAGTCGGGCTTGCCCAACCCAATGAAGCGATGCCCATGAAAGCGGCTGCGCAGGGAGACGAGGGTGGGCCAGGTGAGAAGAAAGTCGCCTAGCGCCCCCCGATGAGAAATCAGAAAAACCGGAGAATCGGACATCGGCCCTCTTAATAGCGAAGAACCGGACGCCAACGCGGGTTCTTGGATGACATATCCACCGAATAAAAATCGTTCTCGAATTTGCCTGCGGCTTTACCGAAATATTCGAGCAGAAACCGGGCGATCCACTTTTCAATTTTCAACACCACCATTTTTTTGCGGAGACGGCCCTGGGTATCGCGGTTGAGAATATCCGGCATGGTGTTCAGCGCGAGAATCTCATCCAGAACCTTTGAGTTCAGGTTTTCGCGAGCCTCGGGAGTGGACAGGAAATGGGTGACGAAAAAACAGATGCGCCGGGGATTGCCCTTGCGCAGTAGCTTGCAGCATTCGACGATGGTATTTCCCGTACGGACCATGTCGTCGAGCACGATGATATCCTTGCCTTTGAGACCGTTCAGGGAGAGATCGGAATCCGGTCCGATGGAAACGCGCACGCTACGCTCGCCATAGCGGATTTTCTGCATGATCACCCGGGCGGCATTGGGCATATCGAGCGCCTGGTGAACACCGTTCATAAAAGGCACCGCGCCCGTGTCGGGCGAACACAGTACCAGGTTACCTCCGTCGGGGCCGGGATCGACCAGATCGGAATTCTTGATATAATCCGCGTAAAGATCGTTGGGTAGCAAGTTGAAGAACTGACCCTCGAAATATTGGGAGAACAGACGCTGGACATTGGTGGAGTGATTGTGCACGGTTACTACGGCGTCCACTCCCGAGGTTTTCAGTAATTGACCGTATAAATCGGCCGTGAAAGGCTGTCCGTCGAATTTCTTGAGGTCTTCAACAGAACGCGACTCTTCACCGGGCATCCGGCGAGGCCCCCTGTCCTGGGCGCTGAAATAGAGATCGGGTTCGACTAAAACGACTTTTTCAGCGCCGTTATCTTTGGCCGCCCGCGCCAGGATGAAATTCCGCATGGCCAAGGCGCCCCGGGGTAAGCCCGAGGTCGAACAGATGACCACGTTTTTTCCGTCCAGCGAATGTCCGATATTGGCGAGGTCCTGCTCATCGCTGATAAAGCGGGGGCAGAATTCCGAATTCGCGTATGTTTTCAGGGAAATGAGATCGGAAACCTCTTCGTTCTGGCCGGCCATATAGCCTAAATCCAGGGCGAAGGGATCGTCCGATACATTACCTATTATAATGAAATCCTTCATACCCTTCCCGTCCGAGGGAAAGCCCCACCGATGCGGGAATTATGTAGAAACCTTGCCCAGAGACGCCAACCGTTTTCCCGGCGGTCACCTCCGGCGGTTAGCGCCTTTTCAGTCCTGGGCCTAGTCCTTGGGATTGGGAATGGACACCCGAGGGGCACGCCAGATTTCCTCGTTGTATTGCCCTATGGTCCGGTCGGAAGAGAACTTACCCATGCGTGCCAGGTTTAGAATGGCTTTGCGCGTCCAGCCGTCATAATCCGCGTAACTCTCGGCCACCTTCCGTTGGCAGGCCAGGTAGGCGCCGAAATCGGCCATGAGCATCCATTCGTCTTTAAGGATAAGTCCGTCGATAAGCGGATTGAATAGGTTCGGGTCTTCCGGGCAGAAGTACCCGGTTCGCAGCAATTCCATCACCGCCATGAGATTGGGGTCTTTGTCGATATATTCGAGTGGATTGTATCCGGCCGCTTTTTTCTGCATGACCTCATCGGCGGTGAGTCCGAAAATGAAAATATTCTCCTTACCGACTTCTTCCAGGATTTCAATGTTCGCCCCGTCGAGAGTGCCGATTGTCAGGGCCCCGTTGATGGCGAACTTCATGTTGCCCGTACCGCTGGCTTCCTTTCCCGCCGTGGATATTTGCTCGGAAAGATCGCTGGCGGGAAAAATTCTTTCGGCGAGGGAGACGCGGTAGTTCTCCAGGTAAACCACTTTGAGAATACCCCGGCTATCCGGATCGGCATTCACCACGTCCGCCACGGAATTGATGAATTTGATGATTAATTTGGCGACATGATATCCCGGAGCCGCCTTGCCGGCGAAAAGATAGGTGCGCGGCTGTATGGAAGCTCCCTTGCCCGCCTTGATTTCGTTGTAAAGGTGGATTACATGCAGGATGTTGAGCAATTGCCGCTTGTACTCGTGAATGCGCTTAATCTGTACATCGAAAATTCCCTGCGGATTGACTTCGATGCCTTCGGATTGAAGGATAAAATCCGCCAGTCGTTGTTTGTTCTCCAATTTGATTTCTTGCCAGCGGCGAATGAAAGCGGCATCCTCGGAAAATTTCTCCACCTTTTTGATTTGGGAGAAATCCTTGACCCAACCGTCGCCGATTTTTTCCGAGATCAGATTGGACAGGAGCCGGTTCGATTTTCGCAGCCAACGGCGGGGAGTGATGCCATTGGTTTTGTTATTGAACTTTTCCGGCGTCAGATCATAGAAATCTTTTACCAGGTGGCTTTTGATGAGTTCGGTGTGTAATTCAGCCACGCCATTTACCGAATGCGATCCGATAATGGCCAAAAAGGCCATGCGCACCGAACGTTCCTCTCCCTCTTCGATAAGAGACATGCGCTTGAGACGCTCCACCTCCCCGGGATATTTCCACGAAACCTGCTTCATGAAGCGGTAATTGATTTCGAAGATGATTTGCAGATGCCGCGGCAACAGCTTGCCGAGCAAATCGACGGACCATTTTTCCAGGGCTTCGGGTAGAAGGGTGTGATTGGTATAGCTGAAAACGGCGGTGGTGATTTCCCAAGCCGGCTCCCAATGAATCTGCTCCTCATCGACCAGGATGCGCATCATCTCCGCGATGGATAGCGCCGGGTGCGTGTCATTAAGTTGCAGACTGGCCTTCTCCGCAAGATTGGAGCAGTCCTTGTGCATTTTCTTATGCCGACGGATGACGTCTTGAAGCGTGGCAGCGCATAGGAAATACTGCTGCTTGAGACGCAATTCCTTGCCGTTCATGGACGTATCGTTGGGGTAAAGTACTTTGGAAATGCTCTCCGCCAGCGCGATATCCTTGCTGGCCTCGATATAGTCGCCGCTGTTGAAATAATGCAGACCGAAATCATCCGCCGATTTGGCGGACCATAAGCGCAGTGTGTTTACGGTATTGTTACCGTAACCGGGAATGGGCGTATCGTAGGGCGAAGCCAATACCTTTTCCGTTTCGACCCAATCGAAAAGGAGATGGCCATGTACATCCTTGCGCGTGACTACCCGGCCTTTGAATTGCACTTCGACGGTGTATTCCGGGCGGGCGATTTCCCAGGGATTGGTCAGGCGCAGCCAATTGTCAGGATGCTCTTGCTGAAAGCCCTCATTGATGGTTTGATGGAACATGCCGTAATCATAGCGGATACCATATCCATAGGCCGGAAGCTCAAGCGTTGCCATGGAATCCAGAAAACAGGCCGCCAGACGTCCCAATCCCCCGTTACCCAAAGCCGCTTCCAATTCGGTTTCGCGGAGATGCTCCATGTTCATGCCCATTTCGTCGATGGCCTTGGCGACCACCTCTTCCATTTGCAGGTTGAGAAGGCTGTTTCCCAGACTGCGGCCCATCAGGAATTCCATGGATAAGTAATACACCCGCTTGGCATCGACCTTGTAATAGATGTGCTGGGTTTGAATCCACTTTTCGATGAGCTTGTCGCGCACGGCAAGGGCCAAAGCCAGGTATTTGTCGTAATCGGTTGCGGAGAAATTGTCTTTGCCCAGGGAACTTTGAAGATGGTGAAAAAAGGCTGCCTTAAAGGCATCCTTATCATTCTTGTTCCAGGTGGTCGCTTGCGTGGATGGCTTGGAAGCTGTTGGGGTAGTCGCTTTGGTTTTGATCATGCTTTATTCCTTGTTTCCCACTCTCGACCCAGTCCTCCGACGTCAGGAACCGGCCTTTACGAAAGGTAATCAATGGGTCGTAATGGACTCCATTTTAGCATAAGTGGCTTATTTCATACCAAGTTATATTTTTTGGACGATATGCGCTTCCTCGAAGAATTGGACAATCTCGTTTTGCCGCGGCTTTCCTGGGAGGAGGCGGTGCGTGAGATGGAATCCCGGCTTTCGCAGGATACGTTCCTGGTTTTCCAACGCCTGCACCGGAGCTTTGTGCATTACCGCTCCCCGCGCAATGTGGAAAAATTTTACGGCTTCATCTATATGCATGGATTACAGGACCTTCTCCTTCGCTTCCGTCGCCCCCGGCTGGAACAAATCGGCATCGGATTTTTCCAAACCCTGGGCGCATCCCGGAGCGTGTTGGAGATCGGAGCCGGAACCGGCATCTGGGGGGAATTATTACGGAGGGTGGGCCCAGAGGTCGATTATGCCGCATACGATGCCTGCCAGGAGTCCCGGGAATTTATGCGAGCACGGGGATTTAAAATCTGCGAGCCGGACCCGGAAAGGGCGCAATTCGAAATTCTCCTGTGCGCAGACAGCCTGGGTGAGGAAAATGCGGATGAGGACGATTGGCTGACCGAGCCATCCCATCAAGCCCGTCCCGATTTCCCGGATATATTCGAGGAAAGATATGGAATCATCGCGAAGCTGAAGCCATGGAAGGCCCACTTGAAGCCGGGTGGAAGAGTCTTGCTTTGGGAACCCTTCCCTGCCAGGGGGGTATTCCAGGCCATACGGGTCTTGCTGCAACGGGACGGATGGGAGGCCTTCGTACGTGAAGCGGGAGATACCGCCTTTATCGAAGCGCGCTCGGAGCCGTCCCGTTGAGGCGCCTCCCCTCAAGTGTTTATATTTACGGTCCCCACAAACACCAAGGGAAGGATTCATTATGGCAGTATTAGTCGGAAAAGAAGCTCCGGATTTCAAGGAAAAAGCGGCTGTAGGCAGCGAAATCAAGGACAATTACACCCTTTCGCAATTTCGTGGAAAGAAATACGTGGTACTCTTTTTCTATCCCCTCGATTTCACTTTCGTATGCCCCACCGAAATGCACGCTTTTCAAGAGGCATTGAGCGAATTTGAGGCCCGTAATACCCAGGTTATCGGATGCTCCACCGACTCGGTGTTCTCCCATATGGCCTGGCTCAACACCCCGAAAAACGTCGGCGGCATCCAAGGGGTAACCTATCCGATTCTTTCGGACATGAACAAAAAGGTTTCCCGCGCCTATGACGTGCTCGATGAAGACTTGGGCGCCGCCTATCGCGGTGTTTTCGTCATCGACAAAAACGGCATCGTGCAGTCGCAAATCATCAACCATCGCCCCATCGGCCGTAATATCGCCGAAGTGGTGCGACTGGTGGACGCGGTGCAATACGCGGAAGAACATGGCGAAGTTTGCCCCGCCAACTGGACCAAGGGCGATAAGGCCATGAAGGCCACCGGCGAGGGTCTCAAGACCTATTTCGGCGGCGGTAAGTAAGCTTGAATTTCTGGTAAATCAGTCTGTTCTGATAAGGGAGGCCGGAGAAATCCGGTCTCTTTTTTTTGGCTGAAAACGCGGGAGAAGCCAAGGCGCTAAATTCGCGCGCTCTCTACCGAAGAGAGGAGAATCCCCTTGCAGCCCAAGCGGGACAAATCGTCCATGATTTTATGCGCCTCGCGTTTTTGGATCATGGACTTGACGGAGAACCAGCCCTGTTTCTGCAAAGGCATGATGGTGGGCGACTCGATCCCCGGAGTAATGGCGCAGGCCGCGTCCAGGATGGTGGCGGGGCAATCGTATTCCACCATCTTGTGCTGATGGGCTACCAATTTGCCTTCGAGGCGGCTTTTCAGGATCAACACCTCTTCGGCCGTCTCGCGTCCAGGATGGGCGTAAAGTGCGGCCACGGAGTGGAAGAGAGGTTCCCCCACAATCCGTAAGCCCGCTTGACGCAATGTGCTGCCGGTTTCGACCACATCCACAATGGCCTCGGCGATTCCCAATTTGATGGAAATCTCTACGGCTCCCTCCAGGTCCACGATTTGCAGGGACTTGCCCTTGAAATAGGATCGCGTGATATTGGGAAAGGAAGTGGCGATTTTCAAAGCCGCGACTTCGGCAAGGGACTGAACAGGAGATTCCTGCGGAACAGCGGCACACATTTTCGATTGGCCGAAATGCAAGTCAAGCAACCAGGAAGGTTGCAACTCTTTTTCCGCGACGAAATCCCGTCCCGTTACCCCTGCGTCAAGGATTCCATTGGATATGTAGAGGGGAATGTCGCCGGGACGAAGGAAATAGAATTCGATACCATTTTCCAAATCGAGAGCGGACAGACTTCGAGCCGATCGATTGACGCGATAGCCGCAATCGGTAAGGATTTCGAGGGTGGGGTCGCACAGCTGCCCCTTGTTGGGAAGGGCTATCTTAATCATAATTCCGCGTAAACTTCCTCAAGGGTGAGCCCCTTCTGGGCCATCATGCAGGCCACATAATAAAGCACTTGGGACAATTCGCCCGCCAAGGCCGCTTTGGATTCGAAGCGCGCCGCCATCCAGGCTTCCGCGGCTTCTTCCACCAGCTTTTTCCCGATGCCATGTTCACCTTTTTGGAACAATTCCGTGGTGGACCGGCCTTCCGGCATCTCCCTTTTACGCTCGTTTGCCAGAGCGAACATTTCTTCGAAAGTCATGGGATAAGGATAGAAATATAGCCTGGGAAGGCCCAAACCCGCATTTTTAATGCCCCGCAATCCCTTGGAAACAAATATTGCTCACTTGTTCCCGCCTCCCGGGACAGGGGCTCAACATCGGGAGTTAGAGAAAGCGTGATACCCGCTCTGGCCTAGCTTTCCTCGGATTCGCGTAATTTGGCCAAGACGGTCAAGTCTTCCAAAGTGGTCATATCCCCGCGAGACTCGACTCCGTTGGCGACATCGCGCAAGAGGCGCCGCATGATTTTTCCGGAACGGGTTTTCGGTAAAGCCTCAGTGAAATGGATTTGATCCGGTACGGCAATAGCACCGATGCTGGCGCGCACATGTTTTTTCAGGGCTTCGGAAATATTCGACTCCTTCCCCGCTCCCGGACCCAAAATAACGAAAGCGGCAATGCCATCGCCTTTCAAGCCATGACTGAACCCCACCACGGCCGCCTCAACCACCTGTTCATGCCCCACCAAAGTGCTTTCCACTTCCATGGTGGAAAGGCGATGGCCGGAAACATTCAGCACATCGTCGATACGGCCCATAATCCAGAAATAACCCTCATCATCCCGAACCGCGCCATCGCCCGCAAGGTAATACCCTTTCTCCGCAAAACGCTGCCAATAGACTTCTTTGAAGCGTTCCGGATCCCCGAAAAGGTTACGCAGCATGGAGGGCCAGGGTTGCCGAATCACCAAAAAGCCCCCTTGACGAACGGGAAGCTCTTCTCCCTTGTCATCCACCACCGCCGCATCCACTCCAAAGAAGGGGAAGGTCGCCGAACCGGGCTTGGTGGCAGTAACGCCCGGGAGAGGGGTTATCATGATGGCCCCGGTTTCCGTTTGCCACCAGGTATCGACAATGGGGCAGCGGTTGCCGCCGATTTTTTCGCGGTACCACATCCAAGCTTCGGGATTGATGGGCTCCCCCACCGATCCCAATAAACGTAGGCTCGATAAATCATGTTTGGCCGGGTATTCGTCGCCCCATTTCATAAAGGTGCGGATAGCCGTGGGAGCGGTATAAAAAATATTCACACGGTAGCGTTCCACGATTTCCCAGAAGCGATCCGGACCGGGCTGGTTCGGGGCGCCTTCGTACATGACGGAGGTGGCGCCGTTGGCCAGCGGGCCATAGACGATATAGCTGTGCCCGGTGACCCAGCCGATATCGGCGGTGCACCAATAAGTGTCTTCGTCGCGCAAATCGAACACATATTTGGTGGTGAGATAGGTGCCCACCATATAACCGCCGGTGGAATGCAAAATGCCTTTGGGTTTTCCGGTGCTTCCTGATGTATACAATATGAATAAGGGGTGTTCGGAATCGAGCTCGGCGGCGGGGCAATCCGCCGATGCGTTTTCCATCAAATCGTGATACCAGAAATCGCGGCCCCGTTGCATGGCAACCGGTTGCAGGGATCGTTTGGCGACAATGCAGCTGGTAACCGTAGGCGTTTTGGGTAAGGCTTCGTCCACTACCTCTTTAAGTTTGATGATATTCCCCCTGCGAAACCCGCCGTCGGCGGTAATCACCATTTTACAGGAGGCGTCGTTAATTCGATCAACCAAAGCGGGCGCGGAAAACCCGCCGAAAATGATGGAATGCACGGCTCCGATGCGCGCGCAAGCCAACATGGCGATGGCCAATTCGGGAATCATAGGCATATAGATGGCAACGGTGTCTCCGGCAACCAGTCCTTGGCTTTTAAGCACATTGGCGAATTTGCATACCTCGCGATGCAGGTCTTGATAAGTCAATACGACTTTGTCGCCCGGCTCGCCTTCCCAGATGATGGCGGCTTTGTTTTTGCGCCAAGTGGTGAGGTGCCTGT
Organism: Fibrobacteria bacterium; assembly: GCA_041746255.1. Lineage (GTDB taxonomy): Bacteria > Fibrobacterota > Fibrobacteria > UBA11236 > UBA11236 > JBGTHM01. The sequence goes on along the minus strand of JBGTHM010000062.1, from coordinate 981 downwards.
CGAGGCAGTTATAACTGATATTGGTTTTGGCTCCCACAAACCATTGCGCGAAAGGCGGATTGCTCCAATCACGCACCTGCTTCCATGGCTGAAACCAGTGTAACTCCGAAGCGACCTCTCCCCAGAACGCTTCCGGGTTTTCCAGGCTTTTTTTATGCAGCGCCTGGTATTCCTCCAGGGAGGAAATTTGTGCTTTGCTTTTGAATTCCGCCGAGGGCGCGAATTTTCGGTTTTCGTTGAGGACGCTATCAATATTGGCCGACATGAATTGCCCTCCGGGAAATGGTGGCGGTCGCTCCTGGGGAGGACGAACGTGTTTCCCCAGGAAATATTTTAATTGGCCAAGTGGCTGTCAAGCGAAGCCATTCTGGAGAAAGTGCGGCGAATACCTATTTTATGGGAAATCGTTGCAAGGAGAAAACCATGGTTTGGGTGAAAGTCGCGGGTATATTGGGGTTTCTAGGCGTAGCCTTGGGGGCATTCGGCGCGCATATGCTGAAGTCGAAACTCAGCGAAGAAATGTTCGCCATCTATCAAGTCGGCGTCCTTTACCATTTGATCCACGCCATTGCCCTATTCGCCTTGGCCCTCTACGGCAAGAATTCCGGCATGGATATTCGACCCGGTGCCTGGCTTTTCGTGATCGGCATCGTGGTTTTTTCGGGCAGCCTATACATGCTAAGCTTCACCGGTATTCGCACCCTGGGAGCGATAACCCCACTGGGAGGCCTAAGCTTCCTCCTGGCCTGGGCCTGGGTAGTGTGGAAATTATAAACCAATTCCAGAAAATGTATCCGAAACACGCGTAGGCACGGCAAAGTAACCCTGCCGACATAGCATTCGCTACGACAAAGACACCACCACCCGAAGAGCCTGGGCCTTAGGCCGGGGAGATTTCGCCGGCTTCAGCGGAGCCCCCGCTTTGCGTAGGTTGCCGGAGCCTGTCTGAGCCCGCCTAGCGGGCGAGTTGCGACGGCAACC
>JBGTHM010000061.1:0-2119 GCA_041746255.1 Fibrobacteria bacterium | reverse complement strand
GCTCAAATCCGCCTTGGAGGACTTGACGCGCGCCAAGGTACTCACGCCGCATAAACGCGATTACCTACCCCTAAAAGGCGCGGACCAGCGGCCCTTCGCCTCGCTGTTGTTGATTGCCGTCGCCGACCAGCGGGGGCGCATATTCACCATCAACGAAAGGTTCAGGGAAGCCGTCTTCGCCTTGGAAAAAAACAGCCTGCAGCGAAACCTTCATTTCCATTCCCTGGGTTATGATCCGAAGGCAAAAACCGGCCACTTCAAAAGGTTTTTACAACCTTCCAATGGAAGCGAAATCCTGCTCGGGCATATTTTATGGACCACCCTGATGCCCGCCGAAACCGTCACCATGCTCCTTAAACGGTTTCTGACGTTGCGGAAACCTGTGGCGGTTTTCGACGAGTTCGGCGATTTGCAAATGCCCTCGATTGCTCAGCCGGGTTCCCAGGGACCGGCACGTATTTTCACCCTGGCCGGGCGCCGGGCGGGCGAGGATGTCGCCCGGTATCTTCTCGGAATGGGACACCGGAAAATTGCCTATATATCCCCTTTTCATCGCGAATCCTGGTCACGCAAGCGCCTGGATGGAATGGAATCGGTTTTTGCATCTGCGGGATATATGATGGCTGTTACTCCGTACGACCTGGAAAATCCGGATGCGCCCGACGTGGTTTCCGAATCACTCGGCAAAAGGGATAGGGAATTGCGTTCCATGCGCACGATACTGGATATCGTCGACAAGCTTTCGCTTAATTATTCCACCACTTTTGAAATGGATGACTTGAGGAATATTTGCATGGGCATAGATAAGCATATCGCTCATTCCTACATGCTTGAGCCCCTTTTCGTCGCCGCGCTAAAGGACAAAAATAAAACCGCCTGGGTAACTGCAAACGATCATATGGCCATCCTGGCTATAGATTTTCTGAAACGGAAGGGGAAAAAGGTGCCCGAGGATATTTCGGTGATCGGATTCGACGATTCGAAATACTCGTTTGAATTCAATTTGTCCAGCTATAATTTCGGCTTTCAGGACATCGCCCGTCGCATGCTGGAGTTTATCCTGAACCCCGGATTGGAAGTTTCAGAAGCGGGAAAACCGGTTGAGTGCCCGGGCATGATAATCACCCGAGGTTCCACGGGCCCAGCTTCCCCACTCAAGAACCGGCGTTCGGAAGCCGGTTAAGAGCCTTCAGCCTCAAAAAACAGGTTTTATTTTTCGGGAAGCGTCGGAATTGAGAAGTAAATTCCGCTGCCGCCCTGATACCGTTTTCCTGTGATGGAAATCAAGGAACCTGGGTGTGCACCTATGGGGTCAGAGAAGCGGTGCGATGAGACAGGGCCGAAAAATACCCCTGTCTTATTTCGGGCCTCTGAGGACCCATGGGAAGGCGCTGCCGGCAAAGAGAGCCTTACGGGAATGTTCAAGGGTTTGCCATCGTCGCCCAATTCCATAATTTCCCAATTGCGGAAGTAGATTTCCGCATGCTCGGCCTGTACTGCGATTCCACCGCTTTCGATAAGAGTCATCTTCCCAGTTGATTCGTGCTTGTAACGGATGTCCCATGCCATGTTGTTCATCTTTCCGTTCACGAAATGCCAAGCGGTATCCTTGTGTACCTTGATGAGGGCCAGATTCCATTCACCGTCATTATCGTACCTTGCGCTCTTCTTGATGGTGCGGTCACGGTCCCCCGAGGTGGTATACGGCTTGCCTCCCTCCGAAGCCGGCCGGAAAATTTTGGTTCCGGACGCGACCGTGGTTTTAAAGTTTTGATCGGGATTGGTCCAAATGGTTCCCGCGTCTCCACGGATCAATTGGAATTCCATGCCGCGCGGCCAAATGGCATCGTTGTATACATGGTAAAGAAATCCGGAATTCCAGGTCGGTCTGCCGCCATGATAGGGATCGCGGCTCGCGCCTCCATATTTGTATTCGAGCCTGCAATAATAATGGTCATATTTTTTCTGGGTGGCCAGGTAACCCTCGTATGTCTTCTCGCTGCCGTTCCCGATGCGGGCGAAAATAACCCCATCCTGCACTTCAAATGCCGATTTGATCAAATCCGGATTGTCATTTCTTGGAGCTCCACGCATGATGGCGTAAAGCCCTTCGAAGTTT
>JBGTHM010000060.1:0-43944 GCA_041746255.1 Fibrobacteria bacterium | reverse complement strand
CTGCCTCGGGCTCCGGCCCTCCGCTACGGTGTGTCTCCAGCGGAATGCAACTTATTCAGGCCATTTCTTCCATCATCGTTTCCAAAGCCTTCACCGAGGCTTCGGCAGGCTTCAACTCCGAATATTTTTCGTAAGCGTAGTTGATTCCCGAACTGCTGTTGATCAGATGGCAATGGAATTCACTGCCGGAGTTGCGTATGGCCTTGACTACTTCCTTGAGGCTTCCGGTTTGCCCTCCCGACACCCCGCCCACAGCTACGCCCGGGATCAAGGTCGGAATATCCTGGCCATGGTTTTTCCAGAACGACAAAAGCCATTCCAGTTCAGCCGGCGCCGTCGCGCCCACTACGGCTCCCAGGTTCCCGTTATTCCATTTCAGTAAACGCGAGGCGACGACTCGATACAGCGGCACGAAACCCTCTTCGGTTTTAACCAATAAATCCTGGAAGTCGCGCGCACTGGGGTTGGAGGTTCGCACCAGCACATAAACACCCCGGGACCCGAAATCCAGAAAAGGCTCCACACTATCGAATCCCATATAGGGATTCACCGTCACCGCATCGGAGCCATAAACCTGGAAGGCCATTTTGGCATAGCCCGTGGAAGAAGTGGAGATATCGCCGCGCTTGGCGTCGAGAATGGCCAAAACCCCTTCGCCCTGAAAATCGCGCATGATGGCCTGCATTGCAGCCAGGCATTCCAAATCCAACGATTCATAATAGGCCATGTTCGGCTTTACGGCGCAAGGAAGCAATTTCCGTTTGGCCATGGCGTTCAGCATCGCTTCGTAGAAGCGTCGGATCTTATCCGCCGGTGATTCGCCGCGCGTGGGTATTTTTTCCATAACCGGATCGAGGCCCACGCATAAAGTGTTTCCAGCTTCCCGGGCTCGAGCCTTTACCCTGTCGATGTATCGCAACTCCCTTATCAGTTTACTCATGGCCTTCCTCTCGCAGCCCGCCGCGCTCCAGCCCCGGAAGCGAAAGCGAAATAACCGCAATAGATAGGAATTCTGTCCGACCTTGGGAACCGGCTGTATGGGAAACCGGAAACGCTGCCGGCGGGGCGTCAGGCCTTCAGTCGTTCCCAGGCCAAGTCCGGAAGCGCATTCCGGGCATAGCTGAGAAACTCTCCGAAATCCACCGGCGCGGGAAGTGGAGCGTTTGCGGCAAAAGCTTCCCAATCGGATGCGCGGGTTAATTCCAGCGGCAAACCCACATCCTGCATATGCACGGAGAAATCATACAGCCGAGAACAGATTTTCCGCCGGGTCAAATTCGAGATATAGCGTTCTACCAACCACAATTGCACCGCATCGCTTAAGCGCGCGCGCTTATCGCTTTCATCCCCATAACCCGGGAGGATGGGGAAGCGGGGAATACGGTTGTTGATTACGTAGCTCATAGGTAGCCTGACGAGGGAAAAAATCCTGCAACCGGTTGACGTTTGCCTGTGCTTAAAGGATCTTTATTTCGGAAAGCCGTTTTGGAAAGCGAACAGGCTCGGGACCAAATTAGCAAATCATCCCGCACTGCGCCCGGAAAGCATCCCGGCCCGTAGGTTCAGGGAGAGGAGACTTCGGATGGACGCCTCCGAAAAATATAATGCCACCGTCGTGGCAAAACATATGCTCACCCCCGATCTTTTCATTCTCAAGGTGAAGCCCGACTCGGCCCAATCCCCCTTCGTTTCCGGCCAATACATGCTGCTCGGCCTTTCCTCCGACGTACCCCGCCGTGAAGGCAGCGATATCGAATTCAAAGAAGCCAAACCCGGTCGCATGGTTTTACGGGCCTATTCCATTGCTTCTCCGGGCCACCAAACGGAAACCTTGGAATTCTTCATCTCCGTTGTCGCGAACGGATCTTTGACCCCGCGATTAGTGCTGCTGGGTCCTGGAGACAGACTGATGCTAGGCGACAAGATCAGGGGATTTTTTACCCTGGATCATGTACCCGCCTCGCATAAAACCGTGGTCATGGCCTCAACCGGCACCGGCCTCGCACCTTACCTTTCCATGCTCAGACACGAAATCGTCGCGCAAAAGCGCCATGACTTCCGCTTCATCCTGATACAAGGAGCCCCCCATTCCTGGGAGTTGGGTTACCTCGAAGAGATTAATCTCCTGGCCAAAGCCTTGCCCAATTTGACTTATATCCCTTCCATAACGCGCACGCTAGTCGATAAGTGGTGGACCGGCGAAACAGGCCGCGTCTCCGGTTATTTCAAGGACAACGTTTTTGCGGAAAAATTCTCTCTACCGCTCGACCCCACGCAAACCTCCGTCTTTCTCTGTGGCAACCCGTTAATGATCGAAGAAGTCACCCATCTCCTCGAGCCCCGGGGGTATTCCATCCACAGTCTGCAAGCGCAAGGCAGCCTGCACACCGAGGAATATTGGTAAGGGTTCCGGTTCCCGGTCCCTTTCCGGGCCCTATCCGTCAGCACTCATGAATGCATCCAGACGCCTATTCCTGGGAGATATGCACGGATGCCTCGTTGAATTCGAGGCCATGCTCGAAATGTTCGAATTCGTACCGGGCCGCGACCGCCTTTTTTCCGTGGGGGACGTGGTGGGCAAAGGGCCGGATGTATCCGGCCTGTTACGTCGCATGCAGGAGCTCAAAGTGCAGACCGTACGGGGAAACCATGAAGAGATTTTCCTGCGTGCCGTCAAAAGCGGCGACACCGTGACGGCCAAAAATCGCTCGGGCTTGGGGAAAGACTGGAAGCAATGGGCGCAAGTGATCTCCTCGTGGCCCTATTTCGTGGAAATGCCCGACATCATTCTCGTTCATGCCGGGCTTGAACCGGGAAAGCTAAAACTGACCGAGATGGATCCGGATATACTGATTTCCATCCGGACCTGGGACGGCAAGGGGGAAAACCTGAACCGACCGGGTGATCCCCCCTGGTATGAGATAGTGAAACCCCAAAAGACGGTGGTTTTCGGGCACTGGGCATCGAAGGGTGTTATCGATTTGCCGGGTTTCAAGGGACTGGATTCGGGATGCGTCTACGGAAAGGCGCTTACCGGTTGGTGCCCCGAGGAGAATCGCTTTTATTCCGTGCCGGCGCGCGAGGAATATTCACCCATCCATTTCAAGCCCTGACCCGTCGTATTATCGCGGAACTCGTCAACCGATTTCCATGCGGCGAATGCTATTGGTGCCGTTACGCTCGTGGAAGGGATATCCGAACAGGTAGACCACCGCATCGCCTTTTTTCACGAACCCCTTCTCTTTCAAAACCGGTTCAAGATGCTTGAAAATTTGCGACGGCTCTTTGTTGGGCTTGACGAGTACGCCTTGGATCGAATAATAAAGAGCGCTGCGTTGGTAAACGGCTTCGTCGGTGCAAGCCAGGATGACAACCATATTGCCCCGGAAACTGGAAAGGATGCGCGGCGTTTTTCCGAAGGTACTCACGGCGACTATGGCCCTAGCCTCGATAATGCGCCCGAAATACAGTCCGCTCGCACATGCTGCGGCCATTTTCTCCGGATGGTTGACGGTGACCATATCCTCTTCAAGCACGCTTTCCGCGGCCCGGATGGTCCGGTTCATGTAGGAAACCGCTTCGACCGGATACTGTCCAGCGGCGGTTTCCGCCGAAAGCATCAAGGCATCCACCCTTTCCAGGGCGGCCGTGGAAACGTCGGAAATTTCCGCCCTCGTGGGTTTGGGGTTCGAAATCATCGATTCCAGCATTTGCGTGGCCACGATGGCGACTTTGCCGGCTTGGCGGGCTCTGAAAACGATTTTATGCTGTAACGCCGGTATGACTTCGAGATTGACTTCAACGCCCAGATCACCACGGGCAACCATGACTCCTTCGGAAGCCTCGATAATTTCATCCAGATTTTCGAGAGCCTGTAAATTCTCGATTTTTGAAATGACGGGTAAATCCATTCCCAGTTTGCGCAGGTATTTTTTAATGGAAATCACGTCCGCGGCATGTCGCACGAAAGAGGCGGCCAACCAATCGACTCCCGCGCCACTGAGAAATTTGAGATCCGCTTTATCCTTGGCGCTGAGTATGGGAAGCTTCATGTCGATACCGGGAACATTCAAGGATTTTCGGGGCTTGAGCAATCCTCCATGCACCACCTTGCAACGGATTTTCGGAGCGTTCACCGCCAGCACCTTGAGCTCGAGTTGGCCGTCATCCAGCAGAATGCGTTGACCCGGCGCTACCAATTGGTAGAGCGTCGTATGGGAGATGCCTATTTGTCCGGGTTGGGTCCCCTTCCCCGCTACGAGATCCACCTCCGCATCGGGAACAAGAGTATAACTCTGATTCTCAACCCGAATTTTCGGCCCCATCAAATCGGCCAGAATCGAGCAAGGCCGCTTCAAATCATGCGCGGTTTTTCGCACCAGGGCGAGATTGGCGGCATGGTCTTCATGGGTGCCATGCGACATATTCAGCCTTACGGCGTCGGCGCCGGCCAGCAGAACTTTTTCCAATATGTCGGGATGCGCGATGGCGGGTCCCATCGTCACAAGAATTTTGGCTTGTCTTTGCTTCATAGGCCCAAAGATAACATTCACCCTACCCCAATCGGAGGCACTTTATTACCGGCGCGGGAACAATTAATATCTTTGGAAACCATTTTGGGAGCGTCACCATCATACTCAATGCCCTCGCGATTTTTCTGACCTCGATTTACTCTGCTTTCGTGGGCTGGCTTTGGCTGGGAAGTCGTGTCCTGAGGGGAAATGCGCGCGCTCAAACTACCGGGGATACCTCGCCCCTGCCCCGGATCAGCGTCATCGTTCCCTTACGCAACGAAGAGCGCCATGCTCTCCAAACTTTGCGAGCGCTGGCGTGCCAAAATTACGCAGGCTGGTGGGAAATCATTTGCGTCAACGACCGCTCTACCGATGCGACGCCAACCATTTTATCCGAATTTTTGCAGCAGAACTCCAGATTTTCGCAAGTAAGCATTGGTCTTGACGAGCCCGAGGTGACCAGCGGAAAGAAAAGGGCGTTGGCCCGGGGCTTCGCGCAGGCGCAGGGCGACATCCTCATGACAACCGACGCCGATTGCCTGCCCCCACCCAATTGGATGTCTTCCATGGCCCGAGCCTTCGCTCCGGGAGTGGACATCGTGCAGGGACCCAAGCGCATCGTGGGGCCCGCCGGCCTCCTGACTCAATACCAGGAAACGGAAATCTTCGCCTTGGTCAGCATCGAAGCCGCAAGCTTCGCCATGGGACGGCCGGTATTGGCCAGCGCCCCTTCCCTGGCCTACCGCAAAGACCTTTATGAGAAGGTGGGAGGGTTTGAGGGTCTGAACGATTATGTATCGGGAGACGACGATTTGCTGGTACACAAAATGATGACTCAACCGGGTGTGCGCGTGGGATACAATCTGGATCCGGATGCTTCCGTGGTAACCACACCTGTATATACCTGGAAGGAATTGTTGCAGCAAAGGGCGCGTTGGGCGAGCAATGGAGCCCATTACGACCAGAAAGGCTTCGTCGCCCTACTGAGCTGTATTTATGCCTTCTATTGGTGGCTCCTTCTCAGTCCGTTCCTGGCTTACAAAGGGCTGGTCCCGTGGAAAGCCTTCGTTATTCCCATGGCGCTCAAAATCGGCCTCAACTGTTTTTTCCTTAAACAAACTTCAGGCCTGCTTCGCCAGGAAAAAGCCTTCCGGCATGCCTGGTGGGCCGAAATTCTCCATATACCCATCGTTTTGGCAGCCGTTATCATGGGTCATTTTGGATGGTATCGCTGGAAGTAGCTGGGTGCTTACCCCTCACGCTTTGTATTTTCACCGAACCCGCATGCACGCCCAACCTATTCGTAATCTGTTTATACTCGCGGTATTTTTTACCGCACCCGCATTTTCACAATCCGCCGCCGATATCTGTTCCGAATTCCCGCACAAATTCCACCCGCAGGAAAACCTGGACGGCTGGCTGCGACTTGAACCCTGCCTCGACGCGGGAAGCGATTCCTCGCAAACTCTTTTTAGGAATCACCTGAAAAAATCTCTACCCGCCGATGCGCGATGGTACCGCGAGCGGCTAACGCGATTCCGGGCGCAAAGAGAAACCCCTCAGGCTCTGGCGCTCGCCCGTCTAGCCGAAATCAAAAATTTGGGAGACGGCTTTCTGGAGAGGGAACTCGCCCAGGTCTACCTGCACGATTCGCGTTTTACGGCGGCGGGACGTGCCTTCCTCCGCCAACTCGCCGCACAGCCCGACCAGGCGGTACCCGTGCAATACCAGCTCGACCAATTGATTCGACAGGCATCCGCCTGGATTCCTCCCGAGGTATTAATCGACTCGTTGAACGACTTTTTCCCCAGCGGGCCCCCGGTGATCCACAACGCTCTCGAAATACTTGCCTGGTCGTCGAATCACCTACCGGCAGCGTTCGAGAACTTCCGCAAACGCCTTCAGCGCGATTCACTCCCCTGGGATGAGGTCGAAACCACCCTGGAGCGTTTCCGTCACGCCGGATATTTGGATTATGCCGTAAGACTTCTCGAAAGCATCGACTGGAACGAGCTCACTGCGAAAGAACGCAAGCAAGCGTTACTGGCCTTTCACAGGCTATACTTCGAATTGAAGGATTATAAATCCTTGCTGGCCCACCCCTCAGCCTCGCAAGCTTCAGCTTTCTCGGTGGAGCAGCAATACATCCTCGCCCATGCGCATATCCTGGAGGGTGACCCGAACCGGGCTATGCCGTTGCTGGACAAGGTGGAAGCCGCGGGTGAGGCGCCGTGGAAGCATCGCGCGCGTCTCTTGCGGGCTAGAGCCCTGCTCCGGGCAGAAAAACCCGATCAGGCCATGCGCCTGCTGGAAAAAGAAAAGGCCAGCGACCTACGCGAAGAAAGCAGCGGTCCCCTCCTGTTCTGGCAAGGCATAGCCGCGCTCTATCAAAACCGCTATCCAGCGGCAGATTCCTTGTTCATTCTGGCGTCGGCCTATACCGGCGGATATGAAGCCCAGCGTGCGCTCGAACTCCGGAACTGGCTGATGCTGGATACGTCCACGGTCGTCCGCCAAGCCTTTTTCCAGGGCCTTGAAGAAGGGCCTTTAACAGTGGAGAAACGGCTTGCATCCCTGGAAAGCGTGCCCTCTGGTTCTTCGCTCTTCCCGCACGCGACTATGGAACGAGCCCTGCGGCTGCTGGAATTGGAACGCCCGGATGCCGCGCTTGAGCTTTTGGAGAGGCTCTCCCGAAAGGGATCCAATCCGCTGGCGGTCAAAGCCGGAGCATTGGCGGCCTTCGTTCTGGAAGCCCGGCTGCAAGCCGCCGATAAAGCCGTTGTCAAATATCGAAGCCTCCTGTTAGAATACCAACAAGGCGTTTTTCCCGAGTTTTCGCGACGGAGAATGCGCTCCTTACAAGAGTCGCGGGGGTCGCTCTGACGTGAACCCCTAATGAGGTATCGAATATGAGCATTCGCTGGATTCGCAACGTAATGGTCGACGGTCACCGCGCCACCTTGGAAATAATGCTGGGCGTATCCAAAATAGCCGACAAATGTTATGTCCGCATCGATAACGGGCGAGAGTTGTGGTTCACCCCGAATGAAGATTCACGCAAAACCATTCTGCGACAAGGTACCGAATTGCTGCAATCGCAAATGCAAGGCAAGAAAATCCTGAGTACAAACGGCTCCGAATTCACCTGGAATTAAGGACCCCTGCAAGGAGCTGCCCGGGAAGGTATTGCTACCTTGTTGAGTCGGTTTCACCATGGAAGGAAAATTAATGCCAAGCGCCCACCTCTACATCCGAAAAACCTATTTTAAGCGCTGACATGCCCCATTCCAAGAAACCGAAACGATACTTCTGCCTCCACGGGCATTTCTACCAACCGCCGCGCGAAGACCCCTGCAGCGGTAAAATAGACCTGCAAGTATCCGCCGCTCCCTACCACGACTGGAACGAGCGGATATTCGAAGAATGTTACGCACCCAATACCTCGTCGCGCATACTGGACGGGCGCGGGCGCATCCAGTCGCTTGTCAACAATTTCGCGTATATGAGTTTCAATATAGGTCCCACGCTGTTCAACTGGATGGCGGAAAACCATCCCGGAACCTATGCCCGTATTTTGGAAGGCGACAGGGACAGCGTGGAAAGGTTGGGCGGCCATGGAAATGCCATGGCCCAGGTTTACAACCATATCATCCTGCCTTTGGCCACTCCCGAACAGCAAAGACTGCAAATCAAATGGGGCATAGCCGACTTCGAGTCCCGCTTCCAACGCAAGCCCGAAGGCATGTGGCTGGCGGAAACCGCCATTAATGCCTCCACGGTGTGTAACCTTATCCGCGAAGGTATCCGTTTCACCGTACTTTCCCCCACCCAGGCGCAAAAAATCCGGCCCCTGCACGGGGAGGGATGGACCGACGTTTCGCACAATACCATCAACCCCCGCATGCCTTATCGGGTTTTTCCGGTAGACGACGAAGGCACACCCCTGGAAAAAGGTTATCTCGACATATTCTTTTACGACGGCCCGCTTTCGCTTGGGGTTGGATTCGAACACTTGCTGCGGGATGCGCAATTGTTCGGGCACCGCATTCACAGCGCTTTCGATGAAGGGGACCCCGCGCCGCAACTCGTCTCGGTTTCCACCGATGGTGAATCTTATGGCCACCACGAACCTTTCGGCGATATGTGTGCGGCTTACTTATTCGATACCCTCGCGAAACAGTTGGAAATGCAACCTGTCAATTACGGGTGGTATCTGGCGCATTTTCCTCCCCAGTACGAAGTCCGGCTCAAGAACTTCACCGGCGAAGGCACCGCTTGGTCCTGCGCCCATGGGGTGGACCGATGGAAAGCCGACTGTGGCTGCTCAGTGGGAGGCCGGGAAGGGTGGAATCAGAAGTGGCGCGCCCCATTCCGCGATGCCCTGGATGGATTGGAAAGCGCGACCCTTTCCATTCTCGACGATTTGGGCCCCAAGCATTTCCAGGACTGGACCTTGGCGAAAGACACCGCTGTGCATTCCTGGCAAGGCGAAATCCACGGCCGGAAAACCTGGCTCGATCGTCATTTGCTTCCCGGAGCCGATGCCGCGCTCGCATTAAGACTGATGGAAACCCTGCGTTACAGTCATTTCTCCTTCACCAGTTGCGCCTGGTTTTTCGCGGATTTGACCGGTATCGAAACCTTACAAAACCTGCGTTATGCCCTGAGGGTTTTACAACTTCTCGAAGAACTTCCCGCGGATCCGTCGCTGATACGCCGCGACTTTCTGTCTACACTTGCCCAAGCCAAATCCAATATCCAGGAAAAACCCGGCGATGTGATTTTCCTTGAACTCGAGGCGGAAGCCTTGCCGCCGGTACTTTGCATGGTACTCGACCAATGGACGGCGGAATTCTCGCAAGAGCCTCCGGAATGCGTAGTCGCTCCGGTTTGGACTTTGACCTTCTCGGAACGGAGGCAAAAAGGGAAATTCAATTGTACCGGATATGTCTTCACGCATCAGACCAGTGGGGAAAAGCGCTCCGCCGCATTGTTGTTCGAGAGCGAGGGAATAGAAAGCGAAACTTTCCGCTATTGCACCCTTCCCGGCGAAAATCCGCAGCAGGCCATAGGTGCGCTTTTAGCCGAGGCAGCCGGCGAAGCTTCCGCGAACAAGGCGGGTCTAGATCCCGGAAGCCATTGTGCGATTTTACCCCTGCGTTTTTTACCTCTGGAAACTAAGGAACGGATTGGCGCCTATTTGAATCGCTCGTTCTGGCGCGAATCCGGTGCGGAATTGGCCAACTGGGAAAAACGGATGAGCAAGGTCGTTTCCAGTTTTGACAGGTTGGATGCGCCTCTTCCCGAAAGCATTCGTAATGCCCATAATCTGCTCGAAAATTTCCACTTGGTACAGCATTTACTCGTGGGAATCGCCGATGAGGATCCCCAGGAAATTAATCTTGCCTATTTGGCAGCGAAAAACCTAAAAAACAAGGGTTTAAAGCCCCGTCTGGGCCCGGCCCGACGACAATTACACGCTTTTTCCGAAAAATTGGGAAAATCACTCTCCCATGACCTCAAAAACTTCAATACCCACATGCTTTTCTCCTTATTGGACTTACTCGACACTTTAGAAATCCGACTTTCAGCACGGTTCCGCCTGGAAAATTTCGCATACCCCCTGCTTAAGAGCCTACAGGAAGGAATACATACGGGCGTTTTCTCTTTACAAATGGACCCCAAAGAGGCAGTTTTGCTTCTGGATCGGCTCAACTTCAACACCGACTTCGCCAAATCACTTTTCGAGTTGAACCCATCTCCGGTGACATGATCGCAGAATCTATTCTCATCTTGACCATCCTGGCCGCCGTGTTCATCACGGGCGCTTCGTTCGGTCAGTTGTTGATGCGTATCCGTCTGGCCAAATTGGAAAAATCGAATCTGGAGCTGGAACAGAAACGGATTCTCGATCTCAAGCGCGCTATCAATTCCAAAGCCATCATAGTCGACAGAAAACGGCCGTCCCCTTTTGAACAAGCGGTGCGCGACGAAATCGACGAAATACTGGGCGACATCGAAAGTAGCGGCTAAGACCTTCCAAAAGGATTTTCCATGACCATTCCCGTGCTCACACTATCCGAGATGAAGGAGGTGGAGAGCAAAACCACCGAGCAATCGGGGCTGAGCGAATACGACATGATCACAAGCGCCGGCGAGGCGGTTTTTCAAACCATCCGCACCCTACTCGAAGAGCGGGAGGAAGAGGAAGAGTTTGACGAAGAGCAGGAAGACTTAGACAGTGAACTCGATAGCCTGAGCGAAACGGATATAATTGGAAATCCGGTACCCAAGGATGTCGTCATCGCATTCGTGTGCGGAAAAGGGCATAACGGCGCCGATGCCTTGTCGGCGGCCTTTTTGGCGTCACAGTCGGGTTACCCCATTGTGCTGTATCAAATCCATTCGGAAACAGGATACAGCCCCGAGGTCGAAAAACTGCAGAAACAGCTCGCCGATAACGACTTGCGCATCAACTTCATAAAATCGCCCTTAGACCTTCCGGTATTCTCCGATATCACCGTCATCGTTGATGGCCTGCTGGGAAGCGGCTCCCGGAACGAACCCGAAGGGTTGTTGCAATCCTGCATTTTCGGGATGAACCAGAGCAAAGTCCCTATCCTGTCCATCGATATCCCCTCGGGAATAGGGTGCGACGCACCCCTGCTTCCCGCCACCGCAGTTCGCGCCCATGCCACTATCTGCCTGGGCGGATTGAAACTCTCGGCGGCTTTTTATCCCGCCACTGCGAATTACGGAAAAGTCGGTTATAGTCCCATCTGTTTCGAAGAGAAACTGCTCCGTTCCCGCCCTTCCCAGTCGTTTCTCTATACCATCGATGACGCATTGGCCGATCTCCCGAAACGCCAGTACCACGCACACAAACACTCGGTCGGCAAGGTGGTGGTTTTCGCGGGTTCCAAGGGGATGCACGGCGCCGCGCTGATGTGCGCGAAGTCGGCTTTGCGCGCCGGAGCCGGTATGGTAAAAATGGTGGTTCCCGCCGGAATCTACCCCGACCTATCGGGGCAAATGATCGAAATCATCGGGTTGCCGGTGGGAGAAAAAGGAAACGATAATACCTTCCAACCCGACCATGTGGAAGAAGCCGCCGAGCTCATCGCCTGGGCCGACGCCTTCGTAGTGGGTCCCGGCATGGGAAGAAGCGACCCGGCTCGCGCCTTCTTAAAAAAACTTATGTCTCTCCTATCGGGCCGCAAGGTAGTCCTGGATGGGGACGGATTAATGTATGTGAACGAAGAGATGCTCACCGGGTCCGGATTGGATATCGCCCACTGGCTGGCAACCCCCCATGGCGGCGAATATGCCCGCATGGGAGGGAAATATGATTATGAGAATCCCATAGGTCTCATCGAAAATGTTCGTTCCATGGTGAAGACCAAAGGACTCTCCGTCCTGCTCAAGGGACCCACTACTCTTTATGGTTGCCTCGACGGAAAAGTGCTTTTGCTGCCGGTGGGTAATCCCGGAATGGCGACTGCGGGAGCGGGTGACGTCTTAGCCGGCATATTGGGAGCCTTCCTAGCCGTGATGCCGGTGGAAAAGGCCGCTCCCCTGGGAGCTTTTGCACACGGTAAATCCGGCGACACGGCGCGTAAAGAAACCGGAATGCTCGGACTGGTAGCCACCGATTTGATTGCAGCCCTACCCCTCGCCTTGCGCGAGCTTGAGGAGGAAAGCGAAAACCTGTTGGGCTAATCCGCTCGGGAGGCGGAATTTTTTGCGCTCAGGGTCGCCAGCACCTCGGCGTGCAAGAGACCATTCGAAGAGACTCCGCTGTTACCGGTAACGGTTTCGCTGCCGTCCAGCGCAGTGAAGCGTCCACCCGCCTCGGGTAGTATCACTCCCAGGGGAGCGACGTCCCAAACCGACACCACCGTATCTACCATGACCTCGGCGCGCCCCGTGGCGACCAGGTAATGCCCGTAACAATCGCCCCACCCGCGATGAACCCTCGCTCGCCGCCTGAGGCTTCCCCACGCTTCGCCATAGCCCTGGCTTTCCACGGTGGTAATGCACCCGTCGAGAAGTAGGGAGTCTTCGATGCGGGAAACCCGGGAAACACGGCAGGGACGTCCATTTACAAACGCCCCTCCTCCCAGGGTGGCGTACAGGGTTTGTTGTAAAGCCGGCAGGGCAATCAGTCCCACGATGGGATGTCCGTCTTCGAGAAGGGCTATCAAGGTACCGAAAAGCGGAACCTCGGCAATGAAAGATTTCGTACCGTCGATGGGATCAATCACCCACTCCCGGGTCGCGCTTCCGATTTGGGTTCCGAACTCTTCCCCGATAATACCGTAATCGGGAGTATACCGGGCGAATCCCGCCCGAATAAGCTCTTCCGCCCTTCGGTCGGCTAGGGTTACCGGCGAGCTATCCGCCTTGGTTTCGACCGCTAAACCCGCCCCGAAATGCCGCATGATTTCGTCGCCCGCTTCCGAGGCTATTTTCAAGGCGAGTTGCAATTCTTCGGCGTAGGGGTTTATAGGCATAGGGTGAGAAAATAATAATGTTTCGGGGTATCCCGGTTTTCAGGGATGGGAATGGTTTTGCAGGTCCTGCCCTTGAGACCGATCGAAAACCTCCCGTAATTTATCTCCCAATTGCCTCAAGTTGAATGGCTTGGAGATAAAGCCTGCGCAGCCTTGACGTAGCATCGATTGTACTTGCTCATCCAGGCTGTAACCGCTGGCCAGGAGTACCCGTACCTCGGGATTGTCTGCTTTCAGGCCATCAAATGTTTCCCGTCCCCCCATTCCCGGCATAATCATGTCGAGGAGAACCAAATCGATTTCGGATTTCCGGTCATGATATAACTGTAACGCGGAGAATCCGTCTTTGGCCGTCAAAACCTGGAATCCCAGCTTCTTCAGCATTTGCTCCGCGACGTCGGCGACGATTTTCTCGTCATCCACCAGTAAAATTGTCCCCCTATGCGTAGATGCACCCATCGAATCCCCCTCTAAAACCGCATTGGGTTTGAGGGATCGCGGCAAGTGAACGGAAAATCGGGTGCCCTCACCCAGTTCTGTTTTTACTTCGATGAAACCACCGTGATTCCGAATCATGCCATAAGCGGAAGCCAGGCCCAGCCCCGCCCCCTGGCCAAATTCCCGGGTCGTGAAAAAGGGATCGAAAATCCGGCCTAAAACCTTTTTATCGATGCCTCCTCCGGTATCGACGATATCGACGACGACGAACGGACCCGCTTCGACGTCCAATGGCATAGCTTGAGCCTCGGGGATTTCGACATTGCGGGTCACCAGGGTCAGGCTCCCTCTGCTCTGCATGGCCTGCGAGGCGTTAAGGCAAATATTAAGCAATACCTGTTCTATCTGATTCCGGTCGGCCTCGACCAACCATAGTTCATGGTGTAGTTGCGCACGTACGCGGATTTCCTTGTGGGTCCTGCCGAACAGCAACACCACCTTATCCACCAAACGGTTGAGATCCGTCGTTTGGACTTCATACCTCCCCCCCAGTGCAAGGCCCAGCAATTGCCGGGTCAATTCGGCGCCCGAGAGCACCTGTTTTTCCACGGCCTGGAGCCTGTTTGCATGCGGGTGATCGGGTGCGACTTCCGCCTGCATCAAGGATACCTGTCCACCTATGCCCATGAGAAGATTATTGAAGTCGTGGGCGATTCCTCCGGCCAAGGTCCCCAGCGATTCCATTTTCCTCGCCAAAGTCAATTGTTCTTCCAACCGGCGGCGTTGGGTGATATCACGCGCAAAATAGACAATGGCGGAGCGACCCTCCCAGGTAATGGGCACGCAGTCTACTTCAAGTTGGACTTCGCCTCGAGACTCGCTTGTTAAAGTCAGGGCCACTGTCCTTACCGAGTCGGAGCCTTTTCGTCCGTAGCGAAGGGGAGGATTTTCCTGCTCGCCCTTTTCAAAATCCATCCAGTCCTCTATCGCGAATTGTCTTCCGTCGCCAGGCCCCATGGTCAAGAGTTTCTGCGCCTCCGGATTGGAGAATTTGACTTCTCCCTCCTGGACCACGAAAATCCCTTCCTGGGCATGGGCCACCACCAGCTTGTGCTTCTCTTCCGACTCCCGCAGACTTTTCTCTACCTGGGTCTTTTCCTCAAGAACCTCCTCCAATTCCCGATTTGCCTGGCTCAATTCGGCCGTACGGTTTGCCACCATGGATTCCAATTGCTCCCGGTATTTCCGTAATTCCCGATCTGCGTTTTCCCGTCTGTCCATTTCCTCACGAAGATGCTGGTTGAGGGCGCGGGCTTCGCTTACCGAATCGGACAAGGTTTCCACCAACTCCTGTTTCTCATGCCGCAGGGCCAAGGCGGACCAGGTCATGGTTTGGATGCGCTTGGAGATATTCCAGATCAAGATGCCGAAGACAAGGACCATAAAGGCCATGGCCGGATAAATCTCTCCCCCTTCGGAACCGAACCTCCACAGCAACGGTAACAAGGCGGGCACGGCGTAGGCCAAAAAAGCCCCCTTCAACGGGGAATACGCGGCGGCCGCGCCGGCCACCATGCCTCCGATTACAAAGGCTGTGAAGACTTGGAAGGCAATCAGGTCCTGTGGAAAAAAAACCATCGCGGCCATCCCCCAGGCGGTCCCGGATATCCCTACTGAGGCAATGAAAACGAGGCTCCAAAGTCGGGCGTTTTCCGGCGCAACGGGCCGCCTTCTAAAAGCGTATCGAATAAAAAACCGAACGGCTGTGATGACCAAAAGCGTAGCGCACCAAAAAACCAATTGGGGTCGAGACGCGTGGGGAGCTTGGAAATAGGCCAGGATGGAGGCGTTCACCAGCGTAGCCACCAGCGCGAATGGCTCGTGGAGGTACACTTGATTCACCCGCTGCGCAAGCGAGGAACGGGAAACCACTGTGTCCGACGCCTTCATGATTATTAAAATAGCTATTTGGTCAGAAAGGGTTCGGCATCAACATGGCGCCCGGGCGGCTAATCCAAACCGTCTGCAACCGACGCTGAAACCCGGTTTTCCAAAGACCCCAAACCTTCAATTTCCACCTCCATGCGATCTTCGGGTTGGAGGAATTTCTTCGGATCCATTCCATAACCGACCCCCGCTGGTGTGCCCGTCGAAATTACGTCGCCCGGTTCCAAGGATATGGTCTCGGTTATGAATTCGATGATTCGAGGTATGTCAAAAATCATTTCCCGGGTATTGGATTCCTGCCGGGTTTCACCATTCAAGCGGAAACGGATATCCAATGCAAGCGGATTGCGTAACTCGTCCAGTGTGACGATATAGGGACCCATGGGAGCAAAAGTGTCGCACGACTTTCCGCGCTGAAACTGGCCGTCTCCAAATTGGAAGTCCCTTGCAGTCACGTCGTTGAGGTTTGCATAACCTGCCACTACCGAGAGGGCATGGGCGCGGGCGACACCCTTGCAGAACTTTCCAATCACTACCGCCAATTCCGCCTCATAATCGACTTGATTGCTGCCTTTGGGCAAAATAACGGGTTCACCGTGAGCGCTCACCGCCGTAGAAAATTTGGAAAAAATCTGGGGCTTCTCCAGCGTAGGCTTCCCACATTCTGCAGCATGGTCGCGATAATTCAAACCCACACAGATGATTTTTCCCGGACGCGGCACGGGCGCTCCGAACTCCACTTCGGAAAAACTCCGTAAAACTCCGGCTTCTTTCCAAATTTTCTGGAAATCGGAATCTTCACGTCGCTCCCATGCCTGCTGCGCAAAAGACCAGAGCGCACCGTCCATGTCCAACCAGTCCGTTACCAAAGAGGCTGAATCTTTCGAATTCGGCTCCAAAAACCGTCTCCACGCCGGTAAATCGAGCACAAAATCTCCCGATAAAACGGGTAGCCCTGGAATCAAGGTCATGGCACGCATTCTGGGATTGCCGGTGGTTTTGTCCACTTTGTGGCAAAAAGTCATCCATTTCATGAAAACTCCAAAATTCGTACCATTTCATTATTCAGAAATAAAAATAGCATTCGAGCGGGTATTTCCCGGTGCCAGCCGCATTTTCCGGAAATCCGGGGCTAGGCCACCTGCCGGAAGCTTTGGTATACTTTCAATTACTTTGAAACCCGAATTTACGGACATGTACCGGGCCACGCTCGACCGTTTCCACCAAGCGGTATTGTGGATGGATCCCCAAGGAAATATTCCTTTCGCCAACCAGGCTGCGGTCGAACTTTTGGGGATTTCCCACGACGATATCGAGCAACTGACGGTTTTCAGAATCCGTCCCGACCTCACGCAACGGAAATGGTCCGAATGGTGGATACGCGCCAAAGAAGCCGGAACCACAGAGGAACCCACGATTCTATTGGGAGCGGGCGGCAAGGAAATCCACCGCAACATCCTTTCCACTCACCACACGCTCTCCGATCAAAGTGAATTCCTTTGGTGGGTTTTCGCTCCGTCGGAGCCTCATGTGGGAAAGACCCCTGCAGTTGGACTTCAAGAGGAATTCCGGAAAAAAATTATCGACTTCATCGGCGACTCTATTTTCGTAAAGGATCGCCAGGGCCGGTTGGTCATGATGAACCAGGCCACGGCCTCTGCGCTCGGAAAGCCCATGAATGAATTGATAGGGCTCTCGGATTACGATTTATTCTCTGCGCAAGAAGCGGATGTTTTTAAAAAAAGGGATGAGGAGGTTTTTCAAACCGGCCGTGAAGACGTGAACGAGGAAACCATCACGGCGCCCGGATTGGAGCCCAGGTCGATTCTTACTCGTAAGCAGCTTTACGTCGATGCGAATGGCACCCCCTTCATCGTGGGTATTTATAAGGACATCACCGCCCTTAAAAGCGCCGAAGCGAAATTAGTGAAGGCCAATGAAACCCTGGAGCAAAAGGTCAGGGAGCGCACATGGGAGTTGGAGCGAGCCAACCAGGAAATGACATCGCGCATCGAGCAATTGCATTATCTGAACGAAAGAGGACAGAATTTCGCCCATTTATTAGAGAGGGAGGACGTATTAAGGGAGGTTTTCCATACCTTTTCCGCGCGCTTTCCCGGGTGTCCCATGCAAATGGTGGAGTGTACGGATGAAGGATTCGCCAGTTTACGTTGTTCCCAAGCCTTCTCCGATTCCCCAGACATTGGCTTGAGCCTGCTGGAAATTCCGCCCACCCAACCTAAACGGGAGATTGTGCTTCACCAACCGCAATCCGCATTGGCGGAAAATCCAGGCCTATCCGGCAGCCGCTTGTGGATTCCCTTTTGGAGCGGTCGGAAATTGCTGGGTGGAATCCAGATAATCATACCCCCTTCCGTTGAATCCGCATTGGCCACTGAATTGCCCTTGTTGGGCACCCTAGCCTCCCAAGCCTCGGCGGCTTGGGAAAACGCGAACCACTATAGCGCGCTCGAAGAGAAAACCCGCATGGAAAGCGAATTGCAGGTTGCCCGGCAAATCCAGATGCATTACATCCCCGAGCCACCGGATATTCCCGGCCTTTCGCTGACAGGCGTTTGCCAACCCGCCCGGGAAATAGGCGGCGATTACCTGGATTATTTCCAAAATGAAAAGGGAGATTGGGTCATCGCCATCGCGGACGTTTGCGGCAAGGGAATACCGGCGGCCCTGGTAATGACCAGCCTACGCAGTTGCATACGGGCTGAGGGTCGAAAGGCGGAGTCCGCCCGGGACTTGTTGATTTCCGTAAACCGATTGATGGCCACGGAACTGCAACGCGAAATGTCATTCATCACTTGCCTTTGCCTTATCCTGTCTGACCAAGGTAGAGTTTTGAACCTCAGCCGCGCGGGCCACCCGCAGCTTTTAGCCTATGGTACCAACCAGGATACGGCCACCTGCATTTCTTCACGGGGAATAGCCCTCGGAATGGCCTCCGGAATTTTTTTCGAATCGAAATTGGAAAACATCACGCTGGCTTTACGGCCCGGCGATAAATTTTTCGCCTATACCGATGGAGTGGACGAAGCCATGAATTCCCGGAATGAGACCTATGGGAAAGAGCGGCTGATGCGAACCCTTAAAGAGCATCGGGGTTTACCGGCTCCGGAACTCATTCAGGAGGTACTAACCGATGTCAACCTCCACGTAAATGGCCGCAATCAATTTGACGATATGACTTTATTGGCGATTGAAAAAATATTTTGAGTGCCCTTCACCCGTTTCTTCGGCACATTAACGCTTTGCCATCCCCAACCGAAGCTTCATTCCAAATGCCTGCCTCGGCGGATGGCGTCTTCTCCGAACCGAGACCGCACGGCATCAAGGGCTTTATCCAGGGATTGCGAAACCTTAGGAGCCTGATCCCAGAGAGTGAGCTGCTCGCCCGGAGCTGAAAAATGCGACAGCCGCACACCCAGAAGGCGGAAGGAGCGACGTCCCTTTTTTTCGGCAATTAGGGCTTGCAAGGCTTCGACCGTCACGGCATGGATTTCACCCCCGCTTTGCGTACCCCGCCCCAGGGTTTTGGAACGGGAGTGCCGGGAAAAATCCGGATCGCGCCAGACCAGAGTGACGGTTCGCCCCATCAGACCTTGTTTGCGGGCGCGAAAAGCCACTTTATCACTCATCTCCAGGAGTATGGATTCCAATTCAGCTGTTTCGGCGCAATCGGTCTCGAAAGTATGCTCATGCGACAGACTCTTTTCGCCGGTATCGTTGGATAGCTCCCGATTGTCGTGGCCGAAAGCGAGGTCATGCACATGTTTCCCCAGATTTTCACCAAGTATCTCCTGGATACGCTCGCGGGTTTGCTCCCGGATGTGCCTGATGAAGTGGAACCCCGCTGCATGCAGCAGATCACTGCTTTTTTTGCCCACTCCCCATAAGCGCTCTGCCGGCAGCGGATCCAAGAATTCAAGGGTCTGTCCGGGTTCCACCAAGGTTATCCCCGCCGGTTTTCGGAAATCGGAGGCCAACTTGGCCAGAAATTTATTCTCCGCCACACCTACGGAAGCGCTTAAGAGCAATTCCGCGCGGATTTTTTCCTGGAGCCTAGCGGCGGCTTGCAGCGGTAGCCCCCACAGTCCCGTGGTTCCGGTCAAATCCAGAAAAGCCTCGTCCACCGAAACGGCTTCGACTATTGGGGAAAAATCATCGAGAATCTGCATGAGCCGACGGGAGTATTCGAGGTATAAGCTATGTCTTCCGGCTATATAAATACCTTGGGGGCATTTACGGCGGGCCTCCCTCACCGGCATGGCCGAACGTACCCCGAAAGCACGGGCCTCATAGGAGGCCGAGGAGACCACTCCCCGGGTGGAATCGACTCCCCCGACAATGACGGGTTGGCCGCGCAATGCAGGGTTCTCCAATTGTTCCACGGATGCATAAAACGCATCCATGTCCACGTGGAGGATGATTCTTTCCCAAGAGGATGGCATATTGCAAAGATAACGCATCACCACCCCCGTCGGGAGGGAGAGGTTATCGCTTAAATTGCCAATCCGCGAATAAGAAGTAGTTTTCAGGGCATGCGCATCTTCGCCCTATCCGATCCCCATCTCTCCTTCGGCGTTCCCGGAAAATCCATGGACCGCTTTGGGCCGGAATGGGTGGGCCACCCCGACAAAATCCGGCGAAATTGGGAAGCCAAGGTCGAACCCAACGACATCGTGATGGTGCCGGGCGACATCAGCTGGGCGAAAAGGCTGGAAGAGGCCATCCCGGATTTACAATGGCTCGATTCCCTCCCCGGAAGCAAAGTCATCCTGAGAGGAAACCATGATATTTGGTGGCCAAGCGGCACCCAACTCGCGGCCGTCTGTCCACCCAGCGTCCGTTTCATCCAGAACAACCATGTGATTTTGCAAGACGTGCTGTTTTTCGGCACTCGGCTATGGGATACGGACGAATATTCGGCCTTCGATGCGATCGCCTGGGACCCCGCAAAAGGCAGCATTCCCGGAATAAAAGCGGGAATGGACCTCTTGCAGGAACAGCAAACCTATGACCGGGAATTGACCCGGCTCAAACTTTCCATCGATTCAATCCCCTCGGATTTTTCCGGTAGGCGCTTCGCCCTCACGCATTATCCCCCTTTAAGCCCCGACCTGACGCCTTCTCGCGCTTCTACCATGATAGCGAATGCCGGAGCCCAGGACGTTGTCTTTGGACATCTGCACTCCATCAAAGAGGGACTCAGGGGAAGAATATTCGGAGAACGGAAAGGGGTACGCTACCATTTGACGGCGGTGGACTATATCGATTTCGAACCCAAACTCATCGCTGAGGTTTGAGTCGTCAACCCATTAAGCGTTACCCCAAAGGTGGTCGGTCAGATCTTAGCCGAGGCAAAGACCATCCGACGTTCCTTCACGTCCTTTCCAGCAGAGATGTCGAGCAAATAAATGCCGGATTGGAGTCCCGTTCCAAGTGAAATCTGAGCATTGCCATTGCCATCCAGACTCCCTGAACGAATCACGGAACCCTTTAGATCCGTCACGCGAAAATTACCGTTTGCGACGGAACTGAAAACAACCAATAAGTTATTTTCCATCCGGGCATTGATGGTCGGTTGCATAGCGCCCTTGGGAGCGATCGCAGTGGTGGCCACCGGCATCAGTCTTTCCTTGATTTCATCGTCCTCATAAGATGATTTCTTCAATTCCGCGAAACGGCTTTTCATGGCATCGAGCCTGCTCTTGAATTCGGCCTTGTATGCCAGATTATCCATTTCATAAGGATCTTTTATGACGTCGTACAATTCTATGAATTCGGGGTGATCTTTGTATTCGATGTATTTGTATTGCGATTCGACCAGCGCATAGGAAATCGGGATTCTATTATTGGTCCAGGGGTGCTCATAGTAGAAGTCCGTGCGCCACTGCGTATCCTGGTTTTTAAGCAAGGGGGTCAAATCGGTACCTTGCATTTGTTTGGGAATCGCAAACCCCGCCAGGGACAAGATAGTGGGAGCCACATCGATATTCAGGACCATTTCCTCCCGGACCATCCCTTTGAGATGGCCTGCGGCCCTGGGATCATGGACGAAAAAAGGGACGCGTATGGAGTGTTCATGGGCCAGCCATTTATCCGCATATCCCCTCTCACCCAAGAACATCCCGTTGTCGCCCATTAATACAATGATGGTATTGTCCGCCCTACCCATATCCTTGATTTTCGCGACAATCAATCCAAGCTGACGGTCGACGCCCGAAATGAGACGGTAATAATTCTTTACTTGTTCTTGAAACAGTTCGGGTGTATACCTGAGATTCCACCGACTCCGCAACTCCCCCCCCTGTAAGAAGGCTGGGAGGGCATTATAAAAAGCCGGATCCGCAGTAGGCGGCACAGGGATAACGTCATTCTTGTAAAGGGAGACTAGGTCGGGTTCAGGCGGCATTTGTTGACCCGCCGGTTTGGAGTCCTCCGCGTGCGGTGCGAAGGTATTGAGGTTCAGATAAAAAGGCCTGTTGGCGGGAACCTTATCCAGAAACTCAAGCGCACGATTGGTCATGAATGTAGTCAGATGTATCGGTTTGCCGCCTTCTTGCTGCGTATAGGTTGTAGAGGCGGTATTTTTAAAATCGAAACCCGCCACTGTGCTGGAGTGCAAGTGGTTTTTCCCCACCCAACCCGTGTAATAGTTATTCGCCTGCAGTACCCCATGGATGGTACGCTTCATTCGGTCCGCAGTGATAACATCGCCGAAAGCGACGATGCGATTATCCACGGCCCGGTTTTGATGTTCTCCAAGGTAAACGCTGGCCCGGCTGGCCATGCAAATGGCGGTAGTCACATACGCGTTTTTGAATAGAACCCCTTTATTGGCAAGGGAGTCCATAACGGGGGTTTTGATGATATTATTCAACCCCATAGAGCCCATCATATCCCAGCGCATGTCATCCACAAAAACGAAAACGATATTCGGTTTTGTTTGCGCATAGGAAAACTGTCCGACCAAAATTGTCGAAACCAATCCGAATAGGAGTGCCCGAGCAAAGCTCTTTTGGTTCGTTTTCAAGTTCCACCCCTTTGCCATGCTTCACCGCTCTAGCGGGCTATAAATTCGAAGCAGCGAAGACAACCCGCCGTTCGATTATGTCTTTTCCTGCGGATACATCGAGTAAATAGATGCCGGATCGTACCTTGGCCCCAAGAGATATGCGACCGTCTCCCTTGCCGTTCAAGCTGCCCGATTCAATTACGGAACCCTTCAGATCCGTCACGCGAAAATTTCCGTTTCCGATAGAACTCGAAATGACCAAGAAATTCTGTTCGACATGGGCCTTGATGGTATGTTTTGTTACGCCCTGATGTGTTACGGAAACCGTGCTGGTCGGCTTCAGTCTTTCCTTGATTTCGTCGTCATCATAGGATGATTTCTTCAGTTCCGCAAAGCGGCTCTTCATGGCATCGAGCCTGGTCTTGAACTCCGGCTTGTATGCCAGGTTATCCATTTCATAGGGATCTTTTATGACATCGTACAATTCGATAAACTGAGGTTGGCCTTTGTATTCGATGTATTTGTATTGCGACTCCACTAAGGCATAGGAAACCGGGATTTTACCATTGGTCCACGGGTGCTCGTAGTAGAAATCCGAACGCCACTGCGTAGCCTGGTTTTTCAGTAAAGGAGTCAAATTGGCGCCTTGCATTTGTTTAGGAATCGCGAACCCCGCCAGCGACAAAATCGTGGGAGCCACATCGATGTTCAAGACCATTTCTTCCCGAACCTGCCCTTTGAGGAGGCTTCCCGCCCTCGGATCGTGGACGAAAAAAGGGACGCGTATGGAGTGTTCATGCGCCAACCATTTATCCGCATATCCCCTCTCACCCAGGAACATCCCGTTGTCGCCCATTAAAACAATGATGGTATTGTCCGCCCTGCCCATTTCCTTGATTTTCGCGACAATTTGACCAAGCTGACGGTCAACGCCCGAAACGAGCCGGTAATAGTTCTTAACTTGTTCTTGAAACAGTTCGGGTGTATACCTGAGATTCCAGCGGTCGCGTAATTCGCCCCCCTTCAAAAAAGCGGGGAGAGCGTTATAAAAGGCCGGAGCCGCAGTAGGCGGCACGGGGACGACGTCATTCGCGTACAGGGACTTTAAGTCGGGTTCGGGCGGCATTTGTTGACCGGCCGGTTTGGCATCCTCCGCATGCGGCGCAAAAGTATTCAGGTTCAGATAAAACGGTCTGTTGGCGGGCACCTTATTCAAAAACTCAAGCGCACGATTGGTCATGAATGTAGTCAGATGGATGGGTTTACCGTTTTCTTGCTGTGAGTAAGTTCTGGAGGCGGTGTTACTATAATCGAAACCCGCCACTGTGCTTGAAGCCAGATGGTTTTTCCCCACCCAACCCGTGTAATAGTTATTCGCCTGTAATATCCCATGAATGGTGCGCTTCATCCTGTCCGAAGAAATGGCATCGTTGAAAGCGACGATGCGATTATTAACTGCCCGATTTTGGTGTTCCCCGAGATAAACGCTGGCCCGGCTGGCCATACAAATAGCCGTGGTGACATAGGCATTTTTGAATAAAACTCCATTTGTGGCAAGGGAGTCCATAACGGGGGTTTTGATGATATTATTCAACCCCATAGAGCCCATCATATCCCAGCGCATGTCATCCACAAAAACGAAAACGATATTCGGCTTTGGTTGCGAAAAGGAAAACTGGGCGACCCCCAGGGTGGAAGCCAATCCCAAGACTAAAATTTTCATGAATTTCACTGGATTTGCTTTCAAAATCGACTCCTAATTTTTAGGTATCGGTCGAAAAATCATAATTTTTCGGCACGAAATAGAAAATTTCAAGCGCACCAAAACGGCAAATGGATATTCATAACCTAATTAAAATGCCCCAAACTGGCTGGAGAAAAGCATGCTCCCATCCTCCAACCTGTTCGCCCAAAAAAACAGGCACTTATTCGCTTAGATCCACCCCGGCAGGCGATGGGAATTCCGGGATATCTCCGCCCATTTCTGAAAGCATTTCCCCTCGAGCCAGCAAATCGGCGCAAATTTCATCCAGTACCAGCCAGCCTTCCCCTGAAAGTCGCAAATTATCCAAATTTCCTGTCAGGTAGCCGGAATTAAGCCAGCGCAGGATACTCTCCGGCTGAAGCCGAAATCCCAAATCCACCAAACCAGAGCGGTCCAATCCCCTGGACTGTCGCAGCGACAAGGATAGGTATTCCGTGACTTTATCCATTCGACTCAAATCCTCGCTTTCCCGGCCACTCTCCGGAAAACCTTGCTCTCCCCAGGCAAGATAGGCTTCGAAAGACGTAGGCGAGATGCTGCGACGGTTTCCGACAAAGCTGTGGGAACCCGGACCTAGGGCTAGATATTCGACGCCGTCCCAATATCCCTGGTTGTGACGGCAGGCCATTCCCGCAAGGGCGAAATTGGAAACCTCATAACGCTCGAAGCCTTCGGACTCGAGATAGGCCACGCCTTCACGGTACATGGCGTTGTACTCTTCATCATCGACAGTGCGGATTTTTCCGGTGCGAGCCCACTCTTCAAAAGGAGTACCCGGCTCAATACTCAAGCCATAAAAGGAAACATGTGAGGGACGGTAATTCACAAGTTCCCTTAGGTTTTCCAAAAATGTGGCGCGTGTCTGGCCGGGAACACCAAAAATAAGGTCGCCGCTGAAGCGAAAGCGACCGTCTGATGCGGCCGTGGCGAGCGCCCTTCTTGCGCCTTCGGGACCGTGTACCCTGCCTAAAACCTGCAATTCACGAGGTTGAAACGTCTGGATACCGATGCTGAGGCGATTGATTCCCAATCCGGAAAAGACGTTCAACTTTTCGGGATTCAAGCTGCTTGGATTACACTCGATGCTGATTTCGGAGGTGGTTGCTAAATCGAAATGGGTTCGCAGGGAAACCATAAGGGTTTCCAGATAGCGCGGTAATAAAAGAGAAGGCGTGCCTCCACCCAGAAAAACGGTGGATACGGGACGGCCTCGAAAACTTTCGGAGCGCATCTCCATTTCCCGCAGCATGGTCTCCAACCAGCG
This sequence comes from Fibrobacteria bacterium, assembly GCA_041746255.1. Taxonomy (GTDB): domain Bacteria; phylum Fibrobacterota; class Fibrobacteria; order UBA11236; family UBA11236; genus JBGTHM01. Next base: position 18,473 of record JBGTHM010000060.1, on the reverse strand, counting down.
CTTTTGCTGCACGGTGGGAAGCTCCCAACTGGCGAAATCGCAATAATGGCATTTCCGCTCGCAAAATGGTACGTGAAGATAGACTTGGAATGGCCGGGATTCAGCCAAAGGGGTGTTGGGAATATTCATGACCGGAACAATCTAATTCTTTGGAAGCGAAGGGAGAGAGTTTCCCTCCATCCGCTGCCAAAGCCGACTCGGTCTCAGTCCGCCTGATGGCGTAAAAAGGCGGGTGTTTCGTAATCCACGTCGGAATCGTGATCTTTATAGCGCCCTTTTTGCGAACTTCCGAAAAATGGAATGGTATTTTTCCGGGTCCCGAGGTCTTCCTGGTCCGCTTGGGGTCGGATTTCTTCGTTCTCATTCGCGGCCTCGGTGCCGGGAAGATTGAGCCGGGACGGAGCATCGTTTTGGGGAGCTGCAGCGAAAGAGAAGCGGGAACCGCTACCGAAGGGTTCCTCATAAGCGGAATGAGAAGGGGCGGCGGGTTTTTCCACCCGAGGCATTTCCCGCAAGGGCTCTACCGAGGCGGGCTTCCCTTCGCCCAAATAAGCTTGGCCCGGACGTCGAAGGGGAGCTGAGGAGGCGGAAAGCCCGAGTCGCGCACCTTGGGACTGCTTCTGATGCGCGCTGGGTCCGAAACCCGTCGCAATCACGGTAATGGAAATATCGTCTTTCATATCGGGATTGATAACCGTGCCGAAAATGATATTGGCATTGCTCTCATTTCCGACGGCCTCATAGATGTAATTCATGGCGTCACTGATTTCCATGATACCCAGATCTTCGCCACCCGTTATGTTGACGAGTACGCCGGTGGCGCCGGCAATGCTGACATTGTCGAGCAGAGGGGAATGAATGGCCCTGTCCGCCGCTATGGTAGCGCGGTTTTCGCCGTTGGCGGTGCCGGTTCCCATCAAAGCATCGCCGCCTTGCGACATGACGGCGCGGACGTCGGCGAAATCGACCTGGATATCGCCATGCTTGAGTATGATTTCGGAAATTCCGCGCGTGGCCGAGGTGAGAACTTCATCGGCCAGTTTGAAGGCCTGCCGAAGCGGCGTATTCTTGTTCACCACCGAAAGCAGCTTCTGGTTAGGTACCACGATAACCGTGTCCGCCGATTTTCGCAAGGCGTCGAGTCCGGCCAAAGCGTTCTTCTCGCGCACGGGGCCTTCCCAAATAAAGGGACGCGTGACCACCGCTACGGCCAGAATACCCATTTCGCGGGCGATTTCGGCAACCACCGGAGCCGCGCCGGTTCCCGTACCACCCCCCATTCCCGCTGCTATGAAAATCATGTCGGCGCCTTCGATTTGGGCCTTGATGCGCTCCCTATCTTCCTGCAACGACATCATGCCGACCTGCGGATTGGCGCCGGCGCCCAAACCCGATGTGAGCTTAGTGCCGATTTGCAGTTTTATATCCGCGGCGTTGTGTTCCAACGCCAAAGCGTCGGTATTGACCGCGATGAATTCCACGCCGGTCAAACCCGAGTGTATCATGCGATTTAAGGCGTTTCCGCCCGCTCCGCCCACTCCGATTACTTTCAGCTTCGCCAAAGTCGGGTTATTGTCATCCAATGCAAATACCATAAATACTCTCCTCCGTTAAAAATTTTTCACACATATTGCTTGACCCAGTCGCCCATCTTCCGCAGGATTTCCCGGAATTTGTCTCCGCCCTGCGTAAAGGCCTGCTCGTCGCGGTTTTGCGAGGAACGCAGGCAGCCGTATTTTACGAGTCCCACTCCGGTGGCATGTATGGGCGTCGCCACCGAGTCCACCAAACCACCAAAACCTTTGGGGATTCCGAGCTTGACCGGTACTCCGAATACCTGTTCGGCCAATTCCGTGGCTCCGGGGAGCAGCGCTCCGCCTCCGGTTAAGACCACGCCGGCGCCCAGGGTATCGAGATAGTGGTTTTTCTGCAGTTCGCGCAGCACCAAAGTAAAGATTTCGCGCATGCGCGGTTCGATTATCGAAGCCAGCACGGCGCGGCTGACTTCGCGCTGTTCCCGACCGCCGACTCCCGGCACGGTGATGTATTCCGAATTCTCCAATCCGGAGCGGATGCACGAACCGTGCTTGCGTTTGATTTCCTCGGCCCGCTCCAGTGGAGTGCGGATGCCGATGGCCAAATCGTTGGTCACGTTCTTTCCGCCCAACCCGATGCTTGCGGTGTGGCGGACGCTGTCTTCAATGAAAATGATGATGTCGGTCGTTCCGCCGCCCATGTCGATGACGGCTACGCCAAGCTCTCTTTCGTCGTCTTCCAGCACGGAATAGGAGGATGCCAGCGGTTCGAGCACGATGTCCGCCACTTTGAGGCCGGCCTTCTCCACGCTTTTGAAGATATTCTGCGCGGAAGTCACGGCGCCCGTGACGATATGCACGTCGCCTTCCAGGCGCACACCCGACATGCCTACCGGGTCCTTTATACCCGGTTGGTCGTCCACGATGAATTCCTGGGGAATGACATGCAGCATTTCGCGGTCCATGGGAATGGCCACCGCGCGCGCCGCTTCGATGACACGCGCCACGTCTTGGCGGGTGATTTCATTATCCGTGCGCGAAACCGCGATAACGCCTCGGCTGTTGATGGAACGGATATGATCACCGGCGATGCCGACATAAACCGCACCGACGTCCACACCGGCCATGAGTTCGGCTTCCTCCACGGCCCGATGGATGGAACGTACCGTCTTCTCGATATTGACTACCACGCCCTTGCGCAACCCTTCGCTGGGACTCGTTCCAACGCCCACGATTTTCAGCATATTATTGGCGTCCATCTCCCCGATGATCACGCCTATTTTCGTAGTGCCTATATCCAGTCCAACAATGGGATTCGACATGGGATCTCCTTTACCAATGGTATTATTAATTGTCGCCTATTGCTATGGTCGCCGCAGTTTTTAAGCCTGAAGCATCGAACCTGGTTTCGTCACCGTATGTACGCATAACCCTCCACGCGCATGTCCAAGGTCCGACCGCCTTCCAGATCCCTAGCGTGTTTTTCCATCATCCGGGCCAGAAAATCCAAGGTGTTCGGAGAAGTCGCCAAAGAAGACAAGTACACGCGCGCGCCGCCGTCCCTGAGTATGATTTCAACTTCGCTCTTTTTTCCTATTCGCACTTGTGAAAATAATCCATAAAGACCCGGCTGCGATTTCTTCACGCCGACCAGAAAATCAGCTGCCTGAACAAGCGCAGTCGCATCCTTCCCTTCGACAACCGGCAAGTCGAAACGTTCGAGGGGCAACCCCGGCAACAACATTCCCTGGGCTGTAACTCCTTGCCATCCCTTGAGATAAACAACTGCAACAGGTACTTCTTCGTGTACTTGTAACTTGAGGGTTCCGCCCCATCCGCGGCTAACGTCAGCTTCGCGAATCCAGGGATGGCCCTCAAGATTTCGGCGAATTTCATCCAGGGGAATCTCCGCCAGCTTGACCCCCAACTCGACGGCGGCAAGGTTCAGCAGGATATCCTTATCCACGATCTGATGGCCGGAGATGACCACCCGTTTCAAAATCAGCGCCGAGCTTTCCGCATAGGTTCGGTATGCCCCCCAAAGGGCCAGTCCCAATACGCATACCGCCACCGCGCCCAGAAAAATCGCCTTCCCGGCATTCGCCAACCTCCGGATCAGTCCCAGGCCCTTGGCTTTACGGCTATTCACTTTTTTACGATAGTTGACACCGCGTCGTGGTTTCGCGGCTACGACGCCTTTTGCGGTAGGCTTTGTCTTGCGGGCTAGCGGCTTTACCCGTCCCACCGGATTGCGTCGGCTCATGCCCATTTTGCCACCCATTCCCGCGCGAATTCTCCGATATCGCCTGCGCCCATGAACAATACCAAATCGCCTTCGCGGACATGCTTCGCCAAAACCGCCGCGCAAGCCTCCAAGTCTCCGGGAAACTCGGCCACGCGCCCCCGCGCCTTAAGCGCGTCCGCAATCAAATGGCCATCCACGCCTTCACGGTAGGTTTCGCGAGATGCATACACCGAAGAAACCAATGCGATATCGCAAGCCTCAAGCACGGCCGCGAATTCCAGGGCCAGGGCCTGCGTTCGGCTGTATAGGTGCGGTTGGAAAACCGCTATCACCCGTTTGGGTTCTAACTGACGGGCCGCTTGCAAAACCGCCGCCACCTCGGTTGGATGGTGGGCATAATCATCGTAGAAATGCACGCCCCTTTTCTCTCCCAGGAAATCGAAGCGTCTTTGCACCCCCGAAAAGCCTATCAATCCGGCCGCAACGGCATCGAAGGCTACGCCTTCTTCCAAGGCAACGGCCGCAGCCCCCAGGGCATTCGACACATTATGCATGCCGGGCAACCCGAGCTGTATTTCTCCCAACCTACGGCCTTTTCCCAGCAGGGTGAAGCGCGTTCCCTGCGGGAGCAATTCGATTGCGGTGGCCTGGTAGTCCGTTTCAGAACGCGTGGAAAACCCTATGGACCGCCTCCCCGTCCTGCGCGCCATGGATTCTGCGCCCATGTCATCGCGATTGATGTAGACAACTTCGTAAAAGGGAAGTCTTTCCAAAAAGGCGAAAAAGGCGTCGTGCAAATGTTCCAGGCTCCCGAAATATTCCAGATGATCAGAATCAATATTATTGAGAAGCACGGTGGAAGGATGCAGCTGCAAAAAGGAACGGTCGTATTCATCCGCCTCTACGATTACCGTCGGCGCATCCGCGTCGGGCGGCTCAACGGCTCCGTCTTGGAGGATGCCTCCGGCCAGCGCCAGGAACCTTCGCCCTGCCTTCCGGTATATTTCCGCCATCATCAAGGTGGTTGTCGTTTTCCCGTGGGTTCCCGCCACCGCCAGCGTGCGCTTTCCCCGCGTCAATTCTCCGAGGAGAACCGCCCTTTTGATAGAGGGTATTCCACGGGACTGGGCTTCCCGGACTTCAGGATTATCCGCGGCTACAGCCGCCGAATAGACAAGCAGGTCAGCCTCCCCCAGGTTTTCGGCGGCATGGTTCAAAAAGATTTCCGCCCCCGCAGCCCGTAACTTTTCCAAGGACGGAGAGCCGTGCCTATCCGATCCGGTTACGCGCATTCCCCGTGACAGCAGGGTTTCTGCCAATACGCTCATGCCGGCTCCGCCGATTCCGACGAAGTGGAAGGATTTATATCGGGCGGGAAGATTCAAAATACTCCTCTGCCTTTTCCTCGGGCCCGATGGGCGACCGGTCGGGGTTTTACGTCGACATTCCATCCCGTACCCATGCTGGTGAAAACCGGGCGGCGCGGTGAACGCATGGCGGGAGCCGAGGTATTTCGTATCGCTTTACCGGCCTTGACCGGAGCCCATTCTCCGGCATGTCCGGATATATTCAATAAGATGCCCATGCAGAACAAAGCTGCGCACAAAGCGGTTCCGCCATAGGAAAGAAAAGGCAGCGGTTGTCCCGTGGTGGGGAAAAATCGCGCGCATACTCCGACATGCATGAAAACATTGGCCGCTACGGACATGGTAATACCGAATGCGGCCAGACTGCCGAATCGGTCCGGCGCTGCATAGGCGATACGGATGCCGCGCCAAACCAGCACTGCGAAAAGGGTGAGACAGGCTAGAGTACCGGCGAAACCGAGCTCCTCGCCCAAAATGGAGAAAATCGTATCCGTAAAGGGCATAGGCAAATATCCCAGTTTCTGAGTGCTGGTACCCAACCCTGTACCCAGCATTCCTCCATTACCCAAGCTGATAAGCGCCTGGAGCGATTGATAGGAACTGGCCGGATTCTCTTCGGGATTCAGAAAAGCCAAGACGCGCTTCAAGCGATAGGGACTACTGATCATCAACGCTCCCAATGCCGGCAATCCCAATAGGGCCAACGAGAGTAAGTGCCGCAGTCGGCAGCCGCCCGCATAGGTCATGGCGACGGAAATGATGAGCACTGTGGCCGCGGTACTGTAATTCGGCTGTTTGAGAATGAGGAAAAAGGTGATGGACGACATGACCAGGGAGGGCAGAAAGCCACGGCGGAAATCGGTAAGCAGGTTTTCTTTTTCGGACAGATACCGCGCGAGGAAGAAAATGAGGGCGACCTTCGCAAGTTCCGAAGGTTGCAAGCCGAAACTGGCGATGGAAATCCACCGACGGGCGCCGTTCACGCTCCCGACGAGCGAGGAGGAGATGAGAAAGACGAGCAAAGCCAGGACCAGGAAAATCAGTGGTCGGGCCAACTTTTCCCAAACCTTATAATTGACGGTAAGGCCAATCAGCAAGGCTACGAAGCCGATGACCACTTTCTTGATGTGGTTTACCAGGTAGAATGAGTCGGGCAGGCCGTGCAAAACCGCATAGGCCGCGGAGGAGCTATAGATGATGACGATTCCAAACCCCACCAATGCGAGTACGCATGTGAGCAAGACCATGTCCATCTTGAGATAATTCACTTCGGATCCCGTCCTATTTCTTTTCCGGGCGCAGGGGCATGACTTGGCTGCGGCCCTTGAGGAATTCATAAACGCGTTCCAATCGCATCCCCCGCGACGCCTTGACCAGCACGGCGTCTCCAGGTTCCAAACGCTTCGCCAGTTCTTGGGCCATCAAATCGAAATCCAGAAAATGATGGCTGCGATCGCGGCGCATGCCCTTTTCGCGCGCGCCCTGGTTGATGTGGCGGCTTAGGCTTCCGAAGGTGAACAATTCATCCACGCCCATCTCGGCCAGGTAATGCCCAATCTCACGGTGGAGACTTGGACCTTCGCTTCCCAATTCAAGCATGTCGCCCAGAACGGCCACCCGACGGCGGGCCGTATGGTTCGCTCCCAAGGTGGCCAAGGCCGCCTTCATGGAGGATGGATTGGCGTTATAGCAATCATCGATCAACAACATGTCGGACAGGCGTCGCATGCGCATGCGGTTTCCGGTGGGAGCGGTTTCCGCCAGCGCTTGAGCCATCGCCGACTTGGGAACACGCAAATGGCTGCCGACGGCAATGGCCGCCAGGGCATTGTAAACGGTGTGGCGTCCGGGAATGGAAAGCCGGAAAGCCGTGCGGCCGATGCGAAAAGACGCACAACCCGTTTCGTCGAAAGTCAAATCCGAAGGACGTATCTGCCCGCGGTCTATGCCGTAGGTCAGCAGCCGATAGCGGCCGGTAGGCTTTACCTTCGCCAAAAGCGGATCGTCGACGTTGATGATGAGCACTCCCTTATCCCGCAAGCCGGAGACGATGGAGAGCTTTTCCTCGAAAATCTTTTCCTTGGTTTGGAAATGCTCCAAATGACTATAGCCGATATTGGTGAGTACCGCGATAGAAGGCTGCACCGCCTCCGAGAGCACCTTGATTTCCCCCGGATGATTGGTGCCCATTTCAATTACAGCGTAGTCATGGCTGGCTTTGAGTTCGAACAGTGTAAGCGGCACGCCGATTTGGTTATTCAGGTTGCCTTGAGTGGTCAAGGTTTTTCCCCGCTTCGCAAGAATGCGCGAAACCATATCCTTGGTCGTGGTCTTACCATTGGATCCCGTTATTGCGACTTTAGGAATACGGAATTTGGCCGCGTATCCTTTTCCCAGCGCCAGCAGGGCAGCGTTGGTGTCCTCAACCGGCACGTAGACCGGAATGGTGAATGGTTTGGCTTCAACGAAGGTTTGTTCGATCACGGCCGCGTATCCTCCTTGTTGGAACGCTTGTTCCACAAATTGATGTCCATCAAAGTTCTCGCCCTTAAGCGCCCAAAAAATTTGGCCGGGACGAAGTTTCCGGCTGTCGGTACAGATATCGATATGCTTTTTACGGCCCTCAGGCTTTCCCACCAATTGCGTGCCCAATAAGGCTGCCATTGCGGTCAGATTAATTTCCATGAGCCGTACCCTTGGCCATGCGCTTCTCAACCCATTTCATGACCTGTTCGCGGTCGCTGAAGCGGTAGCGAGTGGCTCCGATGATTTGGTAATCCTCATGTCCTTTTCCGGCTATAAGCAGACAATCGCCGGAAACCAGTAAGTTCAAACTCAAGTGAATTGCCGCCTTGCGATCCTCTTCGAAAATAGCGGCATCGGGTCGCTCCAATCCGCCCAAAATGTCCTGGATGATGGCGCCTGCAGCTTCAGTACGCGGATTATCGCTTGTGATTACCGCAACGTCGGCGATTTCCTCCGCGATGCGGCCCATTTGGGAGCGTTTGCCGCGATCGCGATCGCCCCCGCATCCGAACATACAGACCAGCCGACCCGGGGTCAGCGCTTTCAGGCTTTGTAAAACTCTTTTCAAGGCGTCGGGAGTATGGGCATAGTCGATAACGGCGAAAGCTCCGTTGCCCAAATCCACAATTTCATTACGCCCCGGAACCGTGACGTCTCTTATTCCGTCGGCGATGGTATCCGCCGACAGTCCCAGGGAGTAGCCAAGCGTAACCGCTCCCGTCAAATTTTCCAGATTGATGCGACCGACCAGGGCGGAGCGAAAATCGAATTCACCAGCGGCGGTCGCAATGCGGAAATGGGTGCCTTCCAGCGACAGTTGGCTATCGATTAGCCGTACCTCGGCGGATTTATCGGAGGATTGCGAAAAGGTCACGGATGGCCAGGCGGCTTCCTGCGCCAATCGAGCGCCATAGGGTGAGTCGACATTGATCACCGCCTGGCCGTCGGCGCGGAGATAATTCGCGAACAATAGCCGTTTGGATTGGAAATAGGCTTCCATGTCGGGATGGTAATCGAGGTGATCTTGGGTCAGATTGGTGAAGACGGCCTTTGTAAAGGCCAAGCCCGCAATACGATTTTGGTGCAGGGAATGCGAGGAAACTTCCATGACCAGGGCATCGCAGCCCCGATCCCGCCCCATGCGCAGAAGGGAAAAAAATTCTTCCGGGCCCGGCGTAGTGAGGGCGGCCGGAAGGATTTCTCCACCGATATCGTAATGAATGGTCCCGAAATACATGGGCTTTCGACCATCGGCTTTTAAAATCGATGCAACGAGAAGCGCGGTGGTGGTTTTTCCATTCGTCCCGGTAACAGCGATACAAAGCAGATCGCGCGTGGGGAATCCATGCCATGCGTCGAAAAGCCGAGCCGCCTTGTCTTTTAAGCCGGGAATCTCGTATACCGGCCTGCCCGGTTTCGTCTCTCCCCCCGGTTCGGACAATACGGCGACGGCTCCCTGGGCGAGTGCGCTGTCTATATATTTTCTTCCGTCGGTTGCGGTGCCGGGATAGGCCAGAAAGACATCGCCGGCTCCCACTTTGCGGGAATCCGTGCGCAAAGCGGCAAACGTAGTTTCCCCCGCGGAGGAATGCTCGCTTCCCGCAAGCCGAAGCAGTTCGCGCAGATTCATCAACCCATCCAATCCAGTACCAGCACACATTTCTGTCCGGGCTCCACCAATTCACCCTGAGCGGGAACTTGATCCACGACCTTGCCGTTTCCCGAATATTCCACTTCCAAGCCAAGATTTTTTAATTTGAGAAGTGCATCACGAATGGTTAATTTCGTCACGTCCGGCATGGAGCGCGCGTCGAGATATCCCAATTCCAACCTCATGGTATCGCGCAAGGACGCCTTGACTCCCGCCCGGGGAACCTGACGGAAAATGCGGTTGCCGCGTCCGTCCCAAACCACGGCCAGCGAAAGCTGTTGTAGCATGCGGGATCCATCGTCCGGCAAATAGCCGACTAAATCGGGAACCACCACCGAATCTTCCACCGTGGGCTCAGACAAATTTGCCAGGCGGGCCAAATCGAACCCCGGAGAGGCGATGATGCGATCGGTAATCTCACGGAAAACCGGCGCCGCGGCTTGACCGCCATATTTCAACCGGGTGGGTTCATCTATGAGGATAAGACAGACATATTGAGGGTGCTCCAGAGGTACCATTCCCACGAAGGAGGAATGGAAACTTCCCTTGACATATTTTCCCGTTTCCGGATCGATTTTTTCCGCCGTCCCCGTTTTTCCGGCCATGGAAATTCTAGGGGAACGGATTTCTGAGGCCGTTCCATATTCAACTACCGCGGCGAGCATATCCTTGATTTGCGCTGCCGTCTCCTGGGACAAAATGCGCCTTACCGTCTTCGATTCTTCCACGCGAACCTGCCGCCCATTGTCGTCCAACCATTCCTTCACAATACGCGGTTTCATCAGGAGCCCACCATTGGCCACCGCGGCGAAAGCCAAGGCCACCTGCAGCGGAGTGGCCGATATTTCATGGCCGAAGGCCATAGTACCCTGCGTACGACCGCTCCACTCGCTCACGGCCTTCAAGGTTCCTCCTTCTTCGGCAGGTAGCCCTATCCCCGTTTTCATCCCGAAACCGAAACTCCGGACATACCGGTAAAAATCATGCGGTTCGATCAGTACCGAAGCTTTGGCAAAAGCGATATTGCTACTGAAAGCCATGGCATCGCGAAAGGAAAGCCGGTCATGCGGCTTGGTGTCGCGAATGATTTGATTGGCCAAGCGATAAGTGCCGCCTTCGGCGTCCAGAGTGTCGTCAGGGAAGATTTCACCTTGCTCTATCAACGCTGCGGCCGTAACCATTTTGAAAGTTGAACCCGGCTCGTAAACCATGGTGACCGCCAGGTTCTTCCAGGTATCGCCTTCGGAGCGGAAGTTGGGGTTGTAAAAGGGATAATTTGCCATGGCCAAAACATCGCCCGAAAAGGGTTCCACGACTACGGCGACGCCTTTGAGTGCGCCGGCTCTTTCCACGCCGCGCTCGAGGGCATGCTCCACAATGCTTTGGATCCTAGCGTCCAAGGTCAACACGACATGATGGCCATTGACAGGATTCTGGATTTTTTCCTCGAATCCCGGGTAAAATCGATGCCGCGCATCGACCCGCTGATATTGCCAACCATCGGTTCCGCGCAATTCGCGGTCAAGCGCATATTCCAATCCCAAAAGGCCATATCCGTCACGCCCCACATTTCCCAGCACCTGGCCCGCCAGGTTACCGTGGGAATTGATGCGATTCAACCGAAGACCCTGTTGTTCGGAAGCGGCGGCGGATTCGATTTTAACCTCTGCGTTCACAACCAGCTTTTGCAGGTTCCGGTCCAGGATTTCGCCGCGATTGGGTTGAATAATGGTGCGGCGCACCGATTGATTCCGGGCCATTTCACGATACTCGTCAGCTTGTACCACCTGTACGAAAAAAACCCGGGCAAGCATTCCTGCCCAGGCCGAGGCCAGCAAAAAACCGAAGACTATAATCCTTTTGTTGCCCATTCCCCGCTCCCGCCCTCCCTTTTACCGGTAAGGTCGCGAAGATTTTCCATAATTCCGGTTGCCCACGCGAAGGCGCGAACCTCCCCTCCCTGCTCCCCATCTGAACCGGCATGTACGAGAATGGGCGTCACCTTAAAGTCCAGGCCAAATTTTTCCCTGGCTACCCGTTCCACTCGGGACATTTTCTTCAATTCGCTCACATGCAACTCAAGCCGGGCCACTTCGTTGCGGATTTTAACGAGTTCCCGTTCGTTCTTGCTCACCTCTTGCGACAGCTGAACGAAGGAATTCTGCCTCCAAACGTGCACGACGAAGATTCCCGCGCAAAAAACGGCCAGTAACATCAATGCAAAAATTTTCCTCAATTTCATTTTCCTCGTCTCCTACACCTTCTCCGCCACCCGCAGCTTGGCGCTGCGGGCCCGGGAATTCCTAGCGATTTCCTGTGTATCCGGAATTCTCGGCTTACGGTTGATTCGCTTGAGTCTGCGGCGCTTTCCCCCGCAACTGCACACGGGAAGCCTGGCGTCGCAGACGCATTCCCTCTCCCATGCCGCCATGAAATCCTTAACCAGCCGGTCTTCACCCGAATGGTAACTGAGCACGGCTATCCGTCCGCCCGGTTTGAGCATTTCCAGCGCCTGCGAAAGACCCGCTTCCACCTCGGGCAATTCCGAATTCACTTCCATGCGAATTGCTTGAAAAGCCCGCGCCAACATCTGATTTCGATTTTCTTGCGATCCACCCGCGGCTTCATCCACAGCCGCCCGTAATAATCCACTGTCCGACATCGCCCCTTGAGCCAGCCTGGATTTGATGGCCGCCGCCAGCCGGCGCCCACGGGTAATATCCGCGTTACGCCAAAAGATGCGCGTCAGTTCCGCCTCGTCCCATCGCTCCAGCATCTCTGCTGCGGTAGGCCCCTCATCTTGATTCATCCGCATATCCAAGGCGCTTCCCGATGCAAAAGTGAATCCCCGGCGGCCAGAGTCGATTTGATGCGAACTCACTCCCAAGTCGAAAAGAATGCCGGTTACGGCGCCCCGACCGATACCCAATTTTGCGCAGGAATCCTCCAATTGCGAAAAGCGGGACCGAGCGAGCCTGGCCCGGGGTTCGTTTCCGAATTTTGCGGCATTCAACTTCACGGCTTCTCCGTCCCTGTCCAGTCCTACCACGGTCCCTTCGGGCCCCAGTGCCTCTAATAGCAGGCCGAAATGTCCCCCGCCGCCCAAGGTGCAGTCTACGTACACGCCTTCCGGATCGGTGAGTAGACTTTCAACAACTTCTTCGGCCATTACGGCCACATGGTAAGGCTTCAAATTCCGGCCTGTGATTCCCTATGCGGACCATTCTCCGTCAAAACCAGTTCTCGAATTGCTTCTCTTCGTCTTCCGTCAGGTTTTCGATTTGCTCGGAGTAACGTTCCGGTGACCATAGGCGCACGCGTTTTCCGTCTCCGACGAAAGTGACTTCGTTTTTAATGCCGCTGTAGGCCATCTGTTCGTCGGTAAGCGATATGCGGTTCTGCCCGTCCAGCACGGACAGCTTGGCCATGGCCGTAACCCGCGTGCGGAATTTGGATATCTCCGGGCCGCGGCCGAGACTGTCCAAATAGGCGATATAGCGGTTCCATTCCGAAACCGGATACAAAGCCAGGGTACGTCCTTCGGAAATGGTCACAACCACCTGCCCTTTGGCCTCTTCCGGTAATACCTTGCGAAAATCCTTGGGAAAATTCGTGCGGCCGTTCGCATCAATGGCGACGGAGGCTTTCCCAATAAAAGATTCGAGTCGGACTATATTCATTTTTTAAATCTTTTTACACAATCTTACCCAAAATCTACCATTCCTACCCATAATCAGGCAACGGATGATTCTAAAGATTTTCGAAAAAAGTTGAAGTAATTTTGGAAATTTCAGAATTTCCCGTAGAAAATCCGGATAACAGCCCAAAAACGAAGATCGGTTTACCCAGTAACCCCGAAGATTAGTGTTATTACTTAGTTGACAAGATGTTAGGAGAGGGTTGAGATGAAAGGAAAACACTTTAATGATGGAGACAATTCCCATCATAGTTGGAGCCACCGACTGAGCTTCACAGCAGGGTGGCCGAGGCCTTAATCAAGATTGAGTCGTTTACGCAGCAACCAAGAGCAAGCGAGCAGAAAGGCGACGAGGAGCAATTGTACTCGGGTATTGTAGAGAAGAATGGTTTTATCCCGGATTTCACGCATTTCGGCTACCGGTAATGCCGGAAGTTCTAACGGCGCAGATTGTGACTCATACAATAGGTTTCCCCCACCAGCCGAAGCCATCCGGGATAATGCCGGCTCATCGTATCCGATCCGGAATAGCTCCCTTAAAATGCGGGGGGTAACTTCCAGGCTATCCCGAACCTTCGATTCGCTTCCGGTAAAAATTTCCAATACCGCTTTACCTTCGGGAAGCACAAGGTTCGGAAAAACCGTCCTTCCTCGCTCCTCGATGCCTTCGTAATCGCGAACGTCCTCGGATGACTCCACGCGTAAGCGTGTGCCCACCGACGCTTTGGCATCCACTTTAGGCGGAAGCCGCACGGAAAGATCGAAGGGAATTCCCGCGACGACATGGGGCGGGAGATATAATTCGGCGGCATCGGGCCGATAAGACGCGATCTGCACGGCGAACCGCACCAAATCCCTCCAGAGAGCCTCGCTCCCGAAATTGGGGCGCGGCGTGAAAAGGCGTGACCATACCCGGGGAAGCACGAAATGCCGGTACACTACGCCGTCGCGTGTTTGCAGCGCTCCCAATAGCACGCCTTTGTGATCTCCTTCACGTAAAGAAATTGCGGACCAAGCCATGCCTCGCTCCAAGGGAAGCTTTAGCGGGGTCTCCGACACCTTACCCAGCCCCACTCCCTCCGGAATCATGGAATGGTGCGGTCCTTGAATTCTCTGTAGCAGCGCGCTTTCCGAAAAGGACCGTACGTCAGCGGGCGCCATAAGCAGGGGTTGCAAGCGGGAATCGAATTCGCCGGGTGAATACAGAAGCACCTTCACCTCGGTTGTAGACAGAAAGGCGCGCAATGCCGCCGATCCCGAGAAATTTTGCGCGGAGACCCAAACCTGTCCACCCAAGGCGGATTTCTTTTGCAAAAACTCCTCCTCGCGAACCAGGTTTAGTGAAATATCCGTTTCCCGTCGCAAGGCATCCACCAAAGTCCTCTCTTCCAAGGTCCGCAAGGGCAGCAGCAGCTGGATGCTCTGGCGACTACTTTCCCCTAGGTTTAATCGCAAACTATCGTTGTGTGGAGTGAGATTGCCTTCTGGATTACCGGGAATCAATACGGCGGTTATCGTCGCTCCTGTATTTCCGAAATCCCTCAACGGTTTCGCCCAAGGAATTCGCGCCTGCTGCGATTCCATTCCCATAGGCTCGGGCAACTCCGCCTCTAAGAGGATCCTCTCACCGTCGGTAAGTTGCAGGCGTGGAGCGCCACCCCCGTCACCGATGGGCGACCATGTCACCCTTAAGGAATCGACCCGTCCGCCGCTCCGTTCAATCCATTCAACCGCTTCTAATTGACCTTCATCCACACCCGTCAGGGGATGGATGACTGGAAAAATGGGAACCTTCCCCCCGAAATTTCTTTCGCTATTGAGGGTATGCCTTCCGTCGGAAAAGAGAAAAATCCCTTGTATATTCGGGACGCCCAAGGTGTCGAGAAATTTTTCCAAACCGTAGAAATCGGTCAACCTTCCCCTTTCCAAGAAAAAGTCGGACCCGCTTCTATCATCCGCCCATTCGTGAAAGCGGATGGGGACTACGCGGAATCCGCGCGCCGCGAAGTCCCGTGCGATGCGCTCGCGGGAGGCGTTCACTTCCTTGCCAACCCGCAGAAAGCGGCCTTCCTCGAAGCTGTCGCTTCCGTCGACGGCAATGATAATGGCGGGCGGATGAAAAATCGTCGCGCGTTGGCGCCATTCCGGCGCGCACAGGGATAGCGTCAATACCGTCAGTGCCGTACCCTGCAACAGAAAAATTGCGGAATGCGGAAAGCCCAAGCGGCTTCCACGCCAAAAACCGGGAGGCAATTGCATCCACAGGATTAAGAGGCCTGGAGGCAGCAACAGCAGGGGCCAAAGGCTTCCGGTAAAATCGAATCCGGAAACGCTCATGCCGCCATCACCCAGCGTTCCTGCGAAGGGTAATGTGACGGATGCGCGGCCAAAGGCCGGGATGGTCCAAGTTGTAATGCAATCCCCTGGATTCCTTACGACGCCTGGCGCTGCGAATGATAAGCTCGGCGTTGAGGGTGAGGTTGCGGAGTTCGATCAGGTTGGGCTCCATGGAAAAGGACCAGTAATCATGTTGGATTTGCCTGCTGATGACACGGATAAACTCCCAAGCCCTGGCTAGACGGGCGTCGGTGCGAACGATTCCCACATAATGCCACATGGTGGAACGGATGGTTTCGAATGCATGCGAATAGATGATGGTTTCCGGGGCCGGCTTGACGTTCAAACTGTTCCACTCCCGGAAATCAACCTGATTGGGGCGCGACAAACTAGAAGCGACTATATGCTTCAACGCGCACTCCGAAAATACCAATCCTTCGAGGAGAGAATTACTCGCCAGCCGATTTGCCCCATGAACTCCCGTGCAAGCGGTCTCCCCCACGGCGTAAAGCCCGGGAAGCCCGGTCGCCGAATTTTCATCCACCTTCACCCCCCCGCAAGTGAAATGAGCGGCCGACACCACCGGAATTCGTTCCTTCGACATGTCCAATCCCATTTTCACGCAATGGGCGAAAATGTTGGGGAAATGTTTGCGCAAATCGCTGCGCGAAAAAGCCGTCATATCCAGATAAACGCAGGGATGTCCCGATTTCTTCGTTTCTGCGTCGATAGCCCGCGCAACCACGTCGCGGGGCGCCAACGATTTCATCCGGTGTACCCCGTCCATGAAGGGATCGCCCCGGTGATTGCGCAAAACGCCCCCATGGCCCCGTAAAGCCTCGGAGATGAGATAGGTGGGATGACCCGGATTATAAAATGTAGTGGGATGGAATTGCATGAATTCCATGTCTTCGACCGCCACTCCCGCTCGATAAGCCATTGCGATGCCGTCACCCGTCGACACCGAATCGTTGGTAGTATGGCTATACACCATGCCCGCTCCACCGGTGCATAAAACCGTGGCCGCCCCGAACAAGGCGACTACCCGGTTTCGCTGCGAGTCGAGTGCATAGAGCCCGTGGCAACGGTCGCCTCCATTTCGCTGACGCCTGAGCAAATGTTTGGCCGTAATAAGGTCGATGGCCATATAATTTTCCAGAATTTGGATATTCGGCTCCGCCGTGGCCGCTTGGATGAGCGCCCGTTGAATTTCCAATCCGGTGAGGTCGTTGGCATGCAATATCCGTTCATTCGAATGCCCGCCTTCCCGCGCCAGGTGATAGGGAATCCCATGATTTAAGGAGCCCTTGCGGCCGTTCTTGGTAAACCGCACCCCCCATTTAACCAGGTTTTCGATAACCGCCGGACCCTGGGAAACCAATAACCGCACCCGCTCTTCCCGGCACAGTCCCGCGCCGGCTTCCAAAGTGTCCTGGAAATGTCGTTCGAGAGAATCTTCCGGATGCATTACCGACGCAATTCCCCCCTGCGCCAGATTCGTCGATCCGGACCGGCTCAGCTTCTTGGTCACCACCAACACCTTGCCGAAGGCCGCGGCCTTCAAAGCCAGGGAAAGACCTGCGACTCCGGAACCGACAATGATGAAATCATAAGCCTTCATGTTTATACCGAAACCCTGTTTTCACGGAATCCTGCTCCGGATTGGCCACCGGCATGACGCAGGGCCCTTGAAATTAATAAATTAGGCGATGTTGCAGAGGAAGGCGCTCTTCATTCGCCCGCGCCACCCTCAAATACCTTGCGTTTTACGGGTTTCCCGGAATCGTATTCTGGGTTGCATTAGCTATTCTTTGGTACCTTAAACGGCGAATTAACGACCTGGAGCCTGCATATATGAGTTTGATGGCGATGAAACAAAATGCCAAGTGGTTCATTTTACCCTTTCTTGTGCTTATCGTGGTGGGTTTGCTGATGATGGATTTTTCCGGAATGAGCGACGGACCGTCCGGATTCGAAAATGTCGGAAGCGTTAATGGAGAGAAAATCCAGACTCAACGTTTTCAGGTGGAATTGCAAAATTACCAGCAAAGCGAGGAGGCGCGTACGGGTAACTCGTTGTCCGCCCAACAAATTGCGGAAATGCGGCAAAGCCTTTTCGACTTCAATGTTCAGTCCATCCTCATGCAAAAAGCCATCCGACAATATGCATTACACGCATCAATCCAGGAAATGCACAATTACCTCCTGAACAGCCCCCAAGAGGTGGCCCAGCATTTGGCCCGCTATCAGCAGATTGAAGCGCCCCCCGCCTTCATGGTCGACTCCACCATCGACATGGCGCGCTATCGCAATTGGTTGGCCCAGGACAGTGTTTACGACCGGGCTTCCATGCGCGACCTCGAGGTGCAGCTCCGCTCAGCCGTTATCCCACAAATCCAATTGCAACATATCATGAATGCGCAACTCCATCCCACCGTGTTGGAGCAGGCTCATACCATAGCCGTTGAGGAAAATAAGGCGAAGTTGCGATTCTACCGCGTCCCCATCGATGGCTTCGCCGTTTCCGAAGATGAAATCACCGAAGCCGAAATGCGCGCCCATTTTGAGGCCCATCCCGACAGCTTCCATTTTTCCGAATCGGCAGCCCGACTGGGCTTTGTCAAACTCGAATTGCAGCCCTCGCCCGGCGACACCGCGCTAATGGAAGAACTGGCGCGTGACTTGAAACAGCGCGCGCAAGAGGGGGAATCCTTCTCGGAGCTGGCTGGGAGCTATTCAAGCGATCACTCCACCGCCGAAAACGGCGGACGATTAGGCGGCTATCAACCTCGAAGCGCTTGGGTACCCGAATTCAGCGCGACGGCTTTTCAACTTGAACCCGGCCAGATTTCCGACCCCGTGCTGACCCAATTCGGCTACCACGTAATACTTCTCCACGACAAGAAAATCGAGGATGGTGTGGAAACGGCGGATGTAAGCCATATTTTGCTGGACATCGTACCGGGAATGGAAACAGTGGAGAAATTGATGGGAGAGGCGGATCAAATCCGACTTTCCGCGCTTTCCAGCGGAAATCTTGAAAAAGCGGTGGAGGGAACCCGATATGCATATAAGAAAACCGAGATATTTTCGGAATTAGAAAGCGTTCCCCTCG
>JBGTHM010000059.1:0-3346 GCA_041746255.1 Fibrobacteria bacterium | reverse complement strand
GGGCCGCCCGGAGAACGTTTTGGGACAACAGGACAAGACAATCGATATAAAGACCATCATTTCCAATGTCATAGGCTTTGAAGCCAAGGACATTGAAAGCGACGATCAATTCATCAACGATTACCGAATTTCGTATCCGGAGCGGAAAAATCTTTTGGAGAGGTTGAACGAAGCCTATGCCAAGGATTTGAGCTTTGAAGAGTTTTGCAAGCTCAATACGGTCGGAGCAGTCATCGAATTCTACACTGAAAACCCCTAGGGCGCGCCCGCATCACTCCTCTTCGGTAAATTCCGCCTGCATTTTGGTCCTGTGGACCTGCTTCAACATTTCAAACTCTCGGCAATTGAGGGGTTCAAGGCTGGTTGCATGACCAGTCTTTCTTTGCGCGGTAACAATTTGAGGGATGACGGTATAACATACGGATAATTCCCCATTATCGACGGGTACATCCAGCCGTAAAACCCGAGCCCGTTGCGTGGAGGTGGCCTCCGCGAAAAACTCCAAATAGTCCATGCGGGAAGCAATGAAAGAACGGCGCACCTCCTCACCGAATGCGATACGACCCTGAAACTCTTTGGGCAAATCGATGGGTAAGGTATTCTCCATTCGCAATTCCAGACCCTTGCCTTTGTGGATGATTTTCGCGCCCTTGGGCTGCAGCAAACTGCGGTGGCGGGGAATATTCCGGTACGCCATATAGTTGCGGGTTTCGACACCGCAAACCTCGCGTAAGGCGGCATCAAAACGGAAATCGATTTCCCGGCAAATATCCGGCAAATCGTCGGGGACGTACATTTTGGAGGAGGCGGGAGCGCAATGCCAAACCGAAAAAGCCAGCCACGGAACCATCGCCCAGGAGCGAAACCGTCGCTTGAACGCCCTTCCCGCCATTCGCATGCAGACTCCGGAAAAAAACTAAACCTTACACTGATTCGCATACCCGCTGCCAGAAAAATCTGCTTAACTTTGCAGGTAAACCCACAACCGTGAAGCCGATGGATCCAAAAAGCAACCGCCCTGAAAAGGATTTCTCCCGGCAGGAGCGGCCCCTGCGCCGGCGTAACCCTCCCGATTCGCTCGAAAAGGGAACCGGACCCTTAGTAAATTGTCGCTATCGCGTTGCTGACGAAGAAATCCAGGTACCGGTTTACCTGCTGCGGCTTTTCCAGGGGGGGTTAACCTGTGTGCTTTTAGCCGATCCGCTTAATCATCCGGGTATGCCCGAATGTTGGATGCTGCGGGACGGCATCGATTTTCCCACTTATTTACGGGTCATCGTGCTTTATTACCGCATCGGTAAGCGGGTGCCCGGGCAATTTCGACCTTTACGCAAAATCCCCCCATTAATAGTGGAAAACCTGGTGCGGGTGGCTAATCACGATCTTCCGGCGGTATTCCATGAATTACGTAAAGCAGGCTTTCTCCCCATTTTGCCCAGTCTCACGCAAAAAACCTGCCCCGTCGAAATACCCTGGGAACAAATTCGCTCCCTCTTCCAGGATTTCCGGGTGAAAAACCCCGTAACGGGAGAGGCTCCAAGCGATGGTAGCCCCTTTCAGGCGTAGCGGATGGATTCAATGGTATAACGGGCGATGCCTTTGGGGGTACTGACTTCGACAGAGCCACCTTGGGGCTTTCCCATCAATTCCATTCCCAGGGGAGAATCCTTGGAGATCCGGCCTTGCAGCGGATCAATTTCATCCGCCCCGACAATTTGCACCGTCAAGGAACCGCCCCCTTCCTTTTTCAAGTCCACTGAAGCCCCGAAAAATACTCTCCCCGTATCACGGCCGGTGTTATCGACGATTTCACAATTGTGGAGCTTTTGCTCAAGTTGCCGGAGACGGGCATCGATTTCGCGTAAACGTTTCTTGCCATAAATGTATTCGGCGTTTTCGGATCGGTCGCCCTGTGCGGCGGCTTCCGCGACTTCTTGCAGCAGAGCCGGTCTTTCCTCATAAAAGAGTTGTTCATGTTCAAGCTTGAGTTTTTCAAAGCCTTCGCGGCTGAGATAATTGGTGCCGGTCATGGTTCAGGCTCCATACTGGGGTTTTACTCAACCAAAACAACATGTGTTCCGGTAAAATAAGGATCCGGGGACAGGATCGCAAAAGCGGAGGCAAAGAAAGAGGTGGTGCCGCCTCGCAGAATTGAACTGCGGACACGAGGATTTTCAGTCCTCTGCTCTACCAACTGAGCTAAAGCGGCAAGAATGAGTCAAAATTAAGCGTGCTTGCGCAGGTTGTCAACGACTTTTACCGGGTCATGCGTACTTAAACCCTAGGGAAGGCCTATTTCTCCGAGGGCGGAGCCGATTCGGATTGGTTCTATATTTCCAGCTTTACCTTCAACCTGAGCAGAACTTGAGCCAAGCCGTCCGCTACCTTTTCGATGGAATCGCCCATCGCTACGATTTCCTAAACCATTTTCTGAGTCTGGGACGCGATATCAACTGGCGTAAAAAGGCGGTACGCAGCCTGCAACATTCTCCCGGCGATCAAGTTCTGGACTTATGCGGAGGAACAGGCGACTTTCTCAACAGCTACATGCGGGAAGTTACAATCCCCGCACTGGGTTTATTGGCCGATTTTTCCCTCGGTATGCTCAATGGCGCACGAGGTGAAAAATTCCCGCGAAACAAAGTGCCTGCGCGTGTGCAAATGGATGCTCTGAAGCCCTGCCTCAAACCCGAAAAATTCGACACGGTTTTATGCGGCTATGGCATGCGTAACCTCGATAACCTGACTGCCGGTATACAAGCGGTTCAAGGACTGCTTAAGGCGGGCGGTCATTTCGTCACTCTGGAATTTTTCCGCCCCTCTTCGCCGCTTCCCCGGTTTTTCTATGGGTTACTGGCGCCCCTATTCATTCCCCTGCTGGGATTCCTTTTTTCCCGCCGCAAAGGCGCTTACGATTATCTAATCCGCAGCATCCGGGGTTTTCATTCCGTTTCCGAATATGCCTCCTTGTTGGAACAGCAGGGATTTACTTTACTCCAAATCCTTCCCTGTGATGCGGGCATTTCCCATATTGTGGTGGCGCGGAAAACTTCTACCTGAAAGATGAATCGATGGCGAAATTTCTGATAGGGATAACCGGCGCTTCCGGCTCGATTTACGCCCACAGGTTAATCAAGCATTTGAAGGAATTGCACCAGGAAGTCGCCGTGGTTTGCACCGAAACCGGCCGTAAAGTATGCGCCTATGAAAAGGCCGAGTTCGGATTTGCCTTGGCCGACACGATTTATGCAAACCATGATCTGTTCGCGCCGATATCCAGCGGGTCCTACCGATTCGACGGTATGGTTGTAATACCTTGTTCCATGGGAAGTCTGGCCAAAATCGC
>JBGTHM010000058.1:0-16477 GCA_041746255.1 Fibrobacteria bacterium | reverse complement strand
CTGCGGGATTGGGGTTCGCCCGGCGCCGAGTTGCGACGGCGTCCGCCCGCTGTGCGGATCAAGCGACGCCACCGGGAAAACCCGGCCCCCCAACCGCCGACGGTAATAGCTGATCCCAAGCTTCTGATCTTTGCGTTGCTTGCGTTGTTGCAAGCTTTTTTCCGATCGGTTGAATTCCTTTGGGTTTTTCAGTTTCGCATACCATCCCCGTGCTGGAAATGGGGTATCGAGTGGGCCTACAATGGCAGCAGTCTTTAAAGCGGAATCTGAATTTTTATGCAAAAGCATCCTACCCGAAATTTCTTCGCCGAAAACCTCAGCGACTGGACCTTCTCCAACGAAGCGGCTCCGGAAGAGTGCGGCTTTACCAGTTTGCGCGAACTGCTCGCGCCTTTCAATCTCAGCGAAGAGCAAATGCTGACCGAACAGGGGTTGCAACAGTATTTGGCGAAGCTCGAAGGCGAACTGATCCGACAAGGCGTGTTGGTGGACTTTCTGCAGAAACTTCCGCCGAGCGTTGCCTACCGGGGACTCTTGCGCATGCAAGACGCTCCGGTGGAAATACCCGCCCCCGACCGGCCTCCGGTCAAAGTCAGCGGTTGCGACGGGGCCTGTGAATCGTGCTTCCAATTGGAATATTGTTCGGTGGCCAAACTGGTTTTGGGCCGGGATTGGCCGGCAGCCGTGGCCAAAGGGCATATCAACCCTTCCTGGACGGCTTTTTTCTCCTCCGATCCGGGTTGAAGCGCGCTTGAATTGAACTTGGCCCGCTTTTGCCATTGAGAGGCGCCCCCGCCTTTTTTATTTTCCTTCTCTTGCCCGGAAAACCCCGTAATCAAACCCAGTGCTAGGACTGTTCCGCATTGTCGGGGATCATTTTGCGTGGACGGTTAAAGGTGGTAATAGTGAAGGATAGCAGAGCGGGGCAACGTGCCGAAGGTCGAAGCAATTGCGTCGTCGTCGGGGCCCAATGGGGCGATGAGGGAAAAGCCAAAGTCGTGGATTACCTCACCGAGGACGCGGACGTGGTGGTGCGCTTCCAGGGCGGCGCGAATGCCGGCCATACCGTCGAGGTGGGCGATGAGAAATTCGTTTTCCATTTGATACCCGCGGGTGTCATGCATCCCGGCAAACTTTGCATTATCGGAAATGGCGTGGTGCTGGACCCCGCGCAATTTTTGAAGGAAATCGACGAGGTTCGAGAAAAGAATCTGACGGTCGAGGGTCGTTTATTCGTTGCGGAGAACGCCCATGTGGTGCTCCCTTATCATAAGCGTCTCGACAAGCTTATGGAAAAGGCGGCCGGAAAAGCCGCCATCGGTACCACGGGCCGGGGGATTGGTCCCGCCTATTGCGACAAAGTGCGCCGTTGCGGACTGCGAGCGGGAGAATTATTGGATGAGAGTTTGCTGCGACGTAAGCTTGAGCTCTATGCCATGGTCAATCCCGAACTGGTCTCCGGCCTGGAAAAGGAAGAGGGCATTTCCTTAGAGGCGGTGCTTAAGGAATATTCGGAATACGGTCGGCGTCTAAAACCCTATCTGGCCGATACCGTCATCATGCTTAATGAAGTGCATAAACAGGGTAAGCGCCTGTTGTTCGAAGGGGCCCAAGGCACGGTACTGGATGTGGATCACGGCACCTATCCCTTCGTGACTTCGTCCAATACGGTAAGCGCGGCGGCCTGCATTGGATCAGGTGTCGGTCCCACCGCCATCGACCGGGTATTGGGTGTTATCAAAGCGTATACGACCCGAGTCGGAAACGGCCCCTTCCCCACTGAGATTCAAGGAGAAGCCGGAAAGAAGCTTCGCGATATCGGGCATGAGTACGGAGCCACTACCGGACGTGAGAGGCGTTGCGGCTGGTTCGACGCGGTTTTGGTGCGGAGGGCTTCCATGGTCAACGGCCTCACCCATTTGGCCATAACCAAGTTGGATGTGTTGGACACTTTCGAGGAAATCCGTATTTGCCATGCCTATGAAATTGACGGCAAGCGGGTTGAGCATTTCCCGCTGCATATCAATATGCTGGAAAAGGTTCAGCCCGTTTATGAAACCTGGCCGGGCTGGAAATCCAGTACGGAAGGCATTACGGATTGGAAAGATTTGCCCGAAAATGCCCGGAAATATTTGGAAAGAATGGCCGCATTGCTGGAAGTTCCCATCGGCATGGTCTCGCTGGGGCCCAAGCGCCATCAAACGATTCGGGTTGATTT
This sequence comes from Fibrobacteria bacterium, assembly GCA_041746255.1. Lineage (GTDB taxonomy): Bacteria > Fibrobacterota > Fibrobacteria > UBA11236 > UBA11236 > JBGTHM01. The sequence continues at coordinate 14,259 of JBGTHM010000058.1, read as the reverse complement.
TTAAGCCCAAAAAAAAGGAGCCAAGATGAGCGAAAAAACGGGGCTACTTCGCAATGTCGACCTGTTTTCGCCTCTGGATGAGCGCCAATTGCAAGCGATTGCGAAGCGTGCGGTGGAAAAATCCTATTCCAAGGGTGACCTTATCATTCTGGAAGAAGATGAGGCCAACCAATCGTTCTTCATTCTGGCCGAAGGCCAGGTCAAAGTTTTTCTGACTTCGGTGGAAGGACGCGAAGCCATCCTGGCCATGCTGGAGGAAGGGGATTTTTTCGGAGAAATGTCCCTCCTGGACGGGGAAAACCGTTCGGCCTCGGTGCAGGCTTTGGAAAAAACCCGCCTTTTTACCATCAGCCGGGAAGATTTTCTGGCCACGCTTTCCGAAAATTCCGAATTAACCCTCACCCTCCTGGGCGAACTGTCGCGCCGCCTGCGAAAATCAAACCGGCAAGTGTCCTCCCTATCGCAAATGCGGGTGTATGGCCGCATCGCGGCCAGCTTACTTCAACTCATGGAGCAAAAGGGAATCCGCACTCGATCGCAGGACGGTAAGCGCATGGTGGTAATACACGACCGGCCCAAACAACAGGAAATCGCGGAAATGGCAGGGACCACCCGGGAAACCGTGTCGCGGGTGCTGCGGAATCTACAAAAAAAAGGGTATATTGCTCTCAGCGGTCGGGACTTGTTCATTTTGCAGGAAGATGAGCTAAAAACCTGAATGCCTTTATCCCATGGCTAACCCCAATCCATCCCATTCATCGAAGGCTTCGCGAGTCGCCGGTTTTTTTACCCGTCCCTTTTTCATGGCGGTTTATTTATGGATGGCCCTGGGCTTAGGGGGCTATTTCGTGCTCGATTTATTAGTTATGCCCCTGATTGCGGGTAAGTTCACTGAGACGGTGGCAGTTCCCGAGCTATCCGGCTTGCTTCCGGACGAAGCCGCCCTTAAACTGAAAAACAACGGTTTACAGTATATGTTGGATTCCACGGGTGATTACAGTGCCGAAATTGGCGCCGGAAGGATATTGAGCCAATATCCCCAGTCGACCACCGTAGTGAAAGAAGGTCGGCGAGTCTGGGTGAAGGTGAGCAAAGGGGCTCGCAGCCGGGAATTGCCGGAAATGAAGGGACTCTCGCTGCGCCAAGCCGAGATCACCTTGCAGCAGTTGGGCTTGAAATTGGGTCAGGTCAGCCATATCGGGCATGGATCGATTCCCAGCGGGGCGGTTATCGGTTCCCAGCCGGCGACGGGAACCCCCTTAGAACAAGGACGCAGCGTGGATATTTTCATAAGCTCCGGTCGTTCTTCCTCGGCTGAGTCCATGCCCAACCTGGTGGGCCTCTCGTTGGATCAAGCCCGGGCTTCGGTGCGGGAAGCGGGGTTGGAAGTTGGGAAAATCTCATATCGCCGCGAAGGCCGTAAATTGCCCGAAACGGTTTTGGCGCATTCCCCCAAAGCGGGCCAGGCCATGGAAACTCGGACGGTAGACCTGGTCGTTTCCCAATAAAGGTTTTCCGGTATGAGTGGAAAGAATTTCTCCCTTGTACTGACCGGAGCCATCATACTGGTGTTAATGGGTTTGTCGGGTTGTGCCGCACCCAAGCCTGCCTCCGAAAAAAAAGCCGGGCTCAATCTGTCGGAAAAACCGGTACTGGCGGACGAGCAACGTGTTTTCGTCGCTCATGAGTTTTTTTTGAGGGCTCGCCGCCAGGAAATGCTCGGCAATGATGCCATGGCATTGGGGTTATACCAAATCGCTTTCGAATACGATAGTGACAGCCGGGATTTGTGCTTCATTCTGACCGAAAGATTCAAAGCGGCCGATCAACTCGATTCGGCTTTGGCCCTGGGAGAGCGATGTCTGACGCTGGCCGGGGACACCACCGTGTTTGAGTTGCAATCGTTGGCGGAAATCCATTTGCGGTTTGGGCGGGTGCATAAGGCGCTGGAATATTATCGGCTGGCCTTGAGTAAAAACGAAGGCGACCGCGATTTACTCTACACCCTGGCTACGCTCTACGAGGGGTTGAAGGATGTCGGAAGGCATGCCGAAATTTTGGATGAGTTATTGCCGCATCTTGATTATCCCGTGAGGCTGGTGGAAAAACAGGTGGGAAATTATCAGGCCATCGGTCGATTGGACGCTGTGCCCGGGCTTTACCATAAAGCCTGGGATCGAACGAAGAATCCTTTTTTCGGAGAACGGTTGGCGACCTTTTTCGAAGAGCAGGGCATATTCAGTCGCTCTGTGGAGATTTATCAGAAACTGGCGCAGGAAAATCCGGAAAATGTGCATTATGAATTGGAAAAAGCGCGCAGTTTTTTGCAGGCCGGTCAAACCGATTCCGCCATAACCGCTTACGAAGAGCTCTTACGGCGGCATCCAGGCGCGAAGGAATTGATGCTGCCCTATGCCACAATGCTTTTCGAGAATGAAAATTATGCTAAGGCGAAAGGGGTTTTCGAAGAGTTGAGGGATGATCAACCCCATAATCCGGTTCTCCATTATTTTCTCGGGTCCATCGGAGTGGAAATAGGCGATACGGTGCTCGCGGAAAACGCCTTGCGGAAGTCCATCGATTTGGATGACAAAGCACCGGAGTATTGGGCGCGTCTGGCCTTTTTTTACATGAAGCAGGATAGGGAGAAAGACGCCTTGAAATTGCTGGAAGAGATGACCGGCATTCTCGATAAAAGCTGGTTTTCGTGGTATATGCAAGGCGTGGTGCAAACCCAGCTGGCGCGCCGGTTGGAAGCGCCCGCCAAAGCGGGAGAAAAAACCGTGGTGGCCGACCGGGAAAAAATCGATGCCTTCCGAAGGCAGGGGGTGGAGAATTTCGAAAAAGCCCTGGCCTTGGATGCCGGTAACCGTCGCGTGCTTTTTGAAATGGGAGTAGCGCTGGAGCGACTGGGGCGTAAGGCGGAATCGATTCGGGTTATGAAGGACCTGGTCGCCATCGACTCCAGCGACGCCATCATTCTGAATTACCTGGGTTATATGCTGGTGGAAGACGCTAGCGAATTGGACTACGCCATCAAGCTTATCGACCGGGCTTTGGTGGCCGAGCCCGAAAACGGCGCTTTTCTGGATTCCAAGGGATGGTGGTATTATCAAAAGAAAAATTACCCCGAAGCGCGGCGCTATATCGAGAAAGCGTTGGAACACCTTCCCAACGACACCACCATTCTCGAACATTATGCTTTGATTCTGGAAAAGTTGGGCAAGAAACGGGAAGCAATGGACCAGTGGCGCCGGATACTTCACCTTGATCCCGGCCATACGCCGGCCTCTCAGCGTTTGGAGTGAACCTGAAGATCATTGCTTCGCTCGGGCTCGCGTGGGCGACGCTATTTTTTTGGCAGTGTTCGCCACCGCCGACCGTCTTCCCCCAGGGACAAAGGGTGCTTGAGGGGAAAAGGCCTGAGCCGCCTCCCCGTCCTGATTCCCTTAGCGCCGAACTGGCCCTTACCTTCTTCGAAGGCCAAGGCCGGAACACGGTTTCGGCCGCTTTATCGGCGCTCCCCTATGCAAAATACAAGCTGGATTTTTCCGGGCTTTTCGGAATGCTCATGGCCAGCTTTTATTTCGAAGACTCGAGCTGGACCCTGGCCCTTTACGAAGAGGGTGTCTACCTGCGTCAGGAAGGAAACCATATCGCCTTGCCGCATTTGGGAGTGGAGCCCTTGTCGGTGCATTTGTTTTTCTCGTTTTTGTGGGGGCACTTTCTCCCTATCGGCGAGTGGGGCGCTCCGGTGGAATTCGTTTCCGCCGAGGCGGATTCTGCGGCGGTACGCGTTGAGTATGCAGGAGAAAATTGGCTGGTTCTCTTCCATTCCAAAACCGGTACGGTATCGACCTATGTGCAGGAGGAGCGTGATTTACGCATGGAATTTTCGAATTACGGCCTGATGAAAGGACGCCCGCTGCCGAATCGTGCGCGTTTACTGCGGGAAGGGAAGCCGGTTTTGGCCATTGAGGTGAAGAGCGTAAGGGATAATCCGACCTGGAGGCGCTCACCCTTTTTCATAAGAATTCCCGATAGTTTCCGCGAGGTGGAGATGCGCAACCCGGAGGATTCCCCTCCCACAAGCGAAGATTCACAGGACCCTCAGGGGTAATTTTGTAGATTCCTCGGAAACCGTTTCTTGGGATAAACCGTGAAAATTGCCGCAAAATATCGGGCCGGTGGCCTAAGCTTCCTTATTCATCGGCGTTTGGGCCTCGCCCTGATTCTTTGCCTGGTCACGGCGCTGTTCACCCAGTCGGAAGCGGCGCGAATGCAGGGAACGTCTCGCCTGGCCGACACGCGACTCTCCTCCTCGGGCCAACCGCTTTTCAAAGGCTCCGCCGAAACGCTCGGCACCGATACCCTGGAAGTTTTTGTCCTTTACGTGGAGTTCAAGGACGAAGGCGATGTCGAGAATGATCCGCTGACGACCGGTCGCGGCACTTTCGGTAGCGCTCCCATCGATAAAAAATTCACGCTCGATCCGGGCGGGGAATCCATCCGCAAACGCACTCCCTATCTCAATAAACATTTCGAATTCGCCAATAATTATTTCAAGCAAGTCTCCAATGGGCGCGTAGTCATCAAGCCGCGTTATTTTCCCGAGCCCGACGGATCGGGTTTGGTCCAGCCCTATCAGTTGTCGCAGCGGATGAAAGTCTACAATCCGCCCGATAAGGATGAGAAGGAAAAGTATGCCGATTTTGCGAACCGCAAGGCGCAGGCGATTATGTCTTTCGTATGGGAAAGCGTGAAATTGGGAGATGCCCAAGCCAACGATCCCAAGTTAAATCCCTTTCTGGCGGCGAAAAAGGCACAAGAGGAGCGTCGAGAGAACGCTAGGGATACTTTGCCGCAAAGCTTTATGATCTTCCATGCGGGGCATTCGCGTTTGGTGGATGGGGGTGCGCTGGGTCCTTTCAACGCCGATACCCCCAGCGATTTCTTCGACTTCTTCATTACGCAGCCGGACTTTTCCTTTTTGAAAGACATCACGAAAACCGGGCGGCCTGACGGAGAGCCCGATGTGAATAAACGCAAGGATTCTCTAGGCGTGCAGTTAAGCACGGGCGATACCTTGACGGAAGTCATGATGCTTTCGGAATCGGCCTCGCAGGACGGCATCAACTGGGGCATCAACGGAATTCTGGTCAATCAGCTGGCCCGGCAAATGGGCATGCCCGATATGTTCGACGTCGTCAAAGGCATTTCCCAATTGGGTTATTTCGACCTCATGGATTTCGCCGGCTACAATACGTTAAACGGCTTTTTGCCGGTCTTTCCTTCGGCCTGGGTGCGCGTCTTCATGGGCTGGGACCAGCCCGTAACGGCCAGGCCGACAGGAGGGCCGTATTCGGAGTACAGCCTGGGCAGCCCGCTGCTGGCTGACGACTCGTCCGGAATTACCACCCTGAAGGTACCCTTGAATGAACGCGAGTATTTATTGGTCGAGAACCGCCAGCGGGCTGTCGGAGACACCTTCAAGATTTATTATAGTACGCGGGCCAACGAAGGCGATTTGGCTTTTCAAAAGCGGGACTCCATTTCCTTGGCCATGGATAAAATCGATTCGGTTTTCCTTGACTCGCTATGCAACGACAAGGGTAGGGATTGCAAAAAGAATCCCTATAAGCCCGAAGGCGTGATAACCGGAGCCAGCAGTTATGACCTGGGTCTTCCCGGCTCAGGTCTTCTGGTTTGGCATGTCAACGAGTGGTTCATCGAACAATTTCTCAAGTACGGCGCGGTAAACGCCTATCTCGGCGACACCTTACGAAGCCAATACAAGGGCGTCGCCTTGGTGGAGGCCGACGGAATTCTGAGTCTGGGTAAAGAGTTCAAAGATCCCTTGGGACAGGCTGTCTTCGATTACGGTTCGGGTTCCGATATGCTCCCGCATATTTGGAAGCGGCCCAAGACGCGTAACAGCAAGGATACTATCCAGGACACCATCCGCTTTATCGGCCCCTATGGCCAGGCCAATACCAATGCCTGGAACGACGGCCGCACCCACATCACTTTGGAGGCTTTGCTTCCCGCGAGCCCGACATTGGGCAAAGGCTTGAGCTCCTTCACCTACGATTCAATTTTCACTTTCCGGGAAGGGATGCTCGGGCTGCGGGTGCATTGGCCCGACAACCGCGAAATCGTGCATAAGACCGGTAGCCGCTGGCCGGTCACCACCGCGCCGGCCACCCGACCCGAAGCGCTGGCCGTGGTCAAACAGGGGAACAGCCGGTACTTGCTCAGTATCAGCGATAAAGGCCATGCTCAGATTTTTACCGACAAGGGCGAACCCGCCGTAACGGCTCTTGATACTTTGAAAAATTCGTTGGCTTACGATTCGGTTTTCACCAAATTACCCACGGGTAACAGCCGAGATACCCTGCACGTGCCCATCCATTCGCTGGGAGAGGCTTTGGGGGAGCATGTGGGTTCGGCGGTGCTGCAAGACAGCATTCTCGTCACCGCCACGCGCACGGCTTTATACTTCCTCCACTTGGATGCGGACAGCTTGGCGGCGCTTTCTCCCCGCAGCGCGCAAGTGGAAACCGTAACCGTGGCCATAACCACAGGTCCCGTGGTATTCGACGGCGCGGCCTGGATAGTGGATACGGACCGCCGCCTCCAGGGCTATACGCCGGACGGCGGGCTGAAGGCTTCCATGCAACTTCCCGCTGGGCAATACCATCGCTTGGCGGCCTTCGCCCCTGACGGCGGCGCCAATAGCGGTCAAGGCGAAAGCGGTTTCCAATTGGCCGTTTCCGCTCAAGGCGGAAGGCTGGTGGTGGTGGATCCGGTAACCCAGCAAGTGCGAAACCTTCCCCTGGCCTGGAAGGGGCTCACTATTTCGGAGAGCGAATTCTTTACGGTTTCGGCCGCGGATTTCAATCGCGACGGCGATTGCGAACTGCTCATACTGGGGTCGCGCGGGTCGGCCCAAATCGTGGATTTGCAAGGCCATTCCCTGCCTCAATTTCCCCAGCGGTTTCCGCGCAGTATCCGTTTTACCGGCGAGAAAGAAAGTTATGAAAGCGCGGATCGCAGCGCCCCGGCTTTGGCCGATTTGGATCAGGACGGCTATGTCGACATTATCTTTTCGGGTTCCAATGGTATATTCGCAGTCGACCGCCATGGCGCCCCGCTTCCGGGCAAATGGCCGTTTGCCTTGGAGAAGCGGCAAAGCGTCGGATTTCTCTATGCCAATAAACAATTTCCCGAAACCGTAATCGGATCCAGCCCGCTGGTTCTCACCCTGGAAGGAAGCCCGGCCGTTTTGACGGCCTCTCCCGATGGACTGCTTTGGGCCCTGGATGCCAAGGGCCGGGCGGTTACCACCTCTTCTTTCGAAAACAATAAAAGCCGATGGCAAGGTGTGCTCTCCGTCAACCGCAGCGATTGGCCGCTCAGCATAGGCGGGTCCAGCGCGGATACCAATCGCACTCCTTATATTCACATCCAGGCGCAAGAGCTCGATGGCTCCGACGATTTGGAGTTGATGGCGCAAACGGGTACCGGAACCATTCAGGTATGGACTTTGAAGCGGGCCGGGCGAAAAGCGGGCGCGGATTGGACGCTTCCGGGAGGGAATGCGCAAAGATGGAACTATCTCAGCAGCAACGGCTTGGCGAAAGTGGCGGCCGGCGGCGGCGAAGCGCGCATCGACGAATTCTACCTCTTTCCGAGTCCCGTAAGAGGCGCCACCGCCACAGTACGGCTGAATATCAGTCGGGCGGCGGAAAGGGCCGCCATAAAAGTGTATGATTTGGCAGGGAACGTCGTTGCCAAGCGGGAATGGCAAGGCTTGACCCCGGGTTTGCAACCTTTTACCCAGGTACTCGATCTCAAACACCTCGGACCCGATATTTATTCGGCACAGGTGGAGGTCTGGTTCGAAGGGGGCACGAAGCAAAGGAAATGGGAACGCTTCGGAGTTATTCGCTAGGAGGTTCCGGCAATGATTTCGTCCGAACTCAAGGCCATGTTTTTATCTTTGCGGCCTTTGCGGGGTGGGAAAGTCCGCCACTTCATAAGGAATGGTAAGGCATGTATAAATACATCATCATGGGCATTCAGGGCTGCGGCAAGGGTACCCAGGCCAAGCTTCTCTGTGACGGATACGATTTCATCCATATCTCCATAGGCGACATTTTCCGTTGGCATATCGCCAACCATACCAAGTTGGCGGCCAAAATCAATCGCATCATTTCCAAGGGCCAGATGGTGGGAGACGATATGGTGGAGCAGGTGGTCGCGGCGCGGCTACGCTGGCATGATTGGAATTACGGTTTCGTGCTCGACGGATTTCCGCGCACTATTCCCCAGGCCGAATTTCTTTTCGAGAATTACAATATCAACGCGGTAATTCACCTCGACGCGCCCGACAGCATCGTTGTCGAACGCGTATTGGCCCGCAGGGTATGCTCCGATTGCGGGCTCGATTACAATCTCATCGGCCATCGCCCCAAAGAGGAGGGGATTTGCGACGTATGCAGCGGTACCTTGCAGACACGCAGCGATGATCACGAAGAGGCCATTCAGAAACGCATCGAGGATTATCACGTTAAAACCGAACCCATGATCCATTTGTTCAAGCATATCGGCATTCTCCATAGCGTGGATGCCACCCAAACCATCGAAAAGGTTTTCAAGGACATCAAAAAAACCCTGCGATTGCCTACACCCCACCGTCCCTTGAATTCGCGCAATCTGGCTGCGGAAATGTCCGGCGAACCCCCCAAAAAAGTGAAGGGACTGTAAAGTGAAGGGCATTATCCTGGCCGGCGGCGCCGGTACGCGTTTGTATCCCCTCACCGACGTGGCAAGCAAACAACTTTTACCGGTATATGATAAACCCCTCATCTATTATCCCCTGGCTACCCTGATGTTGGGGGGCATTCGCGAATACCTGCTCATTTCTACGCCCCACGATACCCCCCGCTTTCAAGCCCTGCTCGGAGACGGCAGCCAATGGGGGCTTTCCATTGAATACGCCGTGCAGGAAAAACCCGCCGGAATCGCGCAGGCTTTTTTAATCGGAGAAAAATTTATCGGCCAAGACGGGGTGACCCTGATTTTGGGCGACAATCTTTTTTATGGCGGCATGAAGCTGGATGAATGCATCCGTTCCTTCGACAAGGGCGGCACGGTTTTCGGCTATTATGTGCGCGATCCCGAACGCTATGGCGTGGTGGAATTCGACGCGAACCACCAGGTAATCGGCATCGAAGAAAAGCCGCAAAAGCCGAAGTCCCAATATGCGGTGCCGGGCCTTTACATTTACGACAATGAGGTGGTGTCCATCGCGCGCAATTTGAAGCCTTCGGCCCGCGGTGAATTGGAAATTACCGATCTCAACAATGTGTACTTGAAGCGGGGCGATCTCAAAGTGCAACTTTTGGGACGCGGCATTGCCTGGCTGGATACAGGTACACACGCCAGTTTGTTGGAAGCGAGCAATTTCATTTTCACGCTGGAAGAGCGCCAGGGATTGAAAATCGGCTGCCCGGAAGAAATCGCTTGGCGCAGGGGTTTTATCACTCGGCAGAAATTTTTGGAGACGGTCAATATCATGCCTTCGTCTCCGTATAAGCAGTATTTGTTGCGACTGGCGGGGTAATCGTTTTCCTACAACCCTCTCTGCACCGCTCGCATTATTTCACTCCCCACAGGTCCCCCGGGCCGAACTCCTCAACCGTTTGACGCAATTGCATTTCAAGCTGAACGAGCTAACGTTTAGAACGTTAAGACAGCTAACGTTCTAAACGTTAGTCAAATGAAATTGATGCTAAAACCCTCGAGCACCCCTGAAATAGCTCGAAAAATGAGGATTTACCCGAATTTAGCGTCGAGGGATTTTCGCGCCGTCGCCAAATCCGCGGCCAGCACCTTCAGGATTTTATCCTCCCCCGGATGGAAGGCGGCGTAATCGTCGAAGACGCGACCTCCGCGCTGGGTATCCTTTTCCAAAGAAGCCCGCACCCTTTTCTCCAAAGCGGTCAGACGTTCCTGGTGTTCTCGCACGAATTCACCCGGCTCCTTAACTTCTCCGAGCAGGGATTGGGTATGGCGCCTGTCTATTTCACCCAGAGCGCTTCCACTTGAAGCGAAGTGAAACAAAAGGTAAACCGCGAGATAATCGGAATAAGCTTCGATGCCGTGAAAGCGGCTTTTCTCCCCGCAAAAATTTTTTCCCAACCCCGGAATATGGCTTTCCAAATAGAGACCATCTTGCAAGGTCGCATTTTGCAGGGCCCCCAGGGCATTCGCCACCTTGATGGCAATGTCGGGAGAAAAAAGACGCGCTTTGGAAAACACCGTATCGCCGAGTTCCGGTTCGAAATGGGCTTCGTCGAAGCGGTGGCGGCGCGCTTTGTTGCGGTCCTTGTATTTGTAGGCATTTCGGAAAAGCGCATAAGCATTGTCGGTCCACATCCAACCGGGAAAGATTTCGTTCAAGGCCGGAGGAATATGCGCATGGGTTTCGGCGGGTTGGTTTACCAGCGAAAAAGGAAAGGCCAGCCTTTGCGGGAGCAAAGTGACTCCCGTGGCGAATAAGGAAAAGGGCGCATCGTGAAAGTTGGCGGGAAATTTAACCGAGCATCCCAGCCCGAAAAAATTGCCTTCGCCGGGCGTGATTTCCTGATCGGGTTTTTTCCCGGTATGGTTACTCCCCACATTGGCGCCATAACCGATATTGCCACGGCCTTCGGGCCAAAGGGCACCGATGAGCAAAGCCTGATGGTGGAATCCCACGAAAGGCCCCACCAGGCTGGCGGTAATTTCCCCTTTGGCAACTTGAGTATTGGGGCCGATAACGCTTTGGGAAACGATGCCCTGTTGCATCACTTCGGCATGTTCAAGCAGGACGCTATCATAAACCTGTCCACCCGATTCCACCGCGCTGCCCGCCTGTAACAGCGCGTTCTCGATTATCGCGCCCGCTCCGACCGATACCGCTTCGTCAGGCGCGGAAGCCAGGGTGAGATTGGATAGCCGCAAGGCCCCGCGAATACGCGATCCCGGCCCTATCCAGGCGTTTTCCACTACGGGCACGCTTTGTACCAGGCTGCCCTTACCGATAAAGCCGAACGGGCTGCGTAAAGCCTCGAATGTTTCGCGCACGAAGATGCCGAGCTCAACTTGTTCCTCGGGAATCAAGGCGATGGATTGGCGGCAGAAATCCAAATCCATGCCATCCCACATCCAAATGCTGCGTGTGCCGGTTTCGCTACCGGGGTGGATGGCCTTGCCGAGCCCGAACAAAGCCTTGTGCGTGCAGGTGACGCTGCCCGCGTTCATTACGATCACCTCGTCTTCGATAACCTGAGCGTCCATGAAAGCCACGTCGCTGAGACAGGCATTGCCCACGATACAGTCGCGCAAGCGGCAACGGCTGATGCCGGGTTCCAGGCGAAGATCAGGTGGGCCGATAAGACGATCGGAAAACCCGGTCAGGAGAATATCGCCGGTGAAATGGCTGAGGCGCACGGTTTTAAGCGAAGTCGAGCCCAGCACATGGACTCGGCTCCAGTTGTCGCTGGAGTTGCCCTGCCTTTCCAATTGCTGGATTTCTTCCACGGAAAGCGGGCGTCCGCGTTGAAATTCTTCCCGAGAGTTCCGCAGGCTTGTGAGGGAAACTGCCCAGGGGCTTTTTCCGAGACTTTCTTGTAGGTAAATCGGTAAATCGCGCATGAAAAATTTCCTCTTGCTTGCCTTGTCGTTCCCGGATGCTCACCCAGAAAAATAAAACCTGGGGTGGGGCCGAGCCGTATTTCCAGGAATTATATCTTTTGCATCTATGCAGGTGCGGGTTTTTTCGGATTTCGACGATACGCTGTTGTTGGGCGACAGCATTTTGCTGTGGCTACGCTTTTATTATGGCAAAAGGCCCTGGCGTCGCTTTTTTCTGATAGGGCATGGCGTGGGGCTGGTGCTGCTCTTGCTGAGGGTCATCACCAGCGCAGGATTGAAACGCATTTTTTTATGGCCCATGGCCTGGGAAAAGCCCGACGAGTTGGAGCGCCTGTCACGGGAGTTCGTGCATGCGGTGCTCCCCCGTCACTTTCATGGGCCCATGCTGCGACGCCTCCAGGCGCATCATCGATTGGGACATGAAATCATCCTGATCTCCGCCAGCGCGACGTTCTATTTAAGATTCCTCAAAGAATTATTTCCTTATGCGCAGGTGCTGGGAACGGAAATGAATTTTCCGCATCGGGGTTTGCGTCTTCCCACCTATGTAGATGGAAATTTAAAAGGCGAGAATAAAGCGCGTCTGCTCTACGCCCGAGGTTTAGTGGGTGAAACGGTCGGGCCGCCGGGGCCTCTTCCCCGCGCCTTTGCCTATTCGGATCATGTGAGCGACATACCTTTATTGCGACTGGCGGAATTTCCGGTATGCGTCCAGCCCAGCCTTCCCTTGCGGCGCCAGGCCAAGGTATTGGGTTGGCCGATATTCGAATGGCCGGGGCACGCCGCATGGCGCATCAAGACGGCGAAATTGCGCCTGCTACTAACGGCTACGGGAAGTTGGTTCCCGACCCGAACCCCATCTCCAGAACCTGAGCCGGCCTTGACCGAGGAGGAGTTTCGTCACGAATGCGAGGCCTTGGCAGAGCTGGTGGGGCGGAAATATAAGGCGGGCCGGCGCGTGGATGTGCTCCGGGATATTCTGGGGGAGGCCTCCCTACCGACATCCCCATTGGATAAGGGCTAATTCACTTCCGTTAGAAGAGTTAAGTAAATTAGAGTAGACTCCAAAAAGGAGGGAAGTGATTTAGAGTACATTCTAGATATTTCCCATCCTCCCTCCCCCGTTTTAACCGATTTTGGATTAATTATCATGAATTAGGAAGAATTTTCCCAAAAAGAGGGTAGATTCCACAAATTGGAAGGCTTTATGCGGAAAGTACCAGAACTGAAATAAATTGGAATATATTCTAATAAATTCGTATTATATTGGAGTAGAGTCTAAAAGATAAGTTGTAAAAATGCAAGAAATCCGGGATACCTACTACCGCCTTTTAGGCCAGACGACCCCTCTGCATACCCGCTATTTATTTAGCCGACTTGATGGATCCCGACGCTTGGTCGGCCTGGTCGGCCCACGAGGAGTGGGGAAAACCACTTTGATGCTTCAGTGGATACGGCTGAAGGAAAATGCCGAACGCTGCATGTACGCCTCTCTCGACCACATCTATTTTTCCGCGCACTCTTTGTTGGATTTCATCCGCGATATGCACCAGACGGAGGGTCGCACGCACTTCTTTCTGGACGAGGTGCATATGTACCCCGGATGGAACCGGGAACTAAAAAATATCCACGACGCCTATCCGGAAATCCACATCGTGTTTTCGGGAAGTTCCAGCCTGGATTTGGTTCGGGGCCAATACGATCTCTCCCGACGGGGAATCGTCCATCGCATGAATGGATTGTCGCTACGCGAATACCTCCAATTCAAAACGGGCCATGCTACGGAGGCAATCCCGCTCGAAGATTTATTGAACCGGCGGGTGGAAATCTCCAGAGAGCTGTCGGCCATTCCACGGATACGGGGATTGTTCGAGGAGTATTTACGGGTGGGTTACTATCCCTTTTATTTTGAAGACCCGGAAACCTATTATCCGAGAATTCTGAATACCATCGGCAAAACCGTATTCGAAGACATCGCGAATTTCTATTCCCTGAGCACGTCCAACCTTCCGTTATTCAAAAAATTACTGGCGTACTTGGCATCGAATCCGCCGGGAGAGATTAACGTCAACGCCTTGGCCCGAAACGTGGGAATAGACCATAAAACCGTCAACGCCTATTTGGAAATGCTCCAAGAGACGTCGTTAACCCATAGCCTGAGGTTGGATAGGGGCGGAAACGCAGGGTTACGCTCGCCCGATAAAATCCTCCTGGAAAACGCCAACCTCTATTTCGCCATAGCGACCGAATCCGGTTTCAGTCCGAATGCAGGAAGCCTGAGAGAGACGTTTTTCGTCAACGCGATGCGGGGAACGGGTTTGCCGGTGCATTATAGCAAAGAGGGGGACTACAGCGCTTTAGGCAATGTCTTTGAAATCGGCGGCAAGAGTAAATCCCGCCGGCAAATCCGGGATACGCCAAAGGCCATTTTGGTGAAAGAAGGTCCCATGATAGCGTCTCCGGGAGAAATCCCACTCTACCTGTTCGGATTTCTTTGGTAGGGTGCGGAGGGTTGGATGTTTTTTTCGGCGGGCATCGCCCTGATCCGTTCCGCGA
>JBGTHM010000057.1:0-21231 GCA_041746255.1 Fibrobacteria bacterium | reverse complement strand
TGATTCCGGATTTGGTCCTGGTTGATTTGGATTATATTTTCCATGTGCTCCTCTTTCTGAACTAGGGTTAAAGTCTGGTAACTTCAAATCTAATCAGACTGAGGAGCCTCCTCATTTTTGCGAAACAAAACCTACGTTATCCCGAGATGATTTTTCATTCCGGAGGATCTCCCTCATTTTACTCATCGGTTGGGGAAAACCATTCAGCATTTCTATCAGGTTGAACGCGGCATTTGGCATACTATCAATACGGAACTCGGCGTAAGCGGCAGAAGCAAGATAATGCTCGACGCTAAGCAACAATTTTACATAGGGAGGAAGAAACGTCGGGACTGTATCGCCGGATATTTTTTCCAATCGCCAGGTAATTAATTTCCATCGGACCGCACCTTCTCAATGTACAAGCCCGGAGAATACCGGGAAGGGCTCCCGAAGCGGCCCGTCAAGTTATAGCGCTCTTGGCCCAAGGTTTTATCGGCGGAATGGGGGTAAAGCATAACGGGTTGAAACAGACCGTATCGGTTGTATTTGAGTGAAGGTGAAGGCATAGCCACTCCGGTCTTGGCATGGCCTCTGGTCAGGAATATAAAAGTTCCTTTTTTATTCGTGGTTACAATATCGGGAAACCCGTCGCCATCCATATCCACGGTTTCCAAAGTGAGGCCCGACCCCGAGTTCGCATCCACCAGATGGGGAATGAATTGGGTGCCGCTGCTGGTGCGGCGCTGTTCGAACCAATAGATCACGGCGTCGCCTCGGCTGTCGGGGTCGCTGGTTTTGGCGGCCCAGCGTTTTCCGGTAACAATGTCCTTAAGGCCGTCCCCGTTGATATCGACTAAGGCCAGGGAATGCAATTGGGAAAACGCCAGACCATATTTCGATTTTTCGTTCGCGTCTCCCATGATGATATGCTGCTTGAAAGAGATTCCTCCATTCTCTTCCACCTGTTCATACCAGGCCAGTCCCCAGCCATGGCCGTTGAGAGAGGTTACGAAATCGGCCTTTCCATTGCCGGTAAAGTCGGCTGCGAACATATGTGAGCCTCCCGTATATCCGCTTGTCTGGTAGGGGTTCTTATGTTTAAACGGGTGGAATTTCCAGGCGACATCCTTTTCAACCACGGCCGGTTGTTCGAACCATCCGTCATAGACCAGGACATCGTTACGGCCATTACCGGTAATATCTCCCAGACCCAAGCCGTGGTGGTTATGCGGATAATTCGTAGCGGAGATTCTGTTGTAAACCCATTTTTTCGTCGCCGTATCGTATTTGCTCCAAGTGAGCGGACCCGTGGTTCCGCTGGGGATATTGTTGGAAAGCAGCACATCGGCTTTGCCGCCAAACAGTGGATAGACCTGGGCGGACTCTCCGCCGATGGGTGAGAAAGTATGTTCCTTCCAAAGGCCTTCCTGTTTGCCCGGACCCGGGTTTTCCAGCCAGAACCCATTCTTCAAGCCTCTTTGGAAGGGTACGTCCAGCCAGCCGTCATTGTTGATGTCCAGCGGACGAATAGGCATATAGTAATAGGCGTAATCGTTTAGCGGATAATCCAAATTACCCGTGGGACCCATACGGTGTTTCTTCTTCCAGTCGGGTCCCGGCCACCAATAGAGACCGTTGGAAGCGTCCAAATGGCCGTCATTATTAAAATCGCCCACGGATACGCCCTCCGAGGCGTTGCCTTCGTGGAGGGTGATTTTTTCGAAATAGATTTTTCCGTCCTGGGCAAGACCATTGGCTATCAGACCTAAAGCCACGGTAACCGGAAAAGTCAGTTTCATATGGAGTCGTTTTGTTTTATGGGTCATAAAATCAATCCCCTGGATATTGAATAACCAGCATCACCAAACGGTTTTTACCTTTTGGGTATTCCGGCAAAATTGAGTTTCCATCAGACAGTTGTTTTTCGAATAAGAGTTTGCCTTGCAAATCGAACAGGCTAACCGATTTGGCGCTTGGCGGAGGAGGCCAGGATTTTAAGCTTTCCTGGGTTATGAGCATGCGGGTTGAATTTTTCAACGAAGAGCGATGAAGCGCGGCATGCACGGAAACCGCCGGCAACTGTTTGGTCTGGCAAGTACCCGTATATTCGATGCGATACATCCCATGGGTTTGGGCGGTCATATAGGCCACTCCCTGATGATTAATGGAAAGATTCGTGACGCTAGCCGGGGCATCCACCACATCATGTATCCCCAAGACGTTCTCCCCTGTTTCATCCAAGGCCAGCGCCTTGACTGTTTTCAAATAATAGTCCGAAATCAACCATGACCTATGCAATTGAGGGGGTAGCCTGGCCGCGTCAGTGCTGTTGACCGAATAATTGACCATTGGTCCTGCCACCGTAGCTTGATTTTTTTTGCCCGTGCCATTCCAAAGTTTATCGGTATCATAAACTACCGGGGCGCCCTTTTGCCAAAGCATCAAGGTTTGATTTTTCAGATGAAAAAACAATGCGGGCCTAGGTGGAGGTAGTTTTTCCACCCCGGTATTGAACCGGGAGGTATTCGTAGGTTGGGCCGGGTCGAACCAGGGACCCATTTTATTGTTTTGGTAATCGAAAAAATTAAAAGGAAGATTGGGACCGATAAACATGGGCCACCCGTAATTTCCGGGAGATTTCACCAGGTTGAATTCGTCACCCCCCATCGGACCTCTGGCGGGGTCGTTCGCTTCCGCGCGCGGACCGGGTTCGGGAAGCAAGATCCAGTTGTGCGCCGGGTCGTATCCCAGATTCCAGGGATTCCGGTGGCCCATGGTATAAACTTCGGGTCGGATCTTTTCCATATCCTGAGGCGTCCAGTTCATGCTTTGGCGAAAGGTTTCTCCCAGATTTCCCGGAGGAACAGCATAGGTCTGCCCTAGACCGGCTTTGGGGTTTTGGTTATCGGGAAAAGGAATGGGTTTTATCCTCAAGAGCTTTCCCATCAGACTGTTCGTATTTGCTGCCGTACGCAATGAGCTGAAATTGTTTTTGGATTCGTTAATGGAACCGAATCCGTCACCCGGGTTGGCGTTGTCCCCAATGGCCAAGAGCAAATTGCCGTCCCGGTCGAAGGCAAAACCGCCGCCGGCGTGATCCGTGCCGCTTAAACCGTCAACATATTCGAGAATAAGTTTTTTGGAATTCAGGGAATGATCGCTTTCGTCATAAGTTTGACGGTAGAGATAACCTTTTCCAAAAACCTTGGAATCATAAGTGTAAATCCATTTGGATTGATCAAAATCGGGAGCCAGCGCAATTCCAAAATTTCGGCCTCCACCCGAATTTTTAAGGGCTATCGACGTCCGCTTGGCGGCATCATAGACATGAATGGTCCCTTCGCCGCCCCTGCCGCTCGTATAAAAGATCCTCCCGTCGGGAAGATGTTGGAGATGGTACGCCGGCGACTTCGTCACTTCCACCAGTTTGAAATCGCCGCGAACCAGGTCTTTGCAGCCCGGAAAGGTGAACTGTGCGTACGGTTCGAATATCAGGCAACCCCAAAATAAGGCGAAAACAGGTTTTAGGGCGCCCATTAAGAGTTCCTCACTTCAGGTAGCCTACCAGAGTGAAGGTAGGGCTACTGATAAATATCGGTAAGCGGATTTGACGGAATTCTGTTGCTTTTTGGAAACAATCAGACTGTAGCCGTAAGTTCCCAATGCCACCTATAAAAATAGAGGAAATGCGTATAGGAATTCGCTTTTTGGCCATTTTCCCCATTAAATCCTTTCCAAGAGGACTTTTTCCGAACGGTCGAAAGGGGAGGGTATAGTTCCAGGGTCGGAATCGCCAAAACCATCTGTCCACTCTTACATTTCTGATTATGTTAAGACAGTAATGCTCCGCGAAAGAAGTAGTTAATGAGTCACATCGGTCGGTTGGTTTTCCTGGTATCGTTGCTCTGGTTGGGATTCTCGGCTCCTCGCGCCCAGGTCGCACTTGCGGCCATTCCCACCGACCCTATCGACTCCCTGTTCGTGGCCATGGTACCGGCCGGATTTCCGGTCAACCTCGACCTGCTTACCGATGGAAACCGGCAGTTCATCGCTTATTACAATTCGGATCACAGTATGGTGGTCGGTTCCCGCACCCTCGACTCCGACAAATTTTCCCTTAAAGTACTCCCCACTAAAATCGGTTGGGATCCTCACAATTATGTCGTCATCGAACTCGACGATCAGGGGCATTTGCATGTCTCGGGAAACATGCATGCCGTTCCCCTCATTTACTTCCGTACCGAAGTAGCCGGTGACATCAGCACATTGGTCCAGGTGCCCAACATGGTTTCCAAGGAGCGCGAGGCCAGGGTGACCTACCCGCGTTTTTTCAAGATGCCCACGGGCGAGCTGTATTTCGTACATCGGCTTGGAGGCAGCGGAGACGGCGTTTGGTATTACAACAAATACGATTCCCGTCCGGATAAGCGTTCCTGGAGTTCTCTGTATAACGGTGCGCCTCTTTTCAGCAATGCGGGAAGTGTTAACGCCTATTTCGGCAGCAGGTACCATCCCGGGGATGACGGCCGTTTCCACATCAGCTTTGTGTGGCGCGATTCACCGGATGTCAGCAGCACCCACGACTTGAGTTACATCCGCACCCGCGGTCCCAATTTGGATGCCTGGGAAACCGCTCGCGGAGAGCCGCTGAGCCTGCCGATCACCGTGTCCGAAAAAAAGGTGAGTGTGGATCCGGTTCCGACCAAACAAGGACTTACCAACCAGTCCAACCAAATGGGTTTCGATTCCAAAGGACGGCCCGTCATCAGTTATCACCGTTATGACTCCAAGGGAATCAGCCAGGCCTACAATGCCCGGTGGTCCGAAGCCAAGGGAGCCTGGGACCTCGTGCAAACCAGCGATTGGAAGGATTATACTTGGAAAGTCGGGGGTACGGGTTCTCTCCCGAAACTCATCGTAATCAATTCCGTAATTATCGAAGACGGAAAATTGACGCAATACTGGGACCACCCTACTTACGGATCCGGAAAGTGGATCTTGAATGAGGAGACCTTAAAACCCACCGCCACGATTCCCCTTACCTCCACCCCGGGTGGCGGAGAAGGTCAAGTGAAAGCGGGTACGATGGAGATTCGTTTCCAGTTCGGGCGCGGAAAAAGCGATGAACCGGGAATCTTTTACGCCCTTCGCCGGTATACTTTGCCGGCTAATGGGACAAATAAACCGAACCCCGTTCCGCCGGACACCCGCCTGATGCTTTTGAAATTTCGGGATGAGTCGACTTCCATCAGGAAAGCGTCCATCCTTCCTCCGCTCCAAAATCAGTCTAAAATCCGGTTTGAAAACGCTCAAGTGAACTTTATTCGTTTTGGAAAGGAAGCGGATAATGGTTCGGCATATGACACCCGCGGTCGGTCCCGATTAATCCTGGTTCCCGTACAGGATGAGCGCCCGGTTGCGAAATAAACCTCAATGCATTGGCACGCTTCTATGCGGAAAAAATTTGCAAAAATCTCTGAAAGATTTGTATCGCTCCCTATCGCATTTATTTTAGGGGTATTTTCTACGGTCTGGGCTGAAATTCCCCAGGACATTCGCTTGTGGGTTTTGAATGACAGGCATATTCAAAGGCCCGATTTTCACAAGTACACCAAAAATTACCGGGAAGAGGGGAATGTCCAAGCCTTTCAACTCTTTAAGGGGGACGTGTCCACTGAGGGAAGGATTCATGCTCGTCTGGAAGTGTATGGCAATGAAAAATTCAATCCGGGCAACAAATGGTACATCATGCAGGGGACCTGGAAAGTAAAAACCGAAATGAAGCTGATCTGCATCGCCCAGCTAAAGGATAATGTCACGGAAAACCCGCAAATCATGGTCCACATGAACGACGGACATCGAATCACCTTTTCTCCGAAGGGAAAGGGTCCGACAACCCTGGCATCGGAGTACAAGGATAAAGAATTCGAACTGAAAATCCGCTCCAATGGGTTGGTGGAAGAAGTTTATTTCAATGGGGTCAAGAAGTACTCGGGCAAACCCAATCATACGTCTTCCGGCACCAAAAATTATTTCCGATGGGGCCTGTACTCCAATGACAAAATGTCGCATGATGCCTATATGACGGTAACCAATGCTTATATCGGAGCGGAATCCGAATACAAACCATCCTCTGTTCTGGCTTTCAATCACGGGCAAGGCTTATCCTTGAGAACATTACCCGACAATAGGGTAGAGGTTAGTGCCACAACCCTGAGAGATACGCCGCTTTCCTTAAAACTATTCGACACCAGCGGCCGTATGCTGGGCTCTCCTTCCATTCGCACCCTTAAATCCGGAAATAACCAGAGTATCTGGCGGCCTTTTGGTGATAAATCCGGACCCGGGCAATATTTCATTGTGGCGGAAGTCGCCGGCAAAACCGCCATTCACCGGATGGTTTTGTCCCGCTAGGGAAATTGCGCACTAGTCGGAAAAATTTACCTGGAGAGCTTTCGGGCCTTGTTTCCCAGCAGGAACGAATTCTTATTACTTCTCAATTTTGATTTCCAGTGCCGCATTAAATTCATTCGTAAGTCTTCGAATGAAGTATCCACATCAACCCGAGTGCCTGAGTGATGTCTTCCAAAGGAAGTAGGCCTGGGGTTAGGAGAGTAATACCATGAAAGTTTTTTCCGTATTTAGCCTAACAGCCTTAATATTCGGACTTACTGTTGCAGAGGCCCAAAAATTTAAGGGTCGAATGGCCGTTACCCACGACGGTAATGAACATGACCGGGATGATATCGGTGCTTCGGCATTCAGCTTGGCGACAATCTGGGCCTGGGGCATTCAGGATAAATTGGTGCATTTCGATTACAATAACCACCTCGGGTCCAGCAAAAAGGAAAAGGAAACGCAGATGGAGATCAGCGTCCAGGGCGCTGTGGAACGGTTTAATTTCAGAAAAAACATGGTATTCGATTTGCAAAAGGAGTTGAGCGCCGCGATTGACAATTTCAAAAAGGAAGCCGATAAGTCCACTGCGGATGATCCATTGACCTTCGTTTGTACCGGGCCCATGGAGTCCGCCTGGCGCATGCTGAACGTGGTGGATATGGACAAGCGTAAATTCATTACCATGATTTCGCATTCCAATGCGAACAATACCCATAATGACACCCCCCAAATGAAGAATACCTGGAATACCATGAAGGCGCTGCCGGGGGGCTATAAATTCATCGACATTTCCAATCAGAACAAAAACCTGGGTGAGGGCGGAAACTTTGATGCGATGAAATCCATGCCGCAGCCTTGGCCATGGGTGCATTCCCGCTTCTATCAAAAGCCGGGTGACATTTCCGATGTCGGCATGATCTGGTACCTCTTGACGGGAAATGAAAACGCCTCTCCGAAAGACTTCGTCGAAAGGTTCAAGAATCCCATTCCCAATAACGTCACCCAAATTTCGGAGAACCCCAATTTTGCCCGCTATCTGGTCGGTGAAATCCACCCCACGCTTACCGGATCCACCCTATCCATGAATCTTCCGGTGGGACATTTGGTTAATGAGGTCAGCCTGGTTGATATCCATGGGCGCAAGATGGCTAACCTGGTGGTTAGTGCCGGTGAAAATCACGTGGCTATAGGAACTGAAGGCATGCCGCACGGTCTCTACGTGCTGCAGGCCTCGGAGTCGGGCCGAACGGTGCTTTCAAGAAAAATCGTAGTTCGTTGAGAAAGGTGGAGTTCGTGAATCCAATTGTGGCAATGGCGGTATCCGCCATGCTGCTTTCTTTTGCGCCCGTGGCCGCCCAATCCGGGACCGGCGAGGAGAAATTGAAAGAATCCTTCCGCTCCCATCGCGCCTTGGGCGGGGTCCGTGTCAAGGTGGAAAAAGACGTCACGGTCGGGATATTCGGCGCCTCCTACTTCGGAACCGGCCCTCAATATAAAGTCGACTCCTTGACCAATCCTTACAAGTATATCGGTTGGGATGTCGTCCCCGGTTTTTCCGTTGAGTTCGGGGAGATTTTTTCCGGAATCCAGTTGAGCATGGGTGGCGACGTCTATTTTTTGGAAAGGATTTTCTACGATGGGGAATCGGTGTTGTCCGAGTACCGCCCGCGGTGGAATGTATTTCTGACCAAACCGCTTCCATTTGGTGGATCGGTGCAATGGGGTCAGCGCTTCGAGCGCTCCATCACTACCTGGGCGAATATCCGGGAGATTGAGGATGAGAACGGGAATATCATTAGGTCTCTGGTGCCGTCTCAGGTCTTCGCCACCAATCAGTACCGTTCCCTGTTGAGATTGAACGCTCCCTCATTTACCGATTTCAAAATCACTCCCTATGTGTATTCAGAGGCTTTTAACCAGCTCGGGACCGATTTCTACTCGGAAACGGAATTCGGTATTACTTTCGCTCCGGTCCGGGGCTTATCGGTAAGCCTTGCGGACAATTTCCAACTTCGCTACGGTGGTTCTGAACTCATCCGTAACCACCTGTTATGTCTCTATGCTTTTTACACCTTGGATCTTACCGCTTGGAACGGCAGATAATCTTTGCGGCCGGAACGCGGTAAGCATGCATTCAATGTTTCCACCTCTTTTACATCAAGGAAAATAACCGTGAAATTCTCCTATTCGCTACTAACCGCCCTGTTTCTGATTCCCTGCGCAATCCCGGATGCCAAGACCAGACTCGGGCAGAAGCTCGGGCTTGGCGTGGAATATGGTCTGACAGAAGGCTTTACCCTGGGAGTAGGAGGCTCGGCCTTGTTCGGCCACCACATGGAGCAAATCGATTTGTTCAATCCGGTGTATGACTCGGGCGCCGCGTCGGGAGGAGAATTTTTTGCCGCCGGTAAGGTGCATCTGGGTCGCATTGGAAACGCATGGCTTTCCGGAACAGGCGAAGTGCAATATCGCCATCGCGCAATTTCCGACCTCGATAGGGATGACGATACCGTTACCGCTGCAAGCCTAAAGGAATATGTTCCCCGGGTAGGCCTTGTCGTGGACTTTCCCATGGTATCGGGATTTCTCCTGCGATTCGGCAACCTCTTCGAGCGTCGGCTCATCGTAAGCCCGGAACGGCTGACTTCCTTCGTTTGGCGTCCCATGATGGCGCTGCATACCCCTCCCATCAGCCCGCTTAGCCTTTCCGCTTTCGGGTATTATGAGGGACATGATATCAAGGACGTCAAATATATGGCGGAAACGGCGTTTGGGATCGACATTGAACCTTTGCAGGCTCTTCATGTCCGGTTGAGCGACAACATCCAATGGCGGCCGGAACTACCCGGTGTCATGCACGGTCTGACCTTGCAGGTGCGTTGGGTTTTTGGCCGGCCTTTCCGGGAATAATCCGTATGAAGCAGCTCGTTTTTTCCATCGCCCTTTTACCGATAATATTGATTACGGTCTTTCCGATTAATTCCCAGGCCGGATTTGGCCAGCACGTGAACCTTACACTGGGCGCCGAAGTTGCGGAAGGTATGGAACTCGCAATTCGTAGTGGAACGTATTTCGGCGAACGGTTGGAACAAATCGATCAAGTTCAATCGGCTTTCGACAGCATCGGGGTTTCCGGCAGCGAGTATGCGGCTACGGCTCGGCTGAAGCTTGGTAGGCTGGGCGTCGCGGAGCTTATCGGCATGGCGGAAGTGGCTGTTTATAATCGGGAAATCGCCGACAGCAGCATTTATGATGATATTATAACCCGTTCGAATTTCCGCCAATATCTTCCCCGTACCGGAGTAACTCTACGGCTTCCACTGGCAAGCGGTTTTTCTTTTGAACTCGATAACCTGTTCGAGCGACGGTTGATTTCGCAACCCAGCCAATTCACTTTCTGGGTTTGGCGGCCTAGGGCGCGAGTAATAACCCCGGCGATAACACCCTGGAAGGTTACCTCCTTTGTTGACTACGAGGGGTTCACGCATAGGGAGTTGAGATACCTGGCAAGTATGGGCTATGGGGTGGTAGGAGCGCCTATAGCGGGGCTGGCTTTTGAAATCGGCGTCCGAACCTTCTGGAAGCCGGAAGTCGCAAAATCGACAAACCATATGATTTCCTTCAGAGCCCAATACCTTTTTGGCAAGCAGGAAACGAACTAGCAACGGAAATCCAATTTACCCTTCCCGTTGAGGGTAATTTCAAGGGGAAGAAAGGGCATTAATGCTCGGATTTAGCACGCTCCGGTTATTTACCAACGCTCCCAAATCCCATGCCATAACCCTATCGGGGGCGGTATGGGGCTGGTGTTGTCTTACGTTCCTTCTGATGACGTCTGTTCCGGCTTCGGCAATCGAATTGCTAACCGCATCCCAGGTCGGAAGCGACATCAAAAAAGAAACGGTCAAGTTCGGTGCGATTAACGGGAATTCCCTGCAATTGGATATTCTCATAACCCACGAGGGATGGCAATACACGGCTTATTACAATGGCCAGTCACCACGAAGAATTGTGATGGCCAGGAGGAACCGCCAAGTGCCGGCAAGCCCTTGGGAAACGTTTGTGTTTCAGGATTACACGCAAAATACGGATGATGGGCATAACGTAATCGTACTTGGGATTTGCACCGTGGACGGTACTCTGCATTTGGCATTTGACCACCACAATGACGATTTGAATTATCGCCGATCGGTGGTGGGTTTGCTCAGCAATCCCGGAGCCAAGCCCTGGAATGCCAGCCAATTCGGTCCGATTACCGACAAATTGGGGAGCGAAAAGCTATCCGATGTTACCTACCCCCTATTTACAACTTCTCCCTCAGGTAAGCTCTTTTTTTCCCGCCGAATCGGCGGAACCGGCGAGGGAGATCAAATTTTATACGAATACTCCTCCAGTGCCTGGAAAACCATCGGAAAATTCATCGAAGGCGCAGGCGCCAGCGCTTATGTGGACAATCTGGTTTTCGGACAGAACGGTCGCTTACATGCCGGCTGGATTTGGAGACAGGGAGGCTTGGAGACGGCCCACGATATTTGCTATGCCTATAGCGATGATGACGGGCGCACCTGGTTCAACTCAGCCGGAGTTCAAGCGGGAACAATCGGAGACGGGGCATTAAAACGGAATTTCCCCGGTATCGCCGCGATTCCGATCGCCAAGGGCCAGATGAGAAATCACGAAGGTATGACAGTGGATTTGAAAAACCGTCCGCATTTTGTCCACCGCCTGGGTGATATGCTTCATCATTTTTACCGGGGTGAGGATGGAGCCTGGCATAAAACCAACACCGGGATAAAAACCGGCCTGGATTATGACGACAGGAAAAAAATACTGACCGATGCCGTCCATAACGCCTATATCCTGGTCAAAGGACATGAAATCGCGATGGCTACCGAAGCTGCAGGCTACCAGGATTGGAAAATCGTCTACACACATCCGCGTAAATATACGGGAACGGCCCTGTTTGACAGGCATTTATTGGCTCAAGAAAATATTTTGTCCTTGTACGTCATCGACGAAAATCACAAATCGGTAGAAGTGAATGATTTTAAACTTCCGGGAAGTCTCAGCACCTCGATCAAACCGGTGCTACCGGTGAGGAATTCCAGTCCGTGGTTTACGGAATGGGGCTTCTCCCATGAAATAAATGGACGGAGGGTCCCAACCGGCAAATCAGGGATTGCCGCAAAAGGACGTTAACACTTCTGCCGATGTTCGTTGAGTAAAATCCACGTGGCTTTCCGTGGAGGAGGACTTCTGGGCGCCAAGAATAGGCGCGGGTAATTCCGGCCTATTTTCAGAAGTTGAGGCCGAACCTCATGAAAGCCGAAATCCTACCATGACTCAAATTGTGTTCCTTCAAGGAAACATATTCTCAAAATTAAGGGATGGGGCGCGAGGTATTGGCTGATGCCAGGGCCTAGATTAAGGTGATGAATACTCCGAGATTGAACCGAATCCTTGCTTCGATTGGAATTGTCGCCCTCTGGTTTTCCGGTCCCATGGTCTACGGCGCGGACCTGGTACATCCGGGTTTGCTCAGTACCAAAGCCCAGTTGGATTTCATTAAAGAAAAGGTGAGCAAAGGGGAACAGCCTTGGACCGCCGCCTACAATAAATTACGGAATGGCAATCCCGAAAAACGGAACCCCAATTTCAGGGCCACGATTTCGGGTACCAGTAATCATGGCCCCATGGATGAAATGACTTTGGATGGGTCCAATGCTTATGCCTGCGCCCTTATCTGGTATATCAGCGGAGATAAAAAATACGCGGATCACGCGATTAAATTATTGAATGCCTGGACCGGATTTCAAAAGCACGATAACTGGTTGTTTCTTTCCTGGGCGGTTCCGCAATTCCTCAATGCGGCGGAAATAATGGCGCATGTCAACGGTTCGGGATGGACTGCGCCCGATATCCAGAAATTTACCGGAATGGTGCGACAGAAATGGCTGCCGGCGATGCAGAATAAAACCTGGGTTAATAATGCCATGCATTCCACCATTGAAGGGCAAATCGCCACTGCTATTTTCCTGGACGATAAGGAGGAGTTGAAACGGGCGGTAGGGCGGTGGAGCGAATGGACGCGGGGGTATTTTTATCTCAAAGAAGACGGCAACCAACCTATTCTGGTTGGAAGGGCCGAGCTTCAAAAACACTGGGGAAAGGGCCCATTCTATGATGGACAATGTATGGAAACATGCCGGGACCTCAACCATGCCAGGTTAGGCGGCGCGTCGGTGATATACAGCGCTGAAATGGCCTATAACCAGGGAATCGATGTCTGGAAACAAGAACAGAAACGGATGGGAGCCTTTGCGGAGCTGCATTCGGGTTGGCTTTTAGGGGATGATAAAGTTCCGGGAAACATATGCGGAGGTGATAAAGTCTGGTGTGCGGGTGGCGTTTCCTGGAGCAGTAAAAGAGGACATCCTCCCGATTGCGGAGGAGCCGTATGGGAGATGGTGCTTAATCATGTTCAAGTTCGCTTGGGTAATCCACTCCCCAAAACCCAAAAAATGGCGGTCAAACATCGTCCCGGAGTGGAAATTTCCAAACGCAACAAGAAATTCGAAACGCTCACCCATGCCGATTTACCCATGGAGAAGTTGACATCCATTTCTCCTATAGTCCAGCATCGAAGCTGGGCATACGGGGAGGGAGCGAATCTGCACATCAATGCGAATCACTTTCCCGTTCAAGTACAGGTCTTTGATATTCTGGGAAATCGGGTCTATAACACCGTGGCAATACAACAAGGATCGCTATCCTTGCATAATTTGAAGTTAGGTGTCTATTCTGTCCGGTTTGAAGGGCCGGAGTTGAAGCTGAGCCAATTGCTGTTCCTGCCGTAAAACAAAAAATCAGCTAGGGAAGCAGAAGCGTCTCAACATATCCTGGCGACCTCAATCGGATAATCCCTTGGCCATTCGAAATCTCATCTTCATGGAGCAAATACGGTTTGGATACGGAACGCCGCTCCCAAATTTTTTTGCCGGTGAAATTCCAAAACTCGATTTGGGCGGGATAGGAGTGGGGGGCCACGAGGTAGAGGCCATTGTGGCGGTAAAGCCCCGGCTTTCTCTCTATATCGTACCTGCCGAAAACACTGTTCACATTTCCAGATAAGCTGTACGCCATATTCGCGTGAAGCAGGGTCTCCCATTTCATATTTCTTCTATTTATGCCGCCCAGTGGCCGGTTTCTTTCGTTCATTTTTTTGGTGATGGGAAGGGATAATCCCAGTCGAGTGCTTAAATGATTATAAAGGATTTCCCAACTGGTTTCATTACAGGGTGGGCGGCCGGAGGGGTTGCCCCAAGAGACGTTTCCCTGGCACCAGATGCCTTTTCCGCCACAAATGGTAGAGGGGACCTTGGTTTCCCCGGTCATCCAACCGGCATGCATTTCAGCGAATTGGGAAAGTCGGTCCCTTTCGCGATACCATAGGTCAACCCCTTGATTGAATGCCGACTGCATGTTATGCATGATGCCGAGGACTCCCATCTTCGTATGATTCAAGTCGCGACAGGTTTCCAAAGACTGGCCGTCCGCAAATCCCTTTTTACCGTAATAGATATAGGTTTCCAGATGTTTGTCGAAAAGACTGAGGGCGAAGTCGAACTCTTTTTCATCATCAAGAAAAATGGAAATGGCGACGTGGCTTTCCAGGGTGGTGGCTCCGTGGTTTTGGGGCCAAAATTCCCATTTCGCCGGTGGCCGGATTTTCGGCAACATATAATTCCGAACCATGGCGCTGAATTTTTCGATATCCGACTCCTGCCAGCCGGACCCGGGAATATGCTTTAGAATTTCGGCGGAATTGAGGTAGTGGGGCGCTGCCCAAGTCAAATATAAGGACATGGGAATATCCTCGAAGATGCTCCAGGCATTCAAAATTTCAATTGCGTGATCCGCATACTTCTTTTCCCCGGTGAAGTACCACAATAGGGTACTGGCATAGGCGTATTCACCGTCCAAGACGAATTCATCCATGTCCTTTCTGTGCTTGGAATCGCTGCTTCCGGGAATTTTGGCCTTGGGCTTGGCGGTTCTGGAGGTGGGATTGGACGCCTGGATTTTTTCAAACGCCGATTTCCACGGTTGCTCCCCTGCGGAGATTTTAGCCTTGATTAAATCCAATTCTGGTTTGGTATTGAAAATACCGGGATGCTTGAATCGGGCGAAGGAATTCGACAACCCTAGAGAACCGAATAGGAGGAATACAATTCCAATCTTCGCGGCGGTTAATCCGGTTTCCATAAAATCTCCCTCCTATTGAGCATAGGGACGGTAAAGCCAGTCGGGTATCAGAAGATTGTCGTTTTTCCCTGACTCCAACCGTTCTGACTTTGGGCAACCCAGGTATAAATACCGGGTTTCAACCGTTGAGCGAAGGAAAGGGATGCGAATTGTGAATACGGGCTGACTTCGCCGAGAACCCGGCCCATGCCGTCGTATAGTTTAAAGGAATGTATGGGAAGGTTAGCCTGAATCTCCAATTGATTTTCGGGTCGATATGAAAATTTCAGGGAAAAACCGGACATATTCCGGAAACCCCGGTTTTGCCCGGCGTCATTTCCGATTTTATTGGACACGGTTTTATTTACGCATGCACCGGTATATTCGATTTTATATAAGCCATCGTAATGATTAAGGATATGCATGCTGCCATCCGGACCCATTGTCATATCCCAGGTCCCACGTGGTAAGGTTGGACCCGTGATATCATCGGAACGGAGTATTTTCCCGGTGGCATCCAAGGTGAATGCCCGGAAAAAGCCCTGGAAAAAATCGCTTACCAACCATTTTTCATGCAGATGTGGGGGGAATTTCACTTGGGAGTTCAGGGAATTATCGTACCGATAAAAGGGGCCTGCAATCGGCGTGTACATGCCTTTCAAGTCCACAAATCCGGGAACCTGGGGAAGCAGCAGGGGGGTGCGGCCAAAGACAAGGGAAGCCGGAATCATTGGGGGTAATAGTTCAATGCCCGAATTGAATATGGAAGTATTCCTCGGAGTCAAGGTATCGAACATGGGACCAGGTTTCATGTCAACCCAGTTATAAAAATTGTGGACTTCGTTGGAACCTTCCGCCATGGGCCAGCCATAGAATCCCGGCTTTGCCAGCACATTATACTCGTCACGGCCGCCGGCAGGTCCCATGCGCAGGGTTTCGGTTTCGGTAAACTTGTAGTCGCCGCGTTGGTTGGAATCCTCCGCGTTAAACAGCCATCCGGTCACCCCGTCGGAATGGATGGCGTTTGACTGGCGATGCCCCATGCTATAAATTTCAGGCCGGATTTTATCGAGTTGACTTTGCGTCCATCCCATCTGGACTTTGTAATAATCCCGGAAATTTCCGGGGGGAATTTCGTAGGTAGATCCAATTCCCATGGCGGGTTTTTGCGTATCGGAAAAACGCAAGGGACGGATGCGAAGGATTTTCCCGTTCAGGTCATTCGTATTGGCAGCCGTTCCCAAATCGTTGCGTTCGCGCTTATTCTCGTAAACCGGGTGGGGGCCGGGATAGACGGAGTTGCCTGTACTAACCAGTAAATTTCCATCTTGCGCAAACCGGATGCCTCCACCGGGATGCTCGTCGACGATAAAAGGCCATTCCAGAATAATCCTTTCCGAGGCGGGATCCACCTTCGCGCCCGATAACGTTACCCGGGATAATCTTTGAGTCCATTTCCACTCGGTTAAATTGGCGGTCAATTGGGCTTGTGAGGGACCTTTTGGAAAGCCCGGTTTAGAGTAGCGTATGTAGATCCAATTGGTGTTTTCAAAATCGGGGTCAAGCGCAACTCCCACAATACCCAGATGGATGGAGGTGGAAACGGGCACGGTCAGGAGAACGGAAGTGGATTTGGTTTTGGGATCGAAAACCTTGAGTTGGCCTTCTTCTTTTTTGACGTAAAAAATGCGTCCATCCTTTGCGATGGACTGTTGCATGATTTTGGCGTCGGTGGCCAACTTGGTCAGTTTAAAATCGGAGCTTTTCAGATCGGCGCAACCCGGAAAAGAGAGTTGTGCGCGGGATTCGCTTATCCCGAACAGAACCAGGCAAACAAATGGAAGCCATTTCTTATATCGGCCGTATTTTAACTGGGACATCTGAGTCCTCCAAACTTATAGGAAAGATTAGTGAGTATCCGCGGGTCCGGTTCCAATAAAAAGGGATTTCTGGTGGCGTCCGTCCATGGATCGTACTCCGTTGTTGACTTCCAATAGCAGCTTTCCATCGAAGTGGTATAGTTTTAAAAACCCGATTGTATTGGGATCAGACTGGGAAATTAGGCTGCTTAACGGAGGCTTGGTAGTATTGATGTACAAATAGGTCCCTTTAGGAGTGGCGACCACGATATCGGGCATTCCATCACCGTTCACGTCTCCGACGCCGATTTGATTACCGACGCCCACAATATCGTCAACGAGGATTGGAAGGAAAGTCGAATTTAACCCATCTCTTTTGAGCTTGAAGAGATAGAGCACGGGAGGGCCGTCCGTAAGTTTGGGGCCATGCGTATAATACCTTTTCCCCAATACAAAATCCGGATGTCCGTCACCGTCGAAATCCGCCCAGTTCATGGAATGCGGCATGGAGAAATACACGCCGAATTTCGCCTTATTCTCCGGGGTATCCATCAATCTGTGCTCTTTCCATTGAGCACCCATCCCGTCTACATTTTCAAACCAGGAAAGTCCCCGTCCATGGGCTTGGAGCGAGGTCGCGATGTCCAAGTCACCATCACCATCAACGTCGTAGAGATACATATGCGCCCCCCCGTGGTTTTTCTCATCGAGGTAGAGTTGCTGGAGGAAGGTTGCAGGATGATGTTTCCAAGCAGAAGACAGCGCACCCTCGGCGGGTTGTTCATACCAGCCGGTGGGATAAATCAAATCCATTTTTCCATCCCGGTTGATGTCGCCTACGCCTATGCCGTGCCTTCCCAGGATTTGACCGTCATTCATATCCAGTTTTTTTGTGCTGACAGGATACCATTTCCATTTTTGCAGCGGTTGCTGCCAATTCGGAGCATAAAACCCGGGAATTCCATCCACCATGGTGATAAATTCCGGCTTTCCATCTCCGGTAATATCCACCAAAAACGGCGTTTCGTTTCCGCAAAGGTCGGCGATGGGTACGTGTTTCCAGGCGCCACCCGTCGTGCCTGGATTCACCATCAGGGTAAGTCCCTTGGCGCAGCAGTCGAATTTCCGGATAAGGTCCGGAAATCCGTTCCCGGTAAAGTCATACACGTAGACGCCGCGATTATCGGTCAGGCCCGAATTAAATTCTTTGGGCGCATAAATTTCATGTGTTTTTTTGAAATCGGGACCCTGGTACCAATAGGGACCCGAAACGATATCCGGAACCCCGTCGAGGTTTATGTCTGCAATTTCAGCACCTTCAGCATAGTATTTTTCAGACAATACTTGTTTTTTAAATGTTTGCGCGTGACCGCTATACACCGTGAATAGTCCGACCACTAGTATGCCGTTAATGGCAAATCCATTCATCGCGGTACTCCTTGAACTCCTACTCGAAAGCCCTTACCCAAAATCCAGAGAAGTGGCGGCTTTGGAACCCCATGCCTTAATCCCTTATCGGCTAATCTATCTTGACCTTTTGAAATACGCAGTCGCCTGGGTAGCCTATTTTGAAATTGGTGAATTTATTGCGTTCCTTATCGGGAACACTAGTTAGGCCAATAAGCCAAAGGGACTGATAAACGGGCATTTTTTCAAGGAAAACGCCATATATTTCTAGAATGGTTTTTAATCTAGGTTGAGTCAGAATATGTTCATGAAAAAATCTTCGGCATTAGTAGCGTTTTTGGTATTTGCGGTTACATGTTTAGGTCAGGCCCAAACATTGCCCACGGGCATTACGGCAGTACCCTTTTATGACATAACCAAAAAAGGCTTGAGCTTTAAGGCTGATAAACAAACTGTTTCGGGAATGTTCGAAGTACCCGGATTACCGCAACACTTCCTGGTGTTGGGATTTTACGGATTTGTATGGTCGTTATATCCGGACACCACTAAAAATTATGCTGCGGGAGCCGTGAAGGATTATGCGAAAAAGCAACTCGCCGACTTTAATAAAAGGGTTCGAAAAGGTATGGAACAGGGCGCGCATTCAGCCGCCTTTGATCCTAATTTCCGGACTAATCGTTATTTTTACATCATTTATAACAAATATGAAAAAGAATCGGATTACCATACCGGCGTGGTGGCAAATCAGCCTGGCGATGATTTCAAAATAGGGAAGGGTTGGTATACGCTGGAAAGATGGAGCCTTTCGGAAGACCACCAAACTCTTACAATGGACACTACCATTTTCATAGCCGATAAGGGAATCGGCCATGGTGCAGCCAGCATCGTTTTCGGGAAAGACGGTTATCTGTATGTAGCGATAAGTTCATACGCCAAAAACAGCTGGGACTTGAGTGAATACATGCGCAAGGTGTTGCGGATCGATGTATCCAAACCCGAGGGAGGCAGACTGTATAGCATACCGCCTTCCAACCCCTTCTATAATTCCCAGGACCCTACGGTGAAAAAAGAAATTTACGCCTACGGTCTCAGAAACACATACATCCTGGCGCCCAATTATATCACAGGTTCGATTTTGGGAGCTGAGGTAGGACAATTGACCTGGGAAGAAATAAACGTAATCAAACCGGGGAAGAACTACGGCTGGGCTGACGGGGGAGACGGTCAGCCCAAGCGCCAAGGAATAGGAGTGGAAGGTCCCTGTTCTAATAACTCCGAATCGGGCATAGCCTACACTCACGATTACAATTCGAATTCAAACACGGGCGCGTACATGAGTCCCTATTCCTTCAAGGGACCCCAATCCCAAAACAAAGCCATGACCTGCGCTGATTTCACCAATGCCGATTGGAGTTTCGAACATGCCGGCAAGTCATTGAGTGGCCGAAAGACGGCGCTAGAGGGCACACCCATGAATTGTGTCGTTTTGAGTCCAGCTTTCCGCGGCGATCCATCGTCGCCTTTCTACGGACATCATTTTGTTTCGGATGTGGGTCGAGGATATTTTCTGGCGATAAATGAATCGAAACCGGGGGTAGCCCAGAGGGTAGGACAATTTCCGAATACATCGGGGTTTAATTCGCACAATGGCATCACCTCTTTTTCAGAGGATTCCTATGGTAATTTATATGTAACGATGATGCATGCCTCCAGGGTGTCGGCCACCAGCTTCCATGACCTCTACAGGTTATCCGGCCCTAATCTGAAGCCGCTGGAAAAACCCAGAAACCAAGTGGTTCCCCAGCAAACCACGTCCATATTCGATTCCGATCCGCTCAGAAATTCAGCCTCAAATTGGCACCGGGTCCTGGTTAAGGGAGTCTCAGGCTCACAGGTTAGAATTCCCCTGGGATTTTCCGGGATTAAGGTCTATGACCTTAAGGGAAAGTTGCTTTGGAAAGGAGAATTGATTGAGCGGGAAGGAAATCGTAATATCGCGCTGCCTTCCAGTCTGGGTGAAGGAATCTACGGCGTGCGTTTCAAATAAGCGGCGTTGAATGCAGGGCAAAGGCCAGTCCCAATACGGTCGGAAAAATTGGGAAAGCCTTACATTCGAATTGCATGAAAAACCTCCACTGGTGAATATATCCACTACTCTGGTTTGCGATTGTCGTCTCTTCATTAAAGCGCAAAATTAAGGCTCGTGACTTCATTGCTACCGTTATCCCGTTTGAGTCTTTGGGATTTTGGGAAAATGAAACTCAAGAGTCGCTAGTTGAGGATGAAATTGCAAAAAGCGACACTATGCTCAATCTCCCCCCACTGGATTGGGATGGACGCGTTATTTTGAATTGAACTAGGGGGTGTCAATGGGCGGTATTTTTTCACATAAGTTGCAATTCCGTTTTCAAAGAAACCTTCGTAAAATTTTGACGGGATGGATATTATCGAGCGCATGTCTCTTCTTTCTCGCCTTTCCAATCCAATTGGAGGCGCAGGAATTAATCAGCGAATCCAAAGTCGCCGACGACCCCAAAGGTGATGTCGGTAAATTCGGCGCGCTGAACGGGAAATCGCATCAACTGGATATCATCGCATCCCACAACGGATGGCAATATACGGCCTATTACAATGACCAACAACCCCGTCGGGTCGTGGTAGCCAGGCGAAACCGACAGATTCCCAAAAGTCCCTGGGAAACCGTGGTACTGCAGGATTACGCTCAAACCAGAAATGATGGTCATAATGTTATCGCCATTGGGATATGCCCACTCGATGGCACCTTGCACCTGGCGTTTGATCATCATGTAGATGATTTGAATTACCGCCGTTCGGTGGTAGGTTTACTCAATGACCCCTCTTCCAAACCCTGGAATGCAAGCCAGTTCGGACCTGTAACGGATAAATTGGGTGAGGAGACGGTTACGGGCGTGACCTACCCCATTTTTGTCACTTCTCCCTCTGGAAGGTTGTACTTCAGTCGCCGGCAGGGAAACCCCAACAATGGAGCGCAGGTCTTATACGAATATGCTCCCAGCACCTGGAAAACCGTGGGTAAATACATTGATGGAGCAGGGGCTAATCCCTATATGAGTAACCTGGTTTTCAGCAAAAACGGTCGTTTGCATGCTGGGTGGATATGGCGGCAGGGAAGCCTGCAGTCCGCTCATGATATCTGTTATGCCTACAGCGATGATGAGGGACGTACTTGGTTTAATTCCAAGGGCGTAAAAGCGGGAACGACCGGGAGTGGTTCCTTGACACGAAACTTTCCGGGTATCACCGCAGTACCTGTTCCCAAAGGTAAATTGATGAATCAAGAGGGAATGACCGTTGATTT
>JBGTHM010000056.1:0-29227 GCA_041746255.1 Fibrobacteria bacterium | reverse complement strand
TGATTCCGGATTTGGTCCTGGTTGATTTGGATTATATTTTCCATGTGCTCCTCTTTCTGAACTAGGGTTAAAGTCTGGTAACTTCAAATCTAATCAGACTGAGGAGCCTCCTCATTTTTGCGAAACAAAACCTACGTTATCTGTCATTGAATCTAGGCCTCAATTTCACGGATCCCTGCGCGAATTGAACTTGTGGCCTAACCGGAACGACGCGACGGTATGTCTTTGCAACTGAACTTCGCGTCCATCCCGAACCTCAGTTTCTTTTGGCACGGGTGGAAGTACCACGAGTCCGCATAACAAGTTATTGTATAGAAACTTGATAATCTGGTAATTTCGAATTTCTAATCCCGATAGCACGCAAAAAAGTCGCATTCGATGGGGTTTAGGCCAATTTCCCATAATATCGGGAAAACGGATAATCCCCGCGATATCCTTCTCGGTGATATTTTTTTGGCTTCCTTTACCTAATTCCACAAGGCTGATTGGGATGTTACAGGACATACTTTTTCATAATAGCACCCTTTAGTCATTTTTTAATCCCATTATTTTCCGTCCATCCACTTTACGTTTATGTGGCATCGGGTTTCGGCCGACGTATCCTTTTAAATATCAAGGGTTTACGATTGGATGGCGTGCTCTCTTTTCCTTATTGTAGGGCGTCTGCTATTGTGACGCTAGACACGTCAGTTCGGATGAAATCCGGTTAATTTCACCCCAAATTCCATTTATCCACCCGCACCCGGTCATTTCGATTAAAACCGTGTGGTTGGACGACGATTTCCAAAAGGATGTGCATAATGCCTGACTCCCCACACTTAGCAAACATGGAAGCCGTCTTGCTTGCAAACGGCATTAAACCTAACACACTACCTTTCCACCTGGCGTGGTTGAATCGCTATCTGAAAGCCTGTCTTGCCAATCAAGTCAGCCCCCTTTCAGTCGAATCAGCCCGGGCATTTTTGCTCCAATTTGCACAATCCGGTAAGGCTCAATTCCAGGTTGCTCAGGCAGAGAAGGTGATCAGACTTTACCAGCGCCATTTCGATGCCGGCGGCCAGCTTCGAAGTACTCCCGCTGTATTGGACGGAGAAGTTTCTTCCTGGTCCCAGGCCCGTCAAAAGTTGGAGGAAGAGATTCAGCTACGGCAGTATAGCAGAAAAACCCTGCGCGCGTACCGACATTGGATGGTGGCGTTCGCCGAATTCTGCGGAGAGAAACCCCTTTCGGTAATCACTGCCCGTGAGGCTAAACTTTTCTTGACTTTCCTGGCCCTTGAACGTCACGTATCTGCTTCCACACAGAGCCAGGCATTCAACGCCTTGCTTTTTCTCTTCACTCACGTGCTGCAAAGAGAATATTCCGATTTATCCGATACTCCTCGGGCAAAAACTGCGAAAATGGTTCCCACGGTTTTAAGCCGTGATGAGGTTTCCCGGCTGCTGGTGAATTTGGAAAATCCACATCGATTGCTGGCAAAAATCCTCTATGGTTGCGGCTTACGGCTTAGCGAGGGAGTGGCTCTCCGAGTTCAAGATTTGGACTTCGGATATCATCGAGTGGTTGTGCATTCCGGCAAAGGTGGAAAGAGTCGGAATATCCCGATGCCTGAGCGAATGATTGAAGAATTGCGGGAGCATCTTTTACGTGTGCGAGCCCGGTTTGAGGAGGACAGGACCATGGGGTATGGAGGTGCCTTTCTCCCCGGACGACTCCAGGATAAATTACCCAAGGCCTCATTGGAATGGGGGTGGTATTGGGTATTTCCCGCTACGCGGCTGGTGGAATTACCGGATGGGAGGCGGCTGCGCTTTCATATGCACGAGACTGGTTTTCAAAAGGCTATTCGCAGTGCCGTGGATAAAGCCGGCATATCCAAACGTGCCTCTTCGCATACTCTGCGGCACAGTTATGCCACCCATCTTTTGCAGATGGGGTACGATATCCGCACCATTCAGGATTTGCTGGGGCATCGAGACCTTGATACCACCATGATTTACACCCACACGGTTCAGGCCCTCAACAACAGCGTGGTCAGTCCCATCGACCGGATGGATTTTGGTTTCGCGGGAGGAGATCCTACTTTTACCCCCCAGTTCCAGAATCAACCCCCAAAGGAAGAAATTGCAGCTTTTCATCCGCATCGCCGAGGGAATAAGCGAAGCTACGGGTAGAGCCGTCTCCGCCTTGTCGGTGCTGCTGGTAGCGGTGGTTTGTTTCGATGTCTTCACCCGCTATGCCCTAAACCGGTCCACCGTGGCCGCGCAGGAATTGCAATGGCATCTGTTTTCCGTACTTTTCCTGTTGGCTACGGCCTATACCCTGAAGCACGATAAACATGTGCGCGTCGATATTTTTTACAACGGACTCTCGGAAAAAGGGCGGGCCTGGATTGACCTGCTGGGTGTCCTGCTTTTCCTCACGCCTTTTTGTGTTTTCATCCTAATCGGTTCCTGGAATTACGTCGCCAATTCCTTCGCCATCCAGGAAACTTCGCCCGACCCCGGGGGGTTGCCCTATCGCTATTTGCTTAAAGCCTGTATACCCCTGGCCTATGCCCTTTTGCTCCTGCAGGGATGGGCTATGGCCGCTAAGTCGGCCGCTAAAATAATTCCGTCCCGAGGTGAGCGGGCATGAAAACCGAGTTCAAGCCGTGATAGCGCTGCTGTTACTGTTGCTGATCTTCATCCTCCTGCTGGCGGGATTCCCGGTGGCGTTCACCCTGGGAGGGGCTTCCCTGCTTTTTGGGTGGATTTTTTTCGGACCCGAATTCTTTGCCCTGCTTCCCTTGCGGATTTGGGGCATCATGACCAATTACGTGCTACTTGCGGTGCCACTTTTCGTGTTCATGGGTGTGATGTTGGAGAAATCGGGGATAGCCGAGGAGTTACTGGAATCCATGGCGCTTTTGTTCGGGCGGTTTCGCGGAGGTCTCGTCTATTCCGTGATCATCGTGGGAGCGCTGTTGGCCGCCTCGACGGGGATTGTGGGCGCTACGGTAGCAACTATGGGATTGATGGGGCTTCCCATCATGTTGAAAAGAGGGTACTCCCCCGAGTTGGCTTGCGGAACCGTGGCGGCTTCGGGGACATTGGGCCAGATCATACCTCCTTCCATCGTGCTCATCTTGCTGGGAAGCACGCTTAACGTGCCGGTAGGCGATATGTTCATGGGCGCGGTGATTCCGGGGCTGTTGCTGGTTTTCCTCTACCTCCTTTATATCCTGCTGATGGCTTTGTTCAAACCGGATTATTTGCCGGCCTTGCATCGGGGTGATGGGAACGGCTTCGGAGAAAAGGAAGTGGTGCGCCGGTTAATCCGATCTTTTTTTCCTCCATTCTTATTGGTGGTGTCGGTATTGGGGTCGATATTCGCGGGCATCGCTTCGCCCACCGAGGCGGCCGGGGTGGGAGCGTTGGGCGCTGTGGTTTTGACGGCATACAAACGGAAGCTCTCGTTGGAAGTCATCAAAGGCGTCGCGCGCGAAACCGCTTTCATGACCAGCATGGTATTCACCATTCTGGTGGGAGCCACGGCTTTCACCCTGGTTTTTAGGGGGTTGGGAGGCGACGCCTACCTTTCGGACATGGTTGCGGCGTCTTCGCTGGGGCCGACGGGATTTCTGGTCGTGGTCATGCTGGTCATTTTCATCGCGGGTTTTTTCATCGACTTCATCGAAATTATTTTCATCCTGGTGCCGGTAGTCGCTCCCATCCTTATCGGCATGGAGGTGAACCCGCTTTGGTTCGGAATCCTTATGGCGCTTAACTTGCAGACTTCCTTTCTCACGCCGCCTTTCGGTTTCGCCCTGTTCTATTTGAAAGGGGTCGCGCCGCCGGAAATTAAAACCCGGCACCTGTATCGCGGGGCTATTCCTTTTATCGGCATCCAGTTAATCTGTCTGTTGGCGGTGATTGTCTTTCCCGAATTGGTCACGGGATTGCCGGCCTATTTGTCGGGTCGCTAAAATAGCCGCCGCCAAACGTGCGCCATAGCCGCTGGTAAGGGAGCCTAGGACCCGGCCTCTCAGGCCGGAAGCGAATGATATGCCTGCTCGGAAAGCCGGGACCAATCCGTCATCTCATTGCGGAACTTCGAAAAGGATTCGTACACGGTTTTGGCTGCGGGATTTTTCGCCGCCAAATCCTCCAGCACTTCTTCGGTATGGCGTTTCAGCTCGAGCAGGATTTCCGGAGAGAAGGGCAGGATTTGCACGCCTTTTTCCTCTTTGATTTTGGCGAGATAAACCCGGTTTTCGGCTTCGAAACGGGAAAGCATCCATTGGTCGACTCGCGCTGCTGCTCCCCGTACGATAGCCTGTAAGTGGCCTGGGAGGTTTTCCCAGCTTCGCTTGTTGATGATGAGTTCCAATACCGAACCCGGTTCGTGCCAGCCGGGGTAATAGTAATACTTCGCGATTTTATGAAAGCCCATCAAATAGTCGTGGTAGGGGCCTATCCATTCGGTCGCGTCGATTACGCCTCTTTCCAGATTGGTGTAAATCTCGCCGCCCGGCGATAAAATGGCCGTACCTCCGGCGCGGGAAAGCACCTGGCCTCCCAAACCCGGAATGCGCATTTTAAGGCCTTTCAAATCGGAGAGGGAATTTATTTTCCGGTTGAACCAGCCTCCCATTTGCACGCCGGTGTTACCCATGGGCATGGGAACCAGATTGAAATCCGCGTAGAGATTCTCCCACAGGGGAAGCGCTCCTCCATGATGGATCCAGGCGGACATTTGCTGGGCGTTCATTCCGAAGGGCACGCAGGTGAAAAATTGGGCAGCAGGTACTTTTCCCGCCCAGTAATAGGCCGCGCCATGTCCCATTTGCGCCGCACCGCCGCTCACCGCTTCGAAGCTTTCCATGGCGGGAACCAATTCGCCCGCGCCGTAAACTTTGATACTCAACTCACCCTGCGACATTTCTTCGATCCATTGGGCGAATAAATCGACGCCCTCGCCCATGACGGGAAATCCCGCTTGCCAAGTCGTCACCATGTTCCAGCGGATTTTTTTTCCGGTAAAGCCGGCGGGCGCTTTTTGCGCTTGGCTGTTGGAATCGGCTTGGCAGCCCAGCAGCACAGTGCTGCCCGCAGCCGTCAAGGCTCCCGCAGCCAGCAAAAAGTCGCGGCGTTGCATTTTTTCCATTCCAGTCCGTCCTCTCGGGATTTTGGCGGTACAGCCCGTCCCGCCTGAATTTAGGAAAATCCTTG
This sequence comes from Fibrobacteria bacterium, assembly GCA_041746255.1. Taxonomy (GTDB): domain Bacteria; phylum Fibrobacterota; class Fibrobacteria; order UBA11236; family UBA11236; genus JBGTHM01. The sequence goes on along the minus strand of JBGTHM010000056.1, from coordinate 24,014 downwards.
TGGAATGTTTGCCGAAAAGGGAATGGCCCTGGTAGGGAAATGGCGGAACCCCTCGTTATAAGGGGTTATGGCGAGGGTTTTTTGTCCGATAACCTCAGCGAACCATTACTTTTTGAAAAAAGTGGGAATGGTTCTGAGTTATCCGAGCGAGGTAAATACCCTTCTGCGGAACGGATACAAATTGATGGTTCGCGACATCGGATTGCGAAAGCACTGCATTTCCATTCAGATCGAAAACCTCAATGTCCGTGGTTATCCCGTTGGAAAATTTCGTTTCCACCCGAAATCCCTGAACTTCGGAATGCAGCCTGACGAATTGGGAAACCAAGGAGGACATGCCACCCTGATTTCCGATGCTTGACGGATTGGGATTAGTGCCTTTGGGATTGATGGTGGCTCCCGAGATGAAAATCATCATGTCCTTGTCCATGAAACGGCCCCGTACCTCTCCGTGATAGATACCCCAACGGAAGTTGGTGCTTCCCGTGGGCCGGCTAAGGAATCCGGAATCAATCAACTTGCCGTTGAAATACACCTTATAGTCGTGTCCATCATCCATGACTTTCAAATCAAAGCTTTTCCCCACCATGTTTTTGGCAAGCACCACATTTGTCTTTTGGCGGTGATCCAAAATGATATCGCCGTTTTTTTCCAGGTCGATTTGAACGGCCCAGTTGTGATCGTTGCTTTTCGACTGGAAAATAGCCCCCCCATCGGTTGATATGATGGTATAGCGGGCAACGAAGGTCTGCCATCCATCTCCCTTCTTAAATCCCTCCGTGGTAAAAACTTCGGATCGAGCGGCGCCTTCCCTGTCATTACGGCGATTTTCTTCGCCCTTGAAGAGGCGGAAAATCTGCGTATTGCCGTCTTCTTGATACCAGCGTTGGTATTGGTGAAAATCGGAGCGGGGGATGGTGCTCTCGCACAGGTTGTGCAGCCTGATGGGTTGGTAAATGGGCCTCCAACTGTCTTCGCCGGTTTCAACCAGGGCTCGGTTTACTTTTATCACGGAGCCCGGGAAGGGTTTGTATTTATTGCAGTTAACCGTTGGGCGGACAAATTTATAGGATTCGAAGGTCGGATTGGGTCCACCCGATTCGGTATACAATTCGGACGACGTTGCAGAGCTACCCAAGGTTTCGCATGTGGCCGCTTGAGCGGCTACAAAGAACAAGAACCCGCCGATTGCCGTTGTTCGCTTTGTTATTAACATACTGGCCCTCAAATAAATTTTTCAATCCATTTCAATTCAGAATAAACTCTTCGGCGGTACCTTAAAGTATGCGATTTCCCCCATTTTTGCAGGGTTTTATCTCGGAGCGCGTGCGTAATTTTTAATGCCGTGAGAGTGGAAAAAAGTAGGCTTTGAGGACCGCAAACTCCCCGCTTGCACCCGGCCGAAAATAGCTGTACATTTGAGCAGTATATCAGCCTAGGAATGCTCCGTGCCGAAACCATTGCTGACGTCCGCAGTAACCTCGGAAATCCCCGCAAACACGCCGCGGCATAAAGTGCATATCGGAACCTCCGGATACCATTACGACGATTGGGTGGGATGTTTCTATCCTCCGTCTACCAAGAAAAGTGGTAAAAATGGCACAAACGGAGACAAGCTGCATTACTACCAGAAATATTTCTCCTTCCTCGAAATCAACCAGACCTTTTACCAAGAGCCTGTGCAACAAACCTTCCTTGATCTTGAAAGGCGCAGCAAGCCCGGTATGCTCTATGCCGTCAAGATGCATCAAGACCTTTCCCATCAAACGCATTTCGACGCCGACCGAGGCATAGCCATTCTGCGTCGGCATGCCGAGGCTGTGGCTCCGTTGGTAGAAACCGGACGCTTCTATTCCTTCCTAATACAATTGGATGAACGCCTGGCCAAAAGCCACAAGGCCCTGGAATATTTATTGCGCGTAGCCTCCGAGGCCGTGCGCCTGCGCATGAGCGTGCACATCGAGTTTCGCCACCGTAGCTGGCATCAGGAATACGTATTGCAAACACTGAAAGACGGCGGAGTGGGCATATGCAATACGGAAATCGCTTCCGTAGCGCCGGTGTTTCCCTTGAAATCGTATGCAACCACCGACAAAGGGTATGTGCGCTACCACGGACTCAACCCGGAGAAAACCCGTAACGGCCAGTGCGCCTATCTCTATTCCGATGCGGAAATTGCGGGGCGCGTGAAAATGCAGTGGGCGTTAATGGAAAAAGTCGAATCGTTGGCCGTCGTCTACAGCAATCCTTTGCAGGCAGGCTCGGCGATCAACGCCATGGAGAACCTGCGGCAAATGCGTAACGGAAAAAATGTTTTTTAAATGAAACAAGGTGAGGACTTAAAGGGCTTTTAATAGCCTTTCTCCGTAAATTTAAGGGATGCTTTCCAGGACAGCGCTCAGTGCTTCGAAAGTGGCTCTGGAATCCCCAGCGGTTTTAGGAATTCCGCGCTAGTTTTTTCCGCAGGTTCTCTTGAGATTGACTTCCCACCCTCTTGAACCCCGGAGAATCATTGATGGGCAAGTTGTTAATCTTTACCCTGCTCGGAATTTTTCGACTCAAAGGAGCTGTCATGATTAGAAGATTGATGATTTTACTCGCATTTTCGATGGGGATGTTTCCAGTTCTGGCCGCGGAACCGGTTATAACCGGAGAATTGAAAAAATGGCATAAAATCACTCTGACTTTCGATGGCCCGCAGGCCGACGAAAAAGGCGCCCCCAACCCATTCCTCGATTACCGGCTCAATGTCTCTTTTACCAAAGGAACCAAATCCTTCCTCGTCCCGGGCTATTTTGCCGCCGACGGCGACGCGGGAAATACCGGGGCTACCACGGGAAACAAATGGCGGGTGCATTTCGCACCCGATGAGACGGGCGAATGGACGTATCTGGCGTCATTCCGGACCGGGTCGGGCGTCGCCGTCGATGCGGGGGCCAATGCCGGCAGCGCCGTTGCCGCCATTGACGGACAAACGGGAAAACTCACCATTGCCGCCTCGGACAAAACCGGACGTGACCACCGGGCCAAGGGTCGATTAAGGTACGTGGGCAAGCATCACCTGCAATTCGCCGAGACGGGTGAATATTTCATGAAACAGGGAGCGGATTCTCCCGAAAATCTCCTGGCCTTCGCGGATTTCGACGATACCCCCAATAACGGCGGTAGACTGAAAACCTATGCGCCGCACATCAAGGACTGGCAAGCGGGAAATCCCACCTGGAAAGGCGGCAAGGGTAAAGGTCTTATCGGAGCCATCAACTATCTGGCCTCCGAAGAGATGAACGCCTTTTCTTTTTTGACCTATAACGTGGGAGGAGATGACAAAAACGTATTCCCCATGATTTCCGACAAGGCAGCGGATCGCACCCGTTACGATTGCTCCAAATTGGATCAATGGGAAGTCGTCTTTGAACATGGCGACCATATGGGCATGTATCTCCACTTCAAACTACAGGAACGGGAAAACGACGGCGGACACGCCACCAAGGGTGATGTCGCCTTAGATAACGGCAATTTGGGAGTGCAGCGCAAACTATATATCCGGGAATTGGTGGCGCGCTTCAGCCACCATCTGGCTTTGAACTGGAACCTGGGAGAGGAAAATGAACAAACCACCGCGCAACAACGCGACATGATTGGGCATATCGCCAAGGTGGATCCCTATGGCCACAATCGGGTCTTGCATACCACTCCGGGAGCGCAAAACAAAATTTACGGCCCCCTGTTGGGCGACAAATCGGAAATGACCGGGGTATCCCTTCAAGGCGGGGATAATAGTTTTAACGACCTCTACCCCTGGACGGTAGAATGGGTGAATAAATCGGCGGCGGCGAACAAACCCTGGGTGGTGGCTAACGACGAACAGGGCAAAGGGAATCAGGGGATTTTTCCGGACCAGGGAAATGCCGATGGCCAGAATACGGCGCGCAAAAAGGTGATTTGGGCCAACCTGCTGGCAGGCGGCGCGGGATGCGAATATTATTTCGGCTACCAATACGATCATAGCGATTTGACTTTGCAGGATTTCCGAAGCCGGGACAAATGGTGGGACTATGCGCGCCACCTTCTGCACTTTCTGAAGAAAGGCGAAATCCCGTTCTGGAACATGCGCCCGGATAACAGCGTGATTACCGGCGCCGGCAATTGGAGCCTGGGTAAACCCGGCGATGCCTATGTCATCTACCTCCCCAATGGCGGCACTACCCAGCTCGATTTGTCCGCCCATAACGGGAAATTCAATGTTTCCTGGTTCGATCCCATCAAAGGCGGAGAACTTCAATCCGGTTCGGTCAAGCAGGTTACGGGAGGCGGCAAAGTCTCCATCGGCAATGCGCCCGGAAACGCTTCCCAGGATTGGGCGGTTTACGTGGCCAATTCCAATCTGGTATCCATCCGGCCCGGACTTTCGGCGCGGTCCTCCCTATCCTCTCCCGAGTTCAGAAAGGGGTTGATTTACCTATCGCCCGGTCCCGGGTCAACACCCGGTTTCAAGGTGTATTCGATATCGGGGAAAGAGTTCTTCCTTAAAGAATAATGGGGACGATTCAGCCTCTTTTGTTTTACTATCCTAGTCAGTAATTCATAAAATTGACTTTGCAATCACTCCAAACGTGGTGATTTAAAGAACCTGGAGATTCATTGATGAGCAAACCCATGACCCTTATCGTTCTCGGAATTTTCCTCATCGCATCCGCATCCACGGAGGCGGGGGAGCCCCCCAAAGGCCGGGTAGCCTATATTGCGGACGGCAACTCCCCCGATCCCGATGACGTCGGGGGCAACCCAGCCACGCTTGCCTTGTTCCGAGCGATGGGTCATGAAAAGCGGCTGGTCCACTTCGGCCATTCCTGCGACCTGGTACATAATCAGCAAAACATTTCCGTCGCTCAGGAATTGGAACGCCAGAAAGTCATGCAGGAGGGCGCCGAGAAAACCGTCCAACTATGGGGTGGATTCGAGCACCTGACTATTTGGAACTACAAGGCGCTCTATAATCAAAGTAAGGAAAAAAATGCGTCAATCAAGCACTTGACAGACCTCGTCAATGCTTCAACGGCGGACGACCCTCTATGGATGATTATGGCAGGGGAGCCGGATGTCCTCTACTTCGCCATAAAAGACGCCGAGCCGGCCAAACGAAAATTCGTAACCATTATAACCCACCATCCTGCTAATGATAACAGCGGCGATTTCTACAATCTCAGCGACATTACCAAGGATTTTTCCATAGCGTCGGTCGACATCGGGGACCAGAATGTCAAGTTGCAGACTCCCAAAGCACGATGGGACTGGGCCAAAAATCATACCGACCCTAGAATTCGTCATATCTGGGAGCAGGGTGACTGGGCGGAACGGGATAATGTCGTCACTTTCCAAAAGGGGAAATTCGATATTTCCGATGCGGGCATGGCCTACTACTGGCTTACCGGTGCTACCTCGGGAGGCAATAAAGAGGCCACACCGGAAGACTTTAAAGCAGCCTATTTAAAATTTATCGAAAATCCCACCACGATACTCGGAATTCACAAGGAAGGATTTGGCGCCTCCAACGGCAAAAAGGCCAGGATGTTCTTGGCCTTGGATGGAGTCCATTCGCAGGGTGGGGATTTCCAGCGCTCCCTAGACCTGACCGGACGCATTTTTACCGGAGCTGGACAACCCGCCAAAGGATTGAGAATCCTGAAGTAAACCCGAAACTTTTAATAAAACGAATCGTTTATCCAGAACGATTCGTTTTTTGTATCCGTGCCCGTCAGAATAAAGAACTGGCGGCAATCGCGATATGGTAGGGTTTTATCTGAATATCCGCAAATAATCTTTTTGGGTTTCTCGAATCATTTCACCGATAAACATCACGAAAGCTTCGTCGCGTTTATGCGCTTCTTCCAATAGCCGGATGTACTCAGCGCGTAGTATGGGCGGAATGATGGCGGGCAGGTAACCTTCTTGAAGAAGCGTCAAATTCATGAACAGCCGGGCAACACGTCCGTTTCCATCGATGAAGGGATGAATAAAGACGAACTCTTTGTGCAATAAGGCCGCGGTATGGACGGGGTGTAATCGCTTCCGATAACCCGAGGCGCGCCGAGTCAACGATTTCATTAACTTCGGCAATTCCGCGGGTTTGGGAAGGGGGTACTTCGACCCGGTGATGAAGGCGTTGACGCTCCGGTAGCGCCCGGCATTGTCTTTATCTATTCTGCCGAAAAAAAGTAGATGCAATTCTTTGAGTATCGATTCGGTGAGCTTTTTTTCCCGGTAGAACTCGAAAATTTTTTCGAAAGCCTCGGCATGGCCTATTGCTTCATAATGATCTTTGAGCGGTTTGCCGCCGATTGCAATTCCTTCCTCAATAACGACCTTGGTTTCACTTTCCGTTAGCGTATTTCCTTCCAAGGCATTGCTGCTATAGGTAAGGCCGATTTTGAAATAATCCTTCAAGCCCCGGATATTTTTTTTGGAAAAGGGCTTAAGCGAGTTGATATCCTTTTGCCGGGCATCCACTTCCTTAAGAATCAATTCAAGGCTCATGGCCTAAAAGGTACCATTTTCAACACATTACGCTACCCTGCCCGTTCCCGAAAAATTACCTTTACCAAACAGATAACCTATGGAACAATAGTCTAACCATCGCACCTCCCCTAATCACTTGTCGAAATTCCGATTCAGCTATTCGGGGGAAACAGGAAGCGAGAAAGGGAAGCCAGTGGCCGCATCCATAGTACCCGTCAACCCCTACACCCACGAAAAGCTGGGCGAATATCCCCTGCTCTCCGCTACGGAATTGTCGGACCGAACCGCTCGCGCCGGTAAAGCCTTCGTAAGTTGGCGGGGGCTACCCATCGGCAAACGCGCCGCCCTGCTTTCCGAAGCCTTAAGCTATTTCGAAACCCACCGCGAACAGGTGGCGACCGACATCACCGCCCATATGGGCAAACCCATCACGCAGGCCCGCCGCGAAATCGATACTTTCTTCGAACGCGCCAACCACCTTATCGCCGTCGCCGAGGAAACCCTCAAGCCTGAAATACTCCCGTCTCCCGCTGGCCAATACCGCGCCATCGAGCATGAACCACTAGGCGTGGTGCTGGTCATTTCGGCCTGGAATTACCCCTTGGTCATTTCCGTAAACGGGGTAATTTCCGCGTTACTGACCGGCAATACCGTACTACTCAAGCATAGCAGCATCACGCCCATAATCGGAGACCATTTCGCCCGCGCCTTCGGAAACCTGGGCGGATTGGAAAACATCTTGCAATCCTTCGTCGCCGACCATACCGTCACCGCCGGCATCATCGAAAACCCGGGCGTCGACCATGTCATCTTCACCGGATCGGTGCGCGGCGGGCACGAAATCTACCGCAGCGCGGCCCGGCGCTTCATCGACTGCAATCTCGAACTCGGAGGCAAAGACGGGGCCTATGTCGCCGAAGACGCCGACGTGAAGTCCGCCGCCGAAAGCCTGGTCGACGGGGCCATGTACAATGCCGGCCAGTCCTGCTGCGGCATCGAGCGGGTTTACGTGCATGAAAAAGTCTATCCCGAATTTTTAAAACATGCGGAGGCGCTGTGTCGCGCCTATGTATTGGGCGATCCCATGGAGGCCACCACTAATTTGGGTCCCTTGGCCGATCCCGCTTCCGCCCACGAAATGGAAAGGCAAGTCGGCGAGGCCCTGCGGCGGGGAGCTCTCTTACTCTGCGGCGGCGAAACGACCTTGATGGGAAAGGCGGTTTTCTTCCCTCCTACTTTGCTGGCGGATGTGCCCCAAGAGGCGGAAATCATGAAGCTGGAAAACTTCGGCCCTCTGCTTCCCGTGTCCTCCGTTCCCGGGGACGAGCCGGCCTTGCGCAGGGTGAACGACTCCGCCTACGGCCTCACCTGCGCTATTTATACGCGCGATGAAAAACGCGCCCAGGCTTTCGCGCGCGGGGCTGAAACCGGTACCGTGTTCATGAACCGCTGCGATTACCTCGATCCCGCGCTGCCCTGGACCGGCGTCAAAGACAGTGGTAAGGGGTCGGCGCTATCCCGTTATGGTATGCTTGCATTGACGCGCCGCAAGGCCCTGAATTTTCGTTTAGCCTAGGAGACAAGTCATGCCGGAAAACAGGAAAACGCCCCCGGGAGTTCCCGACGTCGAAATGGAAATAGAAGATCTCGTCACCGAATACACCAACAATGGCATCCATCGCGTCAAGTTGGCCATTACCGATATGGACGGAGTGATGCGCGGCAAGTATCTCTCGTTGGATAAATTCCGGTCGCTGGCCGACAGCATGGGGTGTTTTTGTGATTGCGTGCTGGGGTGGGACGTCGATGATAAATTATACGATAACGCGAAATTCACCGGCTGGCATACGGCCTATCCCGACGCCTTGTTCCGTATCGACCGGGCCAGTGAAAGGCGCATACCGGATGAGAACAACCTGCCGCTTTTTCTCGCCGATTTTAAAACTGCGGATGGATCTTCGCATCCCTTATGCCCGCGCAGCCTCTACCAACGCTTGCTTAAACGCGCCCAGGATATGGGGTTTTTCGTGCGCATGGGATTCGAATACGAATTTTTCGTTTTCAATGAAACTCCCGAGTCGGTGCGTGCCAAGCATTACCAGGACTTGCGCCCCTTTACGCCGGGTAACTTCGGTTATTCCATAATCCGTAATTCCGTCAACTCCGACCTTTTCAACGCCTTCATGGATTATTGCCTGGCGATGGATTGCCCCCTCGAAGGCCTGCATTGCGAAACGGGACCGGGGGTTTGGGAAGGCGCGCTGGGATCCGATTTGGGCGTGAAGGCGCCCGATAAAGCGGCGGTGTTCAAAACCTTCACCAAGACTTTTTTCCAGAAACGCGGATTGATGGCGACCTTTATGGCCAAGTGGTCCATGGATTATCCGGGTCTCGGCGGTCATGTGCATCAATCGCTGGTTGAAGCCAAGACGGGGCGCAGCGTTTTTTATGACAAGGCGGGCCGATTTGGAATGAGTAAATCCATGGAACATTATCTGGCGGGCTTGCGACAATACCTAAGGCCTTTTCTGGCGATGAGCGCGCCCACGGTAAACAGCTACACAAGACTGGTCAAAGGCGCCTGGGCCCCGACTTCGCTTACTTGGGGCGTGGAGAATCGCACTACGGCCTTGCGAGTCATTCCCGGAAGTGAAAAATCGCAACGCCTCGAGTACCGTCTGCCCGGCGCCGATGCAAATCCCTATTTGGTGGCGTCGGCTTGCCTGGCTGCGGGCCTATTGGGAATCGAGCGTAAATTGGATCCCGGCGATCCGGTTACGGGCTGCGCCTATGACGACAGCGGTTCCGAAGCGCATCGGCTTCCCAGTAACTTGCGGCAGGCTATCGCTCCCTTTCGCGAATCGGCGGAAGCGGTGGAAATGTTCGGTGGCGAATTCGTGGAGCATTTCGCCGGCACCCGCGAGTGGGAAGTGCGCGAATACGAACGCAGCATCAATGATTGGCAATTGAAACGTTATTTCGAAATCATTTAAACCCGCGGGAGAGCCGATGCAAAGATTCCATTTTCCCACGGCCATTCTTTTCGGAAACGGAGCTTTGGCGGCGGCGCTGGCCGAAATGCGGAACCGCGGGCTTTCCCGTCCCTTGCTGGTTACCGATCCCGGGCTATTGGCTACGGATTTGGTGGGCCGGGTGGAAACGGCGGCGACGGAAGCGGGCCTGAAGGTCACGCTTTTCTCCGAAGTTCATCCCAACCCCTTGGAAGAGGATGTCGAAAAAGGCGTGGCGGCGTATAAGGCATCGCAATGCGACTGTTTGTTGGCTTTGGGGGGAGGCAGCGCATTGGACGCGGCGAAAGTCATCAAGTTGATGGTGGCGCATGCAGGGCCCTTGGCGCGTTATGACGATGCGCAAAGAGGATACGGCCTCATCGTAAATCCCATGCCGCCCCTGGCCGCCATTCCGACCACGGCGGGAACCGGCAGCGAAGTGGGGCGTTCCGGTGTAATCGTTTTACGCGCCACGCAAACCAAAACCATTTTTTTCCATCCGCGCCTCATTCCCGATTGGGCCGTGCTGGAACCAGTTTTAACCGCGAAGTTACCTCCGGCGCTTACGGCGGCTACGGGTATCGACGCTTTGACCCATTGCCTGGAAGCCTATTTCACGCCCAGCTATCACCCCATGGCCGACGGCATCGCTCTCGAAGGTATCCGGCTCATTTTGCGTAATCTTCCTGTCGCTTATAAGAATGGCGGAGATTTGGAGGCGCGGGGACATATGCAAATGGCGGCCGCTATGGGCGCCACCGCCTTTCAAAAAGGGCTGGGGATGGTGCATTCCCTGGCGCACCCGCTTTCGGCTCGGTACAATACCCATCACGGCTTGGCCAATGCCTTGCTTTTACCCGCTTCCATGGCCTTTCTGGAACGGATGGACCTTCCCGAAACCGCTCAGTTTAAAATCGACAAAGTGATGCTGTTGTTCATGGAAGCCGGACTGGATAGGGAGTTGCTCTCGCAAACCCTGACGGGGTTTTTCACGTCCCTGGGCATCCGTTTCGGGCTTCGGAACCATGGGGTTCCCGAGGGCGATTTGGAGGATTTGAGCCACGCGGCCTTCGCGGATACCTGCCATACCGGCAATGCCGTACCGGTAACGCGCGAATACCTCCTGTCCGTTTACCGCGCGGCTTTCTAGACGATTTTCAGCAGAGAAACAGCGGTCTGGTATCCGCCGTTTGAATTCTCAAAAACCCCCTGGAAACCTTATAACTTCTCAAATTGTGCTTATAGGAATGGCTTCCATTTTTTTCCACCGGGCCGTAAGCTTATGGCAGCCGCGCTTGCGCCCTTTGACCCGGTGGGAAAAGCGGGATGTCAAGCCCCGGTGACCAAATCCATTACGAGAGGCCGCCATGACCCAGCCTAAACCCTTCGTTGCCATTGTCGCCCTGGTTTCTTTCGCACTGACAGTTGATGCCCAATCCCGCGAGAACGATTTTGTGCCTCCCCTAGCATGGGAATTAGCCTTTTCCGATGCGGGTGTGACACCGACCTCCTTCAAAGAAGGGAGTATCTTGAAGGTTACGGGTTCTCCTCCCCAGATTCTGAACGAAATCTCGGGCAATCGGTTGGCCTCGTTGGGAAACAACTCCTTTGCGCTGAACGCCGCTTTAATGCATCGTCCCACGGCTGGAGCGGAAAAGGGTAATGCCTCTTCTGAGAACCCGACCCGGGAAAGTTTGGCCTGGCGTAAATTACCGGGTCCGGGAATCATTCGCTTTGTGCTTCCTGAAGGCGTGGAACCCGGTATTTTGGTCGTCGTCAATCAAGAGGGTGAAGAAGTACGCCAACTGCGCCCCATGGGAAATAGCGACGCTATTCTTTGGGACGGCCGCAACCGTTCCGGTCAGAAAATGGCAGCCGGAGTTTACCGCGCCGAACATCGCTCCCATGGCTCGAACCTCTCCAGCTGGGTGCTACTCTCCGACTGAAGCGGCGGCCCGGGCTTCGGGCAGTCTCGCGTTCAGGTTTCCGGTGCGAAACCCCTCCAGGTCGATTACGATGTGCTTGAAACCGTGACGTTTCAATGTTGTTACCAGCCGATCGGTGGTTGGGCTTTGCGCGAATAGGGGAATCTCGGACACCGGAACTTCGATGCGGGCGGTATCCCCTTCATGCCGGACCCGGGAAACGCTGAAACCGATATCCTGCAAAACTTCTTCGCCCGCTTCTACGGCGGCCAATTTTTCGGGAGTGACGGCGCTTCCATAGGGAATACGGCTACTGAGACAGGGGGAGGCCGGTTTTTGATGCACGGAAATTCCCAATAGCCGTGCCAATTCCCGGATTTCATTTTTACCCAAACCCGCTTCGGCCAAAGGTGCGCGTGCCTCGGCGGCGTGCGCGGCGTCATGGCCGGGTCGGTAATCCTGCAAATCGTCGACGTTGCCGCCATAGAGTAAATGTCGAAGCCCATGCGCTTGGGCAAAAACCCGCAGATGTTTAAACAAATCGGCCTTGCAGTGGAAGCAGCGGCGGGCATCGTTGCGAACATAATCGGGATTGGTGAATTCGGTGGCCGCGTAGACTTCCAGTCTTAGTCCGAGTTCACGCGCGGTAGCGACCGCACCGGCATACTCGCGCCTGGCCAAAGAAGGGCTGACGGCCAAGCAGGCGATTGCCTTGCCGCCCAGGACCCGCGCGGCCACTGCCGATAAAAGGGCCGAATCGACACCTCCGGAAAACCCTATGGCCGCGGATTCCAGCGAGAGCAGGATGTCGCACAGCTGTCGGTATTTTACGCGCAGGGCATCCGTTAAAAGGGATTCGTCCAGGTTTTGGAAAAGCATAGGCTAAAGGTACCAAGCCATGGGCTTCCCGAATAGGGGAAACCGGCATTCATCTTGGGGTGAAAGCCCGGACAACTTTGGGGTATAATGGAAAGGTTCGGTTCCCGGGGATATTTATTAACTTCCAGCCTGATTCCGGCTTGAGCCGGTTGGGTTATGCGCCCCGGAACGGCGGTTGGCCGGAGGGTTTGTCATGAGTATCGATTTGAAATTGCAGCTATTCTTCGCAATCCTGCTGGCTTTCACCTTGCTCGGATCCTATATGCTCATCATCCGAACCATCGCCACGCTCGAATATGCGGTCAACCGACTGGAAGAGATGGTCCAAATGGAAATCGTGCTCGCGAAACGCCATAACAACCAAACCGCCTTGGCCAAGAACCAGGCGGATGCGCGTGAAAAGGAGCAGAACCAACGCAATGAGCTGTTGCTGAACATTCCTTTCTTGGAAAAGTTGCGCGAGGATAACAAAACCCATGGTCGGTGAATCCGTCCGTCCCGGACGGTTGATCGTTTTCTCAGCGCCGTCGGGAGCGGGTAAGAGCTCCTTGAAAGACGCGCTGATGAGCCGCTTTTCCAATCTCAAATATTCCGTATCCGCGACCACCCGTCTACCGCGTCCAGGCGAGTTGGACGGCATCCATTATTTTTTCAAGACGCCGGAACAATTTCACGACATGATTGAGCATGGCGAGTTGGTGGAGTATAACGAGGTTCACGGCAATTTTTACGGAACACCCAAAGAACCCATCGATAGGGCTTTGGCCGCCGGCCATTCGGTGATTCTGGATCTAGACGTTTACGGCAAGGTGAACTTCGACAGGGTCTATCCCGATGCCGTAGGTATCCTTATCAAACCACCCAGTCTCAAAGTTTTGGAAGAGCGCCTGCGTACGCGCTCCTCCGATCCCGAAGAAGCCATCGCTTTACGCCTTAAAAACGCCGCCCAGGAATTGGAATTCGCCGAATCGCGCGGTAAGTATGAATACACGGTAGAAAACGACGTGTTCAAAGCCACCTTGCAAGAACTGACGGACATACTCGGCAGGGAAATGGGCGTAGAGCCCGATCTTCGCCGGGCCTAACCCAATCTTATCCGCCGGGTCCGCACAACGATAGAGCCACCTCCAAGCAGAGAGCCGGGTCCACTCGCGGGGGGAATTTTGTAGGCGTCAGCGAAGCCCCCGCTTTGCGTAGGTTGTCGGAGCCTGTCTGAGCCCGCGTAGCGGGCGAGTTGCGACGACAACCGAATCGCAAAGTGGAATGGGCGGAGCGTGCCGGAAAAATTTCCCCCGCGAGTGGACCCGGTCCGCAGCAATGTTAAAAGTGGGAACAATTCAATCCCCCTCTAAGCAAATGCTATTTCCCTACAAAATCCACCGCATTCCGGAAAAACCTAAGGCCTTCGCCTTCGCCGCGTAATCCCAACCGCAGCCATTGCGGGTGATTGGTGGCATGCATATGGGCTTCCGGATGCGGCATCAATCCGAACACCAAGCCGCTTTCGTTGCAGATACCCGCCACATCGTCCACCGATCCGTTGGGATTGGCGGGGAAGTCGGGACGGCCCCCGGTAGCGGTGGCGTAGCGTAGGCAAATCATCCCGTTGTCGCGCAGGCGTTGTAATTCCGCTTCGTCGGCGGGGACGAATTTTCCTTCGCCGTGGCGCACGGGTAAATAGGTCATGTCGATGCCGCGCGTCCAGATGCAGGGGGATTGGGTTACGGCCTTGAGATGGCACCAGCGGTCTTCGAAACGGCCGGAGTCGTTGAAGGTGAGCGTGCTGGTTTGACGCAGGGCGCCCGCGGCGGTGGCGCCGTCTTGGGTTTCGCCGGGGGCTTTCGCGTCGGGGCCTGGAAGGAGCCCCAATTTGATCAACACCTGAAAACCATTGCATATGCCGATGATGGGCACGCCTTTTTGCACCGCGGTTTGCAGTTCGTCGCCGAGAAAACGTTTGAGTTTGTTGGCGAATACGCGTCCACTGGCGATATGGTCGCCGAAAGAGAAGCCGCCCGGCACGGCCAGGATATCGAAATCGGCGAGTCTAACGGTTCCGGAAATGAGATCGTTGATATGCACGCGGCGGGCGTCGCCTCCCGCCAAAGCGAAACAATGTTCCAGTTCGTAGTCGGAGTTGATGCCGTAGCCGGTGATGACGCAAACGCGGGGTTTCATGCAGGTTACCAATTCAAGGGTTGATGCCAGTGGTGGAACATTTCGTCGTGGGATAAGGTCAGCAGTTTTTGGTCTCCCAATGCGATGCGCAATTCATGCGCTTCGGTGACGCGCCCGATGGCGGCGAAGGCGGGACGCTTCGCTCCCGCGCTGAGCGTTTGCTCGAATTCGGCCTGGCGCGCGGCGGGCACGGTGACGACGAAGCGGCTTTGGCTTTCGGAAAAAAGCAGCGCGGCGGGGGATAACTCGCCTGTTACGGGCAGGGTGTCGAGTTGGATGTCCATTCCCAGCCTTCCCGCCATGGAGGTTTCGGCCAGGGCGGTGAAAAGGCCGCCGTCGGACATATCGTGCACGGAGCGGACATAACCGGCGAGGATGGCTTTATGCAGGGCGCGGTAAAGGGCCATGGCCTCGGCGGCGTCGACGCGGGGAACGTTCACGCCCACTTCTCCCAGCATGGCGTAATATTCGGAACCGCCCAGTTCGTCGCGGGTGATGCCGAGCGCGTAAACGAAGTCGCCTACTTGTTTGGCGTCGAGCGTCATGCTTTTTTCCACGTCGGGAAGGCGGCCGATTACCGTGACCAATAAAGTGGGTGGTATGGAAATCTTTTCGCTTCCCGCGCGGTAGTCGTTTTTCATCGAGTCTTTGCCCGAGATGAGCGGAAGGCCGTAGGCGGTGCAATAATCGTACAGGGCTTCGTTGGCGCGCACCAGCTGCGCCATTTTATGCGCGCCGTCGGGGGTTTCCGGCGATTCCACGGGATCGGGCCAGCAGAAATTATCCAGGCCCGCGAGGTAGTCGGGGTCGGCGCCCACCGCCACCGCGTTGCGCACGGCTTCGTCGATGGCGCAAGCCGCCATGTGATAGCAATCGATGTCGCTATAACGCGGAACGATGCCGTGGGCGACGGCCAACCCCTCTTTGCGATGGTAGAGCGGGCGGATAACGGCCGCGTCGCTGGGGCCGTCGTTCTCCGCTCCGGTAAAGGGTTTCACCACGCTCATGCCTTGCACTTCGTGATCGTATTGGCGCACCCAGCTTTCCTTGGAACAGATGTTCAAGGTGGAAAGCAATTGCAAGGCGTCGCTGCGTAAATCACGTTCGCGCAATCGGGCCGCTTCGGGTTCGCGATGGTTTGTTGGCGACAGGCGCGCGGGAATGCGCATGCGCGGCGCTCCGTCGTGCAGGAATTCCATTTCCAGACGGCAGACCAATTTGCCGTCATAATAGGCGGCGAACAGTCCGTCGTCGGAAAACTCTCCGAGATCGGCGACTTCCACTCCGCGCTTTTTGGCCAGGGCGGAGAAGGCTTCCATTTTTTCGGGAGGCACGGCGAAGGACATGCGCTCCTGGGCTTCGGATACGAGGATTTCCCAGGGGTCGAGTCCCGGGTATTTCAAAGGCGCGCGGTCGAGGTGCATGCGGCATCCGCCGCATTCGCGCGCCATCTCCCCCAGGGAGGAGGAAAGCCCGCCCGCTCCGTTATCGGTAACGAAGCGATAGAGGCTGAGGTCGCGGGCTTCCAGTAAAAAGTCGCTGAGTTTTTTCTGAGTGATGGGATCGCCGATTTGCACCGCCGAAGTGGGGGAGGTTTCCGTAAGCGCCGCCGAAGAAAAGGTGGCTCCGTGTATGCCGTCCTTGCCGATGCGCCCACCGGCCATGACGATGCGATCGCCCGGTAAAATGGTTTTGAGATGGGAGGGCTTTCCGCCCACGGTAGCCGGGATGAGTCCGCCGGTGCCGCAGAAAACCAGGGGTTTGCCCAAAAAGCGATCGTCGAAAACGATGCTGCCGTTTACGGTGGGAATTCCGCTTTCATTGCCGCCGTCGCGCACCCCGCGATGCACTTCCTTAAGCACGCGCTTGGGATGGTGTAACTTGGGAGGTACGGGTTTGTCGTAGAAAGGCGTGGCGAAGCAGAAAACGTCGGTATTGAAAAGGGGTTTGCATCCGATGCCGCAGCCCATGATATCGCGGTTAACGCCCACGATACCTGTCATGGCGCCGCCGTAAGGGTCGAGCGCGCTGGGGGAGTTATGCGTTTCCACCTTCATGGCGATGTCGTAATCTTCGGTAAAGGCGATGATGCCCGCGTTGTCGGTGAAAACCGATTTGAGCCAGGTGATTTTCTCGGCCACTTTCGCCGTAGCCGCCTTCACGTAGGTTTTATACAGGGAACGGATGTTCCGCTTTTCTCCGGCGGCATCGGTATAGTCGATGTCGGCGTTGAAAATCTTATGTTTGCAATGCTCGCTCCAGGTTTGAGCGATGACTTCCAGCTCAACGTCGGTGGGGAATTGCGGAAGACCGGCTTCCGCACGGGCTTGGCTGTGCGAGGCTTCGGTATAATGGGTACGGATGGCGCGCATTTCTTCCAGGCTCAGGGAGAGAATTTTATCGCGCGAGAGTTTTTCCAAATCCGCATCGTTATCGGGCAGCGTTATGGTTTCGACGCGCGGTTCATGGGCCAAATGCACCCCGTTGCTTTCCGTGGGGATACGTTCGCCCGCATCCCATTGCGCGCGCGAAATGACTCGATAGCGTTCGATTAAATCGTTGGCCAGCAGTTTGACGGCGATGCGTTCGGCTTCTTCGCGAGTCAGTTTACCCCAGAGAAGGTATTGGCGGCTGGTAAAAACCTGGTCCTCTTCACCCAGGCTACGGTCCCATAGGTCGGCCAGGCCTTCGCGGCTGGAGCGGCCGATATTGTCGGTGACGCCGGGCTTGAAGCCGACTTCAATCAAATAGTCGAAGTCGTGAGCCAGGGGTTGGTCGATACCTGCGGCTTCGGTGACGGGATCGGCCAGTAATTCGGAAGCCGCCTTGTGGGCTTCGTCGGGTGTCAATTCCATTTCCAGGGTATAAACCAGTAAGCTGGCGACCCTGTCTACGGCCAGTCCCACATCCTCCCGGATAGCGGTCAAAACCTTATTGCCCCGGGAGTCGGTAGCCGGGGATTTTTGGGCAACTTCAATGCGAGTCAGCAAGGGAAATGTCCTGTGGTCAAAGGATGGAAAGGCCCGGAATTCCGGAGAATTTTCGGGTTCAGCGCCAAAGGTAGAAACGGGGACGGGGACAGCCAAAAAAATACCAAATTGGTGGGAAGGGGATTATTTTGGGAGTCCAGGGTATAAATCTCGAGGGTATTTTGGTAACTTTCGGCCCGCCCGGTTGAATTTCAGTCCTTGTAGCTCAGTTGGATAGAGCACTAGTTTCCTAAACTGGGGGTCACAGGTTCGATCCCTGTCAAGGACACCATTCTCAACCTCCCGCGCCGGGATAATCCTAGGAGACGGCCTTTCGATGGAATACGGCCGAAAGTCCAATTGTCATTTATTGAATTTCTCTTCCAAACGCTCTGAACCTCAGCCATTCAAATAACGAGGGAGGAAATGTGACATCCATCCAGGTTGTCAAATAATCTTGAGGTGGTCGGTTAAATATGGACCATATAAAAATAATCGACGAAATGGGTCGGGATAAGCGGCCCTACAGTTTATTCCCAAAATCGGTGCCGGCATCTGTTCGCCGAACTTAACATAAATGATAAGTTCGAGCGGAAAAATTTCCGGGAGCGCTGCTCAATACCATGCACTACGATGGCGACATGGTGATTGGGGCAAATTCCGGCCCATAAAGTTGCTGGGTTTCGGGTGATCGTATGGGGAACAGGTTCGGCGGGGCCCCATTGATTTTCGAGTATACTCAAATTGCGGGTACCTTAAATGTGTATTTTTCGGCAGTTTTTAAGCATTTCCGGCGATTTTGGCTTGTTTCCGATATACTCAAATTGAGGATAGTGACGAAAAAGGGTGGGCCACCTTCAAGCAAAGATACAGGGAAAAGATGTGTTACGTCAGGGGAGAAACGAAAATGGGGTGAGAAGACTTGTGGCGGTCCATATTTCTTGCGTATTGCGGCCCGCATGGTAATTGAAAAAGTAATAGGAAATTCTACTGAGGGCTGGAACTCCTTCTTGCGCCTAATCGATACGGAATTCATTTTAACTAATTTATGCAACTCCTCTTGGGGAAAGTTCCAGAGGGGACTCGACAATTTTCGAAGGGAACTTCTTCATGACCGACTTTCCCAAGCGAGAATCGCGCCAAGTGGGAGTCCTTTCCCTTATCGCCGTAATAATGGTGCTGGCTGGGCTTAAGCTTACCACTTTTATTTCCATGCCCATGGGACTCACCTTTCTCGCAGCCGCTCTGGTTTGGCCCATCCAGGTGAAATTGGAAAAAAAACTTCCCCGCATAGCGGCCGTTTTCATTTCTCTCTTCCTGGTTGTTACGGTTTTGGTAGCCACTTTTATGGCAATAGTATTCATGATAAGGGTTGTCGGAGAAGATTGGCGTACCTATGCGGAAAGGTTGAATGAAATTCTGGCGAACCTTTTACAATGGGCACAAGTCCACGGAATTGAATTAACCCGCGGGGAATTTGATCTCCAGTCTCTCGGCCAGGAATTTTTAGCCTTCTTACAGCCGGCGGCGGTCTACGTGTTCGGGTTGGTAGGGGCTTTATTTTTGTTCATCGCCTACCTGCTGTTGCTGCTGCTGGAAGTTCCCGAGTTTGAGAAAAAGCTGAAAATTACCATTGGTACCTCAACCTCCCGAAAAATGGCGGAAGCCGCCGCGAGAAGTGCTCACAATGTGCGGAATTTCATGTATGCTCTCGGTCTGGTATCGGCGGCCACGGGAGTATTGGTAGGACTGTTCACCTGGTTTATCGGGCTCCAATACCCTTTGGTGTGGGGGTTATTGGCCTTCGCTCTCAATTTCATTCCGACGCTGGGATCCATCGTCTCCGTGATTCCGCCTACTTTGCTGGCTGTCATCCAGCCTGGAAGCGGTATCGGGTTGGTTATGCTTACCCTGATTGGCCTGACCCTTATCCAGTTCACCATGGGAAATTATATCGCCCCCAAGTTGGAAGGACGTTTCCTCGCGCTTTCGCCCCTGGTGGTGCTTTTCTCCATTGGTTTCTGGGGCTTTATCTGGGGTATTCCGGGTGCATTTCTAGGCGTCCCTCTCACTGCGGCGGCGGTGGTATTCTGTGACCATTTCGAGCCTACGCGATGGCTGGCCGAATTGTTGGGGGAGAAGGCCGCAAAAAAACCTGAGCCTTCCGAATTGTCCTCAGAAAAAGAGACGTAAGCGGAGATTGCCCTGACTCAGCCAGCGGGCAACCCGTGCTTGCAAAAGATTGCGGAAAAAAGTCCGCGTCTTGGGAAGCAGGAGGAGAAAGCCCAGGATATCCGTGATAAAACCCGGAGTAAGCAATAATATTCCTGCGATAAGGATGAGCAGGCCGTTGAGTAATTCTTCCCCCGGCATCTTTCCCTCGCTCAAGCTCAGGCGGATTCGGTAAAGAGTTTGCATTCCCTGCAATCGTGCCAAATTGGCACCTACCATTGCCGTCAATAAAACCAGTAAAAGCGTTGAAATCGCTCCGATGCGCATACCTACCTGGATAAGTAAATACAGCTCCACCACCGGAACGATGGCAAAGAGCAAAAACAAGCGTAAAACCATGAAAATCCTCCCGAGTCGCTTCCTCAAAATACGTTTCTGGTTCCCCTGCGTCTGAGAGATAAGTAAATTTCTCTCATGTGGAATATGGAAGCATTCGAGGACGCTTTACGTCATCCGGAAAACCGGGAAGAGTTGAAGGAATCATTACGGAGTCTGCACCATTCGGTGAATCGCCTTATCTTGGTGATTCGGGATAATGCCGAATGCCTGGACAACACCGAAGAGATACTGAATCGGTTACCCTTGTTGGATTTTTACAACGATGATTTGTTACGGAATATCGAGTCGCTGAAGAGCTGATTTCCGATCCAGCAAGACGCAGACTAACTTTTCAAGGTAACCGGTGAGTTGACCAATAGCCGGATCAATTCCAGTTTCTGCCCATCCATCTCAATGATTTCAAAGGAGTAATCCCTATAGCGGATTAGATCGCCGATTTCGGGAACCTTACCGTGGATGAAAAGAATGAATCCCCCCACCGAGTCGATTTGGATATCCTCTTCCTCAGGCTTCAAGTCGATGCCCGTCTCCTCCTGCAGGTCTGAGAGCGAGAGAATGGGATCGATGAGATAGACTCCATCATCCTCCTTCTTGAGTTTGATGGCTTCCACTTCGTCTTCGTCATGGATTTCGCCTACGATTTCCTCCAGGATATCTTCCAGGGTGATGAGGCCGGCGGTGCCGCCGTATTCATCCACCACCATACCCATATGCACGTGTTTGATACGGAACTCGCGCATGAGTTCGCCGATTTTTTTGGTGCGCGGTACGAAAAAGGCCTCTTTGATAAATTCCGAAAGCTTGAAATTCTCGTTGCTTTCCACCTTGGCCGTCAGCAAATCCATGATATGGAGGATTCCCCGGATATTGTCCAGGCTCTCTTCGTATACCGGAATACGGCTGAACTTTTCCTTGGTGATGAATTCAATGACCTGCTCATAGGGTGTATTGATTTCCAGACCTTTGACATCCACGCGTGGGGTCATGATTTCGCGCACCTGGGTTTCGCGCAAATCGAAAATGCTGCGAATCATCTCCTTCTCTTCGGCTTCCAATCCGCTATGGTCGGGTTCTCCCTCATGCGGTGTTCCCGGTTTCTTATGGCTGGGCTCACCGAGAAAACTGAGTTTCTGGTCGATGCCCCGGAGCCGAAGCAGAAAGTCATTGGCGCGGTAAAGGGCGGCTCCCACGCTACCCATCAAGAGCAAGGAGTAAGCGGTGTTGACGCGCAAGGCGGTTGGGCCGAGACGGGGAGCGAATAATCTTCCCAAAAACGGAAAAAGCCAATGCGAAATGAGAAAGATGAAAGGCAGGGCCACCACGGCGCTGGTCACATAAGTCCAGCCGGTGAAGGTCGCATAAAAATAGCGGGTGAGGCTTAGTAAGGCCGTCCCGTCCAACAAGAAGCGGCCCAGACTGATCGATTCGAAAAAACCGGGTTTCTGCCAAGCCTGCACGGATTTCTTAATGAGGGCTTGCAGGTCGTTTTCCGGATTATGGATATGCCCGTTGCTCTGTCCATAATAATAGGCCAGTACGGTTCTCATGCCTGCCAAGATGCCGCTAAGCGTTATGGAAACGGCAAAGAGCAGGAGAAGTTCAAGCGATAAACTAGGGTCCACTGTGTTATTCAGGCCTGTCCGTTTGCCCAATACCCCGAGCGGTATTCACGAAACGCTGGTCGGGATCGGGGTTGGATTCCATCATTAAAATATAATTCAATGGTCATGCGGAGAGATAATGGTCTTCCCGGGCGGTCATGATTCGGCGGTCCGGTTTTTTCAGATGATCATAACCCGCGAGGTGGAGGCAGCCATGCACAATTAAACGCTTCAATTCGGCGTAGAACGTGTTTTTCCAGCGCGGAGCCTGGTTTTTGGCCTGTTCGGCAGATATGTATAATTCACCGTGCAAATCGTCCTCATTATACTCAAATGAAAGCACGTCTGTCACCTTATCCAGTTTCCGGAAATCACGATTCAATTGGCGAATCCGTAAATTTTCACAAAAAACCAGGTTTATCGGGCCGGTTACTCCCTCTTCGCCTAAAACTTTGGAGGCCAAATTCCGCAAATTACCGACTCGGGGTAGAATAACTCCGCTGGTATTGAAAATCTCAACCTGGGGAGCCGACTTTTTTTTCACTCTAGTCTTCGCCGTCGTCACCGGCCGCTTCCCCTTCGCCCCCATCTCCGCTCCATTTATCCAAGATTTCAATCATTTTCCGGGCCTGGGCCATGGAGGAAATCGTGAATTTGCTGGCGTTCCGGTATTCTCCGTTGCGCTTCTGATAACGTCGTATGGCGATTTTGGGGGGCTTGAATTCACCCGTGGCCTTGTCCAAATCCTGATATTTGAAAAGAATGGTGGACCAGGCGCCCTTGGTCAAAATCTCTTTTTCCAGCTCCTTGACCAGTTGTTTGCCTTCTTCTTCGTAATTGACCGTAATTTCATCGACTGTGGTTGCCATTGTCCGCTTTGAGTCCTCTCCGGGATGCTGCTTTAAAGCCCTAAACATAAATATTAATGGAAAGGGTTCTGTGCTTTAATACCCTCCGGCCACATCATAGCCCAGCTTCTCGCAGCAAAATCATCCTTTTTCGCGCAAGAGCTAAACTCCTTAATATTTTAAAGGCAGCAAAACTGGCCACAAGAAGGAGTTCTATGTCCGCTTCTCTCACTGAAATCGATGTCAAGAGGGCGCAGGGCGAAAGGCTTTCCGAGGAGGATGCGCTTTGGCTCTATCAGAATGCGCCGCTTGAATGGCTCAGGGAGCGGGCGGATGCCGTGCGCGTCGAAAAGCATGGAGACGAAGCTTACTACAACCGCAATATCCACTTTGAGCCTACCAACAAATGCGTTTATGCTTGTAAGTTTTGCGCCTTCTATCGTCCGCCGCGGGCCGGGACCGATGATGGCGCCTGGGATTATACTTTCGATGATCTTTCCCGGACCTTGGAACCCTACCCTCCCGGTTCCTTAACCGAAATCCATATCACCGGAGGCGTACACCCCGACAGGGGGGTGGAATATGGGGAGAGCCTGTGCGCCTACCTGCGCGCCCACCGGCCCGAATTGCATATCAAGGCTTTCACCGCGGTGGAGATTTCCTATTTCGCCCGTAAGAGCAAAATCCCGGTGGAGGAGGCTCTGGTGCGGCTGCAAAAGGCCGGGCTCGATTCGCTTCCCGGCGGAGGAGCGGAAATTTTCGATCCGGAGGTCAGGCGGACCATCGCGGGCGGAAAGGCCCCAACGCATACCTGGCTTGACGTGCATGAGAAAGCCCATGTTCTGGGGATAGCTTCCAACGCGACCATGCTTTATGGTCATGTGGAGGAGTATCGCCATCGCGTCGACCATATGCGGCGCTTGCGGGACCTGCAGGACAGAACGCGCGGTTTCATGGCCTTCATTCCCTTACGTTACCGCAATGAGCGGAACGCACTCAGCCATATTCCCGAAGTCGGGGCCCACGAAGACCTGCGTAATTACGCCGTGGCCCGGCTTTTCCTGGACAATATTCCCCATCTTAAAGCCTACTGGGTAATGCTCGGAATCGATCTGGCCGTCACGGCCCTGGACTACGGCGTCGACGACCTCGACGGAACCGTGGACGACAGCACGCGCATCTATTCCATGGCGGGGGGAATGCAGCGGCCGGGGATGAGCTCGGACGAATTGAGATCCCTGATTCTTTCCAAAGGGCGTCAGCCTAAAGAGCGCAACTCCCGTTATGAAAAATTGGAAGTGGCGGACTGAGGGCCACCCGCTCACTCCTGGCGCATAGTCATGGCCATTTTCACCATTCGCACCAGCGTGGGAATGGCAGGCGAAGAATAAACCGAATCGGGGGTGCGAGCGCCTATCATAGCCGCCAGCCTTGAAATTTCTGGAATCTGAAGTAATTTTGGTGCCTTCGTGGGGCCATAGCTCAGCTGGTAGAGCACTTGCATGGCATGCAAGGG
>JBGTHM010000055.1:0-15523 GCA_041746255.1 Fibrobacteria bacterium | reverse complement strand
GCGGCCAAGGTGTTGAAAAGCGCCTGGCGTACCTTCGAGGAGGTGGGCCTTACCTTGGTGGAATGCTTATCCGTCCAAAGTTTATGCCCTTTATATAACCCGCCGGTGATGCTAAGCGCCATATTTCCTGATTTTCCTTCTGAAATTCAAAATAGCTTTGCGCCTCAATAATACAACGAAACAAATCGATTCAGGATTGGAGAGCGAGAGTCGATTGCGGACCGGGGAAACAACGCGCGCCGGATACCGGAGCGGGGCGCGCATCCAATCACTCGACGTAAAGCAGGAGGTCGAGGCTGGCGATCATGGTCTCATCGCCCTTGGCATGCAATGCGAATTTGAGGAGGCCAAGCTGGGAGTTTTCGCGATGCATTTTTTCGAGAAGACTTTGCAGCTGGGAATAATTACACATCGCTTCGGTGACATAGACTCTTTTTTGATAATGACCCAGCGGAGTATTGGAGCGGAGCTCGGGCGCCTTCAGCCGTATCCCCAACTCGGCCGCGCCGGAGCGGAAAGCCTGCAGTAAGGCCGGCAGCCTCGCCTCCTTGACGGCTCTATCCGTTCCGTCCAGAATTTTTACGGGAAGGTCGATCTTCCCGTAAAGGGAAAATTCGCGCGCGGACCCGCCGGAATTCTTCGTGATGCCGGGATCGATTTTCACCGACTCTTGCGCGGCTAGCCGTTTGCGAAAATTTTCCAGGCTTTGCGAATTATAGGAAAGGCCCCGAATGTAAAACTCCCCGGGCGCCGTATAGATGAAATCGGCGAATCCCACCGAACCCGGAACCGCATCGCGTACGGTTTGCAATACCCGGCCGGACGCCCAGTTCTGAAACTCGATTTTTTCCGAGGGGAACAACTCGTCATAGGAAAGCAAAGGCGCAACCAGGGCCTGCTCGTCCTGGATTTCGCGTACGATTTCCTCGACGGCCTGCGCCGTGACACGGGCCGGACCCGATTGGGGGTGCGGAGCCGGTTGAGTCGAAGCGCCGTCCCGGGCAGCCTTCCCGGCCGCTTTTGAGAGGGTGGCGCTTCCGAAATGGCCGCCTTGATAGAGGACAATACCCGCGGTTATCGCCACCACCACTAAAATTCCCAGTACCAACGCCAGCTTACGACCGGCGGATATGCCGGGTTCGTCCAGCAGGAGCATGGGTCTTGCCGTTTGCAGCGGCTTCAAAAGGTTGATGCGGATCATTCAGCAATCCCCTCCGCGGCGCAATGCCAATCCGACCGCCGCCGCGCAATGGGGGGCAGTGGGCGCGAATGCTGCGGACTTGTCCGGTCCGAGTGCGAAGGCGACTTCCTTGAAGGCGTTCAGGGGTAGAACCTCCATGGTGGTACCGGCCTGCAACGCCTCACGAAATCCATCGTCCATGGCAAGGTCGCCGCAAAGCACCAGCTCTTCCACCTCTCCCCACTGGCCCGACGCGAGTTCGAGGCTGTCTTTGACGTTTTCGGCCAAGCCGCGGGCCATTTCTGCGCGTGCTTCGCCTTCCATAACGGCGAATTCCACCGGCAAAACCAGATTTTCCAGGCCGAGAAAACGTCCATGTTGCGTGCGCAGGCATTTTATGCTGTGGCTGTCGGCTTTGACCAGAAAAGTACGCAAACCGCGCTTTTCCGGATAATTCACTTCGAAGGCATTTTGCGCCGCGAAGACATCGATGTCCATAACTGCCAAGGGAAATCCCGACTGTTCCAACACTTGACGAAGGCGTTCGACCTCGGAACGGCGAAATGCGGCTACGAGAAAATTACGTGCCCTTTCATCCTGGGAAGATCCCAAGGCCTGAAAATCAATGAGGTATTCTTGCAACGGGGCGACCAGGTATTGCTCCAGCTCCCAATTTAGGGCATCAACGATGTTGTCTTCCTCGTTGGGAATTTCGATTTCCCGGATGATGGCATGTTCGCCAGGCACGCAGGCGATCAATTCGGCGCCATTTTTTTTCACGTATTTGTCGAGGCAGGAGCGGATTTCGCTCGCAAGGTATTCGTCGTCCTTCCAACCGGAAGGTTCGAGTGGCTTAATGGCCACTACGGCGATCTGATTTTCGCGTGGCAGAAATTCCACCATCTTGAGGTAGGTTGGACTCAGTTCCAGTCCTACCGTGCTGTTAGACTTCCTTGCCATATAGCCCCGATACCCGTTCGCTGAAATTAGTGATCAGATACTATTACATAAGGCCGGATATTTTCCAGCTTTTTCTTGCCGATGCCCTTGACCTCAAGTAAATCTTCGACCTTGCGAAAGGGACCCCGAGTCCGACGCAAGGCTACAATCGCCTCCGCCGTTTTCGGACCTACGCCCTTTAATCGCGTCAGCTCAACTACGCTGGCCGAATTGAGATTGAGCGCGGACGGGGTCACGGGGGTCCTGACGGGGGACACTTCATCGGGAGCGAATTCCCCCAGGGTTTCGATCGAGGATTCGGCTTCGAATTGCTCTACGTTATCGGTCGGCACCGCGTTTTCCTCGGAAGCAGCCACCGGCGCTTCCAAGACATGAGAAATTCCGGCAAAGGCGCTGCTGGCCGGCAGGGCCGCGTACTCGAAAGTTTGCGTGGGATCCAGTTGTACTTGCCGCCGATCCAAAAACCGTGCGGATGCACCGATAATCAGAAAAAGCGCGACCAAGGCCAGGGATTTTTTTTCGGTGGATGTCAGATTCATGGGTCACCGTCCGGATGGGTATCGCGGGCCCCGGCGGATTCGCGACTTACGCTAATCCGTTGCGGTCGAGGGCCGCTTTCACGAAATGATAGAAAAGCGGCGACGGATTGCGCAGATTGCTCGTGAGTTCGGGATGAAATTGGCTTCCCATAAAGAAGGGGTGATCGGGCAACTCCAGCACCTGCATGATATTTTCGTTGGGTGCTTTGCCGGAAAAGACCAACCCCCCTTTTTCCAGCACCTCGATGAAATCCGGATTCACTTCATAACGATGTCGGAAACGTTGGCGGACCACGCGTTTATGGCCGAAAATCCGGAAGGCCTTCGATTCGGGTTTCAGTTCCACGTCATGGCCACCCAGGCGCATGGTGCCGCCTTTTTGCAGCAGGTGTCTCTGTCCGGGAAGCACGTCGATTACGGGCTGCTCCACTTTGACACCCTCTTCTTCCACTTCGCTGGTGTTGGCGCCGGAAAGTCCACAGACGTGCCGGGCATATTCCACCACAGCCAATTGCATACCGTAGCAAATCCCCAGGTAAGGAACTCCCGCCTCGCGCGCATAACGGATGACGCGAATTTTGCCTTCAATGCCGCGATGCCCAAAGCCACCCGGAACCAGTACGCCGTCCACATTCTTCATCGCCTCGGCCACCGAAGCTTCGTCGCTTAAACTCCCGGTATCCACCCAACGTATCTGCACGCGGATGTTCAGATGCGCCCCGCAATGGGTGAGCGCTTCGACCACGGAGGCGTAGGAATCTTCCAGCTTGGTGTACTTACCGCAAAGAGCGATAGTCACGATACGGTTGGGGGTTTCGAGATTGGTTTTGATGTTATTCACCCATTGCGTCCATTGGACCAAGTCGGGTGGCGAATAAATGTCGAGCTGCGAATGCAGGATGCCGGTCAAGCCTTCTTGATCGTAAATGAGGGGGATTTCGTAAACGGTTTTGACATCCACACCCGATATCACCGAGGTGGGCGGAATATTGCAATAGGAGGCTATTTTCTCCTTTATTTCGGGACTGATGAACTCCGAGCACCGCCCGATGATGACATCGGGTTCAATGCCTTTTTCGTTGAGCAAGCGCACCGACATTTGCGTGGGCTTGGATTTTTGTTCGTGCACGCCGGCGGGGACGGGAATGTAGGTGAGATGGATATAGATGACGCTGTCTTCACCGACATCGCGCTTCAATTGCCGGATGGCTTCCAGGTAAAACTGATTTTCGAGATCGCCTACGGTGCCGCCTACTTCAATCAGAACGACATCGGCTTTTTCTTCGCTGGCAATGTCGAAAAAATGCTGTTTGATGCAATCGGTGACATGCGGAATGAATTGCACGGTCTTCCCGAGGAAGTCGCCGCGCCGCTCCTTGTCCATGATTTCCTTGAACACTTTGCCCATGGTGAGATTCCAGCCGAACCGGGTCTGGATATTCATGAAGCGTTCGTAATGACCGAAATCCATGTCGACTTCGCCGCCGTCGTCCTGGACGAAAACTTCGCCGTGTTCGATGGGATTCATGGTTCCGGGATCGGTGTTCAAATACCCGTCGCATTTGACGGGAACCACCTTGAGGCGATCGGAAAGTAGCGTGCCGATGGAAGCGGCGGCGATTCCTTTACCCAAGCCGGAGAGTACACCTCCGGTGACCACGATGAATTTCGCTTGGCTTTTTTTGGGGCGGGTGGTCATGCTGCCTTACCCGATGGTCTTGGGAACGCTGAAATGCTCCAGGTTCACTTCGGGCGCGTTGTGCAAGGCCTTCTCTTTCGTCAATCCCGGTTGGATGACGTCGGGGCGCATGGGTCGGGGCGAATTATCGACGGTGAACATGGGCTCGACATCCTTCAGGTCGAGTTGCTTCAGCATATCGGTATATTCGACCAATTGATTGACCGAAAGGGTAATCTTCTCGAACTCGGCTTCGGTGAAGGTAAGGCGGGCCAATTTGGCGGCACGGAGAATGTCTTCGCGGGTGACTAACATGGTGCAAATCTAATCGAGCAATTCCAGTTTAGCAAATTTAAGCACCAGCCGCCGACGGGTACGATCCTGGAATAAAACCTCCACCCGGGCCGATTCTCCGCTGCCGTCCGCGCTGACGATGGTCCCTAGCCCGAATTTGCCATGGCGCACTTTTTGCCCGGGAAAAAAGGCCTCCGCCTCTTGGCTGAAATCCTCATAATTGGGCAGTTCACCGACTCCTTCATCCCCATCGGTGCGGCTTCCAAATGCACTGCGACCGGACCCGAAGGAACGGGCTGGGGCCACCGCCCCCGAGACTCGCAAAAACATCGGGTCGATTTCGCGGAGGAAACGCGATCCCATGGCTTCCTGGTAGAGCCCATAACGACGTCTGCGCCTAGCGAAGCTGATGTGCAACTCTTTTTCGGCGCGAGTAACGGCCACATAGAATAAGCGCCTCTCCTCCTCCATGTCGGCGTCTTCACCTCGAACCAGCGGGAAAAGGCCGTCTTCGAGCCCCGTGACGAAAACACGGGGAAATTCCAGGCCCTTGGCGCTGTGGACGGTCATCAATGTCACCGCTTCATGGCCGGTTTTCACGCCGTCGGCATCGGCCATCAAGCTGATTTCCTGGAGAAAGGCGTCCAGGTCCGAATTCTCCTGTTCCACCATCGGCTCATCGGCTTCTACCGGCTCTTCGGCCCGCTGCTCTCTCCGCTTGAGGAAATCCTGTGCGGCCGACACCAATTCTTCGATATTGGAAAGCCTGTCCATAGCCTCGTCGGTGCCTTCTTTTTCCAGAAAACTCCGATAGCCGGTTTTTTCAATCACCGCCTCGATAAGGTCGGGTAAAGGAAGGTCGGCGCCCAATGCCTGTAACTCCTTCATATCGGATACGAATTGAGTCAGCTTAGCGGTTGCGCCGGAATTGAGCCCCGCTTCGGAACAGCGCTCCAGGGCTTGAAACAAATTGATGCCTTCGCGCTCCGAAAGTTCCACGCAACCTGCCACCGACTTTTCGCCGATACCGCGCTTGGGCACGTTGATGATACGGGCCAGCGATACGCTGTCCTTCAAATTTCCCAGCACGCGTAAATAGGCCAGTAAATCCTTTACTTCCTTCCGCTCATAGAAGCGGATTCCTCCCACGATAAGGTAAGGAGTTCGGCGGCGCCGCAATTCGTCTTCGATAATTCGCGATTGCGCATTGATGCGGTAGAAAATGGCGGTGTCACCGGGAGCGAAGCGGGTTCCTTGACTGATGGTACGGGCTATCCACGCGGCTTCGGCGGCATCGTCCTCCACCTCCATGAGTTCGACCTTTTCCCCGGCGTCGTTTTGCGTCCACAGGGTTTTACCCATGCGCGTTTTATTATTGCGTATCACCGAACCCGCCACACCCAGGATGTTGGCGCTGGAACGGTAATTCTGTTCCAGCTTGGTGACTTGGGCGTTGGGAAAATCCTCGCGGAAGGAAAGGATGTTGTTGATGTCTGCGCCCCGCCATCCATAAATGCTTTGATCGTCGTCGCCCACCACCACGAGATTGTGATGCGGCCCGAGCAGCAATTGAATGAGCTGATACTGCGCCTTGTTGGTATCCTGGTATTCGTCGATGAGGATATAGCGAAAGGTCCCCGCAAATGCCGCCCTGATTTCGGGACGTAATTTCAGCAAACGAATGGCCATATAGATAAGATCGTCGAAATCCATGCCGTTGTTCTTCAGCATTTCCGCCTGATAGCGCTGGTAGAGATGCGCCAGCTTTTCTTCGTAGCGATCGGCGGCGTGAAGCCTGGCCTCTTCGGGAGAAATTCCTTTGTTCTTGTATTGCCCCACCGCATAACGCAGCGCGTCCACCGTGTATTGCGAATCGTTTTCGAGACCATCCGCTTTGAGCAGCTTTTTGACGAAACGTTTTTGATCGTCCACATCGTAAATGGTGAAGTTGGATGTGAAACCGAGTTCCCGGGCATGGTAGCGCAATATGCGCGCGCAAATGGAATGGAAGGTGCCAATCCAAGAGAGCTGGGTCGAATAACCCAATTGGCTCATGACGCGATTGCGCATTTCCTGGGCGGCCTTATTGGTAAAGGTCACCGCCAAAATTTCGAAAGGTCGCAGCCCCATTTGCCGGATAAGCCAGGCGATTTTAAAGGTAAGTACGCGGGTTTTTCCCGACCCCGCCCCGGCAAGAATGAGCTGGGGGCCGGGATAATGCAGGACGGCCTCGAGTTGGGGCGCGTTCAAGGTTCGGGCCAAACTTTCGGGATCAAGGCGCACTTGGTGGGGGGAGTCAATCATGGAGGGGAATTCTAGTAATCGAGGTGGAAAGGAGTACCCCGGCGGGATGAATGAAAAGTCCCCTGAGAAACTACCAGAAAAGCGCGGCATAATCCCGCGCGCTCGGAAAATCGCCCGAAAACCTTGTCCGAACTCAAATTTTTCCGGTAAAAAAGGGGTGTGGACATTATCCTGTAAAATACCGAGGGGCAATAGAAAGAGTCCGGTCCGTAGATATGAAAAAATTCATTTTACTCCTCTTAACCGGATTATCCCAAACCGGCGGACTGTTCGCGCAGGGGCAATTGCCGACCTATATGTGGAACAACATCGGAAAAACGGACAATTCCTTTTACCTCGAAGCCAATTGGATCGACGCCGCTTCCGGTAAAACCCCGGTAGGCGATGTCCTTCAGCCCGGTAAAAAAATCGACGCCCACCTTCTGATTACCGATACCTCGGCCGTTATCGGAGGCCAGGGAGGCATTGCCCCGGATATTTTTATGGGAAGCGGAAGTCTGGTCCTTACGGAGGCCCGTGTGAAAATGCAGGCCGGAGGTAAAATCGTCTTTTCCGCCCGCACGCCCCGAAATCTCGTTGTGGATAACGGCGCTATTCAAGCGGAAGGTCTGGCCCATGCCTCGGTGGAATTGAGGAATCAGGCCAGTCTAAGGTTGGCCTCGGGCAGTCCGTTGGAACAATCCATCCTGGATATCACAGGCACGGATGTGGCGGTGTATTTCGAAAATATCAAAGCCAACCAGGTGGCCACCGAATTGATCGCCACCGGAAAAATCACGGTAAACGCGAAACCGGCCGTCCCCTATGATTTTGACGCCGACTTGCAGGCGAAATCCGCGGGAACTCCCCCACCCGATTATAACGTTTTGATTACCCAGTATTATGCGGGGAGCGTGGTGCGCAGCTACGGACCCGGAGCCGCGGCCAGGGGTTTGATCGGGTTTTCCGGAAAAAACGGGGCCCAAGGCGCCGGACAAAAGGGAAGCAGGAACTTTTCCGTGGGATTTCACCGGGGAGTGGGTGAAGCGAGTCTTGGCGACGGCTCCATGATGACCTCCTTCTGCCTAAAAAAAGGTTTCGCGGCGGTGTTGGCCATCGCGGAGAAAACCTCCAAGTCGCCCGGCCAAGGAAATACTTGGGTTCAGGCCATTCAACCTTACTGGAAAATCAGTAAAAGCAGGTACTATGCCGCCATGGAAAAAGATTTATGCATCAATCTCGCGGCGGATTTATCCGGCAAGGTGAATTTCGTCAAGGTTACCCCCTGGAATTACGTCCGGAAAAAAGGTTTGTGTACCACCAACAACCGCACGGAACAAATGCAGGGAGATTGGTATTACAACTGGTGGTCCGGCAAGGACCAAAGCGCCGTCATTGAATTTATTCCCATGATCAAAACCAAGGAACAAGCGGGAAACAACGGCGTGTGGGATCGGTTCACCCATGTCATTTCCGATAACCCCAATAATCCTGTGTCCTTATTGGCAATCAATGAGCCCAAAGGTCCCGAACAGGGTAATATGCTCGAATTCCAGGATGCGGTCGACGTTTGGCCACGCTTTCTGGAAACCGGAACCCGGCTGGGTTCACCCGCGCCGAAGGAAGCCGGTCCATCCTATGAGTGGCTCGACGGCATGTCGGGTGGGCTGAACAAATTGGGATATCGCATGGATTTCGTCGCCCTCCACTGGTATGACTGGGGAGGTTGGGGCAAGGACCAAAATCCCAACGCGAACCCGGCGGAAATATTCGCCCGGTTCAAAACCTGGCTCGACAATATGCATAAACGCTATCAGCGGCCTTTATGGATTACCGAATTCAACGCCAATAAAAACCGCGTACATGGCGTACAGGAAGGCTTTTTGAAACTTGCTCTTCCCTACCTGGAAAACCTGGATTTCGTGGAGAGGTACTCCTATTTCGAACCTGGGGGAGGATTGGGAAATTATTACGAAGATGACGCCAAAACAATTCTCTCGTCGGTAGGCAAGGTTTATCGGAACCAGGTTTCCGGGCCGGCCATCAGCGGCGATGTCCTATACGACAGAAAGGCAGGAGACGTCGTGTTCACACCGAAGCCGGAACCGACCACCCAGCTGCATCGCGATGAAAGCCATTTAGCCCTTCCGGCCAGGACGGGAGCGAGGTTGGCCGTAGTCAATAACCGGATTGTTTTGGATTCACCGCACCCGGATAAGACCGTCCATATCCATGCGGTAGACGGCCTCCGATTAAAATCGGTATCAGCGCAACGACCCGTCGATATTTCAGCTCTGCCACGCGGGGTTTACATCGCGAAATCAACCGGGACGACGGCCTTACGGTTTTCCGTGATTAAATAACCGAGCGGCCCTATCCCCCGCTACTTCTCCGCGAAGATGAAAAATTCCGCGCATCCAGGCCTCGGATCCGTGACGACGGAAACGATGGAATTTTTGTCGGCGCTGCAATCGTTCTGGTCTTTTCCGCTATCGTCGCACCAAACCCTAGTGGATTTGTCCGCGGTCAGGCTGTCGGGAATGTGCGGAAATTTGGAACGCGGCTCCTCGACAATAAATCTCGTAATCTTATTTCCGCATGCGCAAAAAGCATTGTCCACAAAGGTTCCTTTCACGCCTTTCTGGTCGATAAAAGAATCGTCATAATCCCGGGCTCCGGGCTTAAGACCGATGGAATCCCCCACCAACATATTCCCTTTCACCAGGGTGTGCTGCGCTCCCTCCTTCACGTCCAACAACTCCGCGGAGATACCGCCGCTGAAGAAGTTGCATAAAACCCGCGTGTGATGGACGCGCCAATCGTAACCCCCGTAGCCTTCGGAAATGGCCTTCTCTCCCCATTCGGATTGCGGGCGATCCTTGGCGCCCCAGCGGGCCTGATCGGTTCCGATATACACTCCCTCTCCGAAAGTGCCTCTGCCCCCGTTCTTGCCGCTGTTTCCCGATCCGTGGAGTTTATTGCGATTGATAGTGACGTGGTTGCTGGCATGCCGGACATGTATAAGTTCGGAACCGATATTATAAACCTCGCAATCTTCAATCAGCGTATGCGAGGAATTATCCAGGATGACTCCTTTTTCGCCAAAAGTGATCACCAGGTTTTTCAAAATGATATGGTTACCCGTCAAATGCACCACATAGCCGGTATCGATGGATTTTCCTTTCAGCACGGGCGGCTGCATGGAATCGACTCCCACCACGACGATGGGGTTGGCGGCGGTACCGTTTTGCCCAATCCAGAAATAGCCTTTGCCATTCGGTAAATTGCCCGGGTCTCCGCTTGCATCCAAATCACCGGTATAGGTGCCGGGATAGACCATGAGGGTGTCTCCCGCCTTGGCCTTTTGCATGGCGCTCATCAAGGCTTCGGAAGTGTGAACCTCGATTCGCGCGGCCAGCGCGGCGGACACGGTTGAAATCGCAAGCAGTAAAAATCGAAATCCATGCATCCTTCAATCCCCCAAGGTAACGCCCAATAGCCGCGCGGAACGCAGCCAGGCATGATCCAAAGGCACCAACTTCAACGATCCCGCAGTTTCGGAAAGCGGAACCGGAACCACCTGATCGCCTCGCAGCGCCACCATCACGCCGAATTTGCCTTTGTTCAGCAACTCGGCGCAAACCGTTCCCAGCCAGGTGGCCAGGTTTCTATCCGCGGGCGACGGCGTGCCGCCGCGCTGTAAGTGTCCGAGAATGGTCAAGCGCGACTCCATACCCGTCAACTCCTCCAATTGCTTGGTCAGACGCACGGTATGATCCACATGCGCATGATGGAAAGCATCCAGCTTTTCCGCGAATTCGTTTTTCTCTTTTTTGGTTTTGGCTTCCTTTTTCTTCCGCGCCAAAGCCTCGATTTCCTTCGCGACTTCTTTCGACTTCGCGCCTTCGGCCACGGCCACGATACTGAAACGTTTGCCGGCCTGTTTACGCGCGATGATGGTCGCGGCGGCCTTGGTCAGGTTGTAGGGGATTTCGGGAATCAAAATCATGTCGGCGCCGCCCGCCAAGCCCGCTCCCAGCGCCAGCCAGCCCGCGCGATGCCCCATGATTTCCACCACGATGATGCGGTGGTGGCTGGTGGCCGTGGTATGCAATCGGTCTATGGCTTCGGTGGCTATGCCCAGGGCGGTGTCGAAGCCGAAAGTCATATCGGTGCCGGCCACGTCGTTATCGATAGTCTTGGGCAAGGTGATGATATTCAGGCCTTTTTCCATCAAACGTGCGGCGTTTTTCTGCGTACCTCCGCCGCCTATACACACCAGGGCGTCGAGGTGGTGACGCCGATAGACTTCCACCGCGGCATCGGTCATATCGAGCACCTTGCCGCCCATGGGCATTTTATGGGGCTTATCGCGGCTGGTCCCTAAAATGGTGCCGCCATCGGTGAGTATGCCGGAAAGGTGCCCGCTGTCCAAGGGCAGGGTACGGTCCTGAACCAATCCGCGAAATCCGTCACGAAAACCAATAAATTGGATTCCGAAGGAATCCTGACCCGCGCGCACTACGCCACGGATGGCGGCATTCAGTCCCGGGCAATCGCCCCCACTGGTCAAAATGCCTACAAGTTTCGCCACGGAAAGGCCTTTCGCTGAAATGTCCTCCCGGAGATTTCTCCGTGCGGTGGGGTAAAAATGCACTCTATCGCGGGAGATTCAAGTATTGACCCGGAATCAGGGACACCCGGATGCCTCCGAAGCCGCGCCTTTCATATTTACGCTTAAATTTCGCATTCATTGCCTCCGCAAGCGATTTGGTCAATACGATTAGGCTCTTCCTGGTCCGCCATCACCTCGGACAAATCGATGGTTTGCACCCGTTCCCGCAATTCCGAAAAACGGTCCGCGTCGATTTCCTCGAAGGGCGCCTGCACATAAGAACCGCCTTCGAAGGGAAGCACGGCGATGCCGTTATAAAAAGCCCGGTTTTGCCACATCCAATCACCCACTTCGCGCCATTCGTCGTCGCGCACGCTCACGGTACACGAGACATTGTGCATGTTGAGGCCGGTGCGATGGCCCGGCTCCACCCAATGGCTGCGAAAATATTTCACGCGCTCCAGCAAATCCAGAGCGCGCTCGCTGCGCAGGATGGCTCCGGAAGGGCTTTGCTGCGGGAGCTCCAGGATGACGCCTTCGGGATCGAACCGGTCTTTTTCCACGAGGTTCGGAAGTCGCCGCATGAAATATTCCGCGATGGGTTCGGTGATTTTAAACCGGAAGCGCCGCAGGTAATAGGGCGCATGCCGCCCATGCACTCCCGACGAAGTGCCCAGCACCAGCGAGGCCGTGCCTTCGGGTTTGATACAGGTTACCCGGGCGGCAGGATTGATTCCAATGCTGCGGGCGATTTCGGCATTGGCGCTAAGCGCGGCTGCCGCGGCCTTCCGAAAATCGAAGCGGCGATAATCTCCCTGATCCGCTATACCGGTCAGCGATACGCCCAGCAGCGCCTCGGCGCGGGCATTTTCGCTCCACTCTTTTCCCAGGTAAACGAAATCGGTGAATCCCGCTTGCAAGGTTCCCAACACGGCCGCCGCGCGCACGCGTTTTTCCAATTCTTGTTGATTCGCCACGGCACTAAAATTCACGGTGGTGAGATTACAGAATTGCCGATGCCGCAAACCGATTTCAGCGCAAGGGTTGGTTCCCCAGTCGGGATGATTGCTCCAATAAATGCCCGGCTCTCCGCTCCGGCTCTCTTCGGCGGATTTCCAGAAGGCCCGAAATTCCGATTCAGAAGTGGCGTGGGCGAGGAACTCTCCCCCGTCGTCGCGCACGTCCTCGCGAAACGCGACTGCGCTGACATTGACACGTGCCCTTTGCGGCTGGGTCTCCCACCAGGAATCCTGTTTATAGGTCAACATGGCCGCATCGGTAATATCGAAGAGGCAAATCATGGCCGCGCGCCGTATGCCTCCCGACAAAACCGCGTCGGCGATAAGGCAGGCGATGTCGCAAACCTGGATAGGCGTGAGGCGGCTGCCGCTAGGCGTCTTTTCCAGGAGAAAAAGGATTTTGTCGAGGCATAAACGGAGCGGGCCCGGGCCGGGAGCCTTGCCGCCGGCGGTTTCCAGGCGCGCGCCCAGGGGCCGGATGGCGGAGTAGTCGAAGCGCGGAAGCGGAGCGCCGGTCAGAAAGGCCTGCATCAGGGCATCGACGGCATCGGCCCAGCCGGCGATGGAATCGCCGATGAGATAGGGTCGCTCTCCGGCGGGTTTTTGTATGGCAGGGAGAGCGGATGTATGGCGCGCCTGCACGGAAAAACCTACGCCGGTGCCGCCCAACAGCAAATACATGAGTTCGGCGAAAAAGCGGGGATAAGACGCAGCCATATAGCTGCAATTGTAAATGCGGCTATGGCTCACTTCGATGGCCTTACCGGCGAATTGCAAGGCGCGCATGGAGGGCAGAATCTTCTTCTCGCGCACCAAAGCGGCGGCTTGGCGGAGCGGTTCGCGCACGGTGGGATAGCGGGCCGCCAGCATGGACTCGTAGCGGTCTACGATTTCCTCCCAGGTTTCGCGCCGACCCGCCGATGGGAGATAGCGGGCGTATTTGCTGTAGAGGGTGATGTCGCTGGCTATGCGGGTGGAAATTTCCATGGGTTTTTCCCCGATTATCCTGGAGGAAGGAAATGGTGGAGGCCGGGCCTCGTGGCTCCGGTGTTCCCGGGCTTAAGGGAGGAAAATAGCTTATTTGAGGGGGTCGGGTTTTTGGTTTTTTACCCCGAAATAGGGATTAAAGGGAAAAATCGCCACAAATTCACCCTTTTTATGTGAAAAGGTGAATTTTTCACATAACCTTGTAATAATAAAGACTACCTTTAATATTACAAGGTAAAAAAGAAAATGATAGAAAGATCGATTGTCTCCCAAATTTGCCAATGCCTCAGCCAATTTCCGGTTTGCGCCATAGTCGGTTCCAGGCAGGTCGGAAAAACTACGCTCGCCAAAAGCCTGGTAGAAGAATCTTATGCCGATAATTACGTGCACCTCGACCTGGAAAATCCCCAAGACCTCAACCGGCTTTCCGACCCCCACCTTTACCTGGAAAAACAGCGGGGCAAACTTGTCCTGATAGATGAGATTCAACGGAAGCCGGAATTGTTTCCATTACTACGATACTTGGTGGATCAAGGGGGATATCAATTCCTCATTCTGGGATCATCCTCTCCCGAATTAATGAAACAAAGCTCGGAATCGCTGGCGGGTCGTATCGACTACCTGGAACTGAATCCTCTTTTGATGGAAGAAGTCGGCGGAGGCGTCGCCGGTATGGAAAAACTTTGGCTTCGCGGTGGGTATCCGCTCAGTTACCTATCCGCCGATGAAACGGCGAGCTTCAGGTGGCGATCCGCTTTTATTCAGACTTTTTTGGAACGGGA
Organism: Fibrobacteria bacterium; assembly: GCA_041746255.1. Lineage (GTDB taxonomy): Bacteria > Fibrobacterota > Fibrobacteria > UBA11236 > UBA11236 > JBGTHM01. Next base: position 1,186 of record JBGTHM010000055.1, on the reverse strand, counting down.
CTTGCCCCAATTAGGCATCCGTATCCCGGCGCCCATGCTGCGTCGTTTTTGGCAAATGGCGGCCCATTTCCACGGACAGCTTTGGAATAGCCAAAAAATCGCGCAAAGCATGGACATATCCGGGCCGACCAGTAGACATTACCTTGATATCCTGGAAAACACTTTCTTGATGCGAGTGCTTCAGCCTTATTCTCCGAATATCAAGAAACGCCTGGTGAAGTCGCCGAAGGTCTACTTTCGCGATTCGGGATTGTTTCATTACGCATTGGACATTCTCAGCTTTGACGCCCTGCAGGATAACCCGAATCTGGGATCCTCATGGGAAGGATTCGCCGTCGAACAAATCATTCGCCGGGCGCCGCCCTTCTCACGTTTCTACTTCTATCGAACCGCTGCGGGCGCGGAAGTGGATTTGGTTGAAATCCGTCCGGACAGCAAGCCCATCCTATACGAAATGAAGTATTCGCTTGCACCTAAGCCGGACAGGGGGCTTTATTCGGCGATGCAGGATATGGGGGCTGAAGCCGCCTACCTCATTTATCCCGGCACGGAATCCTATCCAATCGGTTCGGGGATCACGGTTCAGTCTTTGTTGGGTAGCGCGCCTTAACCTATTTTTTATGGCAACTGTTGGTTCACTCCCCGCTACCAAGCGAAAGCGAGCAGCGGAAAATACGCTTTCAGAAAAAGTAAAGAATTTTAAGCATCCAATACCAATCCGAAGGACTATTGAAAATCGTAAAATGAGTTCCCAAAGTGCCGGTTCCACTAGGCCTAAAATGATCATTGGCCACTTGGCCACTCACTCTGAAATGCCCCTGGAATTCCTTAGAAGCATGCAACGACCATTTGAAGTCATCTTTGGTCAATTCGTCGAATTTATAGGGGTCCGCCCAGGGAATATTTTCATAAACCCTTCCATTGGATTCCAGCACCAATTTCAGGGTGTCAGGCACCGGTGCCGACGAATCAGCCAAAATGACATGGGGTCTGTAAGAGTAATTCGATTGGGACCCAGGGAGGGGTGAATATAAATCCCTCAGCTGTCGGAGGTCATTTTTGAATTTCGCTCCATACCACTCCACCTCAAAGGAAAGGTGATCAAGGAGCCCAAAAGCAGGGAGATTGAATCCCAACATTACCGGAATACGCTCGCGGATGTTATTATAAAAAACCGGTTTGTTGG
>JBGTHM010000054.1:0-22853 GCA_041746255.1 Fibrobacteria bacterium | reverse complement strand
CCGGATATGCGGGCGGTATCGTTTCCTCCGGCGCGGATGGACTTCGGTTGGCCCAAACTTGGAGCCACTGCCGCGAAAACTCCCCGGCAGTGCCCTCCGCTGCCAACGCTTGAGCAGAACCATGTTACTTGAACTGGTAGTTTCGGAAAACGATGCGGGTCAACGCGCGGACCGCTATATTCGCAGGAGGCTGCCCCATCTAACCGGGAGCCGCATGCACTCGCTCTTCCGACGGAAGGAAATCAAAATCGGCCGCGAAGTCATAGGCCCCGGGCATATCCTGGTCGCCCAGGAAAAAATCAGGTTGTATGGATTGCGCGAAGAGGAAGCGGGAGAATCCACCGTGCTTCCCATCACGCCGGTAATTACCGCCGATTTTCATCTCTCGGTGATACACGCGGATGCGGACATGCTGGTCATTGACAAGCCGGCCGGCATGGCCGTGCATCCCGGAACCGGAATCGGTCTTGGCCAATCTCTCATCGAAAAGGCGACCGCATACCTGGCCGGCGCATCCGCATCGAGCTGGAACGCGGATGAGGTTTTTCGACCCGCATTGGTGCATAGGCTGGATAAGGAAACTTCGGGAGTCATCCTCATAGCCAAAACGGGCGGCGCCTTGCGCGCCCTGACCTCGTCTTTGCGCGAGGGCGGGTTCCGAAAAAACTACATCGCCCTGGTCGAAGGCCGGCTCGAGCCCACCTCGGGAATAATCGACGATCCGCTTATGCGCGTGGACAGCCGGAAAGGGGGCGCCAAGATCCTTAGCGATTCCGGAGGGAAAACAGCGGTAACCCGCTATCAGACCCTTAAAAACATGGGGAACTATACTCTGGTCGATGTTATTATTGAAACGGGTAGAATGCATCAGATACGCTCTCATTTATCCGGCCGAGGTCATCCCATAATAGGGGATGACCGCTATGGTTCATTCGAATTGAACCGGACCTTCAGAAAACAATTCGAACTGCGCCGTATGTTTTTGCACGCCTCCTCCCTGGAAGTAGACTGGAACGGCGCGACTGGACGATTCGAGGCGCCCTTGTCCGCAGAGCTGTCGGATTGCCTCCGCCGTTTGGAAAGTTCGCTTTGAAATCAATTCCCCCCTCTTCCAATCAATCCATCGACATCGGCGGTCGACTCGGAAAATACGTCATCCTTTCCGAACTCGGCCGCGGCGGCATGGCCGTGGTTTATAAAGCCCACCAAACCGATTTGGATCGCGTGGTGGCGATTAAGGTGCTGTTCGGGCTTGGATTGCAACAGCGCGTAATCGACCGTTTCCATGTCGAAGCCCGCGCGGTGGCGAAATTGAACCATGCCAATGTGATAAAGATTTTCGAGGTGGGCGAGATCAACGGGGTCCACTACCTTGCCATGGAATATATCGAAGGCCTGGACATGTTGGCCTATCTCCACCAGAAAAAGCCGAGCTTCGACGAAGTGGTGGAGGTGATGCAACAGGTGGTGGAAGCCCTGGAATATTGCCATAAGCAGGGAATCCTCCACCGCGATCTGAAGCCCACCAATATTTTGATGCGGGGTAATCGGCCCATCATCATCGATTTCGGCCTGGCCAAGGCCCTGGATCCCAGTCTCGCGGTCACTTTGACCTTATCCGGAGAGGTGGTGGGTTCGCCGGCCTATATGTCACCGGAACAGGCGCGCGGCGACAGCGTATCGCCTTTATCGGATATTTGCTCCCTGGGTATCATCCTATACGAACTCATCTCCTTTAAAAGCCCCTATCTCGATCCGCGCTCTCTGCATCAGACGGCTTTGAATGCCATCCGCGCCGAACCGGTGCCGTTACGCTATCTCTCACCCTGGCTCGACCCCGATTTCGAGGCCATCGTCGCTAAGTGCATGACCAAGGATTTGCACGATCGCTATCAATCCATGAGCGAATTATTACAGGACATATTCGCCTACCGTCATGGCCTTCCAGTCAAGGCCAAACCTCCCGGGCCATTCCTCATCGCCTGGCGCTTTCTGAAAACCAGTCCGATTTTATATGTAAGCGCCGGCATACTCTTGCTCTCGGTTTTGGTGGTATTCGTCACCTCCTCCGTGCGTGAGGAAAGTAAGCGAGCTCCCTGGGGCCTGGTTTTGGAAGAGTCCTTCAACGGTCCCGTTGCCCTGAATTTCCAATCTTTCGATCGGGGAGCCGACGGATGGAAGGCGTCTCAATCCTGGAGCGTGACCCGTGGCCGCCTTGAGGCTTTTTCCACAGGTCAATCTTTCGCTGTCGCGGACCAGGAGTTTTTCGGGGATTTACGTATCGAGTTCACGGTGGTAGGCCTCAACGGCAGCGATAACGATTTCAACTTTTTTCTATTCGGACCCAATCCCGATTCCGCTTTCCGGTTTTCCCTGGGGGAGTGGGGATCCGATCGGGCCAAAATCGAATTCGGATCGTTTAAACGTTTTCCCTTCAACTCCAGCCACGTCAACCTCAAGGGTGGCGACGCCTATCGGGTCATGCTGGAAAAGGAGGGGAATGATTTGCGCCTTTACCTCAACGAAAAGTTGGTGGCGCACCAATACCATACCCTGCCGGTGCAAGTGCGCTCATCGCAGAAATTCGGCTTCTACACCTGGAATTCCAGTCTCGCCATCGACGACCTCAAGATTTATAAAAAGGCCGTGGCCCTTTCTCCGGGGCCGACCGTGGTGGCGGACGCCTATTTGGAAGAGGGATTCATCTCCAACAGCATCCATGCCTATAGGCATGTCATTGAAACCTATCCCAACTCCGAAATCGCATACGAGGCGCACTTGAAGTTGGCTAAAGGTTTCATGGTGCAGAAAAATTACACCGATGCCATCCATCACCTCACTGTGGCCGCAAGTAATTCCAAAGACAACAAGGTGGTGCCCGAAGCTTTGTTTCGCATGGCACAATGCTATTTCAACCAGGACAAAGCTAAGGAGGGGTATGAGAAACTCAAGCTCATTCCCATGACTTATCCTCAATCCGAGTATAATATGGTGCTCGTCGGCATGCGGATGGAAGCCGTATACCAGTGTTTGAATTCCGGCGCCGATCCGTCTCTTTGCGCGGGACAGCTGTCGGAAGAATTCCGTTTTCTCATTCAGAAGGAGGATCGGCTGCGGCATCTGTTCGGGCGTCATTATGCCGATTTAGTCGGAATTTTCAGACGCCAGGGAGTGTTGGGTCCGGTGCAAAACTCTCTGCAAATGCTGGAATATTTCCAGGAAAATCGGGAAGTCCGGCAAGCTTTGCAACTGCAACAGGCCCTGCATTTCGTGGCGGTGAAGAATTTCCCCCGCGCCAAATCCATTCTCAGCGAACTTCGGGTTCGCGACAGGGTCGATCGCGACGTACTCGGCCAGGTTTCCCTGCTGGAAGGTCAGATGGCCTTTCTCGAGGGGCAGAACAGCTTGGCGGCGGAGTTATTCGACAATACCTATCGGCATTATGGATCGGTACAGGGGCTGCCGTTCCGTTGTATTCTCAACTCCCTGCTCATCAACCGGCTCACCAATGTTTCCGTGAAGGTTTTGGAAGCCAGGCTTTATAGTCACGACGCCGCTTCGAGACGGGAACGATTGCAATTGGCGTACCTTGCCGATAAGATTCCTGAAGACTATTTCCGTCGGGGCGTGCATGCCGGAGGCCGCGACGAAATGTTGGAAGATATCCTGGTGGACTTTCTGAAAATCGAAAAGGTTTCAGGACTGCCCAAAGCGTTGGAGTATCTTTCGCGGCGTCGGGAGGCTCTACCCCCGCAAACTTTCGAGCGGGCCTATCTCGACTATATCATTGAAAAAAATTCGTCGGATAAGCGGATTTAACTTACGACCCACTTTGTAGTTCCCGCCGGGGTGGCTACCTTCCCTAAGAACATGATGCAACGCAACTCCCCGCCTTTCTCATTCGCCCGCCTTACCTTTTGCATCTCCGTTTGGGCTGTTCTTTCAGGCTGCTCGCAGGAAAGCTTTGAACCCGGGTTCCTTCCGGCCGAAACCCCTCTGCGACTCGAGTCGCGCATGACGGCCGCATTCGGGCCTGGGCAACCGGAAACCGAATTTGGAAAGGCTGAAGTTTTTTTCACCCAGAAGGTTTCCCATGATAGCTCCGGCCGCTGGCTGGAATGGGAGGCTAAGTTTGATTCCGTTTTCTATCTGTCTCATGAGAGGGATTCCAGCGAAAATGCATTCATGTCCCGCCGGTTACGCGACTATTCGCTAAAAATGGTCATGGCTTCCACCGGGGAGGTGATTCGGATTTCCGAGTCTTTGGAACTTCCCAATATCGAGTTATCGGGCTACGATTTCGGCCGCCAGTTGTTGTTGCTCTTACCGGCATTTTCCGGCCAGGCCATTAAACCGGGAGATTCCTGGAGTGTTGAGCAAAATCTTTGGGACAAGGTCGACCCGGACATCCGAATCGTGAAGACTCAGAAATTGAAAAAGGTGGGGGGCGGGGACTCGAATCGTAGTTTCCAAGTCGATTATACTTTCGCCTCGCTTGCTGGAAAAGACAAGGGGTTTGGGTTCGATTCGGATTCTTCGGTCCTGCAAGGTATAGGCAAATATCGCTTTCATGCCGATGAGGGCAGGCTGATAGAGGCTGAATTGAAAATCCAAAAATGGGTGTCTTTGGAGCAGGCAGGGCAGGTGCAGGGAGACGAGGAGGTGGATGCCTCCCCGATACCGGTCAAAACCCTGATTTTACGGCAATATCTGCGACTTTTCTCCCCTTAGCGAAAGGCAGGGGCGATGCTATATTTCACCCCTCCCCATCCCGGGTCGACCCCTCAGAAACGGATGCGTATTGTACCAGGATTTGAACTATTTCGCCAAGCGTCTGGGTAAAAGTCCGGGATCGTCCCCGGATGTTTTGGCGGAAACCTCTCCAGACGTTTTCACCTCCATTTCCGCCTTGGTGGACAATAACCATAGTATCGTTTTGCGCGGAGTTCTGGATAGTCTGGAAACTGCTTCCGGAAGCGATCTACCGGCCAGAGCCTCGGCCACCCTTGCCACCGCCGAAAAGAAATTCACTTGGTTACGTACGGAAAATTCGCGTCGTTTTTCCGAATTTCGCGAGCGCTGGGAAAAACGCCTGGTTCCGGGATTATTACTGCCGGTGCTGCGGCATAATCAATGGATTATCCAGGATTTGGAGGGGTATCACTTGGCGGGCAAAGGCACCCCAAAGGAGTTGAAGAATCTCTATATCCAGTGTCTACATGATATGGCTGCGGATTGCGAAAGGCAGGTATCCGCGATGGGAGGCCATATCAATCATTTGCAGGCGAGCTTGGCATCCTCTTGGTACGAAGAATCTATTCACGGTAATTTAACGCGCCTGCTTCCGGTTTTCGAAGCCAGTGTCCGTGGAGCGGAATTCGAAGCCTTTCGTCAAATCCGTATTTCCATGGGAAGTATGATTCAGGAAAAATTCATTCAGGGATTTTCGCAATGGACGGGCGGCCCCTACCTGTCCGAAGCTGAGCTGGTGGAAAAGGCGGCATCGCCCTTTGCCAAGCCCGGTGGCAGCCCGAATGGATTCATAGGGTTTATGCGCCTGACTACGGCGTTCGGCGAACGTTTGACTGAAGTCATGGTCGATCACTTCCAGGATAAGTGGCGACTGCTTTTGTCTGGCTTACCGTTCCGGGAAATCCAGCGCGGCGGCAACGTCGGTGATAGCATGCAAGGCAAATGAACAATCTTTACAAGGAGAATATTTTTCGATGGTTAAGCTGAATGGAAAAGAGCAAATATTGTTCGCATTAAGTCTGTTGCTGGGATCGGGCATGGCCGTGGGCGCCATTCAGAATCAGGGATGGATAATGGCGATGTTTTTGGCGGGCTGTCTTTTTTCCTTGTACGGCGCCGGCCAGCTCGCATCGCTTCCCTATCGCCGCCGCACCGAAGCGGCATGGGAAGGCATGGCCGAAGCCATGCAGAAGTTGGGTCGGCTATCCACGGAACTGCCGGCCCTCATTAGCCGAGGCGAAGGTACGGCGGACGGCCTCAAGGAACCGCTGGAAAAGTTGGAGCCGCTCCTTGTGAGTTTAGGCGATCGATTCGAATCCATGGGGAGTGAAGTGGGTGGAAGTCTGCGCGAGGCGCTTTCCCGGCTTCCCGAAGAGATTTCCTCCCACATGCGCCAAGAGGAAGAAGGTCGCAAGGCCTTTATCGAAAATTGGTTGGAGCGATGGCGGAAGGAAATGCAAGAGCGGGAGGACTCGGCCAAAAGACAATGGTTGGAGGGTTTGGCCGAGGCCGCGGATTCCTTCCGAAAATCGGGTGAAATTCTGGTTGGGGGAATGGCTGCTTCCCAAGAGAGCGTGCTTAACCGGGCGGCTGAAAGTGAAGCGCGTCTGAGGGGAAACCTGGAAAAACTTTTCGGAGAGAGCCGGGACGTGTTCACGGCGGGTTACCGTGACATGGTTGAGTCGACCCTGGGACGATGGGAGGCCGATTTGCACCGGGTGCTGGAAGGCTTTTCCACCGCGAGCAACGCTATCCAAACTACCGCCCGCGAAACCATCGAAGCCTCGCAAGCAGTGGCGCAAGACTCCCGTGCTTTTGCCGCTGAAGTTCAGGCCCAGGCTTTGGCCGCCGGACAGGCTTCCGTCGAAAACCAGGCAAAAGTCATGGAAGATGCCCGCCGGTTGTTGGATACCCAAACCAATCTGCATTTGGAAATGGCGCAGAAATCGGAGGCCGTGACTTCCGGGTTGGAACAGACGACCCAGCGCTTTTCCGCCCTCATCGAAGCCATGGAAGCGAATCAGCATGAAATGCAAGCCGGCGTATCCATGTTGAACGCGGGACTGGCTTCATTATTGGAAAAGCTGGAAGCCCGCACCGATGAAAAAGACGCAGGGCGGGAAACTCTCGACGAGCTTCGCGAAATGCTGGGAGTATTTCATGAGAAATCCTCCGAGATCCTGTTGGAAAACTCCCTGAAAACCCGCGAGGTCCTTATGCAGGCGCTGGTCCAGTCGGAACTCAAAGTATGATTGAAACGGGCATGGGTATTTCTCCGGTTGAGGAGGATTCGGAAACCGAACTGGAACCGAATGCATCCGTTTCGCCGGAATGGGTTTCCCGATTATCCTCCGCGCGCAAGGCATGGGAGAAGTCGACTTGGGTTCGTCCTTATCAGCAAGCTTTTTTACGCCGGTTGGAAGAATCCGCGCACGCTCTTTTTCACAAGGGATCTTCGCTTGCCGCGGAGAGACTGGCGGCCCAGGCGCTAGGCACATGGTCCCGGTGGTCAACTCGCCAGACGGCTGATGCCAAAAAGCCTCCGCCACCCCTGTCACGGGCGCGCGTCGCCATATGGAAGGAGAAGGCCGATTCGGCCCGCTCGGCCTGCAACGCAAACGATCGATTGTTGCTTCCCGAAGAAAAGACCGCGCTGCTGGCAGAATTTCAACGTATGGAAACGGAAGTCGGGGGAAATGCGGCCTTACCTCAGGCGGAAGCGCGGCTGGCCCGTCTGCGCAGGGAACTGGAAGAACGGTTGATGCGCCGCGCGCTGACCCTGCGGCGGCAGGGACTGAGTCGGAGACGGAACCCGGGCGAAGTTCAAGCAGCGATGTCTGATCCGAACTCAACTTCGGAACCCGTCGGACCCTATAACAGCAGGCGCAGCATCCAGGAAATTTTCACCCGGTTCGAGGAACTGGATCCGTTATGGAGCGGAGAACTGCTTTCCCTATACGAGAAGTTGGCCCGAACGCGCAAACTTTTCGAAGGCATGGCGGGACAAACGCGATAAATCAAGCCCGCGCGCGCGCATGCACGCCGGTGCCCAGGAAGATTCCCGATACTCCCGCGAATTTCTCGCCGACTTTAAGACCGCCGCCTTCGATTTGATACTCGCGAATATCTTTATCGTGATCGCTACCGCGCATTTTTAAAACCATCAGGCAGCGTTTGATTTCGGAATCCATCTCAAGGTAACGCAGTAGCACGTAGGTGTCGATAATGAAGGGAATCTTATTGGCGGTCACGTCCCATTTGCCGAGAATATTGGCGTTTTCCTTAAGGAAAATCGCGGTAACCTCTTCGCGCTTGAATGCGTTCACGATTTCGGTTTCCAAAAACCGCAGCTTTCCGATGTCCTCCGCCATTTTTTCCAGATGGGTTACGCTGTCGATCACCACCCGCCGGGTCTTGTTCTCCTGAATGATGGCTGCGATTTTACCCTCGGCATCTTCGATGTCCCGCACGAAATTCTCCGGCGAGGTGAAAATGACTTTCAATTTGCCTTCCTGTTCCAGTCGGCGCAAATCCCAACCCAGCTCACCGGCGCAGGCGAAATATTGCTCGGGAAATTGTTCGAAGGTGAACATGATGCCATGTTCGCCTTGGGCGACGCCTTCCATGATGAATTGGGTGGCCAAAGTGGTTTTTCCGGTACCGGCGGAACCTTCGATGAGAGTGGCGGATCCCTCCAGGAGACCTCCACGGAGGATTTCATCCAATCCTTTACATCCGGTTTTGACTCGCTTGGTCTGATTCAATGCGGATTCCCTCGTATTTCGTGACAGGTTAATGGGTAATTATATCAAACCAAATTGGCGAATGCCATTTCAACTTCGAATCGATGCGTATATTTACCCGCTTTCAACTCCATTTCCATTTTTCCCAGCCTCACCAGGGTTTTCTTCCACAGAATCAGCGACCGGGAATGGGCTTGATCCATGAAGCGAAGTTTTTCCATGTGAAAGAAGGGGTTGAGTTTAAGCCGGTCGCAAATGGCGGCGGGGCTATCGCCCTTGTCGCTCAGGTTTCTGACTTTCATCAATAAGGCGAAATGGGTGAATAGGCGGATGGAAATCTGGAACGGAGTTTCGCCCCTATCCAACAAACTGCGGAGGGAGTAAAGAAACCGGGTTTTATCGCGCAGACCCATATTACTTTGCAATTCGAATACATCGGCCACTCTCCCGGCGTCGACTACGGCAAGAATGGATTCACCATCCACCGGGCGGCCTTTGGGTAAAAAGGCATCCAATTTCTGCAATTCCCGGTCTAAATCCCCCAAATCATTGCCGGCTATGTCCTGCAAAAGCCGGGCATCGGAACCGGACAGGGAGCGGGAATAAGCCGAGCGACAACGCTTGGTCAGCCATGCGGGTATTTGGTTGGGATAAGGCTGTTTGAAATCTTTGCATGTTCCCTTGGATTTGAACAGTTTGGCCAAGGCCGAACCCGCGTCCCATTTGGTCAGCATGGCAAATACGCCACAGTCGGGATTTTCCTGCTCCCATAGTTTCGCCAAGGCCTTTTGTTGCGCTGCTGAAGCCTTGTCAAGCCCTTTGAAAATCAAGGCCTTGCGGGACGAAAACAGGGAAACGGTTTGATAGGATTCCGCCACTTTTTCAATTTGCAGGTCTTCACCAAAAAAGAGGTTTCGCGATAATTCATCCTCGCAAGCCGAGCCCAACCATTCACGCACGGTTGCATCCAGGGCCTCCTGTTTACCGATGGGGTCGGAACCCATGAAAGCGAAAAAAGCCATAGCGGGAACGCTTTCGACTCCTTAGGGTTGAGAGCGGTTAAGGGCTAACGGTATCCGAGAATCTCGAGTTTCAGCATTCCCTTGGGGATTTGCACTTCGACCACATCTCCGGTTTTTTTGCCCAGCAATGCCTTGCCAATGGGCGAAGCCGAGCTGATTTTGCCGTTGATGACATCGACTTCGTCGGAGCTTACCAGGGTGTAATCCAAGGTTTTCTTGGAATTGAGGTCTTTGACGGAGACAATGGCTCCAAAAATGACATGATCGCTGTCGGAGGGCGATGCGGTAACGATTTCGGCACGACCCAATTTGTCTTCGAGTTCCGTAATGCGGTCTTCCAAAAAGCCTTGCTTTTCTTTGGCGGCATGGTATTCGGCATTTTCGGCTAAATCTCCCTGGGCGCGAGCCGTGGCGATTTCGACGATAACCTCCGGGCGGTCATGCTTTTTAAGCTGCTCTAAATCGTTGGCGAGCTTGTCATAAATATGTTGAGTCATGGGTATGCGGTCCGAAAGCATGGCGTTCTCCTTCACACTACCTTCTCTTTCACCCTGCTCTCGAGAGCGAGTATCCCGATTCACGGGAAGTATGGAACGAGGTGGGTGGTCGACTCGTCCTAAATTTGGAGTTAAAAAAAAACACTAATAGCCCCATCCGGCGATTAATGCTTAAAACATTCCCAATCCCTGCCAAACTTCCGCACGGGAAACCTGGAATTGACAACCCACAATCAATATTGGATAAAAATCCCGATTGATAAGGGGTTGGGGGTCTCAACTGAATATATAAATTTTATCCTCGGAATATCCATAATCCTGGGGCGATTCCGTTTTATTCTCGAAAAACGGGTATTTTCGAAGGAAACCAGGTAAATCCACTGAGTCAGTACATAGAAGGCGAAGTCAAATAATGGAAGCAATTTCCTACCCCCTGGGATTCACCGCCCGGGGAACGGCCTGCGGCATTAAGGTAACCGGGAAACCGGATTTGGGAATTTTGATATCTAATCCGCCTGCGGCCGCATTCGCCGTTTTCACCCGGAACAAGGTGCGCGCGGCCCCGGTATTGCATGGTCAGGATTTGATTCGCGTGGGGCGGCCGGTTTCCCATGTCTTGGTCAATTCCGGAAACGCCAATGCTTGCACCGGCGATGTCGGTATCCGTGATGTGCGGCAGACTGCGCTGTGGGTGGAGGAAGGTTCTCAATCCCAGGGTCAAGTTTTCATCAGCTCGACCGGGGTTATCGGGGTATTTCTCCCCATGGATAAAATCAAGTTGGGGGTGCGGCATCTGCTGGATGCGACTCGGGAAAAAGAAGCCGATTTCGCGGAAGCCATTTTAACCACCGACACCGTCCGCAAAGAAAGCCGTAAAACTTTGGATTTTGCGGGTAAAGAGGTGCGTATCGGAGGAGTCGCCAAAGGTTCGGGGATGATCTGCCCCGATATGGCCACCATGCTTGCCTATGTGACTACCGATATCCATTTGCCTGACGGGTATGCAGCCCGGTTTTCGAGCATTGCCGAAAAAAGTTTCAATTCGATCTCTGTGGACGGTGACATGAGTACCAACGACACCGCTCTGCTGTTATCGAATGGCGCTTCGGGGGTGGAATACGCAAAGCTCGACGCTGCCGACCAAGCGAATTTCGATTCCGAACTCGAGGCCGTTTGTCGCGACTTGGCCCGGAAAATCGTCTGGGACGGGGAGGGAGCCACCAAGTTCGTGGAAATACGCGTTGAAGGCGCGATGAGCGATGCGGAGGCTCGGGCCATGGCCAAGGCCGTAAGTCTTTCTCCCCTGGTCAAAACCGCCCTGTTTGGCTGCGATCCCAATTGGGGAAGGGTCATCGCTGCGGCCGGGTCTGCCGGAGGAGAGTTGGTGTCCGAACGGGTCGATTTGGATTTTTGCGAAGTCGCGGTCATGCGCGAGGGTAGGCCCTGTGCGTGTGACCTCGAAGACTTGCAGGAGAGGATGACCCGTAGGGAAGTGGCGATTCGCCTCGACTTGAAGCTCGGCCAGGGAACGTGGACTTATTGGACCTGTGACTTCAGTTACGATTATGTAAAAATAAACGCCGCTTATAGAACTTAAATCGAGAACAGAAAGGCAAAAATGCAGCACTTGGAAAAAACCGATCCCGAAATCGCCCGCATCATCGTTAAGGAGACCTTACGGCAAGAAGAGGGAATAGAACTCATTGCCTCCGAAAATTATGTCAGCAAAGCCGTAATGGAAGCCATGGGATCGGCGCTGACCAACAAGTATTCCGAAGGCTATGTCGGCAAGCGCTATTACGGCGGCAACGAGGTCATCGACGAAATGGAAACTCTGGCCATGGATCGGGCCAAGCGGCTTTTCGGAGCGGAACATGTGAATGTGCAACCCCTATCCGGATCGCCGGCGAATCTGGCTGTTTATTTGGCCATGGTCAAACCGGGCGACAAAATCCTCGGTTTAAAACTCGATCATGGCGGGCACCTTTCCCATGGGCATTCGGTCAATTTCTCCGGAACCATGTACGATTTCGCCCAATACGAAGTGGACGAAAAAACCATGCGCATCGACATGGAAAAGGTGCGTGAAATCGCCTTGCGCGAGAAACCCAAAATGATTATCGCCGGATTTTCGGCCTATTCGCGCGATATCGATTGGAAAGCCTTCCAGTCCATCGCCGACGAAGTGGGCGCCATTACCTTCGGAGATATCGCCCATATCGCGGGCCTGGTAGCGGGAAAGGTTTTGGAGAATCCCGTACCTATTTTCGATATCGTGACTACGACTACGCATAAAACACTCCGGGGACCGCGGGGCGCCATTATCATGTGCAAGGAGAAATTCCAGAAGGCCATCGATCGCGCGGTATTTCCCGGCGTACAGGGCGGCCCGCACGACCACCTGAATGCCGCCAAGGCGGTGTGTTTCCTGGAAGCCCTCCAGCCCTCGTTCCAGGGCTACGCGCTACAAGTCGTCGCCAATGCCCGCGCTTTATCCGCAGGTTTGGCTAAACGGGGCTATGAAATATTGTCGGGGGGAACCGATAACCACCTTATGGTGGCCGACCTGCGTAATAAGGGCGTGGCCGGCAAAGCCGCCGAAGCCGCTCTCGACAAATCCGGGATTTCCTGCAGCCGCAGCACCATACCCTTCGACACCCGCAAGGCCATGGACCCCTCCGGCGTGCGCCTGGGTACCGCCGCGGTTACGACCCGGGGGATGGGGGAAGCCGAAATGGACCTTATCGCGGGATACATCGACGAAGCCATATTACATACCGAAGACGAGAACCGCCTCGCATCGGTTCGCGCCCAGGTCAAAGGCTTGTGCGAGCATTTTCCTTTGTACCGGGAAAGCAAGGAAAGCGTACACGCCTGATGATTCTACCCGTCGGATTCACCGGTGAGCCGACTGTCCTAACGTTGGACGCCGAAAATCTACCTGCACGCGCCAAAGCCGTGCAGCGTAGCTACAACGTGGGTGGGCGGACTATCTACCCCAATGTTTATCTGGCGCCCATGTCGGGAGTAACCGACAGGGCGTTTCGGCGGCTTATCTCCAGGCTGGCCGGTGGCCGCACCGGGCTTTTGGTTTCCGAATTCGTCTCGGTCGAAGGGCTGAGGCATATGAACCCCAAGTCATGCCGGGAAATGGACTTTACCGAAGAGGAGCGGCCTTTCACTGTCCAGATTTTCGGTGGAGAACCGGAGAAGATGGCATGGGGCGCGCGTAAGGTGGAAGAAAGCGGCGCTGATTTCGTGGAAATCAATTGCGGATGTCCCGTTCCCCGCGTCGTCAAAAAGGGCGGGGGCTCCGGTCTGTTGCGGGATACCGAAAATTTGGCGCGTATCCTGCGCGCGGTTAAAGGGGCCGTAGGCATTCCCGTAACGGTGAAGGTTCGCATCGGTTGGGACGACGACAGCATCAATCTTGCGGAAACCCAACGCATTATCGAAGGGGAAGGCGCGGATGCATTGGTCATCCATGGCCGCACGCGCTTGCAGGGATACAAAGGTTTGGCCAATTGGGAGGTGATGGCCGAGGCGAAGGCGCGAGCGACCATACCGGTTATCGGCAATGGCGATATCCTAAGCGTGGCGGACGTACTTCACAAACTGGAAACCTATAAGGTGGACGGAGTGGCCGTAGGCCGGGGTGCCATGCATAATCCCTGGCTTTTCGCACAAATCGCCGATGTCTATGAAGGCAAAGAACCGCGCGAACCCAGCTTGGATGAGCAAATCGAATTTTTCCACGCCTACCGCGATTTGCTGTTCGAGGAAACGGAATATGAAGGACGGGTTTTAGGCAAGCTGAAACAAACATCGGCTCGCCTGATGAAATGCTTGCCGGGGGCCACTTTAGGGCGGCTTAACCTTTTGCGTTCCCCCAGTCTAAGCGAATTTTTCAACAACCTGGAAATTTTCTACCGGGGCATGGCGGAAAACTACTCGGGCCGTAAGCTCGATTCCGTGCGCGAACTGAACGGCAAAGACCAAGCCGAAGTGGTGTTCGGCAACGACTACAAGCGTTGAACCGATCAATGCTTGGCGCCGACCACCAGCTTTCCGAATTCCTGTAATTTACCCAATACCAGATTTTTGATTTCTTCGAGACGCTCGGGGGTTTTGGCTTCGAAGCGGGTCACTAAAGAGGGTTGGGTATTCGATGCCCTTACTAATCCCCAGCCGTCTCCGAATTGAATGCGAACGCCGTCGATGTCGTTTACCTCGAAATTCTTACTGAAGTATTCGACCGCTTGGCGCGTGATGCGAAATTTTTCCACGTCGTTCTCGGCTTCGCAGCGTATCTCCGGGGTGCCGGGGTAGGCGGGCACGCCTTCCAGTAATTGACTCACAGTCTTTCCGGTACGGTCGAGGATTTCCAGCAGACGGAGGCCGGCGTACATGGCATCGTCGTAACCGAAATATTTATCGGCGAAAAAGACATGCCCGCTCAATTCGCCGGCCAGGGGCGCCTTTTCCTCGAGCATTTTATTCTTGAGAAGCGAATGCCCCACTTTCCACATGATGGGTTTGCCGCCCGCTTTGGTGATTTCCTCTTCCATGGCCATCGTCGATTTGACTTCGAAAATGATTTTGGCCCCGGGTTGCTCCTTTAGGATGTCTTTGGCGAAAATCAAAGTGAGCAAGTCGCCCGGTATCAGGTTTCCGTTTTCGTCGATTACGCCGATGCGGTCGCCATCCCCGTCGAGGCCGATTCCCAGGCGCGCGCCGGATTCCTTTACTTTGGCGGCGAGCTGCACCATGTTTTCGGCTACCGTGGGGTCGGGGTGGTGGCTGGGAAAATTGCCGTCCACGGTGTCGTTGATGGCGATGACATCGACCCCCACGCGCCGGAAAAGCTCCGTCCCGAATAATGCCCCGACGGCGTTGGCGGGGTCATAAACCATTTTGACGGGATTCTTCATTTTGAAACGTTCGGACAAATAGTCCATGTAAGCGGGTGTTATGTTCCGCGTTTCCCGTTTTCCTTCTCCGGAAAGGAATTTTCCTGCGGCGGCGATACTGCGGACTTCCTGTATTTCACTACCGAAAAGCGTAGTCTTGCCCATACCCAATTTGAAGCCGTTGTACTCCTTGGGGTTGTGGCTTGCGGTAATCATAACGAAGCCGTCTATTTCCAGATGAAAGGGGCTGAAATAGCAAACCGGAGTGGTAACCTGCCCAATGTCGATAACATCGATACCGGTTTGATTGATGGCTTCGATGAAAACGTCTTTGATTTCGTTGGTATGCAGACGCACGTCGCCGCCCACAGCAATGCGCTTGAGGCCTTTGCTGCCTAGTAATGTGCCGAAACCCTTGGCTATTTTACGTACGGTTTCAGTATCGAGCTCTTGGGGCACCAAGCCACGGATATCGTATTCCCGGAAGATGGATTCGTTCATGGAGAGCTATTTCCTTTATTCGATGACGGTTTCTTTGGGCACGACTACGATGCCGCTTTCTGTGACGTGGAAGCGTTCCCGGTCTTTATCGAGATTGACGCCCAGTTGGTAGCCCGGGGGAATGCGTACGTCTTTTTCCACGATGGCCCTTTGCACCAGCGCACCCCTGCCCACGTCCACATTGGGGAAGAGAATGGAGTCCACCACTCGCGAATGCGAATGGATGAAGCAGCCCGGGCTGAGAACCGAATGAATGACTTGGCCACCGGAAATGATGCAGCCCTCACTGATGACGGAGTCCAGTGCTTGGCCGAGACGCTGCTGGGGGTCTTCCATGCCGAAGACGAATTTCGCCGGGGGGAGATTCCAATTGACGGTACGCAGCGGCCAGTTCCGGTTGTAGAGGCTGAATGGCGGAGAAACCGCACAGGCATCCATATTGGCTTCGAAGAGGGCATCCAACGTTCCGATGTCGCGCCAATAGGATTGGCTGATCTCAGGCTCGCCTTTGATGCGGTTTCTTCCAAAGTCGTAGACGTATACGGGGTGGTGAGGGTAAATGCTCGGAAGGATATCGCGGCCGAAATCGTGATTTGAATTGGCGATTTTACTGTCGCTTAACAGTTCCTTGACCAAAAAGTCCGCATCGAAGAAATAATTGCCCATGGAGGCCAGCGCCCATTCGGGTCGACCCGGCATATGTTTGGGCCGGGCGGGCTTTTCTTCGAATCCGATCATGCGCCCTTCCTCGTCAACTTCTACCACGCCGAAGGCAGTGGCCTCGTGAAGTGGAACTGGAATGGCGGAAACGGTCGCCATGGCTTTTTTGCGAAGGTGATATTGGAACATCTGATTGACGTTCATCTTATAAATGTGATCGCCGCCGAATACCGCGACATGATCCGGATTTTCGTCGCGGATGAGGTTCACATTCTGGTAGATAGCGTCTGCCGTGCCCAGGTACCACGTGTTTCCCATGCGCATTTGCGCGGGCACCAAATCCACGTACTGGTTCAAGTTGCGATTGAGTGCCCAGGCCGTGGAGACATGGCGATTCAACGAATCGGATTTGAATTGGGTTAGAATTTTGATTTGGAAAAACCCGGAATTCACGAAATTATTAAGGACAAAATCGATGACGCGGTATTTTCCCCCGAAATGAACGGCCGGTTTGGCCCGATCGTTGGTCAAGGGTTGCAAGCGGGACCCTTGGCCGCCGGCAAGAATCATAACAAGGAGACTGCTGTCCATGGATTACCTTCGGAATAGACGAGTGGCTTTTTCGGCTCAAAATAGGATATGGTACACCGTATCGCAAGCGTTAATGGTAATTCCTTGCAGAGAATTATCGCCATTGCGGCAATTGGGAGAGTAGAATAGTGCGGTGGGGGAGTTGGTAGTGCGTAGGGGAGTTGAACCCCTGCTTCCGCCGTGAGAGGGCAGCGTCCTAACCACTAGACGAACACACCACGGGCATAAATTTACATTATTTGTTATCTTTGGCCAGTGTAGACTTTACCAGGTTTCTCGTTTTTTGAGCAGATTTTTAGGATTAGGGACATCGAATCAGCCGGCGGAGTTGTAATCCGCGCCGGCGGTGGGAAAGCATTCTATGCAAAAACTCCTGTTTGCCTCCGGGCTTTTCCTTGCGTTACAAGCTTTCGGTCAAGTTGGTGATACCACGCTTTACGTGGAAATCCGTAGCACAGCCTGCCCCACTCAGAACGGAATGCAGAATCAACCGTTTTGCAGTTTGGATACGGCTGTTACGTTGGTCCGGAGTCGTCCGGCCGGAGGCACCATCATTATGAAGGGCGGTTTTACCGGCGCCCTTGCCGATGTCGCTGGAAGCTATACCATCGCGAACGTGGGAACCTCCCCCATGCTGATCATGGCCGATACCGCCGGCGGAGGAAGGTACCTGGCTCCCCGCCCCGTAATCAGAGGTTCCGGTTCGACCCCCGCGCTCATTATTAATCGGCCCAATGTGACCGTACGCGGATTAGTGGTGGAAATGGGAAGCGGCAGTACCGCTCCAGCGATTCGAGTTTCCAATAATACTGTGGTGCTAGACGCCAATATTTTTCGTCCCTCGGCTGCGAATGTCTCCGTGGCGACCCCAGCTATTACTCTCAATAATAATGCACAAGCTGTTATCCAGAATAATTTCGTCTGGGGTTTTGGAGCGGGCGTTCAGTTCGCCAACTCGCCCTCTCCACTCATTCGCATCGTGAACAATACCTTCATGCTCGATGCCGGGCTTCCGGCCGGGACGAACATGGCTGGTATGAGGGTGGAAAATGGCGATGTAACGGCAATTATTGCGAATAATTTTTTCTCCGGAATCAGTAATCCGTATGATATCACATTAGCCAATACGCAACCCAAGCTGAGCCGGAACGTTTATACCATCGATAACGTGAACTATCATGGATTCATCACAAAAGATACGCAATTGGCCAAGACCATTGCCCTTGCACCAATCAACATGCATGCCAGTAACTTTCTCGATCTTATCAGCACCCGGCACACCCAGATCGGATCTCCCTTCGATTGCAATGCGAATACCGAATGCACCTCACTTTTCGCAGGTAGCGACCGAGACGCTTCCATCGGACCGCCTAGTCGAGACTTATTCGGAAAGCTCCGAATCAATCATCCCGAAGTCGGGGCCTTCGAATTTGAAAATCCGAACCCGAATGCGGTTGTCAGCTGGTTGAAATTCGAAGCCACCATGGTGGAAAACGACTTTACCCGGGCAACCTACCAGGTATCCAGTACCAACGTAGATACGCTCGACGCAGATTCCGTCAAGGTATGGTGGGCGGAAACCCAGGTAAACGATCCTGCGGGTTCCGGTGTTTTGGGCCGTAAGACCTTCCCGTCACGCCAATTACTTGCCGGAACCATCATCGATACGGCTACAGGTCTGAAAGAAAAAACCACTTACTTTTTTCGGGCCGCTTTTTTCAAGGGAACCAATCGAGGCCATACCGTTACCCGGTCCCTTGAATCCGGTATCCTGAAAAGCACGGAGCCCTGCGATTTCGCTATCTCCAACACGCGCTGCCCCAGTACCGACGGAGTTTTTCAAGCCAATGGCGGTTTTTCCACCTGGGTGACGTCCGTGGTGACTTTACGCGAAGCCGCGGCCGGCGGCAGCCGGGTGGAGGTTCCCGTGTTCGCTTCTTCCCAGGCGGTAGCGCCTTCCGGCATGCAAGTCAGCGATATCCCGGCTTTCACGCTCAATATCAAGGAAGACAATCTGGGTAAGCAAGGTTCTTCGCAAACCTTCACGGCCATCATCGATCTCGATTCCACGCAAATCGATGCCAGGATAAAAAGCAATTCGCTCGATTTATTCCTTTTAGGTCAACAGGGAGGGCTTCCGGCCTTGGTGACCTCATGGGAAAGCAGTATCGAAAACGGTAAAACCCAAATTCGGGTCGAGGGAAATCAGGGAGGAGCGCTCACTTATGTTTTCGGGAAATTGCCGTCGTCATCGGTGACTTTATCCACGCTGGCGCCTACCGAACCCGTACCCTTTCTAATAAGTACTACTTCGCCTCCTCCCTTTGATATTACCTTCTCCGGTACGAATTTCAAAACGGCGAATCCCTTGGTCCTTGCTGCTGTAGTCCCTGCGGGCGCCTATATGGATTCTTCGGTGTTCGTCTCGACTTATTTCGCCAAGTCCCAGTTGCTTACCTCCGGGTTTTCGAACCTTCCGGATTCCCTGAAGAATTCCCGTTTCATGGAGTATTTTAAGCGGATGGTTCGGGCGGATTCCGGGAGTGAAGGTAACACTCCGGGGATGAAAAACCCCTTTCGGTTGAGATCGATAAGCGAAAACAACTTCCCTTCAATTATTTCACTGGGTGATGGCGGTCTGACAATCGGGGCGGACGGCTCCCTGGCGCCTACCACCGTTAGTATCGAAGTCGGTCAGAACTATCCATCCGATGGTACTGCCCGCAAACGGTCGCGAAGTCTCGAAGTCGTCATCGCTGTTTTCGATGGTTCAGCGATTTCCTTTGGACGTGCCTTTGTTCGCACCTCGTTCAAAGAATTGCATACTTCGGAAACCCGGTTTTTCGAGAATACGGGTAAGTGGAATCTTATCAGCCTTCCTTGGGAGGAGAAGGGCTACGCAAGCCTTGCCGGCCTGGTGGGTAGGAAAGATTGGATTGCGACTAATTTCAAGGCCATGCGCTACAACGGTCAAGGCAGTGCAGAAGCAGGGTACACCCTTTATAAAGGCGGCGCGACAGTTGATTTCCCATTCTCGGGAGGCAAAGCGATCTGGGTGGGAGGCAACCAACCTTTCCGACCTGCCCCCGAGGAAGGGGTCTCACTCGACTCGGGTACCTATGCTCTTAACTTACGAGCCAACCTCTGGAACGACATTGGGCTTCCCTTTAATTTCCCGATGCTTTGGCAGGATATTCTCACCGCCTCCGGATTGACCGCGGAGCAAATTCCCGCCTTCCGTTATAACAGCGCAACACCGGCCTGGGAAGCGCTGGCCGCTTCCAGTGTGGTAAATCCCTGGGAGGGGATAACCGTCAAGCCATCTTCGGCAGTAGCGCTCAAATTCCCTGTAGTCGATACGGCGCGTAGCGTCACCGTAGTAGCCAAACAATCGGCCAATGATGCTTGGCGCGCGAGGATAAAAGTTTTCAATAGTTCGGCAGGAATGGAGCTGCAGATTGGAACGGGTAAAAACGAGAGTAGATTAATCAGCCCGCCTCTGGTGCCCGGGCAAAACTTCGGGTTGTTCCTTAAGAACCGCGTTCCGGGCGCTTCGGCGGAGGCATTATCCCGGCATATCCGCGCGGATGGCGAGCACCAGGGGGTCTGGCCACTCGAAGCGCACCTTTGGAATAAGACAGAAGGCGTTTCTTTCCGACTCGAGGATGCGGTTGGGCCTGAAATACCGGTATACCTTGTGGAAGCGCTTGAAAATAGGGTAATCCCACTCAGTAAAGACTCCGAGATTCGCCTTAGCGGCTCCGATTTCCAGGATAAAGAGTACTATCTGGTGGCCGGGAACGAGGCCTATTTGCAGTCGGTTGTAAATAAACTGCATCCGTCCGGCTTCCTAAGCTTGACGGGGTTTCCGAATCCCTTCACCCGGTCTGTGCAATTGCGTTATGCGCTTCCGGGGAGCGTCGTGAGTGCCCAATACCATGTGCGGGCTTTCAATTACAGCGGAAAAGAAGTATGGGACGCTCGGGTTAAGGGCAATAATATCCTGGAAATTTCCTGGAACGGTGTGGGTCGCGACAGGATGCCGGTACCTCCGGGAGCTTACACAATTTCGGTGGAAGCCGTTGCAAACAACGGCAAAAGGTTCACGGCAACCCGAAAATTACTCAGGTTCTGAAAACCCGGCCGGTTGCGGCTACTCCGTGTATTCCTTCTGGATAGTGGAAAATTCGTCCAGATGTTCCATGAAAACATCCACGATGCGGGGATCGAAATGTCCCCCTCGCCCTTCCATGATTATTTCCACCGACGCCTCCAGTGAAAAAGCCGGCTTATAGCATCGCTTCATGGTCAAGGCGTCAAATACATCCGCAACTGCGGTTATCCGCCCCATCAGAGGAATGCCTTCCCCCTTCAGCCTATTTGGATAACCCATTCCATCCCATCTTTCATGGTGAGTCATGGCTACCTCTTCGGCGACTTGCAAGACTCTGGAATTAGCATTTTTCAGAATTTCACCGCCAATTTGCGTATGCTTTTTCATGACTTCGAATTCTTCCGCCGTCAATTTACCCGGCTTTAATAATATCGAATCCGGGATTCCAATTTTTCCGATGTCATGCAATGGACTGGCCTTGCTGAGTAGCCATACTTCTTCTTTAGCTAAGCCCAGATGTTGAGCGAGAATCTCGCAATATTTGCTGATACGTAAGACATGGTATCCCGTTTCGTCATCGCGGTATTCGGCGGCATGGCAAAGGCGGTTAATGGTATCCAGATGGCTCGACTCCAGGTCGTGCATAGCGTCCTGAATTTGGGAAGTGCGTTCCTGTACCAGGTTTTCGAGATTTTTATGGTAATTTCTGAGTTCCTTCTTAAGCCGCTTCTTCTCCAGGGCGTTGGCGATGCTATGGGCCACTTGCTTGAGTTGAATGGGCTTGAGGATGAAGTCATAGGCTCCCTCCTGCATGGAGGAAACGGCCATGTGCACTTCCGCATGACCGGTGAAAAGTATTACGGCCATTTCGGGCCAATATGTGCGAACTTCCCGGAGTAAATCCAACCCTGATTTTCCGGGCATTTTAATGTCGGATAGGATGCAATCGACGTATTTTTCGCGGAGGAATTCCAAGGCGGGGTCCACGGAATTGGCACTGGCGCAGGCATAGCCCTGCAGCTGAAGGTAATCGCATATCACCGCGCATATTGATGGCTCGTCATCCACAATAAGTATGCTGCCTTTTGGCTGCACCATTTTAACCTCGAATCAAATCAATTCCCTGATCGATTATAAAGGCCGGCGCTTCAAGTGGCCAAACTGAAACTACCGGAAAAGGGGAGGATTAACCCAGACTTCGCAAACAACTGAAATAGCTGTGAAGAGAGAAGTTTAGGGTGATAATTTCGAGGTTAATTAAAAAGGTCTTTGAATTGTGCCCACTGGGTTCCCTTGAGGGAGGGAAGTGGCAAAGATGAGGAGGAGTCGCTGAATATTTGGCCGATTCCAGCCAGGGAGAAAAAGAATAAACCTAGGAGAACATATTTCAGCATTTCTTTTAAACTAACAAGTTGCCTTTGCGACATCAAGCCACCCCATATATCCAGAAAATGCCGCTGGCAAGCGGCATTTTGGTTAACTGCGGTAGATATCGTCCAATCGGTTCTCAATTTTGGCTTCGCTTTTCATTTCTTCGAGCCAGCGTTGATAGAGGGAGGATACCAGATAAGAGGCGTTTTCGGGAACGGGCCGAAAGACTTCACGGGCCCTTACCCGGGCTTCATCCCTGGGAAGGGAACCTTTTTCCAAGGGTAAAACGGCCACTGCGGCTAAGTCTGTGGTCAACACCGGGCTCCATTTTCCGGCTTCCGAATTAATGGCTTTGTGGAGTGCAGGGTGATCGTAGCCGAAGCCGGGTACCCAACTTTTTGCTGAAATCATAGTGGTACTGTCCAACACGGCTTTTCCAATTTCGGCCGGCAGAGATTCGCCTGCGGATTGAATGGAAGCCATATGACTTTCCAATTCCTGGCGGGCCAACTCAAGTTTTCTCAGCTGTACCAAATCTCCCTTGATTTTCGCTTTCGCACGTTCAAAGTTACGGCCTTCCGCGATGGTTTCCAGCTTTTCCAAAATGAATAAGGCCTCGTCATTTTGCAGAGGTTCGGAAATTTTATCACCGGCTTCAAAGGTTCCAAAAGCGAAGGAACGGGCGCCTTGCA
>JBGTHM010000053.1:0-123152 GCA_041746255.1 Fibrobacteria bacterium | reverse complement strand
TGGATTGAGAAGGACGAAAACCGGTCACTTTGAACCGGATTTTCACCCTCGGGTCAATCGTCCGAACCGGTCATCTTGAACCGGATCGGCCGGTCACTTTGAATCGGATTAGCCGGTCACCATGAACCGGATTTTGCAATGATGTTCAAAAGTAAAAGCTTGGGGTGATAATCGGTTGATTCCCTTTTCGGGAATAGGGCGTTTCATAACCATTGTTTTCGCATAAACGCCACCTGTTTCCTCCAGTTTCCACAAGCCATGCTGATCCATCACATAAATAATCCCGTCTATGACCTGAATGCCCAAGGGTTCCCAGAAGCCTTCGAGAATGATTTTTGAGGTTACTTGATTGGCAGGACCGTCCGCGTTTTTGATGATATGCACCCGGCCGTCAACCTTATATAATTGACCGCATTCCAATAACACCATATCTCCGTTCGGCAACCATGCCAAGCCGCCCACTTTATAGTTTTGGTCGGCGGAGTGAGCAAGCGAGCCCGTGTAGCCGGGATGTATTTCCGGTTTCTGATTGGGGCTGTTGGGAGTTTTTGAAAAGTGGGTAGGGTAATTAAATTTCCCATCGTTCTGCCACAGGAGTTGTTGCGCGTTGACGGGCGTCAGCCAGGTGGATATCCCAAGCATGACTAATACGATTATTTTTTTCATTATGCCCTCACGAAAATTAAGGGTCAGGCTCCTTAACCGCGTTGCCGCCCCCATATCAAGCTTGGTTAATATAAGGTATTGCCTAAGGCATTGAACCCGAAAGGCCGTTCCATTTTCGAGGAGGCGTACTCCAATGAGTACGCAACGCACACCGGACAAGGTATGGCTACCACTGTATGGACCCGCCATGTATTCCGCATTGAATCCTCCTATTGTGGCTATAACCCTGACAGACACCGGAAGGTGAGTAAGTTGAATAGTGAAAAATGAGGAAGATAAAGCAATAAACAGTCTCCCACAGAGTACGGGGATTCCCGTCTTTGCCCCATCGGGTAAAAATCGGCGGTATAAGGGAAGTCGATGATATAAATTAATGTGTAAAAAAGGGCGAAATAAGAGAGTTGTTAAGCAGCTTTGGCCATCAGCCTGGATTGAAAGAACAATTATGAAAAACCGGTTACATGTGAAATTTTTCGTCTTGCTGGTCTGGGTAGCGGCACTTGGGAATCCGTCCGCAGCCGAAATTACCCTTATTAAGGACCCCGCCAACCCCACGATTAAAGTTGCGGCGGATGACATCAAAAAGGCTTTGGTTTCCGCAGGCCATAATGTCATGGAAGCGCCGTTGACCGGGTTGAATCAAGCCGCCTCAAACACGCAGGTGGTATTGGCCACCTGGAACGATGGTGAGGCCAAAACTGCCCTCCAGGCCAATGGTGGTAACCTACCCGCCTCGTTGAAGGCGGAAGGTTTTTCCCTGCGCGTAACCACTCAAAACGGAAAAACCATTTATTGGGTCATCGGCAGAGACAGGATCGGAACCCTATACGGCGGCTTTGATATTGCTGAGTCCATTATTGATGGCGGCCTCGCCGCAATTGTTCCGGGGGACCATAATCCTTACCTCGAAAAACGTGGAATCAAGATGAACATTCCCCTCGATGCGCGCAACCCCGCTTATGCCGATTGGGGCACCGCCGCCCAGCAAAGCATCAAAGAAGTTTGGGACATGAATTTCTGGACCGAGCAGTTGGACAGAATGGCCCGTAACCGGTACAACGCTTATACTTTATGGAACTGCCATCCCTTCCCATCCTTAGTCAAAGTGGAAAAGTTTCCCCAGGTGGCCCTGGCGGACGTCAAGGTGGCGGACGGTATCGACTTCAAAAAAAAATATTCCAGTTACAGCAATGACGGCGGCAATCAGGCGGATGCGGAAATCCTGGCGAATCTTAAAACCATTAAAACCCTTTCCATCGATGAAAAAATCAAGTTCTGGCAACAGGTGATGCAATACGGCCATGACCGAGGCATCTCCTTCTACTTCTACACCTGGAACATTTTTTTATTCGGCGCGGAAGGCAAACATGGCATCAATCAGAACAATTGGCAATCCAACGCGAACCTAAAGGAATATTTCCGTGAAAGCGTCAAAGCCATGTTGGCCACCTACCCACACCTGGCGGGTATAGGCATCACCGCCGGCGAGGGATTTTCCAAAGGCGGCGTGGAGGAGAAGGAACAATGGCTGTTTGAAGCTTATGGGAAAGCCTTCCTGGAATATCGGAAGGAAAATCCGGAAAGAAGGTTGGAATTCGTGCATCGGAACTGGTGGTCGGATGCCAATGTCATCAACAGGATATTCAAGCCCCTGATCGATGACCCGGGAATCACCTTCAATTACAGCTATAAATACGCTTTTGCCCATTTATATACCTGGTCCGACAAGCAGCTGCACGTCAAAAACAAGGTAAACGAGCATATAAGCAGCCTGCCTCCCGGCGGCAAGTATTGGTGGAACCTGCGCAATGACGATATTTTCAATTTCCGCTTCGGCAGCCATGGTTTTATCAAGGAATTCATCGAAACCCTGCCGCCCGCAAATGCCGGAGTCGGCTTCCATATGGGATCCGATGGCTACGTCTGGACCCGGGAATTCACGGACAAGGATCCCGAACCCACCCGCATACTGGAAATGGAAAAGCATTGGTATAACTTCAAGTTGTGGGGCCGTCTCGGCTACAACCCGAATACGCCCGCAAGTATATTCGAAAAAGAAGCCAAGCGACGCATGCCCGGTGTGGATGTCAACAATTTGATGAAAGCCTGGAACGCGGCTTCGCTGATAATCCCGGCAGTAAACCGCTTTCATTGGCATCAGTGGGATTTCCAATGGTCACCCGAATACAGCAGCAGCCAATCGGGATATCACGACGTCCTTGAGGCCCTATGGGGCAATAACGGCGGGGACAAGGTCGCGGCCGAATTGAAGGGCTATGCGAATACGGTTTTCACCACGGTTCCTTTGTTGCGCGGCGCCGGAGGCAGGGAACTGCGCAAAACTCTGGGTGACTTGGAGGCCTTGGCGCATCTGGGGAATTATTACGCCGAAAAGATCTCCGCGGCCCAGGACCACAAGGCGGGCAATAAATCCGCTGCCGTAAACCATGCCACCTTGGCGGCCGAACATTGGCGCAAATACGCTTCCGTGGCCTCCAGTCAGTATACCGATCAAATACTGGGACGCGGCGGCCCCATGAGTTGGAAGGGCATCTTTCAAAAAGTTTTGGGCGACATCAATAAGGTAGGGGGAAACCCCAACCTGGCCTCCGCCATACCCACCGAAGGCGGAATGATTTTGGAGGCGGAGGAGGCCACTCTGGTGAAGGGCAGCAAAGCATCCACGGGCAAGGGTTTTACCGGAACGGGATTCGTAGATTTCGGCGCCGGCACGGGCGGCAGCCTCACCTGGAATTATGAAGCTCCCCATGATGGCGAGTACCTATTGGAATTCCGCTATGCTTTGAATTCCGGGGAGTTGGAGGGAAACGTAGACATCAATGGCAAGCCCGCCGCCGGCCCTCTCGAATTCTGGACCACGTCCGGCAATTCCACCTGGGGATGGGATAGGAAAACCGTTACCCTGGCCAAAGGGAAAAATGAAATCCGATTGTCGTCAACCGGCAAGTTACCCTTGATGGACCATGTCAATATTCTCCAGACGGGGAAGGCGCACGTGGCGGGCATCGAAGAGGATCTCGCCGCGCGCTTTGGCATCCATTCACTGTCGTCGCAGGGGGTTTTCTTCGAATTGGGCCAAGACGTAGCCTACTCCCTGCAGGTCTACTCCCTCCAGGGAAAGCTCCTCTTCAATATTCCGAATGGCCGGGGCGCCGGTGGACGTCAGTTCGTGGAGTTTCCCAAGACACAAATCCGGCCCGGGCTGAATGTGCTGGTAGTGAAATCGGGCGAATCCACCTGGAAACAAAAATTCTTCGCGATGGACTAGATGATTTTCCGGTGATACCTCCCCGAACACTTTCGGCACGGAGTTCGCCGCTTAAAAAATGGGGATGCTATGCTCAAGTGTCTGCCCATCCTGGCCGGTAAACCTTCCCAGGTAAACGCCTCGAGCCAGACCATGTTGGGCGCCGCGTAATTCCGAGAAGGCGATGGCGCCGTTTTTCCCTTTGATACCGGCCGTTCCGATCAATTTTCCCGTGAGGGCGTAAACGGAATATTGGCCTTGGGTAGCCCGGGGAAAGTCGAACTGGATTCCGAAAGCTCGGTCCGCCCTGCGTAACACGGAGAATACCCCTGCATTGCCTCCCGGAAAAACGTCCGGCAGCACTCTCAGGGATGGTTTGCTTCCCGCGGTTTTGAACCGGAAGGCATAAGCGTCTTCCCGTACCGGCAGGATATTCAGGAAAGCCCCGTTTTCCTCGTACTTCACCCACCCCGCGTCCCATGTTATGTAATAATGGGAGCTCGAATCCAGAGCCGGGAAATTCTCAAAGACAATGGAGGTCTTTCCCTGATAGGGACTCTTCGTATCGGGGCTCGCGGACCAGATTATTCCCGGTTCCCCATACTTCTGCAAACGGATTTCCTTGCCGTCGGTATTGCTGAAATCAATTTTACCGATAAAGGTAAAGGCCAGCTTCACGCCCACCGCCACACCCTCCGCCATATATTCGGGAACGGTATTCTTGATTCCATCCCGGATCATGTCATATCCCCATCCGCGTTTCTTCTCCCCCATGGGCGCGTTCCAGACCCGATTGTTCGTGAAGCCGTGCAAGGCGGCGTAGCTTTCCCACATCCGTCGGTAATCGGCAAGAATTGCAGGATGCTCCTTGGCCAGATCCTTGGTTTCGGTGGGATCGTTTTCGAGATTGAAAAGCTCGAAAGGACCGTCGCCGTAATTGGCGATTTTCCACCCGTCTTTAATGATCCCCCGGGAGCGATTGTAAACCGAAACAAAGTACTCTTCGGTCTTGAAGCCCGCATTGGTGAAAAGCGGCTGTAGGCTCTTACCCATGAGCGGTTTCACGTTTTTGCCGCCGTGGGTTTTAGGATAGGTGGCGCCGGCAAGTCCCAGAAAGGTCGGGTAGAAATCCCATACCCGTACCATTTGCGACAGGATGGAGCCCCGATTGACGGTGATTCCCTTTGGCCAGTGGATGACGAGCGGCGCGCGTATTCCGCCCTCGTGGCTGGCGTGTTTGTAGTATCGGAAGGGGGTATTGCTGAGAGAACCCCAGCCATAATCCGTGGTGAATCCTCCGCTTTTCCAGGGCAAGGCATTGCGTGCGGTATAGACGCCGGCGTAACATCCGCCATTATCGGAGGCGAAAACAATCAGGGTGTTTTCCAGTTGGGAGTCATCCGTATTGCCGTCATTGTTGGGATCCCGGAGAAAGGCGATGAGCCGTCCCACGTTCTCATCCATGTTGTCCACCATGCCTGCGTAGGCGCTTCTCGTCAGGGATTCAAAGTCCTTTTGCAGCACCCAGGGTTGGTTTGAAGTTTGCGGCAACAGATTCCAATCCGGAATTTCGGGCCCCGTCTCAGGCAGTTTCACTCCGGCTGGAAAAAGGCCCATGGCTTTCTGCCTGGCCAACCGCTTTTCCCGAAGCTTCTCCCATCCCTCCGCATAAACATCCACTCCTTTTTGCGGATCGTAAAACTTCCTGACGTTTCGTTCCGGTGCGTCAAGTGGGGAATGCGGCGCGTTATACGCCACATAGCTGAAAAAAGGCTTACCCGCCGCGAGGGATTTTTTCATGAAGTTAATCGCGTGATCCGTGAAATTTTTGGTGGCGTAAAAGTCTGCCGGCAATTGAGTGTGGGGGAATATCTTTCCGTCCGATTGCCATTCCACATTGCCTGCTCCCGTGAAACTATTTATCTGACCGCCGGAGAAACCGTAGAAATGATCAAATCCGTAATCGGTTTGCGCATTGCCTATGCGGAAATTGTTCATGCCGTGATTTTTGCCGACCATGCTGGTTTGGTATCCCGCCTGCCGGAGCACATGGGCAAGGCTGACGCCTTTAGGAAAACTGCCGCCTCCCGCCGCCATATATTCCATGCCGGAGAGAAACGCCGCCCGCGTGGTCACGCACATCGGCGAAACATAGAACCGTGAAAACCGGATTCCCGACTCCGCCAGCGCGTCGATATTCGGAGTGGGAATTTCCCCTCCATAACTACTCAAATCACTGTAACCCAGATCATCGGCCAGGATGAAAAGGATATTGGGCTTGACCTGGGCCATCGGCTGGGCAGCAAAAAGCAGGCACATGCCTACCAGGCATTTCCAAATTGCTGCGGGCCGGGTAAGGTTGCAAACGGGCATGTACTATGATATCGCCCAAACTCCGAAAAATCCCCGGCTTTTTCCCATTGGGATTGAACCCGGGGCAACTCCGACTAAAATTCCCAAAATACTGCCAGGCCGTCGCTGATTCGCAGAGTGAGCCAGATCTTGACAGGCGCCCCTTTATTCCCAATATTCTGACTTCAATCACACCCCTGTAAAGGATCTATCCATCATGGCCCGAGTAAGCACCTACTTAAACTTTCCCCGCTCGACGGAACAGGCGTTTACGTTTTATAAAAAGGTTTTCGGTACGGAGTTCGCCGCTCCCATTTCCAGGTTCGGCGATATACCGCCCCAGCCCGACCAGCCCGCCCTTGAAGACGCGGATAAAAACCTGGTTATGCATGTATCGCTTCCCATACTCGGCGGGCATTTCCTCATGGGAACCGACGCTCCCGAAACCATGGGGTTCAGCGTAAGACCCGGAAACAACGTTTACATCAACCTCGAACCCGATACGCGAACCGAAACGGATCGGCTATTCAAGGCACTATCAGAAGGTGGGGAAATCGAAATGCAGCTCCAGGAAATGTTCTGGGGCGACTACTTCGGTTCGCTTACCGACAAGTTCGGTATCCGCTGGATGTTCAATTGTTCGAGTAAGACCTAACCGGGAGAGCCGACAATCAGGATCCGGAGAATTACCCTGGCAGAAAACAAATTGCTATTCTTTAAGAATGCAGGTTTTTCAAAAATGTTTCCAATCACGCTGTTTTTCATATCTCCTGTTCCCCGCTCTCTCGCTTGGAACGGCAATGCTCCTTCATGCCGGTACCGAAAACCACGGCAAAATCACCACTCTTAGCGCTGCTTCCTCCGAAAATTATGAGCGCTGTCCCCACAAGGTGCCCAAGGAGGTTTGTACCCGTTGTAATCCCCACCTGGAAGCCAAGTTTAAGGAGGCAAAAGATTGGTGCGGACCCCATGGCGTACCCGAATCGCAATGCTTCAAATGCCATCCGGACTTGACCTTCGCTCCGTTACCGGCTCTTCCGGAAGGCGCGGATTTGGCGGAAATTTCGCACGAAGGAGAGGACGTGCCTGCCTTGGAGGCACATGCAGTCAAGGGCAAGGTCACTATTTTCGATTTCTACGCCGTTTGGTGTGCGCCCTGCCGGAAAATCGACGCCCACATTTTTGCATTGCTCGGCACCCGCAACGACCTAGCCGTGAGAAAACTGAATGTCGTTTCCTGGGAAACACCGATAGCCAAGCGATACCTTAAAGACGTCTCGGGCCTTCCGTATTTAGCTGTTTATGACAAGTCGGGAAAACTTGCGGCAACGGTTGCAGGCTTCGATCTCAAGAGGTTGGATAAGGCCATAGCCGACGCAACCAAGCAATGAAATATACGGCAAGTAGCTTTGCACTGTTAGGGGGATTAGCACTACTGCCTATCGATGCCCTTGCCTGCGCGGGCTGCCGGAACCCCAACATGCCTGTTACACGCATCGAGGCGGTTCAACTACGCCCCGGCGAATTGCGCGCCAGCGCTTCACTGGGTATCACAAACCTCAGCATCAGCCATGAGGCCGGCTGCGCCGACTTGAACGATTGCAGCGAGAACCCTGTCCAGCCGCTCCACCTGCATGAGCAAGACATATTACCGGGTGAATTACGCGCCATCGGAGAACTTGGCCTCACGACCCAACTGGGGGTGGAGTTGCAAGTTCCCTTCCGAATAGTTCACACAACCGTCGAATATGCCACCCCCGATGGGCAACCTTATCAGCCCCTTGATGTCGGCATACATCACCGCGACGAGACCCTTGCAGGCTTCGGCGACCCTTGGTTGCTCGGTCGATGGGCTGGGGAACATCGCGGCCTTTTAATATCCGTCCGTGCCGGACTTTCTATCCCAATCGCCCGGACCGAACCCAACCCTTTTGTCCTTGGTGACCTCGGCCAGCGCCACCAGCATATCCAATTCGGATCCGGCACATGGGATCCCATTCTCGCATTGGACCTTTCCAAATCCGTGGGACTTTGGCTGCTATCGGCACATGCGCAAGGACAGGCCTCGCTGTATGAAAATAGCCATGGGTTCCGCGCAGGCGCGCGCGTTACGGGAGGCGCGCAAATGGGGCGGCGCGTGTGGCGCTCACTAACCGGAGCCTTGGGCGTGGAAGCCTTGTACGAAGGGCCCGAGAGTTGGGATGGACAGATCCAGCAAGATGGGAGCCTGGGACGGTCGGAAGCTCTACTGACATTTTCACTGGTACAACCCTTGGGGTCTGCAACCGTTGGCATGGCGGCGCGAACTCCTGTCTACCGCCATATCATAACCGGGGACGAGCCGCCCGGTACCCTTTCTTCACCTTTGATGCTGGGATTTTTTGCGAGCCGCACCTTCAGCTCGATGTAAATAGCAGTACGTTTAAACACGACCGCTTTCCCGAAAGTTTGCATGGCCGATTGCTGCGAAATAGAATCCGATGACTTGAATCGAGGCCAAAGGAAAACTTTGGTTCAAGTTCTGCTCATCAACGTGGTGATGTTTCTGGCCGTTCTCATCGCCGCGTTTTTCGCGAACTCCTCCGCCCTTTTCTCAGGAACCATTGACAATCTCGGAGACGCCATCACGTATGGCTTGAGCCTGTATGCCGTTTCCCGAGGGGCTCTTTACAAAGCCAAAGTCGCGCTGGTTAAAGGTCTCCTGATTCTGTTCGCAGCCATCCTGGTTTCAGGACACGTCGTGTACAAGTTACTTAATCCTGAAGTTCCGATTTTTGAAGTTATGGGAATCATGACGGTTTTCAGTTTGCTTGCCAACGCTATATGTTTGGCTTTGTTATGGAAGCACCGCAAAGAGGATATCAACATGGCTTCGGTTTGGGAGTGCTCC
Organism: Fibrobacteria bacterium; assembly: GCA_041746255.1. Taxonomy (GTDB): domain Bacteria; phylum Fibrobacterota; class Fibrobacteria; order UBA11236; family UBA11236; genus JBGTHM01. Next base: position 113,976 of record JBGTHM010000053.1, on the reverse strand, counting down.
AGAAACGATGTCATTGAAAATCTGGCTGTGCTCTTCGCTGCGTTGGGAATATGGATTTCAAAATCCCAATGGCCCGATCTGATCATCGCAGTGATTTTAATCGTTATACTTTTTCGGTCAGCAAGTAAAATAATTTGGAATAGCTACTCGGAATTGAAAATGGCGGAATAAAGTCTACCCACCCGTCATATGTCGTGCTAATTTCCGGGGGTTACGTAAATTCCGGAATTTATTCTTCCCGTTGAGTTCAAGCCACTCTGACCCGATTGAAAACGCGCCCCATCAATTGAATACAGCTTCGAGGGAAAGTTATTGGAAGTTTGCCTATTCATGATACTATTCAGTTCGGAACGCAAGAATATTGCTGCTTTACCGGAAAATATTTGTTTCCGTAAATGTTGAATAGAAGCTCCACCCGCAAGCGCCTTTTCCCTTTGCTTAATGGCCCAATACATCGACCCGGTAAAACTACCCTCCGCCGGGAGATCCGGATTTTTCGGGTTAATCATGGGAGTCATCGACAAATATGGAATCTCTCCCTCCTTGGCGGTTCTCGAATAATTGATAATGACGATTTTATCGGGAAATACCCGATTTTCCGCGAACCACTTATAGGCCTTTACCAGAGCGTCCGTGGCCTCCTTGGCCTCCCCTTCTTGACCGCGCGGACACAGCCATAATAATTCGGCTCCCAGCTCCCTGGATCGATTAAAGGCTTGGAGATAAGTATCCCGATTATTGGGACTCAAGATTTCCAAAGCCGATCTTTCATAGGCGAATCCTCCGCCTGCGGAAGCCTCTTGCATGGTGCTGAACGCCCGCCCTTTTAAGGGTCCCGTCTTTTGGGGGTCATAGGTTTTGTCGTAAACAGAACTGCTGAAATGACCCGCTCTGACGGTTAAATAATACCGATGTTCAAAGGGGTCTTTGCCGAGGTCTTTGAGTATGGTTTTCCTGGTCGCATCGAGATACCCTTCTCCATAATATCTAAGCGGATCGCTTCCCAGTTTGGAGACATAATCGTTCACGATGACGAGCCTGGGTGTTTTAACGATGTCTTTGAAGTTGTCGTACATTCCAGTGCCTACACTGATACTCTGCAATTTTCCCAGGCTGTCATATTTGACATCGGATATGGGCGCGATAAAATAAAAATCCCTTGTTTTCAGCGTGCTTATGATTTTTTTGGAATCACCGACTCCGGTCAGGGAAAGGTTCATCCAAACGCCGTCGAGATTATCCCGCACATAGGTCCAATCTTTGGGATCCACATCCGACAGGGTAGGAATATGGGCGAGTCCCATTAACACCTTGGGCGGTAAATCATTCTGATACCGACCAATTGCATTACTGGGAACTTCTGTGATTTCGGATAATTTTACTTGAGCCCAGGTGACATTGAAAATCAAGGAAATACCCACCAGGATGCGACCCGTGTTCGACGAAGTTGGGATCCCTATTATCTCATCCGATCTTTTCATACACGCTCCATGACAAAGCCTGCCCCAATTTTTCTGGGCACTTTCGGGTATTCCATATATTACCGCGAAGTCCTTGGAAATACATTCATTACCTGACCGGAATATGGCAAAAATCCCGCAATTTTACCGGTTTTTATTGTGCCTACGATTCCAGGTAGCGTTCCCTGGAGAGAACGTAAGAATCGTCAATAGTCCCTCGTAAAAATTTTTATCGCGGTATATTAATCGATGTAGAGAATCATCAAAACCAAGGAAAAATATGCTTGGGTTCTTCTGTTTGATTTTTCTGTTGGTTGGCGGAATATTCGCGCAAGAGTGGGAGTATATCGAAAACGGTAAAATCCGCATGGGATTCCTGATGGAATCAGGTGCCGGTATCGCTTATTTCTCCCGAGTCGATAAGGAACGCAACCTATTGAATTACCGGGACAGGGGCAGATTGATTCAGCAGTCCTTCTATGGAAATGTGGACGGATCAAAGTGGAATACGAGAGACTGGGTGTGGAACCCTGTTCAAGGCGGTTGCTGGTCGGGTACTCCCGCATCCGTGGAAGAGTTCAAAAATTCAGGTACGGAATTTTACGCTAAATCAATACCCCGAAATTGGGGCGGCTGCAACGTTTTGAATACACCCATGATCGAACGGGTTCGCCTGGCCGGAGATATCGCCCATATCCATTATCAATTCACCAATAACGACAGGGATAACAAAGATGTCAGGGGGCAGGAAATGCCGGCGGTGTTCGTGGATTACGCCTTGCCTAATCTGGTTTATTACAACGGGTCATCCCCCTGGACAGGGAAAGCACTCACCAGCAAGGTGCCCGACTGGGGCAATAAAAACGATAATATTACCGAGAACTGGGCCGCATATTTGGATGACAACGGCTGGGGTATTGGGGTCTATACGCCTGGAACCAGCCTCATCACTTATTATCGTTTCCCCAAGGCCCGCGGCCCTACTGAAACCGGCCCCGATGCGGGCGCCACCTCTTATTTTGCCAATATTCGCAAATTCAGGATTCCCAAGGGATTTACCATTGAATATGACGTCTACGTTTACATAGGCCATGTCAACGACATGCGCAAAGAATTCCAGTACATTCACGAAAACAAAAAGCCGAGGGCGCTTTATGATTTACCGGTAAACATTAATTCAAAACAGGGTAGCGATTTTTCACAAAGCGCTCGGGGTTTATTGAACAGCATCGAAGTGACCATTCGGCCTACGGGAATTCAATTGCATAAGCCTTTTCCGGGCGAGGTTGACGTGCTCATCTATGATATTACGGGGAATTTGTTGCGGGAGCAGGGAATTTCACATACCGGGAATTTCGCCTTTGATTTTCCCAGCGGTCTCTATTTTCTCCAGCTCAAAAACGTTGATCACAAAGTAACCAGCAAATTTTTGGTGCCCTGATTTTGGTGCCCTGAATAAGCAACTTTATTCGCTTTTTAGCCGACCCAGGATATCGTAAAAACGGCTTCCGCTCAGTGGGGATATCCAACCCGGTATGCCTTGTCGGGAACTTTCCAGGTGACCCGGGCGCATGACGGAGACGGATCCTTCTCCCAAATAAACCGCCATCACCCACGAAGGGGTCTTACCGGTGGCATAGGTCTTCAGGGGTTCCAGATGACCGGAGGTTTGGTTGATGCGATACGTCGCCAAACTGTCCGATTGAAATCCTGCTGAGAACAGGAATTTACCCGTTGGGTCGATTCCAAAAGCCCGCGGGCTTCTCGTAGTGGCGAATTGCCCAAGGGCGGTCATTTGTCCGGTAACCGGATCAAGCTTGTAGCCGGCCAGGCTTTCATGGCCCCTATTGGAAACGTAGAGGAAGCGATTATCGGGTGTAATATGGATATCGGCAACAGTATTATGAGAAGTAAAACCGGCGGGCAACGTCGACAAAGTTTGCAGAGACGTCAAAGTCCCGGTATTGGGATCGAAAGCATAAGCGGTTACGCTGCTGTTCAATTCATTGGCGACATAGGCGATATTCAGGCTGCCATGAAAAATCATATGGCGCGGCCCGGCTCCCTTTTCCGTGGTGACTTCCGGCGGGTTCAGCGGTTGCAATTTCCCGGTTTTCTCGTCGAAGGCGAATTGAAGAATGGTTCCCGGACCCAATACCGGAACATAAAGGAAACGATTGGTGGCATCGATTAGAATGCCATGGGGCTTTTCTCCGGTCGCGCGGCTATCCGTCGCAGTAGCCAGCACCCTACCGTCGGTCCCCAGAGGATGAACGGCCATACGATTGCCATTATACGAAGCAGCCAACAGATATTTTCCGGTACGGTCCGTCGCGATATAAACCGGATTGAAGCCAGCCGGAACGGTATTGAGCGAAGTCAGCGCGCCGGTGCTTCGGTTAACCGCAAAGGCGGAAAAGGTCTGGGCATTGCGCTGGGCCGCATACACGAATTTTTTGTCCGGAGACAAAGCCAGCGATGCCGGCGCGCCGGTTACGGCTACCGGCGCTTGCGCTTCAAGCAAGCCCGACTCGGGGTCCATTTTGTATACGCCGATGAAATTGCTGCCTTGCATGGACACGTATACGAAATAATCCGTAGCGGCCTCCTTGACCAGAACGAGAATCAGGGCCAATGCCAAGGCGCCCTTTCCAAATAACCGTTGCGCGGAATGCTTAGGCTGGTAATTTTTTATCATTAATGATAAATAGATGAAAATTGCACCACAGTCAACACCCACCCCATGTATCCAATAGGCAAAACCGCCGCGACACCTCCGCACTTGTCACCACAACTGTATATTAAATAAAACAGGGGGACGAAATTTTGAATTCAAGCCGATTCCAACCAAATTCACGGGAGAAATTCAGCGCATTTTTAGGGTCGATTATTTTACTGGCTCTGCTGGGTTGTGCCGGGAAAGGGCCCCAACCCGGACCCGCTTCGAAAAACCCTCCCGCCTCCGAAAAACCGGGTCCCGGAAAAACGTCGTATGTTTTCGCCTGGCCTTTTTGGGAAGTTCCCGACCTGCAACTCCGCGGAGGTATCACCCAAGGTACTCCTGTGCAATTGGTGGAATCCCCCGACAGCGCTTGGATGCTGCTGCGCCGACCCGGACTTACCACTAAAGAGCGCGACCGAGCCGCCATTTTGGCCATGGCCGGAGATTATCGCACGTCCTTCGATTTCCTGGAAACCTTGGTTTTCGCCCCCTCCATGGAAGCGATTCCGCGGCAACCTTCCGTTCCCTATCGTTCGTGGGGCACGGAACGGATATACGTGGTAGAAGATTCGGCCGACTTCATCAGCCTGCAACATATTATGGTGATGTTTTTCGTTGACGAAAAGGGCCGGGAGAATGGCCCCATGGTAATGAAACATTGGCGCCAGGACTGGCGTTACCAGCCGGTTACCCTCACGGAATTCCACGGCCAGCGCCGATGGAGCACGCGATCCACGCAAGAAGAGGAAAGGCGGGCTGCCTGGTCGCAAACGGTTTTCCACGTGGACGATACGCCCCGATATGCCTCGCTAGGTACCTGGAACCACAACTCCGCCTTCTCTGCCTGGACCGGTAACTCGGCTTGGCGTCCCCTACCCCGCCGCGAAGAAAGCGCGCGCGACGATTATCAAGTGTTAACCGGAGTGAACCGGCATACGGTGCAAGCGGGAGGTTGGGTGCATGAGCAGGATAATATGAAAATGGTGCTGGACAGCCGGGGGCAACCTGATTCGACGCTGCCCTTTCGCGCACGCGAATACGGTGTTAACCGCTACGACCGCATCCGCGATTTCGACTTTTCCGCGGGCGATGCCTACTGGAAGGGTACGGGGAAATTTTGGAAAAGCGTCCGCGAGCAATGGGCCCAGAGGTTGCAAGCCCACACTACCATTGAGATTTCCGAAACATGCGGCGGCGAACCGGCCTTCGCCGGGTTTTTCAATACCGCGGATAGTCTCGCAAAAGCTTCGGGAGCCGCGAAAAACCTGAGGGAATCTGCGGCCTCGCGGTTGGTGGACTGCGTAGTTAAGCCGGTTACGGACAAGGAGGATTAAATGAAAACCCAATATTTCACCGCAACAAGCCTGGATGGATTTATCGCCACTGAGGACGACTCTTTGGATTGGCTTTTTCCATTGGGCGACCCGAACGACTCGAGTTACCCGGAGTTCATTACCAAAGTAGGCGCATTGGCAATGGGTTCGGCAACTTATGAGTGGATACTTCGCAACGCGGACAAAGTCGCCGCCGAGGTTGGTTCGGCCTGGCCTTATACCCAGCCGGTCTGGGTTTTCACCCATCGCACCCTTCCTTTGATTGAAGGCGCTGACATTCGATTCGCCCAGGGAGAAGTGAGCCGGATTCATTCCGAAATGCGGTCGGCTGCCGGCGATAAAAATATCTGGATAGTGGGGGGCGGGGACCTTGCCGGCCAGTTTTATGATGCGGGGCTCTTAGACGAATTCATCCTCCAAATCGGTTCCGTGACCTTAGGGAAGGGGAAGCCGCTTTTTCCGCGCAGGGTGTTAAGTCCCGAACTTCAACTGCAATCCGTTCGGAAAATGGGAATCGGAATGGTCGAGTTGCACTACGAATTACGCAGGAAATCGTGATAACAGGAGAGATTCGGGCTCATGATATACCCATAACTGTATACCATTGATAAAATCGTATAGTAATACCAATAGTCAGTAAAAGGAGCGATATGCAACGATCACCGGGAAAATCCAAAAATAGCGTCACCTCGATTTTACGGGTTGCGCTCTTGTTTATTTTCTTTATTCCAGCAATATCCCAAGCTTGCAGCTGCGCAACGCAAGGCAATTTGATTGAACGCAGAAACCTTAGCGATTTGGTTTTCGTAGGCCATTTGGTTTCCGAAAAGGTCGACTCATTGAACCATGAGAAGGAAATGGAATTTTCCGTCAATCATATGTGGAAGGGCGGAAAGAAAGCAGAGGCAAAGTGGATGCGGGTCCGAACCGCCCTTGAATCGGCTGCGTGTGGATTCGAATTCGATTTTTCGGACACGGTAATGATTTTCGCTACTCTTGAGCAAAACAAATGTGAATCGTTTTACTCCACCTCGCTGTGCAGCGAAAACATTATTAACCCGACCAAACGCCAGATAGACTCCCTTTGGATGCAAAGTCAAAACAAGAAGTCAAAATTGACGAAATAGCGATTTTCACCGCTGGGGTGTTTTGCTCATTTTAGTGATTTACTTACTTCGGTTTAAAGGCACCTTCCTTCAAATGACTGGGCTGACACTTTTAATCGCTGGGGGACTGTCCAATTGGATTGACCGCGTTGTTCACGGAAGCGTCGTCCATTTTATGAACCTCGGTATCGGCTGGTTGCGGACTGGCATCTTTAACGTCGCAGATTTCGTCATTCTGATAGGCCTAACTCTGTTTTTCCTATCTGAGTTTGGGAGCCGCAGAACTTGTAAAAGGACTTTCTGAAAAGGAACTTCCAGCGAACATTGTGCTTTGGCCGGTTCGGTTTTCTACTGCTGGAAACGATTTGCCCCTGCTCCCTCCACCCGGCGTCGCCCTAAAAAACCCAAAAAACTCTTAAAGTGTTCATTCTTTTTTGGGAATTACCGGGCCATTTTCAGTTGCCGGCATAAATTACTGGACTGGGTCGGATGGTTTTCTGTCCTGGGATTGGGGTAAATCCAATCGCCGAAGAAGGCGAGGATATACTGTATTTGCACACCTTGATGATTATTACCGCCATGGCATTCGCACCGGGTTTCGGTGGGTTGATCTGGTACGGGGATCCGGATAAGGGAAAGGAAGTTTTCAACAACTTGAATTTCCAGCGAGAAACCAGCAGTGACAGTTACGGGGGAACTCCAACGGGGACAATCACTCCCTACAAGGATGCCACATATGGCAATGTCTGGAGAGTCCATAAACCCGCGCCGGACAAGCGGGCGGAAATTCGAGGTGCGGAAGGATTCAAACAGGTTGTCGGTGAAACCTATTACATAGGATGGCGAAGCCGAATTGACATTCCAGAAAATTTCCGGGGCAATGCCACGGTTTTTCAATGGAAATCCTATCCGAATTCAACGCAAAACTACCCCTTCGTTATGGAATACAACGGGCGGGTACTGGAAATCCGAACTTACGATGCCAATTGGATGCAGAACCAAAATGGAAAAATCAAAACTATTTGGAAAAAATCCGTCAAAGCCAATACCTGGTTCAGTATGGTATTGGCAATCAAATTATCCCGCAACAGCAAGGAGGGATATCTTGAGGTCTATTTCAATGAGGAAAAGCAGGAGTTACTCACGGGAGGCACTCGGGTTTATCACAAGACCATGGATGGCGATGAAACCGCACCGAAGTGGGGAATCTATAATGGGAGTGTCGTCGGCACTACGATTACTCATTATGTGGGCGATCTGCGCATCGCTTCGGACCTGGAATCAGCCAAACCGTCCAGTAGTGTCTTTCCGCTATCAATATTGGGTGTCCAAAGTGAATCGCGACTTCGCAACTACTCGCGAAATAGTGAAATCATCCCAATGAGAACGCTTTTCCGTGAAAATAAAAATGGTAAGGAACGATTTTTCGGTGCCGATGGAAAACTCTGGAAGCCGCCTGGGTCATTCTATGATTTCACTCATCCGGAAGATTAAGCCGGCACAGAATCGTTCTCAACCTTTCCCTGCTATTGGCACCGTTTCCGGATATAACCGTATTTTAGGGTTCGCTAAGATGAAGGAAAACGCCAGATGGCCAAGCCGATAATTTTTCTGATCTGCCTTTCGTTCGCCTGCTCCCCGGCGCTTACCCAGGATCTGATCCACCCCGGCGGTTTCAACTCCCTGGCGGAATTGAATTTTATCGCTCAGAAAGTAAACGCCCGACAAGAACCCTGGACGGCAGCTTTCGAACAGCTACAGAAGGGGCGTTGGGGAGGTATGGACTATGCCCATAAGGCTTACGTGGAGGTAATATGCGGCCGCCACAACGATCCCAATATCGGGTGCGAACAAATGGTCGATGACGGAATGGCGGCTTATGCTCAATCGATGCAATGGGTGGTTACCAAAAATCCAGCCCATGCCGATAAAGCCATTCAAATATTGAATGCATGGTCTTATAAGTACGAGAAAAACTCGGATTTCAATGATAAGCTATTGGCCTCGTGGGCAGCGGTTTTCTATGCGAACGCCGCTGAAATCATCCGGCATACGGATGCAGGCTGGGCGGATAAGGACGTGGATCAATTCAAGCTGATGGCCAAAAAACTCCTGCATCACGCAAGCGACGGGCAGATGTATAACAATGCTCTGATGACGCAAATAGAGGCGCAAACAGCCATCGCCATTTTTTTGGATGACCGCGCGCAATTCGAAAAGGCGATTGACAATTGGCGCATGTATATTCCAACCTATTTCTACCTGAATTCCGATGGCACCCCTAAGACAATCCGCAGGCCTATCTCCATATGGAACAGCAAAACCTTTGTCGAAGGACAATGCATGGAAACCTGCCGCGACTATGGGCATTCTAAATTGGGTTTCAATTCCGTCATCGGCGCGGCCCAAATGGCATGGACGCAAAAAGTGGATCTTTTCGCGGAAGAAAAGGAGCGCTTGACCGCCTTCATGAATACCCATGCCAAGTGGACTATGGGAATCGAAGCAGTTCCTGCCACGGTATGCGATGGCCAAGTCTCCTGCACGGGGAGCGGCAGTCCCGTGGGTACCGGCACCCGGAAAATGCCTTGTGGAAAGGATTCCTGGGATACGGCCTACCGGCATTTTGCGGATAGACTGAAAATGCAGCTTCCCTTGATAAAGGAAATGAAGACAACCACGGGCCCAAGGAACATGGGAAGGTGGACTTCCAAGCCGGAAACCCTGATAAGCGACGGTATCCCCTTTACACTGGGTCCAGACGGCGCAGTTTCAGTTCTCCCCTCGCCGAGACTCTCAGCCTTCCATCAGCGGGAGAAAGTCTACCCTATCCACCCGGGATTTTACCGACTCGATCGCCTCGTCGACTGGAAACTTCGCGATTTCCAGGGCCGGGAATTCATTTCCGATAGGAGTCTAGACGTGGATTTTCGCGGTCGCGGACCAGGGCATTATATCCTGGAAAATTCCGACGGCAACAGCCTGAAAATCCAATTGGAATAAATTCTACTTACGGCATACTCAGGTCGGGAATCGATGTGAAAAACGAACTGGTGGAGGTGGCCCTTTAATCAACCTGGACGGTGCGGCCGGTTTGGAAGCGTACTCTTTCCGCAATGAGAACCCGAGAAGAAGGTAGCGATTCCGCTTGGTCGCCTACTCAGCACCAAACAATGCTGATTCAAGCTCCTTTTGATTGTTGCTCGTCAGTGTAACCAGCTTGGTCATAGTCTTATCACCGGCCCGGATGCGTGCCAAATACAGGCCGAGCGGAAGCTCTATCCGGCTGTTAACAGCGGTTGGCGTCATCACCTGAAACGAGTGCCGAACTGTTCCGGAAAGATCGTAAAGGTCTATCCTGGAATTTTTCCAATCAACCAATGACGATCCTTGCGTGTAGGCATTTCGTGGAATTGCGTTGGGGAGGGATGCCGCGTATTTGCCGACTTCCGCATGCGTGAGCGATTCCCACTTCCACATATGCCTTTCGGAATTGGTCGGACGAATCTTTTTTATGACGCGAAGCGAATTGGGTAAGTTCATTCCCAGAACATTCACCAAATGGTTGTAGCCGATTTCCCAGGTGTTCTGAATACTGGTGGCCTTAGGAACCGGGCAAAGACCTGCCGGTCGAGCGTCTCCCATGAGAATTTTCGCATGGAATTCCATGAAATCAGCCAGTCGCTTTTTCTCCTCTTCGTATAGCTTCACCCCTTGGTGCCACGCTATTTCCGCGGTAGCCGTCATGCCGTAGAGGCCCAGTTGATTATGCGGCATATCGCGACAGGTTTCCTGCGCCATACCTTCATACCAAACTTTATGTTTAAATGCGCCCCACCACCATTTGTCCATAAAGGCATCCGATTTTTCTCCGAAGCGAATGGGTTCAGGACCATCTACTTTCTGGTAAATCGAGGTTTTAATCCGATAGCGCCAAGTCTCCAGCGACTCGTCCCAAAGCTTTCTATCGTCGGTAAAAACCGCTACCGCCATGCGTACTTCCAAGATGGAAAACATCCAGTTCGGTGCGGGAGGCGTTCGGTTATCGGTAACCGGGATGTACACGGAACGGATATAATTTTCAAATTTTTTGATGTCGTCCTGCTTCCATCCCGAGTTCGAATAGCGGAGCAGCTCTGCGGCATAAATAAAGGGAGGACCCGCCCAACCAACCACCAGGGGTGCGTTGCTATTCGTGTTCATTTTGTGGACATTTGCCCAAGCGTTCAAAATTTGTATGGCTTTATCGGCATGGGCTTGATTGTCGGTGAGCATCCAATGCAGGGCATGGGTGTATGCCGTCCGCGCGTCCTGGGTCATGTCGTCACAACCGTGATTCGGGTTGTTGTGACCCCCGCATTCCACGTTTGCGCGTGGCTTGGGATTGTAGGAAAGGGAGGATTGCGGACTTTTCTTCATCTTTTCAAATGCGGTTTTCCAAGGCTCTTCACCCTTTTTTATCCTGTCTTTGACAACAGCCAATTGTTCCTTGGTATGCAGTAAACCCGAATGCTGCATGGGTTGCGCATGCGCGGAAAATGAAACCGCTAATAAAATCATTCCAGCTAGATAAGTCGGTTGCATACGGATTCCCTTGTCAATAAAACGAAATACGGACCCGGCTCATGCGGATATCGGATCCGGTTGTACCTCTTTCAAATTACTGCCCGCGCCTCAATCGCGCATTCCATCTTTCCATTCATCAACCATAATATGAGGTTGTTTCCATTTAGGAACAGAATTTTTGTTTCGACGTGTTTTTTATCATGTGTGTTTCCCAATCCGAGTATAATTACCGCCTCGAAAGGGTTTCCGTATTTGATCTTTTTGGGGTAAACAAGTAAGTGTTGCCGTATCGTTGTCTAATCACCCCACCTGTGAGATTGAAGTGGCGACGTTCTGCCGGCTTATCCCGATACATGGCATAATTTCCCTGGCTTTAACCCGTTGTCGGCGGTACATTAACCCAATCAAACCATTGGGGATACGGTCACTATCAGATAGCGTCGTAGAAACAATTTTTAATATTGGAGGAGCAATGCGCTTTACTTCGTCCCTTGTTTTCCAGCTACTTATATCCGCCGCACTAACCGGTTTTGCCTATGGTCAGGCAGATCCAGTCATTTCCGGCGAGTTGAAGAAATGGCATAAGGTCACCCTCACTTTTGAGGGGCCTCAGACCTCGGAAACCGCGACCCCCAACCCTTTTGCGGATTACCGGCTGAATGTCACCTTTACCAATGGGAGTGCCACTTACCTGGTTCCAGGGTATTATGCAGCCGATGGCGATGCGGGGAATTCCTCGGCCGCCGGCGGGAATAAGTGGAAGGTTCATTTCGCTCCCGATGCCATTGGAACCTGGACCTATACTGCGTCTTTCCGTTCGGGAACCAACATTGCGGTCAATGCCAACGCTACTGCGGGGGCCTCGGCCGGTTTCATGGACGGTAAATCAGGCACTTTCACGATTGCCGCGACCGATAAATCGGGCCGTGATCTTCGGGGCAAAGGCCGTTTGAAATATGTGGGCGAACACTACCTGCAATTTGCGGAAACCAAGGAATATTTTCTCAAACAGGGCGCCGATGCTCCCGAAAATTTGTTGGCCTATAATGATTTCGATAACACCCCCAATGTCGGCAGTAGGAGAAAGGCATATGCGCCGCATGTCAAGGACTGGAAAGCCGGGGACCCGACCTGGAAGGGCGATAAGGGCAAAGGGCTTATCGGCGCCGTGAATTATTTGGCCTCCGAGGGACTGAATGTTTTTTCCTTTCTGACCTATAATATCGGCGGGGATGATGAAAACGTCTTTATGTATACCAAAGGCGGCAAAGATGCCGATCGGTTCCGGTTCGACTGTTCCAAACTGGACCAATGGGAAGTTGTTTTCGAACATGGCAATAAAATGGGAATGTATTTGCATTTCAAAACCCAGGAAACCGAAAATGATGACCAAAACGGAAAATCTCCTTGGGCTGCGCTTGATGGCGGCAATGTGGGCAACGAACGCAAAATGTATTATCGCGAGTTAATCGCCCGCTATTCCCACCACCTCGCTTTGAACTGGAATCTGGGTGAAGAGAACACCCAGTCCACCCAGCAGCAAAAAGACATGGCTCAATATTTCTATGACAATGATCCGTATCGCCACAATGTTGTATTGCACACCTACCCCAGCGAACACGACAAAGTCTACAACGCGCTCCTGGGAAACGCATCCAAATTGACCGGACTCTCGCTGCAGCTTAAAAGCAGCTCATTTGACGATGTCCCCATTTCGGTGAATAAGTGGGTGCGGGAGTCCGCCAAAGCCGGTAAGAAATGGGTGGTTGCCGTTGATGAGCCGGGCGACGCCAGTGCCGCGCTTCGCCCCGACGACGATGCGGGAAATTCGCATGAAGACGGCCGTAAGAATGCGCTCTGGGGTACCTTTATGCATGGCGGCGCCGGCAATGAGTGGTATTTCGGCTACAAACACGCACACTCCGACCTGACCCTCGAAGACTTCCGTAGCCGGGATAAATGGTGGGACTATTGCCGCTACGCCCTGGAATTCTTCTACAACAACAAAATCCCCTTTCATCAAATGGTCAATGACAACAGCAAAAGCTCCTCAGCGAATAGCTATACCTTTTACAAACAAGGTGAATCTTATGTTGTTTATTTGAAAAACGGCGGAACCACCACCCTCGACTTGACAGGAACCAGTGGTCCCTTTTTGGTTCGCTGGTACGACCCCCGCAATGGAGGCGCACTCAAAAACGGTTCCGTAACCCAGGTTAATGGCGGTGGGAAAATCGCCTTGGGCAATGCTCCTTCCAATCCAGGGATGGACTGGGTGATAAGCGTAGTTTCCGAGGCCTCCACCCGGATAAGCGGAGCCAAAATCAGCGCCGAACGGGCGGATATCACCCTAGTCAACAAATCCATGCAAATAACCCTGCCCCGCGCGGGAAGTTATGTCATGAGCATGTACCGGGCCGACGGAGCCCTGCTTCTCGAGCAACCCTTTAAATCCGAGGCGGCCGAAAAAATCAGCCTGACCCTGCCGGAACAAATGGCTTCCGATGCTCACCTGGTTCGAGTCAAGGGTGAGAATTATGAATGGGTACAACCGCTCCAAAAAGTGAAATAGGCCCTATCAGAGGTGCCGGCAACCCAAAATTGAGTTTTTTGGGTTGCTGTTTTTTGCCATCCGTAAAAACCGCTTTAGAAGCATTTAAGGGAGGCGGCCACTTTACCCGTCCCCTTGGCCTTCTTTGCATATCTCAGGAAGAATCCCTTAATCCCTAAAATTGCCGATTTTGTTATAAAATCGTGGCAGGCATAGAAGCACATTAATACTTTAAAGAATCCCAAAGTATTTACCCCGGTAAAATCCAGCTGCGAGTGAGAAATCCGGAAAACAGGCGTTTCATTTTTAACTTTTCACTATAACCATAACTAGGAGAGCAAATCATGGCAGATTTAGACGACATTCGGGACGGCAGTAATTTCGGACTCGACGCGCCGGCGGATACCCGGGGTTTTTACCTCAAAGGGATTAACAACAGCAATTGGGGCCTGAAGAATCGCATGTCCCGCATTTTCAATCAAAAATCCGGACGAACCGTAATGCTGGCTTTCGACCATGGGTTTTTGATGGGACCGACATCCGGACTCGAACGCATCGACCTGAATATCGCTCCCTTGGCCGCCGAAGCGGATTGCCTGATGGGCTGCCGCGGAATGATACGTTCCTGCATCCCACCCACGGTCAACAAACCACTGTGCTTGCGCACCGATACGGGCACGACCATTTTGACGCAAATGAATTTCAACGTATTGATTGCGGAACAAGACGCCATTCGCATGAACGCATCGGCCATGGCGGCCATGCTCTCGGTGGGCGAGCCGGAAACCGAAGCCATCACCATCGCGAATTTCAGCAAATTGGTGGACTTGGGAAATACCTATGACATCCCCGTTATGGGCGTAACCGCGGTCGGTAAGGACATGGCCCGCGATGCTCGCTACTTCTCGATGGCTGCGCGCATTTGCGCCGAAAACGGCGCGAGTATCGTAAAGACGTATTATACCGAAGGATTCGAAAAGGTTGTTTCCTGTACGCCCGTGCCCGTTGTTATCGCAGGCGGTAAAAAATTACCCGAACTCGAAGCCCTGGAACTTTGTTACAAGGCCATCGATTGCGGCGCCGCAGGCGTGGATATGGGCCGGAACGTATTCCAGTCCGAAGCTCCGCTTGCCATGATCCGGGCCGTAAAAGCCGTCGTGCACGACAATCTCAAACCGAAGCAGGCTTTGGAAATGTTCAACGACCTGAAACACTCGAAGAAGTGATACGGGGATTAACCCGCTTCACAATTGTTTGACAAACGGGCGAATCCGGTCCCGAAGATCGGATTCGCCCTGCTTCTCGGGGTTGCCACAGGGGACAGTCGACGGTCTTCTGCTCCAACCGGAAGAATATGAAAATCATCTCCCGCAAGAAAAAGCTTTTTCCCATCAGTGACCCGCTGTTGGAATACTTGAGTTTATATACACGCTCCAGGGATCTGCCCGTTAGTTATGCCGATTTGTCGCGATACAATGAAGCCGTTCCGTTAGTGGACAAAAACGAAAAAGACACGCTGTGGGCTACGTGCTTATACAGTCAAAGCGACGAAGAGGATATTCATAAGGGCCTTACGCAAATCTATTCGCAATTGAAGGCGGCGGGCGACGTGGACATAATGGATCATCTTTATGTGGAACGCGTGGATTTCTGCACTTTCGGAAATTCCAATCCCTTCCGCGTGCGTATCGTGAATCATTATAACGATAACTACGATCACTTTTACGTGAAGAAAGCCGATGCATCCCGCATTTACGGTTTGGAGCTGGAAGATATTCTATCCCCCAACCGCATCAATTACCTGGTATGCGGCAATACCCTTATCGAAGAGCATATCGCGGGCATTCCCGGCGATCTATTCCTGGGTGAAATCCTGGACCGACCCTCCACCAATAAGGTGCGTATCGCCAAAGAGTTCGTGAAATTCAACGAGCGCTGCTTCGCTCGCTTATTGGGGGATATGCGCTCCTACAATTACGTGGTCGACATTACGCCTGATTTCGAAGACGAGCAATACCGGGTAAGGGCCATAGATTTCGACCAGCAAAGTTACGAGGGAAAAATCCAGGCTTATCTGCCGCATTTTTTCCCCGATAATAAAAAAGTAGTGGATTTGTGCGGACAGATTTTAAATCTGCAAACGATCCGCCAATACCAATTGGAAGAACGAACGCTTATAGCCAGAAGACTGAATTTTTCCAAAGAGCAAGTCGTCATGCTGACCGAGGCCATGAAATTCGGCGAACTTTCGCTTCCGGAAAAAACCCACGAGCTCAAACTAGGCTTACAGAAATTCCATAAGGAGGACCGATTCTTGCAATGCGCGAATATCGGGGACTTGCTGGTCCTGAACCTGGAAGTAACTCTGGCCTGTAAATTGGGAATGTAGCGGACAACGTCGAATAAATTAGTCCGGATTTGTTTTTTTTCGATCCCGGTGCACTGTGGAATTACGAATCTGTCCTTCCATAACCCCGTATTTTTCCACCACTCCCATACGCGCCAGAACATCCTCGGCGCAAGCCTCCCCTCCGATAAGGCGGGCATATTCACTCACCTTGGCCCGCAAGGTGTCGGGATCTTCGTACAGCGCCTCCACGCGAAACCGCTTCACTCCTTTTGCGAGCAATCCCGGCACCAGCTTTGCAGCGCTTTGAGGCTTACCGTTGAACATGGTGTTCCGACATTCTTGATCGGCTTTCAAGGGATGGATGGCTCCGGTATGATCGCGCAACTCCACCCGATGGCTTTCGCAGGGCTTGCCGCAATCCCGGAAACTGGATCCCTGACTTAAAAAGGCGGCGAACACGCAATGCTCCATGTGGAAACTGGGCAGGTATTGGTGCACGGTTACTTCGAACAGACCGCCTCCCGCCGCATCGAGCAAGTCATGCAGTTGCCATTGGTTCAGGTCATAAGAGGGACACAGGCTCGTCAATCCTTTGTCGACCAAGTACGCCGCCGTCAGCGAGTTGCTGACGTTCAAACTGAAATCTCCGGCCAGGGTCAAGCCCGAGTTTCGCAGGTAATGTAACGCCCCCAAATTGCGAACCAATACAACGTCGGGAGCCAGTGCCTCAATGACCTTGAGGTTGTGGTATTCCGATGGTTTGAGAATACGCGTAGTTGCGATACCTGCGGCATAGCCCATGGCACGCACCTTTTCCAACGAAGTCCGATAATCCTTCCCATGTTCGAAGTCCAGATAAACGGTATGCAGCGGCAAGCCTTCCAGCGTCTCCAACGAGGAGCGTTCGCGGACGAGCAGGTTGAGCCTGGCCTGGGAATAGGAAACGGGGGAAATCTCATTCCGCAGGGGTTGAAGGGCTCGCTCTTCTATCCAGAGTAACGCCTCTTCCGGGCTACGGGAGGGTTTAGGGGTTGGGGTATCCCGAAGAGCCTTAAGTGCGGCTACGGCGGCCTGTCGAACCTTCCTTAATTCCTTATAGGGTAAGACCAGACCCTCCGGCAAATTGAAATCGAATTCTTGCAGACGATACCCCGAACCGGATAACGCACCCGCTTCTTCGCGAGTCGCCTCGAATGTCAACGCGGCGGAAGGATTATAAGCAACCTCCAGGCGGCTGGAAGATTCTGCGGCGGCCATGCGCCCTTCGCTATCGGTTATGGTCATTCGCAAGGGCTTACCCAACGAACCTTCCATTTTCACGAATAGCGGGGAAGTCTTCCAGCGGGATTTATCGGTATAGGTCGCGCGAACCTCGCGCTCCAGCGCGGGAGAGTCATTGAGGTAGGCGATGGCGCCTTTCGGTATTTCCCGAAGCGCGAGGTCTTTGGCAAAGGTCAGTTCCCATCTATCCTTTCCGTCGGCGGCTTTACCCGGTAGGGATTCGGCGGAGAAAATGCGGCCGCCCCAAACACCGGATGCGGCATAGTCCACAAAGAGCATTCCTTCGCCCGCGCGCAAAGGTCGCTTCGAAGTTACGGTGAGCTTTCCGCCTTTTAACCCCGTCACCTCACCCGTTTCCAAACCGCGATGCGATCCGTAACGCCCATCGACAAGCCGCTGATGATTGACGCCACCCAGCCAGCCGTTGAAAAAGCCCCGGGAGTAGAGAACCGCCAGGTCATCCCCCTTCGTCGTCCCCTTCGCCGTCCCCTTCTCCTTCCCCATGGCTTGCTTGTAGGCGGCAACCGTGGAGGCGACATATTGCGGGCTCTTGAGTCGTCCCTCGATTTTGAACGAGTCAATACCCAATTCCATCAAACGCGAGACGTCTTCCAGTCCACAAAGATCTTTGGGCGATACCAGATAGCGCTTATCTCCCAAGTCGCGTCTCTCACCGTCCACCATCAAATCGTATTCCATGCGACACGATTGCGCGCATTGGCCGCGATTCGCGGAGCGGCCCCCGAAGCCCTCGCTGGTCAGGCATTGCCCCGAATAGGCCACACACAAAGCGCCGTGGACGAAAACTTCCAATTCCTTTTCGGTACCGTTGCGTATGGCTTCCATTTCCGTCAACGACACTTCCCGACCCAAAACGTAGCGGGCCATATCCAAATCAGCCGTGAGGGAAATAGCCTCGTGGTTGGTAACGGTCATTTGCGTCGAGGCATGGACGGTTTGCTCGGGACACAAAAATTTTAACAGCCTTACCAAACCCAAATCCTGGACAATGAAAGCGTCGACTCCCAAGGCCAAGGCCCGGGGAAGGTCTTCCAGCAATTGCCGTAATTCCTTTTCGAAAATAAGCACATTCATGGCCAGGAATACTTTTACGCCATACCCATGACAAAGGGCCACCATCGTATCCAAATCATCCCAGTCATGGTCAATGGTACGCCCGCGGGCATTAACTCCGGGATAGCCCACGTATATGGCATCCGCGCCGTTGTGGATGGCGGCCCGGCACATTTCCATATCGCCGACGGGGGCGAGAAGTTCAGGGGGCCTGACGGAACGGGGCATGGAAGGGAATAATAGCCATAAAAACCATTGAGTTGGAGCGGCTTAAATCTAGAGTCCAAACCCGGGAATTTTTACATTTTGGCCATGGAATCTCAAAAAGTCATCCTTTTCGGCGCAACCGGAAACTGAGGGGATAACCCATTACCTTTCCCATTCTATTCCGGCTACCCTACTTTTTAGTAACGGTCTTCACCATCGTAGGGTGCAGGCATCCCGAGAAACCGCTTCGCATAGGGCTGATTGCGGACGCCCAGTATTGCCCTTGTGATCCAAATGATACTCGATATTACAGCGCGTCGTTGGGTAAGCTGAGCGAAGCCGTCCAGACCCTGGCCATGGAAAAACCGGCCTTCCTCATACAGTTGGGAGACCTTATCGAAAGGGACGGGAAAAACTTTGTTCCGACCCTAGCCACCTTTGAGAATCTGAATTTCCCGGTATTCCATGTGCTGGGAAACCACGATTATGAAGTCGATTTACCTCAGAAGGACAGCCTCGTCGAAATTCTGCAAATGCCGCATGCCTATTACACATTCGTGCGGAAGGATTGGCGTTTTATCGTACTCGACGGAAACGATCTCAGTTTTTACGCAACCCAAGCCGGTTCTTCCCAAAGTGTCGAGCGGGACAGCCTTTTCGAAAAAACCAAGGCTTCCAGTCTACCCCAAGCCAAAATTTGGAATGGCGGTATTGGTCAACAGCAGTTGGCCTGGATGGAACAAACCCTGGCCTTGGCGGAAAAGAAAAAACAAAGGGTTATGGTCTTTTGCCATTTTCCAATTTTTCCCGAAAGCATCTACAACCTGTGGAATGACGATGAGGTACTTTCGCTTTTAAAGCGTCACCCCCAAGTCGTAGCCTATTTGGCGGGTCATAATCATCAGGGAGGATACGGGGAATACGCAGGAATCCATTTTCTGACTCTGAAGGCCATGGTAGAAACCCCTGAAGAAAATGCCTTTGCCTTCATGAGCCTCTATTCGGACAGTGTGGTGATAAAGGGTTATGGACGGGAATCGAACCGGGTGCTTCCCCTCAATCTTCGTTCGGAATAAGGCGGATAACCTGTGCGCCGGCCCACGCGATAACCATCCAAGCCATCAGGCTGAATAAGGCCAGCTCGTGGAAAGTGGTTTCGGTTAGCAAGGTGCCCTTGACTCGGGAAGTAATTAAATACGTTTGAGGACGCGCGCTTTGCATGGCCTGGGCGGTTTCTTCGCTCCACACCACCGGGTTATCGGCTACCTTTTCGGAAAATTTCCGATCGATTTTTTTTAACCGGCTTCCCACCTTCGCTTCGGAAAATTTTTCCAAATACCCTGCATAATAGCGCGCCAGCACGGCATTTTCCATCCAACAATGGGACCAATTGCGATAAAAGGATCCATCCGCCGCTAAAAAATCGTTTTCGCAATAAAACTCGCGTTGGAAAAGATGACGATCCCCTTCGTTGAGATAGGCGGGATGAGTTATCAAAGGCTTTCCCGCGCTGGTTTTTCCCGACTTTAATTCCGATTCGGAGAAAGCAGAATAAAATATTCCCGACTCCAAACTCTCAATGCGATAACCGAACCCATGCACCGAGACCATAAACAGCAGGGTTAGGCCCACCGCCGCAACGCCTATGCCCTGCAATAATCGCACGCGCAAGACCCAACCTTTCCGAACCTGGAACTTTTTGGGTTGGAATATTTCCTGCGCGAAAATAATTCCAAATAAGCCTGAAAGGACGTTCAAGCCGGCATCACTGATTTCCCCCACTCGGTTGGGAGAGAGACTTTGTATCCACTCGTCTCCCAGCCCCGCCAGATAGGTCACCAACAAGGCCAGAATACCGGAAAATGCGGGCCCACCCCTGCGGAGGGAGATGAAGTAGGCAAATCCTCCCAATAATCCATATTGGGCGAAATGCAGCCGCTCAATAGGGTATTTGAGCTGCAGCATATAGCCTCCGAAAGCAATGGCTACCACAAGCAGGATTATGAGACTACGCGCCAAATCCTGACCGCGGCGATAGCGTAACACCACTACCAAAACGGCAAGCACCGGTGGGACGAAAATCCACAGGATCCAATCGTATATGCCGTATCCAAATGCTTCGACCAGGGTCTTTCTCCAAGCGGTAACGAATGGAACGGTAGCGTATATCGTTGCGACATAGGCACCCAAGCAGACCCACAAAATGAAATCTCCCCTTAACGTTGGGGTATTTCGAAGGGTTCGAGAAAATTCCATACTCGATTATGCCATTTTACCCCGTCAGTCGTCACCTCCAAAGGGGGTGGTTCCAGGGTAAGGGGTTATTTGGCTATCTTGATTAACCGAAAATGCGCGACGAAACTTTCTCATCCTGGCTGAACAGTACACGGCGAGCCTTGGTTTCGGGTGAAGACGTCGAGGTTCCCTGCGGCGATTGTAGAGGTTGTTGTACTTCTTCCTATTTCATCCATATTAAACCCGATGAAACAAAAACTCTCGCCCGAATTCCCAAGTCGCTTCAATTTCGAGCACCCGGACTCCCCAAAGGTCACGTATTACTGGGCTATGACCAAAATGGCCATTGTCCCATGTTTATCGATAACAAATGCTCCATCTACGATGTTCGACCCCAGACTTGCCGTAATTACGACTGCCGGATTTTTACCGCTACGGGAATTGCGGTGGATGAGGATAAAAAGCGCATCGCCGAACAGACGGTCCGTTGGAAATTCGATGTCGACTCGGTTGAAGACAGTCGAAGTTTCGCCGCCGTTCAAGCGGCGGGAAAATTCATTCGTGATTTTGCCGAATATTTTCCCGAGGGGTTCCTTCCCTCCAATCCTACCCAACAAGCGGTAGTTGCCATCAAGGTGTATCGAGTATTTTTGACTTTACCCGATGACTCCGATAATACCCCGAACAAACTGATTATCGAAAACAGGGTAAAACGAGTTCTGACCGCCTTTAAAAACTTTGAAGCGGGGCTATCCGACTAGTCGTGCATTCCTAAGGTGTATAAATTAATTTCCGGAGGGATGATGCATCAGAAAGCCCTGACCCTTTTATCCCTCCTCATAGCCCTCTTGGCAGGACTCGCAACCAGTCTGGGAATTTTTTCCGACAACGGACCCGGTCCCACCGAACATGAAACCGTCCGCGGGAAAACCATAACTTTATACGGTTTCGGTATTTATAGGCATATGTCGGCGGAGGTAGCTCCGCAAGGCATCGCCCAAGACTATGTCACGCTTTTTTTGGGAATCCCCCTTTTATTAATCGCTCTCGCGTGGGCTCGGAAAGGGTCTACAAAGGGACGATTCCTCCTCGCGGGCACTCTCGGCTATTTTTTCGTCACCTATCTTTTCTATTTGGTGATGGCCATGTACAATGAATTATTTCTTGTCTATGTGTCGTTACTCACTTGCACTTTCTTTGCCTTGTCTCTCACCCTCCTTTCTTTCGTCCCCGCCCAGCTTCCAGCGGCCTTTCATTCCCGTTCTCCCATCCGGGCTGCCGGCGGATTTCTTCTTTTCAGCTCCATCGCCATTGCCTTTCTCTGGTTGGGAATCGTTTTTCCTCCCCTTTTGAGCGGGACTGTTATTCCTCCAGAAGTCGAGCATTATACCACCCTTGTGGTACAGGGATTGGACTTGGGGCTTCTGCTTCCCTTGGCATTCGTCTCCGGACTATTACTTTTGCGGAAAAAACCATTGGGTTTTCTTCTCGCTCCGGTTTACTTGATATTCCTGGCGTTTCTGATGACGGCCCTCACCGCCAAAGTCGTGGCCATGGGTTTTCTGGGTTACAATATCATACCGGTTATATTCATCATTCCCGTTTTCAACATCATCTCCATTGGTTTGGCGGCACTCATGCTGAAGAATATTCAAGATTGAATTTCACTCCTCTTGCCGCTACAACTTATATTCGAGGTATGAAACCCAGGGATATTCCCGCTCTCATCATCAGCATCGCCATTCCCCTCGCCGTCGGTGGAATTGCCGGCAGAGCCACGACAAGCAACCTGGAACCGTGGTATGCTTCGCTGGAGAAACCCATCTTCCAACCACCCAATTACCTATTTGGGCCGGTATGGACGCTACTCTATATTCTCATGGGGATTTCCCTTTACCTGATTTGGAAGTCTCCGTCCGGAACGGCTCGCACCAAGGCCCTTGGAATTTTCGCATTGCAACTGGCTCTCAATTTCGGATGGAGCTTCATCTTCTTCTCCTTCCAGTGGCTTGGCGCGGCCTTGGCGTGGATTATTCTGCTCTGGGTTGTCATAGCGATTCAAATTGGGATTTTCTTGCGGGTGAATAAAACCGCCGCCTACCTGCAAATTCCCTACTTGCTCTGGGTTACCTTCGCGACTCTCTTAAATGCCGCAATTTGGCGGTTGAATTAGAGAAAAGCCCTGCCTCTGCCTCCCCCATTATCCGTGGCAAGTAAATCCCGGGCCCCTCCGGCTTTTATGTTATTTTTTGCGAAAAACCAAGGACTAAAATGCGTTTACTTTCCAATCTATTTGACAGCAATCGCGCCTGGGCAGCGCAAAAAACCGCCCAAGATCCGAAATTTTTCCAGCGTCTTTGCGCGATTCAAAGACCGGACTATCTTTGGATCGGCTGTTCTGATAGTCGTGTGCCCGCGAACGATATCGTGGGGCTCGCTCCGGGCGAACTTTTCGTACACCGCAATGTCGCAAATGTGGTGCGACCCGACGACCCAAATTGTCTGGCCGTCGTGCAATATTCGGTTGAAGTCCTCAAGATTTCCCATATTATCGTCTGCGGTCACTATCGTTGCGGTGGAGTACAAGCCGCCTTCGGGCCTCCCACCACCGAGCCCTTGGAAGGGTGGTTGACTCCGGTACGTACTTTGAGAAAAAAACATGCGGAGGAACTCGATTCCCTTCCGGACGAGGCGGCCCGTTGGCAACGCCTTTGCGAACTCAACGTGATTTCCCATGTGGGCGTGTTGGAAAAACTTCCCATCATCGTCGAAGCCTGGAAAGAAGGGCAGGAATTGTCGATTCACGGATGGATCTACGACCTTCAGGACGGACTGCTGCGCGATCTGCAGGTTACCAAAAACGGGGCCTAAAATCGGGGCCCAAAATTGGGCGTTTGACATTCACTTTCGAAATCTTTATACTTAAGTGAATGCTTAAGTATTGGTCCGAGGGCTCCATTGAAACAGTTTGACAAGCCTTCCATTGACCTCATCTTCCGGGCGTTGGGCGATCCCACGCGGAGGGAAATCATCGAAATTCTTAGCGAAAAACCCGTATCCGTTACGCAACTCGCCGTACCTCTCAATATCTCGCTGGCGGCAGTAGTTCAACATTTACAATTGCTGGAAACCAGTGGATTGGTTCGTACTGAGAAAATTGGAAGGACTCGCACCTGTCGTATCGAACCGAATGGACTGGCATTGGCCGGAAAGTGGATAGAAAATCGTCGCACGCTGTGGGAGCGGCGGCTTGATCAATTGGACCTCTACCTCAAAACCCAAAAGGAGAAAAAATCATGAACGATTCCCGACATTTTCAGCCCGACCCCGAACTGGACCTTGTGCTTGAGCGCGTGATAGACGTTCCTCGCGAGTTGGTGTGGAAAGCCTGGACGACCCCGGAACAGATTAAGCAATGGTTTACGCCCGCTCCCTGGACCACACCCGGATGCGAAATCGATTTAAGACCGGGCGGTCTCTTCCGCACCGTCATGCGCTCACCCGAGGGAGAGGAATTCTCCAATGACGGCTGTTTCCTCGAAGTGGTACCCATGGAAAAACTGGTTTGGACCGATGCTTTGTTACCGGGCTATCGGCCGGCGCAGCGGAAATCCATGACGGGTGGAGAAATGGGGTATATGACTGCGATCATCCGCTTCGAAACCCACGGACAGGGCACTAAATACACCGCTACCGCTATCCATGACGGCCCTGAGAGCCGTAAAAAACATGAGGAAATGGGTTTCCATGAAGGTTGGGGCGCCGCTCTCGATCAACTGGTCGCCTTAATCAAGAAAGGTTTAAATACCTGAATAGGCATCAGTCATTTTGACAATTCCATAGACAAATTCGAATTTTATCAAATCGCATTTTTCCCCCGAACGGAACTGTCATGACTGCATCCAATTCCACCCTTGCCATCGAAGCCTCGGGGTTGGTGAAGGTATTCGGTGAGACTCGCGCCGTAGACGGAGTCGACTTGTCCGTGCGGGCAGGCACCGTCTATGGCTTTTTAGGCCCCAATGGCGCCGGTAAAACCACCACCATCCGAATGCTTGCCACCCTGATTACGCCCGACTCCGGAATGGCCCGGGTTTTCGGACATGATATCGTAAACGAAGGGGACGCAGTACGCGGACGGGTAAGCCTCACCGGGCAGTTCGCCTCCGTCGACGAAGAACTGACCGGAGTGGAAAACCTCGTGTTGTTGGCGCGCCTCTTGGGCCATGGCAGAAAGCAAGCCCGGGTACGCGCCCAAGAACTCCTGGATGCGTTTGATTTGTCCGAAGCCGGAGGGCGCCTGGTGAAAACCTATTCGGGTGGCATGCGCCGTAGACTTGACGTCGCGGCCAGCATCGTGATCACGCCGGATTTACTTTTTCTGGACGAGCCCACTACCGGTCTTGATCCGCGCAGCCGCAATCAAGTTTGGGAAATTGTCCGCGCTCTCGCCGCCGACGGCACCACGGTGTTGCTGACCACCCAGTATTTGGAAGAAGCCGATCAGCTTGCGGAACGCATCGCCGTCATCGACTACGGCAAGGTTATCGCGGAAGGTACCAGCAAGGAGCTGAAGGCTTCGGTAGGAGCGGGCGCCTTGCATATCCGGCTGAGCGATCCGCAGGATCGTCCGAATGCCGAACGCATATTAGCGCAGGCTTTGGGCGTCTCCCTGCATTTCGAAGCGGATCCTTTGGCGCTTTCGGCCCGCGTTTCCAATGCCGAAAAAGTGGCTCATGCCCTGGTCGAACTCACGCGTTCCGGCATTGCGGTCACCGATTTCGCCTTGGGGCAACCCAGCTTGGACGAGGTATTTCTCGCTTTGACCGGCCGGACTCCCGAAAATAAATCGCCGGTGGAGGAGAAGTCAGCATGACCGCGGCCCCGAATAAAACCAGCGTCACCCCTTCCGGAGTTTCGGATTCGCTCCGGAAAGCCCTCTCGGCCCGAACCCGTCCGGCGCGACCGGGCCCGATATCCGTTTCGCTCACCTTTGGGTGGCGCGCCATGTTGAAAATAAAGCATGTTCCCATGCAACTGTTCGACGTCACCGCCTTCCCCATCATGTTCACCTTGATGTTTACCTACCTGTTCGGCGGCGCCCTTGCCGGGTCGACGCAGGACTATTTGCAATTTCTTTTACCGGGGATCCTGGTGCAAACCATCGTCTTCATCACCATGTATACCGGCATCGCCCTCAATACCGACATCGCCAAGGGAGTGTTCGACCGTTTCCGTTCCCTACCCATCTGGAGCCCTTCTCCGCTGGTGGGCGCCTTGCTCGGAGATGTGGTGCGTTATACCCTGGCGGGTAGCGTGGTGCTCGTATTGGGTGTGGTCTTGGGATTCCGTCCCGGAGGTGGAATACTTGGAGTCCTAATCGCCCTGGCAATGGTTCAAGTATTCTCGTTCAGCGTGTCTTGGATTTGGATAATGCTCGGACTTATTCTCAAATCGCAAGAGTCGGTGATGATGATGAGCTCCATGATCCTGTTCTTTTTGACTTTCGCCAGCAATATTTTCGTGGACCCCGCCACCATGCCGGGATGGTTACAGGGTTTCGTAGCCGCCAATCCCATTTCACATGCGACTACGGCCGCTCGCGGTTTGATGCACGGAACAATTACCGCGGGTCAAATCGGATGGGTGATGTTGATTTCCGCCTTGCTCATAGCGATATTCGGCCCCATCACCATGTATTTATACCACCGAAAAACTTAAAGGCATGTCCTTGCCCACCATACTGAACGCCCTCGGCGGCCTGGCTTTGTTTCTGCTCGCCATGCAAATGATGACCGACGGGCTGAAAATCTTCGCCGGCGGAGGTCTCCGGAAATTGCTCGCCCGGTGGACGTCCACTCCGTTGCGTGGTGTCCTTTCGGGAGTGCTGGTTACGGGACTGGTACAATCCTCCAGCGCGGTTACGGTAGCCACGATAGGATTCGTCAACGCGGGAATCCTATCGCTTCGGCAAGCCTTAGGCGTGGTTTTCGGAACCAATATCGGCACGACTATTACCAGTTGGCTGGTGAGCCTGGTGGGCGGCGGCTTCAAAATCGATGCCTTTGCCATGCCGATTTTGACGGTGGGCGTCGCCCTCGGCCTTACGGCGCCGGGCAAAAAATATAAAGGGCTCGGCGCAGCCCTCGCCGGTTTCGGCCTGTTCTTTCTGGGCTTATCCATTCTCAAAGACGCCTTCAGCGGCATGGCGGAAGCCTATGGAGCCGGTGTAGCGGATGGCGGCGGCCTGCCGGCTTTTTTCATCATTGGCTTTATCGCCACCTTATTGACACAATCGTCCAGTGCCGCCATCGCCATCATCCTGACCGCGGTTGGAGGTGGCGTCATAGGGATCGAACCCGCGGCGGGAGCGATAATCGGAGCCAGCCTGGGGACCACCACTACGGCGGCCTTCGCGGTAATCAAAGCCACATCCAATGCGAAAAGATTGGCGCTCGGGCATATTCTCTTCAATGTGATTACCGGTGCGGTCGCATTGCTCCTTCTCCCTTTGCTCATGCTGTTAATCAGCAATCTATCGGAATGGCTCGACTTGGAGAAAAATCCCATCGTCACGCTTGCCCTTTTCCATACTACCTTCAAAATCCTCGGAGTAACCTTGCTGCTTCCCTTCACAGGAAAATTCGCAGGCTTATTGGAGAGGGCTTTTCGTAGCGCCGAAGAGGATTTGGGGAAACCGAGACATCTCGACTCCACTCTCTCTACCACGCCCACTCTCGCCGTTTCGGCACTACAGGCCGAACTCAGGCGTCTACGCGATATCGTCACCCAAATTTCGTCCGTCGCCTTGCTGGGAACGGTCAAATCGGCCGATGACATTGAACGTCAATCCGAATCCGTCCGGCATTTGGGCGAAGCCATCGTCAAGTTCGTGGCCGGAGTGCGTACGGAAAAGATGGCCGAAGAGGTGGGAAACGATTTGACGCAGGGATTGCAAATCTGGAGATACCTCGATCAGTCCGCGCGACTGGCTCCTTACGCCTACGCTTTGCGCCAG
The DNA here is from genome assembly GCA_041746255.1 of Fibrobacteria bacterium. Taxonomy (GTDB): domain Bacteria; phylum Fibrobacterota; class Fibrobacteria; order UBA11236; family UBA11236; genus JBGTHM01. The sequence goes on along the minus strand of JBGTHM010000053.1, from coordinate 86,072 downwards.
GATCTCGCCGCATTGGAATATTCCGAGGCTAAATCCGGAATCGAGGCGGTTTTGGAGAATGCCATTGAATACATTTCCCTGCAGCAGCAAGCCGATTCGGCTCATGAGGCTTTTTCGCTACGGCTGGAACTTTATGAGGGCTTCGAAGAAACTTATGAAAAGGCGAAAACCGGACTGTTAACCGCAGCCGTAGGACGCAATGTCTCCATTACGCGCACCGAATCTTTATTGGATAATCTGAGCATGACTCGCCGGTTGGTTCAACAATTGGTGCAAGCCGATGGATTATTGCGTAAGCTGGAGCGAAGGGATACACTGGTAAAAGATGCGCATGAGCCTTCCGAGATCTTGTCGCATATGGAGCAGGACTTAAAGACGGGCGAAACCTTCACTCCGGAGGGGGAATCCTCCGGTTCGAAACCTTGGTAAAATAGAGGTACATGGCCGGAATAACAATGAGCATAAACAGCAGGGAGAAAACCAACGCTCCCATCGTGGTTTCGCCGACGTTGTAGCGAGGATGCCCCTTGGGAGCGGAACTTGCAGCCGCCTCGACTCGCACCCTTTCAGGGGTCTCATAGGCGGATGTCTGGTCCGGAATCACGGGAATGCCTTTATCGGCAAATGCGGATAAACCCAGGGCTCCGAAGGCGCATGCGAAAAGAATCGGCCGGAAATGATTGAGAGCCATTCATTGCTCCCGCACCAAATCACCGCCCAACCGTCTTAGCGCCGTTTCAGCCACCTTGGTCTGGAAGCGGGCGGCGATGAATCGACTACGGGCATCGAGTTGGCGACGCTGTGCATCCCGGAATTCCAAATAGGTGGTCGTACCGACCCGATAGCGCTCCTCGGCCGCTTCGGCCTGAAGGCGCGACACCTCGAGGTTGCGCTCCTCCAGCCGCACCCGCATGATGCCCGCCGCATGACGCTGGGTCAAGGAAGAGAACTCGGCCAATACCGCCTGTTCCGTTGCCGCCAAGCCCGTTTCGCTGCGGCGCAAATCGATTCGCGCATTACGGGTCTGACGCAATGTCTGCAGTCGGTTAAAGAGCGGAACCGACGCGCTTATGCCAAAACCCAAACCGTCACGCGTGTCCGCCCCTTCGGGGTTCCATGCCTCGGGAGTGTCATAATAAGAAACCTGCGCGTTGATGCGGGGATACCACAACGCGCGACTTTCCTTGACCGCCTTTTCAGCGGCGTCGCGATCCACGGCCGCCAGCAACAACAGGGTATTATCCCGTGGAAGCGCGTTTGCAAAAGCCGCCACGGGCAAAGCGTAATCCAAAGGTATGGTGTCGGACACTTCGAATACCGTTTCGGCGTCACGGGCCAAAAGGGAGTTGAGAAGCACGCCGGCCTCGTGGAGGCGCGCCGCCTGATCGATGAGGGCGGAAGAATCGGCATTCAAATCGGCCAAGGTCTGCAATTGTTCCAGGCGGGATCCGGAACCTAATTCCAGGCGCGCTTGCGCCACCTTCGCCCTTTGCTCCGATACCGAGAGCAATTCCTTCAGGGCTTCGCGCACCTGCTTCTCGCGCACGATTCCGTAATAGGCAGCAACGATTTCCTCCAGTACCCGTTCCATTCTATCCTTGTGCGCCAAATGCGCCGCCCGTTCGCGCGCCTTAAGCCGTCCATAGGCATGGTAATTTTGCAGACCATCGAAGATTATCCAGTTCGCGGTAAGTCCCGCCGAAGTAACGCTCTCATCCCTTCCCGGTTCCCGACCATGGGTAACGCCCGCCGCTACCTCGGGGAGAAAAGCCCCTCGCGAAAAGGACCTGTCGTTTCCCGCGATTTCCGCCGCGTCCTTAGCCAAGGAAATGGAAAAATTCTGCGCCAAACCGATACGAACCGCTTCATCCAAGGTAAGGACGGATTGCTCTCCCAAACTGAAGGAATAAAATCCTCCCAGCAAAAATGGAATAACGGTAACCAGGGCTCTCCGCCGCTTGGATTTAGCGAAAAAAAGCTGCGGCAAAAGTCCAGGCCTCATACCCGCTCCGAGTGGACGGCTTCGGATTGGACGGGGGCGATCTCCATCTTACCGGTGTCTTTGGACAAATAACTGTACATGGCCGGGATGACGAATAAAGTCAGCACCAGGGAAAACAGCAACCCGCCGATAACCGCGATACCCATCGACATCCGACTTTCGGATCCCGCACCGATCGCTAGGGCAATCGGCAAGGTTCCCAGTACCGTCGTGAAACTGGTCATCAAAATGGGCCGAAAGCGGGTGGCGGCCGCGTCGATGATGGCTTCCCGAAAGGCCATGCCTGCCAGTTTGCGTTGATTGGCGAATTCCACAATGAGGATACCGTTCTTAGTAACCAATCCGATTAACATGATGATTCCGATTTGGCTGAAAATGTTGAGGGTTTGCCGGAAATACCATAAGGTGAAAAGCGCCCCCGCCAACGCCAGGGGGACCGTAAGCATCACAATTAAGGGATCACGAAAACTTTCGAATTGAGAGGCCAAAACCATATAAACCAGAATCAATGCAAACACAAAGGCAAAAACCATAGTGGAAGAGCTTTCTGAAAAATCGCGCGCGGTACCCCCCAAAGCCGTCGTGAACGACTCGTCCAGCACCTCTTCGGCGATACGCTCCATCGCTTTGATGCCTTCGTCCAGCGTTCTGCCCGGAGCTAACCCGGCCGACACCGTGGCCGCCGAATAGCGGTTATATCGATAAAGACTGGGTGGACTGCTTTGTTCGGTCAATTGAACGAGATTGTCGATTTGAATTAGGCTCCCGGAACGGCCACGAACATAAATCGATTTCAAGTCTATCGGCTTGTTCCGATCTTCGCGCTCCAACTGACCGATTACTTGATATTGTTTTCCATTCATGACGAAATAGCCGTACCGGCTTTCGCTCAAGTTGAGCTGGAGACTTTGCGCGATTTCGGCGGCAGTAACGCCCAAAGCACGGGCCTTCTCCCTATCGATTTCGAGACGTAATTCGGGCTTCGTAAATTTCAAGTCTACGTCCACGCCTTGAAATACCGGATCTTCCTGCGCCATCTCTAAGAACAGAGGCAATTTTTCGCGCAACCTTTCGAAGTCAGGCGCCTGCAGGATGAATTGCACCGGCAAGCTGAAACGGCGGCCACCCAGAGTAGGTTCCTGAGCTACGAATACCCGTATATCCGAAAAGGAACGCATCTCCCTGCCGAGTTGCGCGGCGATTTCCTGCTGCGTGCGCGTACGTTCGGACGCGGGTTTAAGAATGAGGCGCACAAATCCGGAATTCACGCCTCCCGATGCTCCGAACCCGGGTGAGGTAACCGATATGATTCCGTCCTTCTCCGGTACGGTGCGCTGGATAACATCGATGATTTTATCCATGGCTGCGTCCATGTATTCAAACGTGGCGCCTTCCTGCGCGGAAGCCATGATATTCATTCTCCCCTTATCTTCAAGTGGAGCCAATTCCGAAGGCAGACTCGTAAAAAGCCCGTAAACCAGAAGAGTCGAGAGACCAAGCAAAAGGATGGCTACCCACCGAATCCGCATGAAAGACGTCAAAGCTTCGCGGTAGCCTTCCACGGCTCGCAGGAATATGGCTTCGGTCTTATTATAAAAGGCGCCATGCTTGGCGCCCGCTTTGAGGATGCGGGTACAGAGCATTGGAGTAAGGCTAAGGGACACGAAGGAGGAGATGATAACGCTGCCCGCCAATACGGTTCCGAATTCCCGGAACAATCTTCCCGTAGTACCCGCCAGAAAAAGTATGGGCAGAAAAACGGCGGCCAAGGTCAAGGTCGTGGAAACCACGGCGAAGAAAATCTCCTTCGCTCCCCGATGGCCCGCCTCGACAGGGTCCAGACCCATTTCGATTTTGGCGTAGATATTTTCCAACACCACGATGGCATCGTCGACCACCAGACCCGTGGCGAGAACAATCGCAAGCAAGGTTAGGATGTTGATGGAGAATCCGGCCATATACATGATGAAAAATGAACCCAGCAAAGAAATGGGTATTGCCAAAAGGGGGATGAGAGTCGTGCGCCAATTTCGCAAAAACATGAATATCACCAGCACCACCAAGCATAGTGCCAGTAAAATGGTGTTCCGCACCTCCTTCAGCGAGTGTCGGACGAATTCGGTGGTATCGAAGCCGATTCCCAATTCGATATCCTGCGGAAGATCCTTTTTTATAAATTCCAGCCGTTTGTAGAATTCGTCCGATATGGCGATGTGGTTGGCGCCGGGTTGGGGAACCAGTACCACGCCTATCATCGGTCGTCCATCGCGCTTTAGCACCGTGCGCGTATTTTCCGCGCCGAGAGTCGCGCTTCCGATATCGCGCAAACGAACCGCCTGCCCCCCTTCTTCGCGAATGATAAGGTTGTTGAACTCCTCGATGTTCTGCAACCGGCTGACCGTGCGCACCGTCAACTCGGTTTGATTACCTTCCACCCGGCCCGAAGGCAATTCCAGGTTCTCCCGGTCCAAGGCGCTTTTTACGTCTTGGGCCGTGACATTGCGCGCCGCCATCCGGAGCGGATCGAGCCAAAGCCGCATGGAATAACGTTTTTCGCCCCAGATGCGCACTTCGCTGACTCCCGGGATGGTCTGTAATCTTTCCTTGAAAAGATCGTTGGCGACTGCGGTCAAATCGAGATGATTGCGCGTCTGGCTTTGCACGTTTAAAAAAACGATGGGGCTGGCATTGGCATCGGCCTTGGAAATTACCGGATTTTCGGCGTCGGGAGGCAAATTCCGCATGGCACGCGACACCCGGTCCCGCACATCGTTGGCGGCCGCCTCCAGATCCATCTCCAAATCGAACTCAAGAGTGATGGTGCTACGCCCATCACGGCTTACCGATGTAATGGATACCACCCCCGCAATCCCGTTTACCGACTCTTCCAACGGCTCGGTGATTTGCGATTCCATCACGTCCGCATTTGCACCCGTATAGGTGGTGGATACCGTGATGATGGGCGGATCGATGGCCGGGTAATCACGCACCCCGAGCGAACTCATCGATACCACGCCGAACAGGATGATTACCGTGTTCAGCATTAGCGCGAGTACGGGGCGTCGGATGGATAGGGAAGAAAGAGTCATGCTTTACCGGCCTATTGTAACTCGCCCAAGGTGACCGAAGCTCCCGGCCTCATCTGGATAAGCCCGGAGAGAATGAGGGTATCACCAGGGTTAACCCCTTCGATCTCCACCTTTTCGTCGGTGCGGTATCCCGCGATCACGGAAACCGGTACGGCTTTGCCGCCGCGATACATAAAGACCGTCTGTCCGCTGATGTCGGGAAGCACGGCCGTACTGGGAACCATGATGGATTCCACGGCGCCAGACAATGGCAATTCAATTCCGGCGGAGGCGCCGGGCGGAATTCTGCCGCCCGGATTGGGAAGCAGACCCCGGATGCGCAACATGCGCGTTTCCCTGTCAAGGCGAGGCTCCAAAGCCTCGATTACGGCGCTTACCTTTCCTTCCAAACCCTGGATTTGAGCGGCCACCGTATCGCCCACGCGCACACGCGAAAAGTAGACTTCGGGTATGGAAAAGTCGATTTTGAGAGGGTTCAGGCTGTAGAAGCCCGCCAATTGGGTTCCCGGCGAAACATAACTGCCGACGCTCACGCTGCGGAGCCCCACGACTCCGTCGAAGGGGGCGCGAATCTCGGTTTTATCCAACTGGGCTTTAAGCAGATTTCTTTCGGCCGTTAAGCTTCGCTTTTCCTGAACGGCCAGATCATATTCCTCACGGCTGACCGCCTCGCGTTCCAGCAAAATTTTCTGCCGGCTTTCCCTTTCTTCGGCCAAATGTAATCGGGGTTCCACCCTTTCCAATTGGGCTCTCAGTTCAGCGTCGTGAATTTTGAAAAGCAAGTCGCCGCGCTTTATCGGACGGCCTTCCTTGAAATGAATCCCCGTTATGCGCCCCGCCGTCTCGCTGCGCAATTCCACTTCTTCTCCGGCCAGCACCGTACCCGAACTACGGATGATACGCTCCACCCTTTCGTTTTTGAGCAAGAGGCCCGAAACCTGCAGGGGTGGTCCGCCGCCTCCGGGCCCTCCACGAGCCGGAGGCGCCGCCGGAGCGGGTACCAAGGTAGCCCGGATGACGAATAGGCCGATGCCGAAGGCGACGATAACTGCCAGCCACAAATAGGGGCGACGCGACCGGGGAGGATTGACTGTGCTCATAGCCAAAGAATGTATCAAGGAGCGCAACTTTGGGCTACCTTGCTTTGTAAACGAAGCATTTTGTTTTGTAAACAGTCTCGGCGATTGAGGGACTATTCCGCCTTAAGAGTCGTTTCCCAGTGCCGTGACTGGGCCATGGACTTTGGTAAGATAATCCGATAGTTATATTTCGCTCGTGCGCCTCCTTTGCTTTACTTTGATTTTCGTTGGCTGCGTCCAAGCCGATATCCGCCTGCGTATGGGGGCGGCTTTCACCCGGGGCGAAATCGAATCCGAATTCGGACCGGACGAGCAGGGAGTTGAGGCGGTTTATCAGGTTGCCCTGCTGCTTGAAAAGAACCTTATGTTCCTCAGGCCGCGTATCACGGGGGAAATCGGAAGGTTCAACCAGCGGCCCGTTTATTCCGCCAACGGCAGTCTGCATGCCTTCGCCACTGTGCCTATTTGGGATTTGGAGCCGGCAATTGGCGCGGGATTCGCCCATACCGGCTACAATCGGCTGCGCTATCGGGATGGGGACCTCACCCCGGAGCGGAAATTCATCCGCATCCATTCTCCCTTCTATTCCCTTTCCTTACGCTTCGCCAATCGCCTATTTGGCGAATTCGAGGGACTTTTCGATCCCCCGCTCCATTGGAAATTCCGCTTGGGAGTGGTATTTCCCGAAAACTGAAGGGATGGGTCTCCGTATATCCGGGACATCGGAGGCACAGATTTATCTTCCCTTTCTTCCCTCTATTTACGCTAAAATAGAATTGTGAATAATTACTTCCCCCTTCTCCGCGCCTTGGGCCTATGCATTGGGCTCGTCGTCACCGGGATGTCATTTGGACAATCCCCCGGAACTATCAATCCTGGATTGGGATACTTGAAAGACGGCTATATACTCTGGACGGGAAATGGCACGGATAACGGCTGGCACAACCCCGTCAACTGGAGTTCCCTGACGGTTCCTGAAGTCGGAGACAAGGTGCTTTTCGATAAGACCAGTTCCAAAAACGTTTCCTTCCAGCGCCATGCATCCATCCAAGACTTGGTAGTGAATGGCTCCTACGAAGGCGATTGGGATTTACGGGGACGCGTTTTGACAATAACAGGTAACGCCGATTTCACCGGCGCCCGTTTCCGATCCTCCGATGGCGAAATTCATTTCACCGCCCAGACACTGCAACTCCTGCGAGGACCCACGCAAAGGATTCTCGCTCCGGAATTGATTCACTCCGGAAAAGGAACGGTTCGCCTGGCTTCGCAATTGATTTGCCTCAACTTGAACCTAATCGCCGGAGCATTCGATCTCAACGGCTATAACCTCTCGATTCAGGAAAACCTGGAAGTAAAAGGCGGCTCATTCGTGGTCGCAAGCCTCGCCGGCCGTACACTCGGCGTCGGCGGCGACGCTTATTTCCAGGGAGCCGAACAGGCATTTTTACTGCTCAACCCGGACGCGCCCTGGAATCTGAACGTCGTGGGAAGTCTGACGGCCAAGTACATTGTGCTGGCGAATAATAAAGCCCTGCAAGCCCAAGGCAAGGCCGACGAAAGTATCAATGCCGGCGGCAACCAGAATTGGGTCTTTCCGGGCGCGCCCAACATCCTTAAAAATCCGGAAAACCGGAGCGCGCTGGTGGCGCAAAAAACGGTTTTCGAAATTTCCGCGCAAGGCTCTGGAATCTTGAAATACCAGTGGTTCCAGGACGGAACTCCCATCAAGGGAGCCGAATCAGCGGTGCTTACCCTGGAATCGCCCGGGCTCAAGGATAGCGGATCCTTGTTCTTCTGCCGCGTGGGAAACTCCTCCGGTCAAGCGCAAAGCGCCGCCGCCCGTCTTCTCGTTTCTTTTCCCGCGCCTACAGCCACGCCTTCCGGATCGCACTTCGACGACAGCGTGACGGTTTCCTTAAGCGTCGCAGTCCTCCAGGCCGACATTTTTTTCATGCGCGACAACGGCGACCCGGAACCCTACTCCCAACCTATCGTGTTGCGAAACACCACCGACCTCCAGTCCTTCGCGGTGCTAAAGGGCGACACCAGCGTCATAGGCAAGGCCTTCTATATCCGTAATTCTCCTTCGCCGGGAACCCTGCCCAAGCCCATTTTCACTCCGGGCGCCACGGAATTCACCGATAGTCTCATCATAGTTACCTTGAGCGGCGCGGCGCCTAATGCGGCTCTCTATTACAAATTGGAAAGCGATGGTCTGGTGCGTTTTTACGAAAGCCCGATTATCCTGCGGACTACGACGCGCATCTGGGCTTTCAGTACGCGCGACGCGGAAACCAGCGATACGGTGGAAGCCCTCTACACCCGGCGTCTGGTTCCACCCACAGCCTCGCCTTTAAGCCGGGATTTCACGGACTCGCTGGCAGTGACACTCTCGGCTACGGCTTCAGATGTCTCCGTGCATTACACCCTGGACGGTTCCCTGCCTACCCAAGCTTCTGCGCTTTATGGAAAAAGGCTTGTGCTTAAACAGGGTGTGCGGCTTCGCGCCATCGCATATGCTCCAGGGGTGGAGCCGAGCGCCATCATGGACCAGGCCTACGCCCGCATTCCCGCCCCGCCCGTCGTCTCACCGGGCGGCGGGCTCTTCGCATCGGAAGCCGAAGTGGTTTTGCACGCAGCGGATTCCAATGCCGTCATCCGATATACTTTGAATGGAACTGCTCCGGATATGAATTCGGGCATAATCTATCAAGCACCGCTGCGTATCTCGCAGGAAACCACTCTCCGCGCCGTTGCCATTATCGGTGACGGCGATCTCCGCCGCGCCAGTCCGATAATATCGACAAATTATCGTTTCGCCCCTACCGGCCCCGTAAGCTTGATTCCCGGCGGAGAATTCCGCTTAAGCAACCATTGCCGGGTTACCTGGGAGTCGGCCGGATCAACCGCCCAGTTTAAAGCCCTGCCGGAAGACAGCTTGAAGACTTATCCGGGCTTCGCGGCGCCGGAATGCGCATTCCGACTGACCTTGCCCAGCGTGAACGATTCCTCCCTGGCGCGATTCCATTACACCGGTTCCAATGAAGGGGAACTGTACTGGGTAGCGGACGGAAATCGCACCCTCAATCTCACCTCCGCAGCCACCGTGACGCTCCCCGGGTCCGGAGTCTACTTCCGCGCCCGCGATACGCTCGCTCCGCTTATCAAGCTCGAAAAAGAACAAGTGAACGCGGACGGTCATACCGAACTGGAATTCACCTTACAAGACAATACCTCGAATCTTAAGGTCGCGATAAAAAGGTCGGACGCAGCATCGCCCGAATGGCAATATCTCGAATGGACAACCGGCAAGGACTTGGTTCTGCTGGTTGAAAACGGGGACAACGCATCCGACCCGGTGCGGATAAATATCCAGGTCGGCGACGGTAGGCAGCTTTCCCTGTTTCCGACCGACTCCAACTCCACCTTTCTCCCGAAACGACGGCTTACAAATTACCGAAGCCCCTCCTCCTGGAAAGTGGGCGTGAACGGGGGCGCGCCCTGGGATTTGGTAAGTGTGCCCATCGCGCTCGATCCGCCCCTGACTCTCGGCGGACTGCGGAAAAACAACGGGGTCGCCTCGCTCAAAGGAACGGCCTGGGACGCGGCCAAGCAGGCATATCGTAATCTTCGGGACGAAGACACGCTGCCTGCCCACCAGGCTTTTTGGTTGAGTAGCCCCTCGAGCCTCAAAAGCGCCCTTTTCCACGAAGTCACTTCCGCATCCACCACCCTAAACGGCAGCGTCAAGATCAATCTGCGGGAAGGCTGGAACCTCGTTTCGAATACCCGGGAAAAAACCCTTTACTGGCCGGGATCACGCCAGGATCTGGAAACGTACTTCTACAACCCCATCAAAAACCCTTGGATTTACGACGCGAATAGCGGGAACTATTTCCCCAGCGATTCGCTTGAGCCCTGGCGCGGCTATTTCGTGTATTGCTACAACAAAGAAGCCTCCGTTACCTTGTTGGAAAAGCCCTTCTCCGCCAAGCCCATAGCCATGCGCAAGACAGGCTCGGGAAACCGGATGCACCTTTTGCTGAAACGAGGAAATTTTCTCCTGCTGGGCGCGACGCCCGGCGCGGGCACGGGATTATCCATTGAAGACGAATTTTTCCCTCCGGCCAATACCGCTCAAATTCCCGGGGCCATTTGGTCGCACCGGGAGGGCCGTAAGTTGGGAACCGACGTGGTCCGTTTCGAGGGAGAGAGCATCCTGCGTTGGCGGGTAATTTCCCAACGCAGTCGGAGCGAGGCCCCGGACAGCCTGTCCATTTTAACCAAGGACCTGCCTTTCGATTGGCAAGTATGGATGGTCTCCTCCACCGGTCCAGCCCGCCGCATCGATACCGCTTTTGCGATAGCGCTGCCGCCGGTTGCCAGTGATACCCTCGAAATCTGGGCAGGGCCTTCGGCATTGATGGCCGGTCACTGGCTAAACCGCAATGACTCACCGGATAAATTCTCCGCCCACCTTTCCCACAACAACGCCGAAACCCTGCTTCACTTTTCCCTGCCTCATGCCACGCGATTGGAAATCTCGCTCTATAACGCGAATGGAGTGCGGCTCAACCGGATTGGGAAAGCGGAGTGGCCGGCAGGGAATTACCGGCTTAGCCTTTCCACCTTGGCACCCTCCCGACGTGCATCCCAAGCCGCCTTCCTATTGTTGGAGGCTCGCGGCCCCAACACCGCCTGGAGTCAATCCCTGCCTTTGCGGGAATTTTAGTCGAACCGGACTCCCGCTTAAAACGGGCCCGCACCGGGTTTTTACTAATTTCCTGCCATGCCTTGGCGCTCCCTCCGACATAGCCTTCTCATCTCCTACCTTCTATTCGGAGCGGTGCTGTTCATTTTCATGATCGGTCTTTTTCGTTTGGGACAGGCGCGGTTATCCGCCTCCCTCGAAGGCGACCTTAATAGTCATTTGCAGTGGATACGCGGTGAATTGGAAGAGAACCCCGGCTTGCTCTTCCATACCGCCGTTGCCGATTCTTTCGCCAAGGCGATTTCCGCCGTAAGCGGCCATCGGGTCAGTCTCATCGACGAAGCGGGAGGGGTGCTTGCCGATTCCCACATTCCCGCCATCGGCCTGGGGGAAACAGCCAATCATCTCCATCGCCCTGAATTGGAAATGGCGCGCAACCGAGGCTGGGGCGTATCGCAACGGTTTTCTCATACGCTGGGACGGCAGATGTTCTATGTGGCCCAACGCCTCAAATCCGGACACTATGTCCGTCTCGCCAACGAACAGGCTTTATTGAACTCCTATCGAACCTACGGAGTCGCCTTGCTCTTCGCGTTTCCTTTTGCGGTATTGGGAATTTCCTTCCTCGCCGGTGGATGGATGAATCGCAGAATATTGGTTTCGCTGCAAGGCATGGTTCCGCCGGGAAACCGCAAACCTTTGGAACCGAAGTCTGAGGAAGGATTTTCCGAGACCGCCTTCCTGGGCGAATCTTGGAATTTGTACGCCCGTGGTTTGCAACGCAATCACCACGATTTGGAATTGGAAAAAGACAATCTGCTCCTCATCCTCAACCAATTGCATGAGGGCATCGTGATAGTGAACAATCAAGGTCGCATACGCGTGGCGAATCCGGCCTTCCGCCATTTGCTGGGGTTGGAGGCGGAAAGATCCTTGCACGGCAAAGCGCTGCATGAACAAGTGCAGGTGAAACCTTTGCTCGATGCCGTCCTCCGCGTGAGGGAAACCGGAAACCCTGCTTCCGTCCGCTTCGATAAAGGCCCCTTTTCGGATCATGATATCTCTTGTCACATAAGACCGCTGGGGCCCCGCGACATCGGCGAACTTCTCATCACTCTTACCGACATCGGCGAATTCCGCAACCTCGATCGCATGAAAACCGAATTCGTGGCCAATGCCTCGCACGAGCTCAAAACCCCGCTGTCTTCGATAAAAGGCTATTCGGAAACCCTGCTCGACGGCGCCCTGGACAACGACCGGGTTCGCCGCTCCTTCGTGGAAAAAATCCATGTCAACGCCTTGCGCCTGGAAAAGTTGATACTCAACCTTCTGCATCTTTCCCAATTGGAATACAGTCATGTCCCTCTCGACCCTCAGGAATTGAACCTGAACGACTGCCTGCAAGCCGCATTACACATGCACCGGCACGCCCAGGAAGAGATGGAGGTGAGTATCGACTGTCGCGTTCCGAAAAACCTGCGGGTATGCATGGAACAGCATGATCTGGATCTCATAATCAATAATCTGATCAGCAACGCCATCAAATACAATGAGCGTGGCGGACGCGTGAATATTACCCTGACGGAAAAAGACGGTGCGGTATTGGTGGTGGAGGACACCGGCAAGGGGATGTCCTCCGAGATTCTCAACCGTATTTTCGAACGTTTTTACCGCGCCGACGCGGCCCGGCCCAAGTTCGAGGGCACGGGGCTTGGCCTTTCCATCGTAAAGCATGCGGCGCACCGGTACGGCATCAATGTGCGCGCGGAAAGCACCGTGGGCAAAGGCAGCCGTTTCCTGGTAGAGTTCCCTCCCGATGTTTTGGTGTCACCGAAAACCTGAGGTCGCCCAGTAATGGAAAAGTCCGTAGACCTGAACCGGGTTGGCTGGGAATTATTCGCCTCGGGCGCACCTTCGCCGGATTTGTCGTCCCGGCCGGAGGCATTCACCGAGAAAGCCCTACGCGAAAAAATATCCTTGCTGGGCCGCCAAGCGAACTGGGATTCCCGGCTGCAAGAATTGGTCCTCGCCATCGCCCTACTGTGGAACGATCGCTGCGAACCCGCCCACGAAATCGCCCAGGCCCACGAAGGCGAAAAGGATTTCGATTTATTGCATGCCATCTTCCATAAACGCGAAGGAGATTTGCCCAATTCGGCCTACTGGCGTCGGTCAGGAGGACGGCACCTTTGCCTGGAGCCGTTGGAGGGAGAGGCTTCGCAGGCTTCCGAACTCAAGGCTTTATTGGCTTGGAGCCTTCACCCTTAATTGGAAAAGACAAAAGGATGATAAGCCCGGAAGCGTTTCCCAGGACGTTTTTGGAAAAGGCTGTTATCTCACCCCCATGGGCATGCACGATTTCGCGTACCAATCCCATTCCCAACCCGGCGCCATCTTTTTTTGTGGTGAAATCGTCTTCGAATATTTTATCGAGAATTTCTTCTCCACAGCCATGTCCGTTATCCTCGACGGAAACCGCCAGCTTACCTGCCAGCAAACGAAAATCCACCTCGATGCGTGTCGCTCCCGCCGCGAAGGCATTGCGGAACAGGTTGGAGAAAGCTCCCTCCAGCAAGGTTTCATTTCCAAATACCTGTCTACCGGATGCGCCGGCCCTCGAGAAGAGGATAGACCCGAATGCATCAGAGAACTCACGGAGGCAAATGCGTTTAACCAGGGTAGGCAAATCCACTGTGCGGAAGCCGGATTGGAGAGGGGGCTGCGAATCCGTATCGGCTTCTTTTCCCAATTGCAGCATATCCTTCGTCATGGCCTCCAGCTTCTCGCATGAGTTGAGCACACGCTCCCACCGAGGACGATCGCGGGAGGGAATATCCTCACCGCGACCATACAGCAGATTCAGATTCGTGCGCAAGGCCGCCAGGTAATTGCCCAGTTCATGCGCCAACCAACGTGCGGGACGGGAGGAAGTGGTTGTATTCATACCTAGTGCTACTGCAAAGTACGGGCCAAAGGTTTGAAGTGAGGGATGGGAATATTATTGGGTGATTCCTGCGAATCCGGTGGAAGCAGGGTTTGAGGAAAAGGATAACCTTAGGCGGGAATCCGGAAAATGGGAAGGCCTGTCCCAAAGTTGGGATGGCTTTGATGTAGAGTGGGTGGTATGGATTAGTGGGGTGGACTATTTCTGAACGTCGAGAGAGAAATTCAGGACTTCGGGCCCATTCAGCCGGAGCTGGTATTTTCCAGGGGGCAACACAGGGAGCACGGCAGGGGTGCCACTCGTGAGGAAACCGCGCCGGAGGAGGCGGCCCTGCATGCTATAAATTAAATAGGGATAGGCCTCACCCCATCGATACGACTCACATAAATAGTTATCCAGGGTCAAGTTGGTGAATGGAACATGAGGAGCGTTAGGATTGTGGACCCGAGTCGTTGGGGGATTATTAAATATTTGCAGACCATAGGTAATGCCGACAGCGTTCATTGCGGGTGAACTTGCAGACTGGGTTTTAACCTCATAGTAGTTCGGAATGGAAATCCCCTGTCCCGTTTGGCCCGGTTTGTGAACGGCAATGATTTCCAGCCAATCCAGTGGCGAACTATCCACGGCATGGGGAGTCGAGAACCGGATATGCCTCCGGCCCCCTAGGGTCGCTTCCTTGCTGATAACCGAGGTTTGCGCGAAACGGGTAGAGTTGATATTTGCAATGATATTCCCATCTATTTGAAACACCAGATCCGCGGAAATGATCCCCCGCAAATTTTCGCCCCGGACAACGTAGGAATAGATATTGTTTCCCAATGCTTTCGGAGCCTGCATAGTCAGTTTCGGTACCAATGCCGGAGGGTAGGTATTACCGGCAGCTGCGCTCAACAAGCCTGGCAGTAATCCCACCACATGGCGGTGCAACAACCCCGCGTCATGAGCATCGAAGGAGCCACTTTGGTTGAAGTCCGGAAAAGTGGAGTTAGCCGTTCCCGCAGTCAACGCCTCCAATGCCGCATCGACATCGGCAATATCGATACGGCCATCCCCATTGATATCGCCCTTGGCTGGAAGCGAAGTATTCCGGATACGAAAGGGGGTGGTTTCAAGACCAGCCAGGATAATCCCGTTTATCCGGATTTCCTCGAATTCGAGCGACTGCGTAGAAGTACCCGTCGTTGGGAAACGCAGGTTGAGCAGATGTAACCAGGATACTTCCGTCCCTTCCCCGCCGTTTTCCGCCGAAATTCGCACCCATCCCGCGCCGGAGGAAACGATATTCGCCGTCCAACCCTCCATGATGGAAGCAGCGGGAAGAGCTGGGGAGCCTAAAGCAGCGGTAGGGTAGCGCAAAGTGAAATCCACCCGCTTCACCACCTGCTGGTCAAAATTGGTTAGGAGAATGGGCGCCTCGACATGCGTCTTGCCCCCTGCATAAATATCGCGCGAACCCAGATGCATCGGCGCCGCAAAAAGGCCTGCGGCGGAAACCATCCCAGCCAATAGCCACATCCGCAGCAAAGTGAACATATGGCGCGTTTTCATGACTGCGCTCCCGTCTGTATTCCCAATTGCGAGAGGTACCGGAAGAATGTGCTGCGGCTCATACCCAATAATCGCGCCGCATCCTCCTTGTTGTTTTTGGATAAGACCAAAGCCCGCTCCAAATAGGATTTCTGGAAGCGGGAGGTCGCCTCTTCCATTTCCGCAAAGCGGGGAGAAAAGGCGCCGGCCTCCAAGGTCACCAAAGCGGAGGAAGCCGAAAGTACCGCGCGGTGCACTACGTTGGCCAATTCGCGTACATTGCCCGGCCATTCATGCGCCATCAAAGCGCCCCAGGCATCCGGATGGAAATCGCGTACGTCTTTATGGGGATATTTGGCGCGGAATTTTTCCAGGAAATGGTGCGACAGCAAAAGGATGTCTTCCGCACGCTCACGCAAAGGTGGAATCACCAGCGTAACCTGGGCGATACGGAAGTAAAGGTCTTGGCGGAATACCCCCTCGCTGACCATTTTCTGTAAATCCCGGTGGGTCGCCGCCACCACTCGCACGTCGACTTCCTCTTCCTGCACCGCACCGACCGGGCGGACTCGGCCCGACTCCAGTACCCGCAATAATTTCGCCTGCAGATTCAAATCCATTTCACCGATTTCGTCGAGCAGCAAAGTTCCCTGATGCGCCGCCTGAAAGAGGCCCCGCCGATCGGATTGCGCTCCCGTGAAAGCTCCTTTTTTATATCCGAACAATTCGCTTTCGAGCAATTCGCCGCGCAAACTGCTGCAATTGACCGCCACGAAAGATTTTTTTGCTCGGTCGCTTTTGCGATGCAAATATTCGGAAAGCACTTCCTTGCCCGTACCGGTTTCTCCCTGAATCAACACCGTGATTTCGGAGGGAGCAACATTGCGAAGCTGCTCCAATAAATTCTGCATAACCGGCGACTGGGTTACGATTCCATCTTCCGTATCCGCACCCGCCAGCCGCCGAATGGCCTCCCTTTGCTGAGAAATATAATCGACGCTATGGAGCAACATGCCCAATACCACCGAATAGGTTTCCAGTACGGCGAGATCCGTCTCGGAATAGGACACGTCGCCTTTGCGGCATCCCAGATAAATCAATCCTACGACACGACCCGCCAGGCGAATCGGTGCGGCCAACACGGTTTGTAATTTCAATTCCACAATACTTTGCGCCGACCCATATTGCGGATCCGTCAGGGCATGGGGAATCGCCCTGCCTTTTCCGGATTGCAAAACATCTTGAACCAAAGTGTCGCTAAAACGTTCTTGCGCCGAGGCCGGGCCCGTTGCTGCGCTTACGGTGGGATTACCCTCCCTATCCAAAGCGAAAAGAAAGGCTTCGGTGGCGCGAAAGGCCTTGGCCATGGTCTCCACCGCCCCTTCGGCAACTTTTTGCAAATCGGTTTCACTCGAAACCAACGCGGCGAAAGCTTCCAGAATTTCCCGCAGTCGGTTATCCTGGGTTAATCCGGCCTCCACGTTCTTACTCGGGACAGAAACGTTTTTCCCTTGCCCATGATCCAGAACGCCTATTTGCGATCCGATTTCCAATCTATCGCCCAGGCCCAATTCCGCCTGTTGAAACCGGGCTCCGTTCAGACGGATACGCGAGTCGTTTTCCACATTGGTTACGCGGAAGCCCTGTGCTGATTTTTCCATCCGCAGCGCCACCTCGGCCATTCCCGCCTCGTCGAGATGGATATCGGCATCCGGGGCGGCGCCCACCAGGACCAAACTCCCTTGCAACGGAAAAGTCCGGGTTTCACTTGCGGAGATAAGGCGTAATTCCATCATGGGCGCATCTCCACTTCTCCCTCGTGGATGACAAACCGATCCCATTCCACGTTGAGTGTGCGGGTCGGAGCCTCGAATACGCCTACCATCATATGCAGAAAAAGCCCGGCATCGAGGGCAGATAAATCCGGGTAAAACCATCCCTGAATTTCGGTGAAATCAGATTCGGTGGGCCCTTTGGAGGCAAATGAGATACGACCTTCTTTTCGGATAAACCGGAATGTCACGTCATTCGCAAGTCGTATTCCGAGTCCACTAAAACGATCGCCCGGCCCAAAAGCCTTTACGGGGTTCTGGCCCTTTTCGGCATTAAAGAAAATCCCAGCCCCCTCCGAAAATACCTGAAACCCTTTCTGCTCTCCCTTACCAGTCAGAATATTTTGAAAGAGAGGCGCTTCCACCTCCGATAGGAACAGAGCCACGGTATAACCGGAAGCTACGGTCGCAGGCAGCCGCAAGTGAATATCGAAAACATAATCGCCCACGAAAGCAAAGCGGCTGCGAATCCCCCGTACCTGGTTCTCAATCGGAGTCGCGGCATCAACTACTTGCGCCAACAATTGCCGGTCGCCGGAAAAATCCTTCGGTTGGGTTGTCACACCCCAGTATTCAGAAAGCGAGTCGCCCGCTGGACAGAAATTTTTGAACCGTCGATGAATCCGATAGGGAAATTCCGCGATGGAATCGTCGGAGGGCCGGGTTATCGATACATATCCTTCGAATATACCCAATCTCAATTTATGTCCGGTTACGCGACCCTCCCAATAAAGGTCCAGCCGCTCCTTTTCTCCCCATCCCCATTTTCCAGGCCAGGAAGTGGGATCCCATTCCCATCCGGCTTTCTGAATTTGCTTCAAATCGTATTGGCCTATCAGGGAATCCGGATAGGGTAAATCAACGATAATGCCGCCGGGGAAAAGTGAATCCAAAATGTTTGTACTGTCGACTGGAGGAAACACCGGCAGGGGCGGCTTAGGCGGCGGCTCATGCAGACAGGAAAAAGTCACCACGCTACCCATAAGTAGGCACACGTAGCCCAGAAGGGACAATGTTTTTGACTTGCGCTGCAAAAAATGGGCCGGGTTCGGTTGTAATACCTTGTCTCATTTGAAATCTAAACCATTCTCTAATTTTTGGCTGGCAAAGGAGGGGGATTACCCCCTCCTTTTTTGAGGTTTACATCAATTTCAACCTATGGCTGGTGCGCAAGGAGGCGCCTTCCACCCGTAACAGATAAAGACCGGGCTTCATAACTTGTCCCTGTATTCGCAATTCCAGTAAGCCTTCACTGGGGTTTTGCAAAGTCCATCTTCCCAACTCCTGGCCGTCCAGGCCAAAGAGAACCACCGTGATCAGCGCTTCCCGGGTCGATTCGGAGCGCCAGTTTTCCGGCAGGTGGAATTGCAAGGCATTACCCCCACGGAGCAGCCCCGAAATACCCTTCTCCGAGCGAACCTCGGGAGCTGCCAGCGATGTAACCCAGGGCTGGTTAGGGTTTGGATTCGGATTTTGATTGGGATTGAATTGGAACAGGATCTCATTGGCGGAAAACCCCGTAGTGGTATCGCTGGGGAAGATTTCCGCATCAGTCAGCCGGGGCACACCCGCATCCCAATAGCGCCGGGTATCTTCCGCGTTCATCACATCTTCTTCCAAAGCCAAAAGACTGGCGGTAGCGTCAACAAATCCATAGCGAGTGCCGCGCTGAAGTTCGGTTTTCTCGGTATAGGAGGCGGGATTCGCGGCCCAGAGTATCGCCAATATCGAGTCCTTAGCCTGATCCGCCATGGGAAACTCCTGCGTGTGGCGAAGCTTTTCCGAACCCCCTGAATGAACCACCCAATCCACCCGAGCCGAAAAAGGCGCGGATGCTTTGCCTGTGAAAGCCAGTCCCCGGCAGAGATCCAGCTTCCCGCTACAGGTCATGTCGATATGCATGGTTTCATTGCCTTTGCGGATTTCCGCCGTCAACGACGGCTTTTGCTTGAGCGAAGCGAAACTTTGCAAAGAATTTTTAACCGCGGCCGGAAGCGGCGCATGCAACGAAATGTAATGGCCTTGGTAACCCCCTTCCGCAAAGGAAGTGGTGATTCCCACCGCGTTATTTTGACTTAGGATGCGTAAATCCTGAGGGGTCGCGAACAGGTAGGTAGCGGGCAGGGCAAGTGGCTTTACCAGTCCCGTCGCAGTTCCCAAAGTGAAGCCCTCTTTTCGCGACCCTGGGTGAAAAGAAGTCTCAATCACCGCATTCCGATCACCGGGTATCGCCCGCGCAATGACCGTTGAAAAGGGTAGCTCCACTCCCCGGGTCGTTACTTCGGCCGCCACATGGTAGCGCAGACGGATTTTCCGGGAGAAGCCCTGACGCACCGGATAAATGGAAAGTCCATAGCGCCCCCCTCCCAAGAATTCCACCAGCGCCGGATCCCATGGCCTGGGAGGCGGAGGCGTATTGCGGTCGACCACTTTCTCATATTGCTGCCTGGCCAGCGCCCTATCCTTGAGCCGCGCCTTGAGTAAATCCTGGCCATTCCAGAGCAACAGACTCACCACGGCCGCTCCCTTCGGAAGGGAAAAATCCCCGAATATTTCCAAGCTGTTGGCATCGCCTCCCCAAGGCGTTTCGCCCAAGGTCTGGATTTCCGCCTCTTCCTCGACATCCAAATATCCCGGATACACCGTAACCTTGATTTTATTCGATTGCAGTCGCACCTCCCCCTCGCCATAGGTCCCATGCGTGGTTTTCCAGGACAACTCCGCTTGTGAAAACGTCAAGCCGATTACGGCAATGAGGAATAGGAACTTTTTCATGTCTTTCTCCTTGGGTTACGGCGAATCGCCGCGATTTGTCCAAGGGAAAAGCAAAAGCCAAGCCGAAAAGGTGCGAGGTGGAATCGGGGGATTTTTGCAAAAAAAAGGAGGTACGAAAAGATCAGGCGGAGAAAAGCCCAGGGGAATCCCGGCGCTAGGAAAACCCATCTCAATTTTGGGACGCTGAAGTTCGCGCGAAAAGTTAAAAAACGAAAGTGTATTCCCAGCCGGTACCCGCGCCATATAAGCGAAATGAGGATTTAATCTCCGGGCCTAAGGAAACCTGGGAGGCCTCCGGTTTTTCCCTAAACATGCGGCGTATCACCCAATAACTTCCCGCTCCGAAGGCCAGCACCGAAGCTCCGCCAAAGACCAACGCCCGGGTATCTTCCCTGCGCACTGCTGCCAGCAACTCGTTCCACCGTTCCCTGTCCTGGGTAGTTCTCCATTCGGGCATCATGTCTTCGCCGCGTTGGTAGGCGGCATAAGAGAAATAGCCCAATCCCGCCGAAGCCGCGAAACAGAATCCGGCGAGAAAAGGCGAGGCTATCCATGCATTTTTCGGAGCGGAAGGAGAAGGGGCCAGGGTCGGAATGGAAGCATTCGCTTCACTTTTTTCCTCCCGGCTTATATAAGTTTCCAGCGCGCGTAAATAATGGGCGTGGGCCTCGGGGCTGACGAAAAACCGATCGAGGCGCACCTCGTCCGACCATTCCAGGGCTTGGTGGTAATTCTTAACGGCCAAGAGGCTATCGCCGCGCATAAACCGCGCCACCCCCAAATAATTCCATAATTTCGCCTTCTCTTCCGGCGCCAAATAGGGATCATCCGCGAGCGGGGGAGCTTTCACCAACAGGCTGTCGTATTCCGCCCATTCAAAATGGAGGCGCAAGGCGTTCAGGTTCGGAGCCGCCACGACGCAGGTGAAACCGGAAAGCAGGATCCATAGAAAGCGCATAACGTAAAGATAATCACCCATCAATGGGAGCGAGGTAAATCCACGGCCAGAAACAGGGTTTCCGCGGGAGTAATACGGATGTTACGTCTTACCACTTCGCAGCCTTCCTTCTCCAGCCTTAATTCATATTCGCCGGCCGGCAAAGACTGGACGCGGTCAAAAGGGGTGTCGCCGATTTTCCGGTCTCCCAGAAAAACCTGGGCGAAGGGGGGGCGCGAACGCACTTGCAAGCCGCCGGAAGAAGTGGCGGGTGCCGCAGAGGTTGGCGGGAGGGTTTTAACCGTGAGTTTTTTCCCGGAAACCGGAGTGACTTGAGCAGGATTCGCCTCATTGCGATGGGGCCTATGTGGGATTACCGAGTCCGGCATGACTTGGGTGACGGGAGTAGAAACCGTAGCACCGATTTCGGGTTCAAGCGCCTCCGAAGCGATGGGCTGGGGTTGCGAGCGGGAATGCTTCATATAGAACCCAGTGATAAGTCCGCTGGCCATCACGATACCGGCGGCTAAAACCAAGAGGGGGGCGCGGGAAAATTTGCGTGACACAGGGCCCGGGGATGCGACCGCGGTCATCCCACATAGGGCGGCGCGATGGAAACTTCTCTCCGCAGCAACCCTCTTTCCTTTCTCCAGCAGCGCCCGACCTTCCCGGAGAAACAATTCGCCCAACTGCGCCTTCTCCTCTAGGGCATAGGCCTCCGGGCTTTGCAAATACCCGGCCAACCGGGCTTTGCCCAATTGCAGACGCCACTCCACGGCGAAGGCTTCGATACTGGCCTGCAGCTCTGCCGCGCCCGGCCGTTCTTCCGGAAGCTTGCGAAGACAGGTGAGAATCAATTCCTCCAGAAAAGGGGGAAGCATAGGTTGCAAATTACCCGGCCTCTCGGGATCGGTTTCACAAACCTGACGCAGGGTTTGATGCGGGTTTTCTCCCTCGAATGGGGAGCGGCCCGTAGCGCAATGGTAGAGTAGACATCCCGCCGAGAATACATCGCTCCGGGTCTGGGTTTTTCCGCCTTGCACCATTTCCGGCGAGCAATAGCGGGGCGTGCCTAAAAATTGGCCATCCGAAGTTAAGGTCTGCCGGTCCAAAAGGTGGGCAATGCCGAAATCCGTGATCTTAAGGCATCCCCGGGCATCGATCATCAGGTGTGCGGGCTTGATGTCGCGGTGGGTGATGCCGCTTGCATGCGCGGCCGACAAGCCTGCGAACAATTGCCGGGCGATTTCCAGAGTAAGCAAAGGTGGGAGCGGCCGACCCCCTGTCAGCAGGGAATCCAAGTCGCAGCCTTCCACCAATTCCATCACCAGGAAAGCTTCGGAATCGTCCACATCATAGATACCGACGATATTTTCATGCACCAGGCGGGCTATGGATCGAGCTTCTCCGAGAAACCGTTCCCGGATGGCCTCTTCACGCAGCAAATGCGGGTGGATCTTTTTAAGGGCGACCTCTCGGCGCAACTTCACATCGTCCGCCTGGAAAACCCGGGCCGTGGCGCCGCTGCCGATTTCCCTTTTCTCGATATAGCGCTCGTGATTATGCAAGCAAACGCCCATTTCCCTTTTTCATCCATCCAAACCTTTCGGTATCCGGACAGGGTTGCCGATTGATTTACGCTTATTCTCCAAAATAACAGAAAATCGGCATTTCTTCCCCTATTATTCCACTGCACCAATTGCAAAGAACGCCGGAGGTGTTTACTTTCGCGGGGCTGTCATGGGATTGTCACGCAGGGCGTGTATTTTTTCCCGAAAACCGGGACTAACCGGATTTTAAATCGGAAAGGAATTCTATGCGCAAATCACTCATTTTGCTCACCCTGGGCCTCAATTCGGCGCTTATCGCCCAGCCCTTGCAAGTCGACGCCGAACTTCCCTCCTATAAAAAGACCAAAAGCGTGGCCGGTAATCTGAATAGTATCGGCTCAGACACCATGAATAACCTGATGACCCTCTGGGCGGAAGAATTCCGCAAATTTCACCCCGGTGTCACCGTGCAGGTTGAAGGCAAGGGTTCGAGCACCGCCCCGCCGGCCCTCATCGCGGGCACCGCCCAATTAGGACCCATGAGCCGCGATATGAAACGCAGCGAAATCGAAAAAATCAAAAGCAAATACGGTTATGCACCAACCGAATTGCGTACCTCCCTGGATGCCTTGGCCGTTTTCGTCCACAAAGACAACCCCCTCGCCGGAATCTCTTTGAAAGAAGTGGATGCCGTCATGTCCAAAACCCGCAAACGAGGCAACCCCGAAAGCATAGACACCTGGGGAAAGCTCGGCTTGACCGGCGATTATGCCGGAAAAGCCTTCCAACTCTATGGACGTAATTCCGCCTCGGGAACCTACGGTTTTTTCAAGGATGTCGCGCTGAACAAAGGCGATTTCAAGGATCAAGTGAAAGAGCAGCCGGGCTCCTCTTCGGTGGTCAGCTCCATCGGCGTGGACAAATACGCCATCGGCTATAGCGGCATCGGCTACTTGACCTCCGGCGTCAAGCCGCTTCCCGTTTCGGTGGAACCGGGAGAAAAATTCGTGGATGCGAGCTATGCCAACGTTCTCGATGGGAGCTATCCGCTGGCGCGTTACCTGTTCGTTTATATCCTCAAGGATCCCCGCAAGCCTTTGGACGATTTGACCACCGAGTTCGTCAAATTCGTTTTCAGCAAAGAAGGCCAGAAGGTGGTGATCAAAGACGGTTATCTTCCGGTCACGGCCAAGGTAGCTACCGAAGAATTGGCGAAAATCAAATAATCATACCGGTATGACCGCTCCCGAAAACACTACCTCGGCCCCATCGCCCCAGGCGTCCCCCGAAAAGGGAAAGGGACCGGAAATATCCCACAAGTTGTCTCCCCGACATTATCTCGACCGGGTTTTCACCGGAGTGATAAAAGTCGGGGGTAGCTTCACGGTTTTATGCGTTTTGGCGATTTTCGTCTATATGGGAATGCAGGTAATACCCTTATTCAAGGGTCCCAAATTAGCTCAGCCGCGTACCGCTCTCTTGGGCCCCACGGCGGAGACGGAGGTGCCACTCGAGTCCGTGCCATCCGATGCCTCCCTCGCCTTCGCCATGGGACCGCAGCAAAGTCTGATCGCACAACTTTTTTCGGATGGGAAGCTCGAAGTTCGGCCTGTCACCAATAAAAGAGGTCCGGGAAGCGCTCACCTACTGCCCGTAGAAGGCCAGGCTTCCAGCTTCCAGATTGAACTGGAGGAAAACGAGCGGCTGGTGCGTGGATACGCGGATTCACGGCAATCTCTTTTCGCCTATCTTACCGACAACGGGCGGGTAGGGCTGGTGAAAGTGAGCTACCGGAACGATTTCGCCGAATCGGCCACTTTGATATTTCCAGAGTTTCATGCCAGCGAAACCATCGACTTACTCGCCGGCGGGAGAGACTCGCTCGCAATTGGAGCGTCTCTGGTAGAGCCTATTACGCTGCAGGCGAGGGAGTCCGAGGCGGCCGGACCCTTGTTATTCGTGGCCTATAAGCATGCCGAAGAAACGGTTTCCACCCTGCTTTTTTTCGATTACGACATGGAAGGCGTCCGCGATCAAACCGTACTGGAAGAGGTGAGCGGAATCAAGCTTGCCGCCCTTACCCAATCCGGAGTCCGTCTGCTGGTTTCCGATAACCAGGACTGGCTTTACCTCTATCAAATCAACGAAGACGGAATCGAGCTCGAGGATAAGTGGAAATTTCAAGGCGAAATTCTTTCCCTCACCCCGATTTTCGGAGATCAAACCTTCGTCGTCGCCGCCAAACACCAGGGTAATCTGCAGCTATCCGCCCTATCGCCCATAGCCCAGCCGCACGGAGGCCGTCGTTACGAAGCCGTTCATCGCTGGACGCCCAGCCAGTCCGATACGGAAATGCAACCCGGAGGCTTTCACATCCTTCCTTATCCCTTATCCCGCAATTTCATCCTGCTTACAACCGAAGAAAACGGTCGTACCGCCTCGATTTATGAAACGACCACGGGAAAAAAACGCCTGGAAAAATTTCTGGAAGGCTTAAAAGGTCCGGTTATTCTTGATCCCCAGGGCAAAAGAATCATGGGGCTTCCGCGCGCGACCCAAGCCTCCGCCGAAGAGGTTTTGCTGGTCGATATCCACGATCCCCATCCCGATTTCACCCTGGCGGCGATATTCTCTCCCGTACAATATGAAGGGTACGCTTCCCGGGAACTTTCCTGGCAATCCTCCGCCGGCAACGATGAGTTCCAACATAAAGTCAGTCTCATTCCGCTTATATTCGGAACTCTGAAAGGCACCCTGTTCGCCCTGCTCTTTTCCGTACCGCTCTCGGTCGGGGCCGCCATTTATATCAGTCACTTCGCGCCCAAGCGGCTCAAGAGCGTGGTGAAGCCGGCCATCGAGTTAACGGGTTCCGTACCGAGCGTGGTCATCGGTTTCCTGGCGGGAATCGTCCTCGCCCCCTGGCTCAAAGACCATTTATTATGGTTCTTCCTGTTCTTCGGCCTGGCGCCCCTGCTGCTTTTCGGTCTCGGGGCCATTCTGTCGCTCGGAGACGAAAATCGCTCGCAGGGGTTCTGGCCGAAATTGGCGCGCTGGCTCAACGATCCCGTGCTCAGCACCTGGGTTTTCTTCGGTTCCTTCACGGCCTTGTTCCTGCTTTGCTTTCCTCTGGAATCGGCGTTGGACGCCGCTTACTTTAAGGGCAGTTTTTCCAACTTTCTCGCAGAAACCCTAGGTTTTCGTTTCGACACCCGCAATGGCGTGCTCATCGGAATAGCCCTGGGATTCGCCGTCATACCCGTAATTTTTACCCTGGCCGAAGATGCCTTGTCCAATGTTCCGCCCAGCCTCATTTCGGCCTCCAGGGCCCTGGGCGCAAGCAAATGGCAAACCATCGTACGCGTGGTATTGATTGCCGCGTCGCCGGGCATCTTTGTCGCCATTATCATCGGACTCGGCCGGGCGGTCGGCGAAACCATGATTGTGCTCATGGCTTCGGGCAATACCCCGATTCTTGATCCCAGCCTCTTCACCGGCATGCGCAGCATGTCGGCCACCATAGCCATCGAGATTCCGGAAGCGCCCCATGGAGAAACCCTGTATCGCATCCTATTTCTGGTAGGGTTCCTGCTGTTCTGCTTCACCTTCGTTTTGAACCTTATCGCCGACGTTTATTCCAATCACCTTAAGAAGAGATTCGGCAGCTCGACCTGAAGGCCCATCGCATGCGCTTACTTTCCCCCAGACAAAGGCAGTTCGGCTCGCTCTCGATGCTGAGCTTCGCGGTATTCGCCTGCATCTTACTGATGGCGGCCACGCTGCTGCTAATCACCGCCCAGACCTTCATGCACTTTTGGCCCAATACCATCTATCAATTCGAAACCGCCGAGGGCGAAACGCATATCGGTAGCCTGAGCCGGACGCTGGAAACCCAAACCGGAGTGGAATACCAGGTAAAGGTCGGCAACCGCGATTTATTGGGAGCCGACTATATTTGGATTCCCGGCGACCAGGTCAGGTCCATGGAGCCCCTCGATCACTTGATGCGCTTGGAGCGCCGCACCCACGGCGATTTCTACGGCATTCCCCTGCGCCTGATAGTCCCCGGCAACGACATCGAACTTTCGGCGCGAACGGAACCGGTTACGAAACCGATGCGGGAGCAGTTGGCACTCGTTCACGACTTGATTGCGGAACGGAAAAACCTGTTGCACAAAGCCGTTCCTCTTTACCAAAACCAGTCGGACCCTGAAAAGCTCGGAAACCTGGAAAGGGAAATGGCGGTTATCGACGAAAAAGTCCGCGCCTTCCAATTGGTAATGACCACCAGCAAGGGCGAGGAACAAATCATCGCCCTGGGAAACGTCGTGTCGCTGGAGGCGCCCAACCGGATGAACGTCTTGGCAAAATCGGCTTCCTTCCTCGCCAATTTCTGGAGATTCATCTGGGACGAACCCCGCGAGTCGAATACCGAAGGCGGCATCTATCCCGCCCTCATAGGCACCGTCATGCTGGTTATGATTATGACGGTGGTAGTGGTTCCCATCGGCGTATTGGTTGCGGTTTACATGAATGAATACGCCCGCAACCTCTATTGGGTGCGCTTCGTGCGCATGGCCATGAACAATCTGGCGGGCGTACCCTCCATCGTATTCGGCATGTTCGGGCTGGGTTTTTTCGTCTATACCGTGGGCGGATCCATCGATAACCTTTTTTATTCCGGTACGTTGCCGGCGCCAACCTTCGGCACCGGCGGACTTTTCTGGGCCAGCCTCACCTTGGCGCTGTTAACCATTCCCGTTGTCGTGGTTTCCACCGAAGAAGGCCTCCGCAGCGTTCCCCGTAGTTTGCGCGACAGCTCCTATGCTTTAGGCGGAACCCAGTTGCAAACCCTTATGAAGGTAACCCTACCGGGCGCCTTACCGGGCATTTTAACCGGCGTTATACTCGCCATCAGCCGCGGCGCGGGAGAAGTGGCGCCGCTCATGCTGACGGGTGTGGTCAAGTTGGTTAGCGAACCGCCCCTCGACGGCATCTTCCCTTATTTGCACCTCGACCGAAAGTTCATGCATTTGGGATTCCATATTTTTGACGCCGGATTCCAGTCACCCAACGCGGAAGCCGCCCGCCCCATGGTTTTCGCCACCGCCTTCTTTCTTATTTTAGTGGTCCTCATCCTCAATTTCGCCGCCATTTTCCTACGCCAATATTTAAAGACCCGTAACAAGGGAGCCGTACTGTGAACTCTGAATTTTCCAAACCCACCGTCGATACCGAATCTTCTCCCCATAAGGAGAAAATGCGGCGCCAGGATGCGAAGAACTCGTTCCTGCCGCGCCAAATCGAAAATCCCATCTTGGAGGCGGTGGACCTCAATTTATACTACGGGGACAACCATGCCCTCACGGATTGCAGCGTCCGGTTTCCTGCCAATAAGGTAACCGCTCTGATAGGTCCCTCCGGGTGCGGAAAGTCCACCTTTTTGCGGTGCTTCAACCGCATGAACGACGTGATTCCAGGAGTCCGCACCCAGGGCAGAGTGATAGTGGAAGGGCGCGACATCAATGTGCCTACCTTGAACCTGGAACAATTGCGCAAACAGGTAGGCATGGTATTCCAACGCTCCAACCCTTTTCCCACCAGTATTTTCGCCAATATCACTTTCGGGCCCAAACTGCACGGCAGCCACACTAAGGCCGAATTGGAAGAAATTTGCGAAACGGCTTTGAAGCAAGCCGATTTATGGCGCGAAGTCAAGGATAGGTTGCATACTTCGGCCATGTCGCTTTCGGGAGGGCAACAACAGCGATTATGCATCGCCCGCACCTTGGCCAACAAACCCGAAATCATCCTCATGGACGAACCGGCTTCGGCGTTGGACCCCATTTCCACCAGCAAAATCGAAGACCTGATCCTCGAGCTGAAAGAGCGTTATACCATCATCATCGTTACCCACAATATGCAACAGGCCGGACGTATTTCGGATTATACGGCTTTTTTTCTGAACGGGGAAATCGTAGAATTCAATACCACCGAGCAGCTGTTCCGCAAACCCGATAAAGAACTGACCGAGAACTACATCACCGGTCGATTCGGTTGAACAGCCCCGGCGGCGTTACTAACTGAGCGCGACAAGTTAGGCCGTCCACGCATCGAGCGAACGGCGGTCGTGCATTTATTTATATTGACGCGGAGCGGTTACCCAAGCCGTCCGCAGGGGATTAGGTCATGAAAGACAAAATGCACGAGAAGTTGAACGAACTCACCCGGCTCCAGACCGAAATGAATACGGCTGTGCTCCATCAGGTGGAAAAAGCCTTCGAGTGCATGTTCTCCTTCAAGGACGATGAGGAAATCATGGCCATCATCTACAACGACGAGATCATCGACAATCTCGAAGTAAAAATCGACGACTTATGCTTCTCCATTCTCGCCCTCCAGCAACCCCTGGCCGTCGATTTACGTTATGTATTGACCGTACAGAAAATCATCACCGATATGGAGCGCATGGGCGACGAGGCCGTTTCCTTTTCGAAGCGCGCGCTATACCTGCATTCCAGGCCCCCCGTTTCCCTTTCCGGCAACTTCTTGAAAATGACCCAGCATGTGCTGCGCATGTGCAAAAAAGCCGCCCAGGCCTTTACCAACCGCGACGTGGCCATGGCGAGGTCGGTCATCCAGGACGAATCGATGGTAAACGGATATTTCGACCAATTACACAACGAGTTCATCGACTTCATGCTCGAAGACAAAAAAAACGTGCAGAGCGGGGACCATCTGATCCGCGCCGCACGTTGCGTCGAGCGCATCGCCGACCATGCCTGCAACGTTTCCGAAGACGTCATTTACATGGTCGAGGCGCGCAATGTGAAGCATGTGAGTCCGGACGAGGTTTAATCCTCCGGACTCTTCCGCCTGGCGGCGATAGGCCCTATTCCAACAGACTTCTCAGCATCCAGGCTTCCTTTTCGTGAATCTGCATGCGCTGCGTGAGCAAATCGACGGTAGCCTCGTCATGCACTTTTTCGGAAACCGGAAACAATTCCCGCGCGGTGGATACCACGGCCTCATGCCCTTGCACCAACAACTTGATCATTTCCTCGGCGGGAGGAACTCCGTCCTGTTCCTTGATTTTGGAAAGACGGGTAAAGGCCCCATACGTGGCCGGGGCCGGAAAACCCAGGGCTCGGATGCGTTCGGCGATGGTATCCACCGCCAGCGCCAACTCCTGGTATTGCTTTTCGAACATCAAATGCAATGTTTGAAACATCTTTCCGGTTACGTTCCAATGGAAGTTATGGGTTTTGAGATAAAGCGTATAACTATCGGCCAAAAGACGCGAGAGACCGTCCGCGATTTCCTTGCGGTCTTTTTCTGCTATGCCTACATTGATTTCCATGATGGGTACCTTTCGTATTTCCTTTACCGGCGGGTAAGCATCCGCTCACCCGCCATCGTCTTATAAATTGGTTAATTCAGGGCTCAGGATCCAGCCTTGGCGAGATACTTTGCCACGCTTTCACGGGATTCCTGGATGGCCTCGTCGCCCTTATGCCAATTTGCCGGACAAACTTCGCCGTTAGCCTCGAAATACTGGTAGGCGTCCACCAGACGCAAGGCTTCGTCCACGCTGCGGCCAAGGGGTAAATCATTGACCAATTCATGCCTCACCACCCCGTTTTTATCGATGAGGTATTGTCCCCGCAGAGCCACCTCATCCTGGTAGAGGATCCCATAAGCCCGGGCGATATTTTTGCTTAAGTCCGCTACGACGGGATGCTTGATATTGCCGATACCACCCTCATTTATGGGGGTATTCTTCCAAGCCAGCAAAGTATGGTGCGAATCCACGGAAACTCCGATCACTTCGCAGTTGCGATCCTTGAATTCTTTAAGTTTTTTATCGAAAGCAATGATTTCGGTCGGGCAGACGAAAGTAAAGGCCAGGGGAAAGAAATACAGAAACACGTATTTACCCTGGTATTCCGACAATGCGATTTCTCGAATGGAGTTATCGGGCATGACGGCTTTGGCGGTAAAGTCAGGAGCGGTTTGCGTGACAAGGCTCATGGATTCCTCCGAGGTTGGGTTTTCTCCAAATTTAGAATGATTCTAAAGTAAAGTCAATAGCCGTTTCGATTCGGAAATGGGTCATTCTCCCGCCAAACCGAATTGAACTAAGGACGGGCCTACCCTATAATCGATCCGGAATAAGGAGGCCCAAATGCCGAGTAAACTAATCGTGGCCCTGTTAGCTGGCGCCGTCGTGGTCTTTTATTTCCTGCCCCGTAGAGCGGAAATGGTGGGGAATATTTTATCCGAAAGAGGAAACGAACGGCGGATTTCTGAGGTTAAAAAGGCAGTGGTCGAACGTATTCAGCGGGAAATATGTGCGCCTACGGATTTGTGCGCCTATGAGGCCTTGCAATGGAATGAGATCAGCCCCGTCGACTCGATCCGCTTCACGGTAGTGCATACCTTCCGTGTAAACAGCGAAGAGCGGCGCTATCTTTTTCAAGCCACCGCCGAAAAGGTGGACGAAGTCCATCGCATCCGCTGAAAGGAACTGCGGAAGGCTTCAACGCACCGTCCCGCCGCCCTTTACCGCGCCGCTTCGGCCTCCGCCTCGGCTTCCTTGGCTTTGCGCAGCTGTTCCTTCACCTTGGGGTCGATTTGGATGTGCAGTTCGCGTAGCTGCCTTTCGGCAACATCGCTGGGCGCACCCATCATCAAGTCCTGGGCTTTTTGATTCATGGGGAAAGCGATGACCTCGCGGATGTTCGACTCGCCCGCCAGGAGCATTACGATGCGGTCCACGCCCGGAGCGATCCCGCCGTGCGGAGGGGCGCCCAGCTTGAAGGCATTGAGCATGCCCCCGAATTTGGCTTCCACCGCGTCCTGGTCGTAACCCGCGATGGCGAAAGCCCGGTACATGATGTCGGGACGGTGGTTTCGAATCGCGCCGCTCGACAATTCAATTCCGTTGCAGACGATATCGTATTGATAGGCGAGGATTTCGAGAGGGTTCTTGCTTTCCAGGGCTTCCATTCCACCTTGAGGCATGGAAAAAGGATTGTGGGAAAAGGTCACCTGTTTGGTTTCTTCATCCCATTCGAACATGGGGAAGTCCACGATCCAGCAAAAGCGAAAAACGTCTTCGTCGATAAGGCCCAGGTCGCGTCCCAGTTTGACGCGGATCAAGCCTGCGATTTTCGCGGCCACGTCGGGCTTGTCGCAGACGAAAAAGACCGCGTCGCCTTTATCCACGCCGTTCCCGACGCGAAGGGTTTCGAGCTGTTCCGGCGTGAGAAATTTGTTGAGCGGACCCTTGACCGCCTCGTCGCTCCATACCAGATAGGCCAGGCCTTTGGACCCGATGGACTGCGCATATTCCACCAGCTTGTCGAAAAAGCTGCGCGGCTGGTTCGCCACCGACTTGACGGGTATGGCGCGGACAACGGCGCCATGCGCTACGCCCGTTTTGAAAGCGTTGAACGAGGACTCCGCGAAAAGCGCGCTGAAGTCCCGAATCTCAATGGGTATGCGCAAGTCGGGCTTGTCGGTACCGTATTTGAGCAATGCGTCGGCGAAGGGAATGCGCTCGAAAGCCGGAGCGTCCATTTTCTTGGAAGAGAATTCGGTGAACACCCCATGCAGCACTCGTTCCACCACGGCGAAAACGTCTTCTTGGGTGGCGAAAGACATTTCCATGTCCAATTGATAAAACTCGCCGGGGGACCGGTCGGCGCGCGCGTCCTCGTCGCGGAAGCAGGGCGCAATTTGAAAATACCTATCGAAGCCCGAGACCATCAGCAATTGCTTGAATTGCTGAGGCGCCTGCGGCAATGCGTAGAACCGGCCCGGATGCACGCGACTGGGCACCAGGTAATCGCGCGCGCCTTCGGGAGAACTGCTGGTCAGAATCGGAGTTTGAAATTCGGTAAAGTTCTCCTCAATCATACGCCGGCGCAAGCTGGCGATGATATTCGAGCGAAGGAGAATGTTCCGATGCAGGCGTTCGCGGCGCAGATCGAGAAAGCGGTAGCGCAGACGCGTCTCTTCGGGCCCATCTTCCAGGCTGTCCACCTGCAATGGCAGGGAATCGGCATAGGACTGTACCGACAGCTCGTCGGCCACCACTTCGATTTCGCCCGTGGGCATGGAGGGGTTTATGGTGTTTTCCGTGCGGGCCACAACATGACCCGTGATAGTGATGACGCTTTCATAGCGTAACCGGGTAGCCTCATCGAAGAAGGCCCTTTCGGGATGGATGACAACCTGGGTGATACCGAAATGGTCGCGAATATCCAGGAACAAGAGTTGGCCATGATCGCGCTTGCGGAAAATCCAGCCCGAAATTCGCACGGTCTCGCCTACTTGGGCTTTTCTCAACTGGTCGCAGGTATGGGTCCGAAACGGATGCATAAGGTCCTTCGATTAACACTCTGAGCAGAGGTTTGG
The DNA here is from genome assembly GCA_041746255.1 of Fibrobacteria bacterium. Taxonomy (GTDB): domain Bacteria; phylum Fibrobacterota; class Fibrobacteria; order UBA11236; family UBA11236; genus JBGTHM01. Next base: position 53,201 of record JBGTHM010000053.1, on the reverse strand, counting down.
CAGAATGTGAGGGGAAAACGCATAATTATAGCAAAATAGGCCGGTATCCCAATGGAATGTTCCCCAGATAGGCGGGAGGCAGCTTGCAAGAGAGAGGGGGTAATAGTTACATTTCTCGCTCCGGAAACGTCTATGGGCTTTGAAAAACAGCCTTGCAAAGGCAAAAACGCACTCTGAGTCCCAACATGCCTTCCTCTTCCTATCCTGCCGGTTCGGGCAGACCTGACCTTCGAGTTCAGGCCTGATGGAAAATATCTCCTTTCAAATCCTGTTCATCCTTTTGCTGGTATTGGCCAATGGCGTCTTTGCCATGTCCGAAATCGCCGTGGTCTCTTCACGCAAAGCCCGGCTTCAGCAACGAGCCAATGACGGCGACAAGAAAGCCCAGGTCGCGCTCGACTTGGCCACTTCGCCCAGCCGGTTCCTGGCCACCATCCAGGTAGGCATTACGGCTATCGGCACCTTGGCAGGCGCTTTCAGCGGCGCCACCATTGCGAAAACCCTGGAAGCGAAGTTCGCGCAATACCCGCTGGTGGCGGAATACAGCACCGGCATGTCCCTTATCCTGGTGGTGGCATTGGTTACCTACTTCCAGGTGGTGCTGGGAGAGTTGGTGCCCAAAAGCCTGGCGCTCACCTATTCGGAACAAATATCCCGCAACGTGGCTAAACCCATGCGGACCTTATCGCGCATCGCTGCGCCGTTGGTCGGCTTGCTCGGCTTTTCCACCGAGTTGATTCTCAAACTTCTGGGGGTCAAGGCCGCGGAAGAGCCGCCGGTCAGCGAAGATGAAATCAATGTGATGATGGCCCAGGGCACCCAGGCCGGCATTTTTCATGAGGCCCAGAAAAACATGGTGGAAAGCGTCTTCGAACTGAGCGAAAGACGGGTCAACACCCTGATGACTCCTCGGCCCGACCTGGTCTGGCTCGACTTGGAGGATTCTCCGGAAGAAAACCGGAGCAAAATCCTGCACAATCACCTATCCAGCTTTCCCGTATGCCGGGACAATCTCGATAACACCCTCGGAATCGTCTACACCAAGGATTTACTGGGAGACTGCCTTTCCGGAAAACCCTTCGAAATTGAACCGCATATCAAAAAAGCCCTGGCCATACCCGAAACCATACCGGCCTTGAAGTGCCTCGAACTATTCCGTCAATCCGGATTCCACATTGCCCTGGTATTCGACGAATATGGCGGGCTCCAGGGCTTGGTGACGCTGAACGATATTTTCGACAATATCGTCGGTGATTTGGCCACCATGTATAACCCGGAAGAAGATGCCGAGGCTTTTCAGCGCGACGACGGATCCTGGTTGGTGGACGGCATGCTGCCGGTGGAGGATTTGAAAGACCTTCTTAAATTACGGGAGCTCGCCGAGGAAGATACCTACCAATACCAAACCGTTGGCGGATTCGTCATGACTTTGCTGGGACATATACCCCGCGCCGGCGACAAATTCCAATCGGACGGACTCACCTTCGAAGTGATGGACATGGACGGCAACCGGGTGGACAAAGTTCTTATCACAGGCCTTCCCCCTGACGTCGCTTTGGGCGGACGGAACGTTTAGCGCAGGTTAGCGCGCCAACAACCTCCGGCATTGCTCGAAAGCCGTCTCGACTCCCCGAGGCGGCCCCAATAGGGCCTGCAATTGTTCCTGCGTCTTGGCCGCGGTCGCAAGGGAAGGCATTTTCTCCAGCAAACCCCGCAGCGCATCATGGGAAAAGTGTTTTGACCGCCCCACCCATTCCGGAAATACCATTCTCCCCAATATGCGATTGGGCAAGGCCAGAGGGCCTTGCCTGAGGACGCGCTTCGCTGCGAAAATCGTGATGGCATCCACCACGGCGGCCACCGCAGCGGGAATGCCGGCCATGGCCAACTCCAGGGTTATGGTACCGGGAAAGGCCAGGGCCATGCGGGCCTGGGAGAAAGCCTCGTCGCGGTCGGTGAGAATTTCACCCGAGCGGCCCGAGGCAGCGAGAATTTTTCTTCCTTGGTCGGCCAAGTAATCCGGCAGCAGGATTTTCAGCGGCAACGCATCTCCTTCGATTTCCGGAACGGGAAGCGAGGCCAGCCATTCCGGCAGATTGCGCCGCATCACCCGCGGACGACTCCCCGGCAGCAGCAACAGACACCTTCCCACCGCCTTTTCCAAGTCGCGTTCTCCCTCCACGGCGGGCTGAGGCGGCCCCTCCAGAAAATGCCCGGTGCTTACCGGCATTCCCGCTTGCGCGTAAGGAGCCGATTCGCAAGCATACAGCGTCTGCAACGAAGCCTGTGCGAGATAAGCGCCGTGTCGGCGCATACGCCTGTTGACGTCGCGGTAAACCCACCACTGGGGGGGCGATACGTAATGTACGCGATACCCTCGTTTTACGGCCTCGCGTAACAGCCGCAGATTAAGGCCGGGGTAATCCACCAGCAAAACCAGGTCGGGACGGAACTCCACCATGCGCATTACCGTTGTCCGATAAAGCCTCAGGCAGAAAACCGCGGATAAGGCCACGTCCAGGATGCCGTTGAGAGCAAGTTTTTCCAAAGGGAATAAGGAGCGTAGCCCCCTGCGGGCGCTTGCCGGGCCCCCGAGCCCTTGCAGTTCCAGTCCGGGATACTCCTTCGCCAAGCGGTCGAGGATGGCGGCAAGCATACGGTCGCCCGAAATTTCTCCCGCGGAAACGAAGAGGCGCATCACCACCGGCCGGGATCGAGATCGAGCAGGGAAGCGCTCTCCCAATCGAAGCGCCCTCGCCAGGCTTCCGCCAGCGCCCCTTCGGGCCTGATCCAAACCGTCGACCAATTCCTTTCCTGGGCGGATACCAGATTCACAGGGTGATCGTCGGCGAAAACGATGCGTATGTCCGGGCCATGGATTTGCTTGAGAAGCTCTTCCACCATGGCATAGGATTGTTTATGCGGCTTACCCAGCCAACCGGTGAAGGCGATGTCGAGTATGCCTAATATCGGCGACGGCAATGGCAGGGAGTTCCCGGTAGTTTCGCTCCGATCTCTGTGTTTATCATCCGGTCTCCCGGAACCATAAGGAAAACCCGGCGGCAAAGATCCCATGTCCATGGAACGCCAGCTTCTGTGCGTCCAGTCCATGCGCGCATTGGTAAAAATATAAGCGGGGCTTGCCAGTCTCGCGAGCCACTCGCGCATGGCCGGATCGGGGGGCGGCAGATGGTGATCCTCGATGGCGTGCACGAAATCGCAATAATGATCGGGATCCACGCCATGCCGCAATTGTAAACCACGAAGCGTGGTGCCAAATTCGTCCCACATCTCGCGCCTTAAGGCGTTCGCCCCCTCCGGTGAGAGCCCGAGAAAGTTTTGGATATACAAGGAGATGCGTTTGTCCACCTCACCCTGGGTGGTCAGGGTGCAGGGGTAGAGCGTTTGGTCGAAATCGAAAAGGAGGATGGTCGGAACACTTGGGTTTTTCATGAACATCCCTAAAGATAATTCCTAGGGAGAAATTTCTTCCCGCAACAACTCGAAGAGTACCTTGTAGGTGAAGCCCCATAAATAACCCCCGTCGAGACGGATACCGGGTACAGCGAGAGTCGATGCCGGCAGAAAAGGAAAATGCTCGACATGGTTCAACGCATCCAAAAAATAAGCGGATGAGACCCAATGGTAAGCGCAGATCTCCCGCGTATCGATATTTACCTCGGGCCTTTCCTCCAATTCGAATAAATAGGGAGCCACCAGCGTGGTTCGGTTGGAAGCGCGTCCGGCATGCCAAGGGGGGAGTTCCCGCACCAGTTGCGAAGCCTGCAAATCGAATCCGCATTCTTCCCGCGTTTCCCTGACGCAGGTGGCGAGCAAATCGGCATCGTCGGTATCACGACGGCCGCCCGGCAAGGCGAAATGACCCGACCAGGGATCCAAGGGATTCTCCGCTCTTTTCAAGACCAGATACTCGGGCGTGGAAGCCCGTAGACGGATGACCGCCACGGCCGCCTGTGGTTGTTCCAATTTGTTCATGGCATCTCGATAAAATTCACTCGGGGTTTGTTTATAATGTATCCACTGGCGGTCTAAAAAGCCCGTCCAATGGGAATCCCTACTCACTCAAGGCCCGTTAGGGGGGCAAAATTTGCTACATTGCTTTTGTCATGAAACCTGCTCATTTGTTAGCCTTGGAATCCGAGGAGCTTAAGGGCTTGATGCTTGAGGTAGGTGAACCGGCCTTTCGGGCGGCGCAATTGCAGGACTGGCTTTTTCAGCATCTGGAAGTCGATTTCGACCGCATGACCAACCTACCGCAGAGCTTGGTGGAAAAATTACGGAATAGCGCGGTTTGCACGGTCTTGAAAACCGCCTCGGTACAGGAATCCCGTGATGGGACCATTAAGTGGGCTTTTGAAACCCCGGATGGACATTTTTTCGAAACCGTGATGATTCCCAGCGAAGGCCGTCGCTCCATTTGCGTTTCTTCACAAATCGGCTGCGCCATGGGCTGCACTTTCTGCCGCACCGCCACCATGGGATTTATCCGGAACCTGACCTTGGGCGAAATCCTGGAGCAGGTCCATTTCGTAAATCGCCATTTACGCGATAAAGACGGCTCGCGCGTCACCAATGTCATATTCATGGGTATGGGAGAGCCGCTGCAAAATCTCGATATCGTGGTCAGTGCCTGCCGACGTCTCATCTCTCCCTCGGGATTCAATTTGAGCCGTCGTAAAATCACCGTTTCCACTTCGGGAATCGTTCCCAAAATCCTGGAATGGGCGGAGAAAGCCCCGGAAATCAAGCTCGCCATCAGCCTCAACGGGAGTAATGATGCCGTGCGGTCGGAACTGATGCCGATTAATCGGCGCTATCCCCTGGAAAAATTATTTGCCGCGGCCGATGAATACATCCGCCTGACCGGCCAGAAACTGACATTCGAATATATTCTTATCAAAGACAAAACCTGCACTACCGAAGCCGCGCGCGAATTGAGGCATATCGCCTCGCATCGCAATTGCAAGATCAATCTCATTCCCCTGAACAAGGGTGATAATGCCGGACTCGTAGCCCCTTCCGAAGAGGAAATCGAGGCTTTCGAGCGAGAGTTGAATCGAGGCGGTTTTCAGGTTTTACGAAGAAAAGCCCGCGGACCGGATATTTACGCCGCATGCGGACAACTCGCAAAAGAACAGAAGAAGGTGGCTTGATGCTGACACAGAACCTACCCGAATATTGGGAAAAAATGTACCAGGACAAAAAAGACGACTGGGACCAGGGCAAAGTAAGTCCTCCCCTCCTTGAATTTTTCAAACATCCTTCGTGTCCGTCCAGCGGGCGCGTACTGGTGCCCGGCGCGGGTCGCGGCTATGACGCGACGGCCTGGACCAAAAAGGGCCATGAAACCCTCGCGGTGGATTTTTCCCAAACCGCTTTCCAGGCACTGACCACCCTGGCGGAAAAGACCCCCAAGCTTTCGGCTCTCAATATCGACATTTTCGATTTATCGCCCAAGAGCACCGAACCGGTCGACATCATCTATGAATATTGCTGTTTCAACGCCATCCATCCGGGACGACGGGACGAATATTTCGAGGTATGGGACAAGATGCTCAAACCCGATGGCATGATCATCGCGATTTTCTACCCCCTTATTAATTCCACTTCCCTCTCAGGCCCCCCCCATCCCACTTCGGAGGGAGAATTGCTCGCGCGTCTCGACGGGGTATTTGAAGTGACCGAAAGGATTGCTCCTAAAAAAAGCCTCAAAGACAGAGTCGGCAAGGAGGAGATTTGGATTCTCCGCAAGCCTGCGGAATAATTCGGAACCTGACACTGAGAAATTAGGATACTTTCCGTAGGGCCATTGTAAAAGGAAAACACCATGACCAACTACCTCAATCTACCCATAGGCGAGAATGCTCCGGAATGCGTGGAGTGCGTCGTGGAAGTTCCCAAAGACACCAACACCAAATACGAATACGATGAAAAGCTGAATATTTTCCGGCTGGATAGGTGCCTCCTCAGCTCCATGAACTATCCCGCAAGTTACGGCTTCATCCCCAGTACCCATGCCGACGATGGTGATGCCTTGGACATGCTCGTTTTCAATTCCGCTCCCTTGCTGACCGGAACGGTTGTGACCTGCCGGGTTGTCGGTGTGTTGAATATGACGGACGGAGGCAAAAAGGACTACAAGTTATTGGGAATTCCCGTCTTCAATCCCAATCGCTATGCGGATATCGAAGATATCGATCCCATGTTCTTGAAGATAACCCGGAATTTTTTCAAGTACTACAAAGAGCTGGAAGGTAAATCCGTCGAAATCGACGGCTGGTACGGTAAGCAAGCCGCCTACGAGATCATCATGAGCGGTCATCAAACCTATCGTCGGCGCATGCAATTGGAGGAATGACCAGCGGAGACCCGCCGGAAAGACCTCTCCCCCAGCATGATCCGCGTCAAAGCAGCCTCAATTTTTCCGAACTCCCCAAGCGAATCCCCAAATCCCCAAGCTCCTTAAGCCCTCCAAGTGGCTGTCTTATAAGGAATTAAGGGTAGGTACGGTAAAAACCGTAAATTCATCTTCCTGGATGTCTTGACGCGGCGACCACTATACATGGTATCCTCATGTTGAAGGAGCCACAAAACCCATGAGCTATTTTTCCAGCAAAGCCACCTGGCTCAGCTTGCTAGAAGACATCCCCGCCACCGTTAAGGATACGGATTGGATTCCGGGTGCGCCGCATTCGGAAAACATGGAAATTTTCGCGGGAGCCGATCAATCCGATTGGGCAGGTGACCCCTGCGCTGAATCCGAGAATTGCGACAACCTGGAACAATTGGTTGAACTGAGACATAACCTTTTTTTCCACCAAAAGGAATGGGAATACGGTCCCCAGCTTATTCGCGATAATCTGACTCTGGCGAGAAAACAATCGGACAAGGAAGAAGCGCTCGCCTACTACTGCCGTGCGCGCCAAGTGGCGGAATCCCTGACCACCGAGCACCGGCTCACCAAGGCCTTGATGGCATGGCTGGAAATCGATTTGATTATTTGTGAGATCCATCAATTGATGGACCAGTACGAAAGCAGCGACACCTATGCGCGGGAAGGCCTTGGCCTCATTAAAGCCAACCGATTCCCGAGCGCCCTGGATCCCGAAATAACGCGGTTCGCCATCCGCTTCTTCCGTCTTCTGCAAAGACAGTAAGAAGCGGCCACCGAAGATTCCCGCCGAGCCGCGGGAAAAGCCTAAGACTTTTTGGCGGCTGCTATCGCCGCCTTGGAAGGAGCCGAAGCGGCGGAGGCCACGTTGCGTCTATGCCACCAAACTACGAAGGGGGAGGCCACGGCGAGCGTCGAGTATACGCCCGAGATGATTCCCGCCATCATGGCGATGTTGAAGTCCCGGATACTTGAGCCTCCGAAGAAGTACAGCACCGCAACCGCCATAAATGTGGTCAATGAAGTAATGATAGTACGGTTGAAAGTCTGATTCACCGAATCGTTGACCCTTTTCGCATAACTGTCCTTACCCAGCGTACCGGTATTTTCGCGGATACGGTCGAAGATGACGATGGTGTCGTTGAGCGAAAAACCGATGATGGTCAATACCGCCGCGACGAAGGTCAGTGAGATCTCTCTCCCCATGAGACTGAAAAATCCCACAGTGAACAAAGCGTCGTGAGCCAAGGCGATCACCGCCGCGATTCCGAACCCAAGCCCGACCCGGCCGAAGCGGAACCAAACATAAAGTACGATGATGATCAAGGAGATGATGGTGGCCCAAATCGCAGCCATTTTCAAATCCGCGCCGATGGTCGGGCCTACCGTTTCTTCATTGACGATTTGCGCATTGCCCACCACCTCTTGCACGATTCGACGGGCTTGCGCGTCATCATCCGCCTTGGGTAGGCTGATAAGCAGCTCGTTGGCATCTCCACCACCCAGGGTTTGCACCTTGGGCGAAGCCAAGCCTTTCGCCTCGATTTGTGAGCGAATGGATTCAACATCGGGAGTCTGTTCAAAAGCCACTTGATACAGATTTCCGCCGGTGAAGTCGATTCCATAATTGAGGCCGCCGCGCGCGATGACCGCGACGAAACAACCCAATAAAACCGCCCCGGATATCCCCGCCCAGATTTTGGCCTTCGGTATAACGGAAAGATTGACCTTGTTCAGGAAGGGAAGACCATTGCCGAGCGAGAGTGATTTGGCTCCCGTTTTTTCCACCGCGATGTCGAAAATGACCCGTGTGACGTAGATGGAGGTGAACATGGAAGCGGCCAGACCGATCATCAGGGTAAGGCCGAATCCCTTGATGGGACCCACGCCGATATAATACAACACGGCCGCCGTTCCCAAGGTTGTAATATTCGAATCGAAAATGGCGGAAAATGCTTTTTGGTAACCGGCGTCGATGGCCGCCCGTACCGAACGACCGGTGGCCAACTCCTCCCGGATACGTTCGTAAATAATGACATTGGCATCTACGGCCATGCCGATGGTCAGCACGATGCCGGCTATGCCGGGCAAAGTCAAGGTCGCGTGAAAAGCGCTTAACACGGCGCCGATGATGACGATGTTGAAGAACAGCGCGATATTGGCGACCAAACCCGCGCCGCGATAATAAATGAGCATGAAAGCCGCCACCATTAACATGGCGATGAGACCGGCATTCATTCCCTTTTGAATATTCTCTTCACCCAAGGTGGGCCCGACGGAACGCAACTCCACGATTTCCATGGGAGCCGGCAGGGAGCCGGCGCGTAAAGTTACCGCCAGGCGTTTGGCCTCGTTGAAATCGTTGATTCCCGTGATAGAGGCCCGCCCCTGGGAAATTCGCCCCTGAATGACCGGCGCCGAATAGACCACCGAGTCCAGTACGATAGCCAATTGACGGCCCACGTTCGCGCCGGTGATGCGCGCAAATTCCTTAGGCCCCAATCCTTTGAAGGAGAGTCCCACTTCCATCTCGCCCGCATTCAGGCCGGAAGTGATGCGGTTGAATTCGGCGTTGGCGATATAAGACCCGGTCATCTCCGGACGGGCTTTCAACAGGTAAAGGCGTTTGTATTTGGTGCCGTCATCGAGGGTCTCCAACTCGCGGCCCCAAACGAATTGATAACGATGCGGTACGGCTTGCTTGACCGACGGTTCTTTGAGGATACGCTCCACCTTGGAGACATTGTCGGCCCGGACTCCGATATCGCGACCCACGCCCATGAGCAATGAGCCGAAGGGGCGGTTTTGATAAAATTCCTCGGCGGTTTCGTCCTCGTCGGCGAAAGCCCCCTCAAGGGAGTCGGTGACGTCCTGCGCCGATTTTGCCAGGGCGCTGGTGTCGGTTGCGGTGAGGGAGTCGGCGCCGGAAAGGGAGTCCGCATCGCCGATGGTGGTTGGCCTGCTCTCATCTTCTTCGACTACGCGGCCGAATACGCTCTCGACTTCAGTGCGGACGGGGGAACCGGGATCGATTTTCAACCCGCTGATCAATCCGGGGTTTCGAGTCAGATGGGCATCAACCCTGTTCAACACGCTGCGAAATTCGGACGGTTCGACCAATAATTTGAATTCGAGCTGTGCCGTCGCTCCGATGAGGCTGCGCGCCTCCTCGGCGCCCATTCCCGCCAGCGAGGCGATAATGCGGTTTTCGCCCGAACGGGTGATAATGGGTTCGCTCAATCCGTATTGATCGACACGATTGCGCAGGATTTCCAGGGACCGATCGACCACGTCGAAGCGTTCGTCTTCGGAAACCTGGTCTTTTTGAACCTCAACGATGATATGCGTGCCGCCCGCGAGGTCCAATCCCAGGTTGATGGACTTGTTGGCGATATTCGGATTCTCGCGCTTGAAAATTTCACGCTCACGCATTTCAAGTGGGAGGGTGGGTTCTGCGGGTTTCATGAAAACCCGAATGCTGGGGATAAGGCTCCAGACCGAAAGGGCCAGAACCGCTAAAATCACCACAATGCGAAGCCGGTTATCTCTTTTCATGCAAGACGGACCTTTTCATTTTACGGCTGAATGTAAGTGCAATCTCGAAAGACTGACGCGAAAAAAGCGCTTAAAGTCTGCATTCCGCACAGACCATGGCCGCCTCAACCCGACGACCCAGAGCGCAAATAGACGAAAGCGGCACCAATATAGCAAAGTGAGCCGGGATTGTAAGTGGGAGCGGAAGTTTGCGATGCCCCGAAGACGCGGGCGGGATTTCAGGCGGCGCTGGAACGGTAGGTTTTTAGAAGCAGCTCGAATTCCGGCCGGGGTCGCAAGGTTTGTAAATCCACGTCGCGCTGAATCCAGTCGAAGTCGCTGAAGCCTTTGCATAACGCCATTTCGAGAGCAGCGAGAGCCTTTTCATATTCACCCGACAGGGTGTAATAGCAGGCTAGGTCATAATAGGCCGTTACACAGTCCGGATCGAGGAGAATAGCCTTTTTACAGGCCTGAATCGATTCGGAATAGCGGGCTTTCTCGCGATAGAGCCCGCCCAGGAGGATGAAAGCGGGGGGGAAAGCCGGATTGCAGTCAATGGCTTTACGGCAATGGGTCATGGCGCGAGCGATATCGTCAAGGCTTTTACACACTCCAGCCAGACAATAATGCAATTCGAAACTGTCCATACCTTCCCGCAAGGCATTCTCGAAAGCCGATACCGCCTCTTCATAAAGGTAGGCATCGGCGAAATCCAACCCTTGCTCAAAAGCCCGGCGCGCCCGCTCCTCTCCCCTTTCACTTGCAGAAACCGAAGCAGGGGCGGAATCACCGTTCACCCAATTCCGCTCCAAAATATTCATAGCGGCGGCGATTTTTCCCGCCCCGAGGAGTAAATCCGACAATTCACCCAGGAGGGAAGCATCGCCGGGCGACTGCTGCAAGCGTCTCCGTAATTCTGCGACTTGGATTTTCAGTTCATTTTGCATGATACGATGGCGCCTTTGAACCCCTAGTCTAGAAAGCTTCCCTTGATAATAACCTCGCTTGTAAGGTTTCACCGGGAGATATTGTAAAAATTCGTCGCCTAGAAGCCTTTTCACGCAGTAATCGGCATATTTGGTAAAAACTTGCACTTCTCGCCCAAATTTCTTTTTTTTCACCCACCGGATACCCCCCTGCCTCGGTATTCGCCATATTAATCTGCGATAGCACCGGAAAGCCATCCCCTCGGGGGAAATAACAACAATCGCATCCGAACCGGATTTCCAAGTTCTGTATAACCCTTTAATAGGAGTCGCATGGTCAACAACAAACGCTACAAGATTCAGTTCCCCCAAATAGGGTCGCACGACCTCATGCAAAACGAAGTCTTTTTTTACCTCCACGAATCCTCCGGAAAACGAAAAATCCGCTTTCATGATTACTCGGAAATATTCAAGTTTCCGGGATTGTATGAGCAGGTTTTTTACGACAGGCTCAAATGCAACTCACCGGAGGTCGTAACGAAAATCCTGAAATCCACTACGGATCATGCCCAGGAAAATTTTTCTGAAATGAGGGTGTTGGATTTGGGCGCCGGCAACGGAATGATGGGGGAATCCCTGCAAAAGCTCGGGGTATCGCGCATGGTAGGCGTGGACATCATCACCGAGGCAAAGGAGGCTACCGAAAGGGATAGACCGGCGGTTTATGATGCCTATTACATTGCCGATTTCTGCAATCTCAATGAGGATGAAAAAGAAGAGTTGGAATCCTGGTCGCTGAATTGCCTAATCACGGTAGCTGCCTTGGGTTTTGGGGATATTCCTCCCAAGGCTTTCATCCAGGCCTTTAACATCATCCAGCCCCAGGGGTGGGTAGCCTTCAATATCAAAGAATCTTTTTTGGCGAACACCGACTCCAGCGGTTTTTCGCGCATGATTCGAGAACTCATCTTTTCGGAATACCTGGATCTATACCATTTGGAACGCTACCGCCATCGCTTGAGCGTGGAAGGAGAGCCCTTGTTTTACTTCGCCATCGTGGGGCGCAAGAAGGGCGATATCTCCCCGGAATTTTTCCAAAAGTACCTGGATATGCTCTGAAGCTCTAGATGTTCCGGTTAGGTAAGCCGATTGGAGGCGGGGAAAAGAATGTTCCGGATTGGGAACATTCTTTTCCCCCGCTTCAAGCCGGATCGGCTGATACCCGCTAGTATTGATATAGGATGCGCGTTATTCCCTGGTTGTGGCTGGCTGCCCCTTACCCTTTTGAATTTTGAATTACAGGAAGTAGCAATGAAAATAGCGGATAACCTGCACGATTCGAAATCCGGGCTGAATATTTTGTCGATTCTATCCGCAATATTTATGATGGCAAATGCAAGTATGGCCCAAAAACCCTGGGTCTCGGCGGAAAATACCGGTGAACTCAAAGCGGTCCACCCCAGTCTGAAGTTCCATGATCTCATGCCCGATAATTTCAAGTTTAGAATCGGCGCCTGGGACTGGTATGACGCCAATACCATTATATTCGCCCATTGGGATCGTAACGAGGGTTCGGTGTGGTTATTGGAAGGCGTGAAGACCCGCGATAAGACCAAAGTCACTTATAAAAAATATTATGACCAAGGCATACCTGAACCGCTGGGTATCAAGCGCGTAAACGAAAGGGTTTACGTCGCCCATAAGCATGCTATTACTGAATTGACGGACGCGAATAAGGATGATGTGGCCGAATCGCATAAAGTGCTGACCACTTTCGAATTCTCGCGATGGAAGCAGAATCCGGATAGAATGCATCCCAATACGTTTGTTTACGACTTAAAGTACAAAGACGGCTATCTCTATACCGGCACGGGTTTTACGGCAAGTGGGGCTGGATTTCAATATCCCCCGCTCCGCTCCGAATCAGCAATTTTCAAGGTCAATGCGGCTACAGGCGCAAAGGATTTCTTCGCGACGGGTTTGCGCAGCCCGGACGGCCTTGCCTGGGGCCCTGAGGGAGAGCTTTGGTGTACCACAAATCAAGGCGCCTGGAGTCCCAGTAGTAAACTCATTCACCTTAAAGCCGGCGCGTTTTACGGCCAGCAATACCAGGAAAACGGCAAAGAGAAAGAAACTCCTCCGGCGGTTCACATACCCTTCGGCAGTACGAGCAAATCTCCCACCCAACCGTTGCTGATGTCCCATGGACCCTATCAAGGGCAATTTATCATCGGGGATGTATTCTACGGAAACATCCATCGCGTCTACGTCGAAAAAGTAGCCGGGGAATATCAAGGAGCGCATTTCAATTTTTCCGCCGGCCAGTCCGCGGGTATCCACCGTATCCTCCAGGATGAAACCGGAACGCTTTACCTGGGCGGAATTGGAGCCAAAGGGGGTGGCGGGACCTGGATGTGGAATGGCAAGGAATACGGCATTCAGGCGGTGACCTATACGGAAGATCCGGCTTTCGAAGTCCATTCGGTGAATTCCTTGCGTGACGGGTTCATGCTCAATTTTACCGAACCCGTGTCTTCGACCTCGCTTACTCCTGATAATTTTGAGGTGACCCATTGGCATTATGTTCCCACCAAAGCGTATGGCGGCCCCGCCCAAGGTGTGGGAAAGTTGAAAGTCACCCAAGTAACGGCGGACCCGTCCGGCAAACAAATCCGACTCCAAATCCAGGGGCTCACAAAGGGAAAAGTAGTTGGGGTGCGCTTCCACAAGGACTTCGTATCGGCGACGGGAAAACCTCCTTTTACGGGGGAGTTCCGGTATACCCTGAATGCGATTTCCGATCGGGATGAGGTCGTCTCCTTGTCTGATTCGCATCGGAGATCCGTAACCGGGATGAGAGTCGTCCAAAATGGGCCTGATTTCAATATCGTTTTCAGTCAGCAAGTCGACGGAACCTTGGCGCTGGCCGATTTGAATGGGAAGAACGTATTTGTGCAAGACCTCTCCAACCAATCGGATTTTAAATTCGCTGTTCCTCAAGTCAAAACCGGCATCTATATCTTGAAATTTACCAGCGACATCCAAAATTTATCAAATCCTATTTTCATAGGGCGTTGATCCGCTTCGGCCGAGGTAACATAGATGCTTCTATCAGAAACCATCCGTTCCTTCATGAAGAGGAAATAATCATGAAAATTCTATCATCAGGACTTGGGCCGCTGCTTGTGCTTTTTTCATTTCATAACGCACAGGCGGAAGTACTTTGGTATGCGGATCCCGAGAAACCACACACCGCTGCTTTTAACCATATTGGTGACGGAGGCTCAGGGTCGGGATGCTCAGCCAACTCAGGCAATCTACCGGTGATTTCAAACCCGATCGATGAAACCCATGGTAAGGTTTGGAAACTTCTTAAACCCCAAAAAAGGAAAAGAGGGGAATTTGGAGGCACGAAAGGACTCACATTTCAAGAAGGCAAAGAATACTACTTGGGCTGGCGTTGGAAAATAACCTCTTCACCCGCGGTAAAGAATAACATAGCGGTCTTTCAATGGAAGAGCAGCACGGGCAATAATCAATATCCCTCCACGCAAAATTATCCGTTCGGCATGGGATATGACGGAAAATATCTGAGGCTTAATTGTTACGGATCGGGAGGATCTCATTGGTCCACCAGTTCGCCTACGACCAGAAGAACCACGATATGGAGAAAAGAAATTCCCGAGGACACCTGGATGACATTGCTTATTCGCGTGAAGGTGTCGCGGGACGACAAGGTTGGTTTTGTGGAGTTTTGGTATAACGGAACCAAGCAAACCTTAACGAACATGGAATTTCAAAAGTACAAAGTGAATTTGTCCGATAATAATACGCGAGCGTGGCATAAAACCTGGGACGCCACCAATTGCGACGCTAGATGGGGGTCCTATAATACCGAATCTTGCGCTTATGCGGTCAGCACCTACTTTGATGAGATGCGCATTGCATCAGCCTACGAAGAAGCTGAAGTTACCACTCGTCCATCAAGCCTGTTGCATTCGGGAAGTATGGGTACAGGCGTAACACGCCGCGGCAACCATTACCGGATAACACCTGGGAACTACCCGGCTCGCTTGGAAACCAGCGATCTTACCGGGCGGAAGATCGCCACGTATGAAAACATCCGAGGCCCGATGGAGCTTATGACTGAATCTTTATCACCGGGAATTACCATTCTCCGGATAACGTCGCCACAGGACAACCGGACATATAAACTGCGGAATTAGCGCTCACGCCGCGCGAGTCGAGGCTCTCACCTTGTCCAGGGCGGCATCGGAAAACGCGTCGCGCCTATCCTCGTCGGTAAGGGACAGGAATGCCGAGGTCGATTCAGATCCTGGCGTCCGGTTCATGGCTTAGAGCCACCTCCCGGAAATGTTTGTGCATCCAGATGGGAGCGTATGTGAGATCTTCTACGATTTTTTGTCGTTCTTCGGCCGGCAGATTTTTCCTCAAGCGCTCGATATGGTGGGCTTCGACATGGTTCTGGCCCAGGTTCCGGAAGGCTTGGATGAGCAGGCCGCTCAACTTTCTTGCAACGGCCATATTGCGCGGGGTGGTCCGCTTCAATAGGATTCGCATGGGACCCGCTTTGATGGTCCGGGTTTTGCCGTCCGTCAGATTGATGATTTTGGCCGGCACCTGCTCGGAAAGCCCCAGCAGGTTGGCGGCATAGGCGGAGGCAACTGCCTGTCGCGATCCCAAGTCGTAGAAGTCCGCCGGCGTGAAAACCCATCCGGCTGGATTGTCCTCAATACGTTTTTGGACCTGGTGATCCACCGATTGAACATGCTTGCCCATTTCGAAACAAATAATAGGCTATTTTTGTTGCAAAAAAATGGAACAAAAAAGTACCTGTTTTTGTTCCAAAACTTGAAAATGAAGATGGGTGGCGCGAAAGTCGAGGGGGTTTCACTCGCTTGGCGGTCATTGCGTAAGAAGGAGAATAAAAATGAGGTTTTTTTTCATAATTGCAATTGGCTTGCCTTTAATAATCTCGTGCAATGCCAACGGCCCAATAACAAGCAAAGATCTCAAAGGTGAGTTTAGTTTCAGCAGCTGCAAATCCGATCAATTGGTAGCTAAAGTAAGTACAACACCTACCTTCCAACTTGAGCAGGCTGAATCCGGATCAAAAATCAGCTTTATAGCGACCGTGCACTGCAGTTCCGATGCTTCCTATTCCACCTATCTGGAAAATGAATTGATCCAAGTGGTACAAAACTCCGCCTCGATCTCTTCCAAATGTGTATGTGAAAAAGACATAACAATTATTACGGACGCGCCTTATGAAGACCTTCAATATGTTACAAAACTAGAATTCCAAGAACTCATGTACGAAAAATCCGGAACCCAAAAGGTCTGGGGGGGAATTTTCTTATCCACTGGTGATGTCGAAATCGAGTTTCGATTCAGCCGACGCCATGGAATGGCCTTCGAAACCGGTATGTCCCATTTCTCCCTGGCACATACCGGAACGGCCGTGGGCTTCGGAACAGGGCTGGTGCTGGCGCCGGTTACCGGTGGGATGAGCGTTCTGTTCGCGGCGCCCCTGGGAACGATCATGGGATTGCGGTTCGGGCTTGGTGGGGTGAACGACGGGACTTGAACCCGCGACCAGTGGTACCACAAACCACTGCTCTACCAACTGAGCTACGTCCACCTCGGTGGCGGATAATTTACATTACCGGCGGATTCATGCCAAGACACCCGCCGCAGGCCCGCTCCAAGTCGGCTATGCTTTTCGCTCAGGGGGTCAGGAATTATATTTCCCCCCATGCCAAATAAGTACCTCGGACTCGACTGTTCCACTCAAAGCCTTACTGCCGTCCTGCTGGAAAAGAGCGGTGAAGGGGTGCGGATTTTACATGAGGAAAGCCTTAATTTCGACCAGGAGCTTCCGGAATTCGGAACCCGTAACGGGGTATTACCGGGGGCTCCTGGCGAAGCCCACACTCCGCCGCAACTTTGGGTCAAGGCCTTGGAAAAAATTTTCGCGTCCCTGCATGCCAAAAAATTGCCGTTGGGAGACGTGGTTGCCATTGGAACTTCGGGGCAACAGCATGGATCGGTCTATCTCAATGCATCCGCCGAGGCGGCGCTGCTCGCTCTCGATCCGGCCAAGCGCTTGGCTGCGCAAATCGAGGGTATCTACAGTCGGGCCACTTCTCCGATTTGGATGGATGCCACCACCTCGGAGGAGTGCCGCGAAATCACCGCCGCCTTAGGGGGAGACGATGCCCTTTGCGCTTTGACCGGCTCCCGGGCCTATGAAAGATTCACCGGCCCGCAAATCCGGAAGTTTTTCAAAAGCGAGCCTGCAAATTATTCCCAGACCCGCCACATATGCCTGGTTTCCAGCTTCTTACCCAGTCTGTTGGCCGGACATATCGTGCCCATCGACACCGGTGACGGCGCCGGCATGAACTTAATGGACATCACTGCGCGCAAATGGAGCGAAAAGGCCCTTCAGGCCACCGCGCCGGATTTAGGCCAAAAGCTGCTTCCCATCACTTCGCCCGAAGCCACGGCGGGACCGGTTTCCGATTACTTCGTCAAACGCTTCGGCTTGAACGCCGGATGCCAAATTCTACCCGGAAGTGGGGATAACCCGTGCAGCCTGGTGGGACTCGGCCTCGTTGGGCCCGGCCGTATCGGCATCTCCCTGGGCACCAGCGATACCCTCTTCGCTTTTCTGTCACAGGTGAAAACCGATCCTATGGGGCAATCCCATGTTTTTGGCAGCCCCACCGGCGATTATATGGCCATTTCGGTGTATAAAAACGGCAGTTTGGCGCGCGAGGCAGTGCGCAAGCGATGCGGCCTGGACTGGCGACAATTCTCCGACTTGCTCGATAGCGGCGAGCCGGGAAACAAAGGATGCTTCATGCTTCCCTATTTCGATACCGAAATCATCCCGCGGGTCAGCAAGCCGGAGGTGCGCCGCTTCGGATATACCGAGGAAGACAAAGCTACCGAGGTACGCGCAGTAGTGGAGGCGCAAATGCTAAGCATGCGCCTTCACAGCGAATGGATGGGGGAAAAGCCCAGCCGCATCTACGTAACCGGAGGAGCGTCAACCAACCCTTCGATTCTGCGAGTGATGGCCGATACCTTCGGGGTCCCCGTCGCCCGCCAGGAAACGGCTAATGCCGCGGCGCTGGGAGCGGCCTTGCGTGCCGTTCACTTCGAAGCTACAGCCCAGGGGAGAACGCTCGCTTGGGAAACCCTGGTTAGCCCTTTTCTAGGTCTGGATTCGGCCACGGTGGAACCGGACCGTGCAGCGCATATCGCCCTGTCCGCCCTGATGGAAAAATACCGCAGGGCCGAAAACGATTATCTCAGGGAAACCGGCCAGGGATGACTTCGGATACCAGCACCAAATCTTCCTCGATGTTCACCTGTTTGCGTTCGGCGCGGGCAGGCAATGGCGGGGGAAGCAACTTCACCATGTGTTGATTATCTTCGAATTTCCGATTCTCATGGTACATGAAAATCGACATTCCCAGAAGAAAAAGGAGAAACCCTCCCAGAAATCCGTAAAGCATCCATTCAAGCATATGGCTAATCATACCATATGGCCCCCGGGTTCCGGCAAGACCGGTGAAACCGGTGGAAAAAAACAATCTTTTCGGCCCTACGTTCTCTAATGTCGGCATATTATATAGGTTTCGCAGGTTATCGGTAGGCATTTGTCTTTCACCCTAGGACGGATAATGAATCAGCTCCACCGGTTTATGGGATTGGCTTTCGCCGCCAGCTTGGTTTTATGGGGATGCAATCTTTTTTCCCCATTGACCTCGGATAACTCCAAAGACGCCAGCTACGAAATCCTGTTGGAAGAGGGGAAACAGGCCGTAAACAAAGGCGATTATTCGCGTGCGCGCGAGTTTTTCCAACGGGCCAAAGCGAAATATCCCGCCGGTTCCGAAGCCCACCTTTTCCATGCCAAGGCCATCATGGCAGACTACGGACACGACTTCACCAGCTTCAATAATGAATTCAATTCCAAAAAAGCGGGGCAACAAAAGGGAATTCCTTTCCTCGACTCGACCACGACCTTGTCGGGCATAGATAGCGTTTATTTTCCAGTTTACTCGGCGGTAGCCGATTTGGAACAAATTCTCCGCCACTCCAAAGACACGCTTTTCTTGTCACAAGATAAAAAGCAATTCCTGCTCCCCAACGGCGATACTGCCAGCGACGGCAAGGTGTCGGAGGGTGTGGCGCGCCTCGATCTAGGACTGCTGCAGGCGGTCAAAGCCATGTTGGCTCCCCTGGACATGGACGGTAACGGCCGCGTGGATTCGACTTGTGGAAGAAATATCTGTCCCACGCTGGCTCCGGACTGTTTGCGCACCGATGTTTACAAGGCGACCTGCAAAACAGGGCCGTTGAGCGAGGTAAAGCGCTTTCAAACCTTTAAGCAGCTCACGCAGAATTTGGACATCGACAATATCAACAGCAATGACCTGGAGGCAAGATATGTATCCACCAACCCCAACGACATCAATGGCTTCTTGGACGCCATGGCCGGTCCGATGGCCGGTTCAAACAACAACCTCGATTCGGTAAACAACGCGCTCGCCTCCCATAACGAAGAAAAGCTCCAGAGCCAGATTGGCGGAATCGTAGGCAGCATCAAGGACCTCAATAATTTCCTGGCCTACATGCGCCACAACGACAGTCTGGACAACGATTTCGACCGCCAAAGCGTCGGGCCCAGCGTCAAGGGAGACATCATGGTTTGGCACGACTATAACCGCGACGGGCGCATTCGCTTCGATTATGACCGAACTTATGAGGGTTATCCGGAAACGGCCGGCGACATCGGGCACCCCCTACACCGTTACTTCAATCCGGATCTATACGTTTCCCACCAGCAATTCCGGGCCCGATACCCGCAACTGGCCGCGGATTCATCCGAGAATTCCCGCATGGAATTGATGATTCGTTACTGTCGTGAGCTAGTGAGCGCCATTCCCCAGGAAGGGAATGTAACCTCGGCTTTGCTCGATTCCCTCTCTGCAAATACTTGCCCCGAAATAACCAGCGTGTTACGCCCCGAAGTCAGACCTTCCCCACGCAGCGATTGGCTTTCCGGAACCTTCGGAATTGACGAAGAAATGCTCGACCGCAGGGATAATGACCTGGACGGACTTCGGGATGAAGATACCCGCAATGCGGTAGGCATGGACGATGACGACGATTCAGCCATAGATTTGGAGCACCTGGGACAAGAAATCATTCCCATGCAATGGAAGGACGTTTCCACCCACGTCAATCAATGCCCGGATATCGACACGACGATTGCGATGATTCCGGGCAACCCCCGACGAGGATGCCTCGGGAGCTTGGAAAATCGCTTGCATCTAGCCCGCACCGCTAGCGACTCCCTTCCCAAACTTTACTCTCCCTTTCCTGATCAGATTTCCGATGCGGATTGTCTGGATGACATTGAAAAACTCGACCCCGAATTTCTGGCGGCCGAGAATTATACCCAAATCGAGAAAAATACGGCTTGCACCTACAAGCATATCTGGATTGCGCCTCGGCCCCCGCATTCCGAATGGTCTGGGGGAGTGTTGGGTGTCGATGAAGAATACCTGGATGGAGTGGACAACGACGGTGACGGCTGGGTCGATGAGGATGTGAAATGGTAACCGCGGCTTACTTCCGGTTATTGCTCATCGGTGTGCTAGGGCTGGGGGTTTACCCTTCGCTGGCAGTTGAAAGGGGGCCTACCTACCGCGGTCTTCGCGCCGAAGCCCAAGGCCTTACAGGAACTGCGTCCGTCCAAGGTCCTCATGCCTTGTTCATCAATCCAGCGGGCTTGGTGGGAGGCCCTCCGCTGCGGATGGAAACCACCGGTTATCTGGGAATCAACGGAACCCTTATCGATTATGCCCGGTGGGGAGCGGACAATTACCAGCATCTCAACGACATGGATTCCTTGCTGGCGCGCATCGAACCCGTGGACAATAAATGGGCGACGTTTTCCAATGCCTTCACCTTAAGCGCGCAATTCGACGATTATGCCTTGAGCGTAGTCGAGGATATCCGCTATAGCGTTACGGTAGGCAAAGCCGTTATCACCCCGGTTCCCGGGGTGGGCATGCTTTCCGATTTCATATTGAGTTTCGGCCGTGGCTTTACCGACCCCTATTATGCCATGCGCTGGGGCCTGGCCGTCAAATACATCTACCGCATCCGCTTCGACCGGAGGCTGGTGGGAACCACGGACGAGGAGTTTTACCGCGTCAAGCGCGAATGGGAAAAGCCGGGTACCGGGTTTTGGGATCATATACGGAAACTCGGAGCCGCCTCCGAAGTCGCTGAGACGTCGCAGGGTTTCGGCCTTAACGCGGGTGCCGTCCGCGATTTGGGCAATGACTTCACCGTTGGGGCAGCCTTCCTGGATTTTCCCACCGTGATGAACAGCGAATGGGTCATACCGGATCTCAATGTGGGCGTAAGCTACCACCCTTCCATTGAAATCATGGATTGGCGGCACCAATTCCAGGTGAATGCCGACTTGCACCATTTGCTGGACCCGGATATGCCTTGGTTCAAGCAGGTAAAATTCGGCGTAGCCTGGGAAGGCTTTGCAGGTGGCCGCCCCCTGGCATCTTTGGGCGTCGGCCTGAACGACGGGTATCCCACCTTCGGCGCCCGGTTGGGTTATATTTTCTATCTCAGCTACACCTACTTTGTCGAAGAAGTCGGTGGACAGCCGGGCCAGACTCCTTTGAGTTTTCATAAGTTCAACGCTGAACTGGCTTTTTAGCTGGGCCCAGATACCCGCTCTACCCTATTATTTCGGCTCGAACCCTTTTACCCGGGCCGAAAATTTGGACTTTTATTTCCATGCGTCTGGAATTATCGAAAATCTCCTTCACCTATCCCTCGGCGGCTGTCCCGGCGCTTAAGAACTGTACCCTCTCGCTAAACACCGGACGCGTCGCCATTCTAGCGGGTAGCAACGGGGCCGGCAAAAGCACTTTGATGCGCCTGCTCACCGGCCAGCTCATGGGGTATTCGGGAAGTTATCGGGTGGACGATGCTCCCGCCGATGTGCGTAAAGGTGAGATGATGGCCCGTCACCGCTTCGGCTATTCGCCGGAAGTGCCTATTCTCGATGCGGTGCTCACCGCCGGGGAAATCGTCTCCTTGGTAGGCGAAATGCGCGGACTCGACAAAGCCACCGTCACCGAGGAGTTCACCGCCCTCAAACACGCTTTCGATCTTGGTGACTGGTCCGAAAATCAGGTTTGCGGTGAGTATTCCAAGGGAATGCGTAAAAAAACCGCCCTTTGCATCGCCCTGATCGGAAATCCGGATTACGCTTTTCTGGATGAGCCTTTCGACGGGCTTGATCCCATTTCCATCCTCCGTCTCAAGCATCACCTGCAGGAAAGGCGCGACCGGGGCCTAGGCGTCCTGCTTTCTTCGCATTTACTGGATGTGGCTGAAAAAATTGCCGACGACGTGGTGCTCCTCAAGCAGGGGCAGGTCCTGTACCAAGGGAGCTGCGCCGCTTTAACCGGAGGAAGCGAGGGCCATGTGGGCAGCCTCGACCAAATCTATTTCGATCTATACAGCCGCCATGGTGAAGAAAATCTCCATTCCTGATTCGCTCCGGCAGGCGGGCGCCGGGGTAGTAGTTGGGCTTATCCTTTCTGGAGTGGACAGCTATTTCGGAGGCGGGAACGCCCTGTTTGGGTACCTCTTAATCCTGACCGGAACCGCCGGTGGCCTTATGCTCCACTTTTGGGTCGCCGCCCGAAAACTTCGCTGTCCGAGGATTCCCGATTTATTCTTCGTAGCGGGCGCCGATTATTCCTGGCGCAAGAAAAAGGTCCTCTCCGAAATCCACTCCATGCTTGTGCAGGCGCCTTGGGTAGTCGTTCCCGCGGGATCGGTACTGAGCTTGATCCAATCCCCGGGAATGCCTGTGGCCGCAGGGGCTTTGGTCGTTTTTCTGTTAACCCTCTTGGCACTCACGATGGTATTTCGTCTGACGGTCAATCGGGAATGGCTTCCGATTTCAAACCTCCCCTTTTTTCAAAGCTTTTCCATCAAGCGCCCAACGGGGTTGCGAGGTTCGGTAGGGATGCATCTCAAAACCACCCGCTCACTCGCCCTGCTGCTGTCACGTCCATTCCCAAGGCATTATCGTTCCCTGCTGGCGCACAAGCTGCTTTACCCTTTGCGCACCGACCTGGGCTCATTCTTAGTGTGGTTTCTGGTATTGCTTACGGTCGGAGCGGCCTGTTGGTGGTCCGGCAACCCGCGCCTAATCGGCGCCTTTGCCCTGCTATCCGCTACCGCAGCCGTTACGGCTTATCAATTGGGGACACTTGAAGCGGATCGCTTCGGAAGGGAATGCCCGCATTACACCTGGGGAGAGAAAGCCTATTTGAAGGCCGACGTATCGGCTGCAGCCACCTTAGGTCTTGTATTCGCAATTTTTGCCGGCATGGCCCAGATTACCGGGGGAGACGGAACTTCTGCGGGGTTTTTCTGGAAATTCACCTTGGCGCCGCTATTACCCGCGCTTATCGCTCCCCTGGACAACCCGGAACGGGATTGGAGCGGCGAACGCCGTCTCTACATGAACGGTGGATATCTGTTTGTCACCGCCTACTTGCTGCTCACTCCCACATGGGTAATGGCGATGGTGGTTGCGGCTTTGGTTTCCTTTTCCTTCCAAAAGGCATTCGCCCCACTCCGGCCGGTCTGACACTTAAGGCAGCCGACCGGATTCAGGCTGATGGCTTTTAGGGCGCCATCTTTTCCAGGTACCGGAAATAATCGCCTTTGGTGGAGAGAATTAGCATATCCTCTTCCGAAAGGGTTTTTTCGTAGGTGTTCAGGGTTTTCAGAAACCGGTAGAACTCCCGGGATTCGGCGGACTGATTGTAAGCGGTCGCATAAAGCGCGGTGGCCTCTGCGTCGGCTTTACCCCGAATTTCCTGGGCTGCGCGATAGGCCTCGGATTCGACGGTTTTCAACTCGCGCTCCCGATCACCCAATATTTTGAAAGCTTCTCCCTGGCCTTCGGAACGGAATTTTTCCGCAATACGCTTGCGCTCCGAAATCATGCGCTCGAAAATTCTGCGTTGCACTTCCTCGACATACTGAATGCGCTTGAATTGCAAATCAAGCAATTCGATGCCGAGTTCGGCGGTGCGTGGAGCGACTTCCTTGATGATAGACCGGGTAATCTGCTCCCGACCGACACGAATCTCGGGAAACCTTTCCGTTTCCAGGTCGGACAGTTCCTCATCGATCATAGGCTGCCGGTTCGTGGAGCGGACGATATCCACCAGGTCGTGATTGGCGATGGCATCGCGCGTCTGCCCATCGAGAATATCGCTGAGCCGTGAATGCGCGCCGCGTTCGTCGAATACCCGCTGAAAGAACAGCAGGGGATCGCTTATGCGCCAGCGGGCGTAGACGTCCACCCAGATGAAGCGCTTGTCACGGGTGGGGACCTGATTGGGGTCGCCGTCCCATTCCAAAAAGCGCCTTTCGAAATAATAGGCCTTTTGGATGAAGGGGATCTTGAATTTGACGCCGGGAGTGGAGACGGCGTCTCCTACCGGTTTTCCAAACTGGGTAATGACTACTTGTTGCGCCTCGCCTACGAAGTATATGGAAGCGAAAAGAATGATAACGGCGAAGGCGGCCAAGGCTATGGCAAGGGACCGGATGATGTTGTTCATTGGCTGACCTTCTTTTGCACGGCTGATTTATTGAGATCCAACAAGGGTAATAACGCATTCCCGGGATTGTCGGTTACTACTTTTCGGCCCACTTTCTGTAAAACGCTTTCCATGGTTTCCAGATAGAGCCTTTGACGCGTAACGTCTTTGGCTTTACGGTATTCGGCGAACAAATCGGTAAAGCGCGCCGCCTCTCCGATGGCATTGTTGGTCCTCTCGATGGCATAACCCCGGGCCTCTTCAACGGTTTTGGCGGCTTCGCCGCGCGCCCGCGGTATCACCTTGTTGTATTCCGAGCGCGCCTGGTTGATGAGCTTTTCCTTTTCTTGCTGGGCTTCGTTTACTTCATTGAAGGCGCCCTTGACCGCTTCGGGCGGATTGACATCCTGCAATACGACCTGCTCGACCTTTATGCCCGTCTCATATTGGTCGCACAGCACCTGCACGCGCTGGGCCACCTCATGGGCGATTTCCTGGCGGCCCACGGTCAGAACTTCGTTGACGGTTCTATCCCCCACCACTTGCCGCATCACGGCTTCGTTGATGTCGCGGAAGGTTTGTACGGAATTGCGCACCTTGAACAGGAATTTATAAGGATCTTGAATGCGGTATTGCACACTCCACTCCACCTCGGCCGCATTCAAATCGCCGGTGAGCATGAGCGATTCGTCACGGAAATTCCCGCGCGAATATTCGGTTCTTTCGCCCGGAATAGCGGTTCGGAAACCGAACTCCTGCTTCAGCTGCCTCTCAACGGGAACTTTCCACACGCTCTCGACCCCGAATGGCATTTTGAAATTGAGGCCTGACTCGACGGTGCGGTCGTACTTTCCAAATCGCGTCACCACTCCCACCTCTTCGGGTTCGATAGTGAAAACGGAGGAGTACACGAAAACCAGGATCAGAACCGCGGGTACCGCCCATTGCAATACTTTTACGGGATCTTGGCCCTGCCATTTGGGGTTCAGCTGGAAACGGGATGGTTGCGCCAAAGGCGGCCTCCTTTACTTGAGGGTGCTGGAAATGCAAAGTAACAATATGAGAAGCTGCGACCGTTCGATTCGCATTCGATATATTCGATAGTTGGAATCAATGCTCAAGACGGCGCAGAATCATGGCATGCACCGATCCATTGGATGCGACCAAGCCGGCCCGGTTGACCGGATCGGGATTCCGGTAATCCAGATGACGGCCTTTCAAATCCGTCATGCGGCCACCCGCTTCTTCCAATATCACTTGGGTGGCGCACAGGTCCCACAAACTCATGGGGTTTTCCGTGGGACTTACGAAGGCCGTATATTCACCGCGCGCAACTTCGTTTATCTTGAGGGAGCCGTTCACTCCCGTAACCGGGGGGTGCCCTAACCTATGCACCAATTCGGACAGCTCGGGAGATTGGCGGCCTCGTGAATGCACGAGACGCAATTCGTGGTGGGGTGAAACCCTCACTCGACGGGCCATTCCCGCTTCCGCCTCACTAAAACCCAGGTCAAGATGCGCCTGCCGCCCGAGGGCGCCGACATGGAACACCCAGGCGCCTTCGTCCTTGGCGGCGAAGAAGATTTCACCGGTTTCGGGCTTGAGGGTCATGCCGACCACGGGCACCCCATGCACGGTGAGGCCGAGAATCACACCGTAATGCTTGCCGCCATGGACATAGCTGGAAGTGGAATCGAGCGGATCCATAATCCAACAGCGTTCCTGGCGATACCAGTCCTCGGGGAATCGGTGTAAGTGGTGGGTTTCCTCGTTGAGGATGGCGTCTCCCGGGAAACGTTTTCCCATCGCCTTGTCCAAAAAATCGGCGCATCGGTGATCGACTTCCGTCACAACGGAACTGTCGGCCTTGTAGGTGAGCGAATGGAGGGGCAGCTTACCCGCCAGCAATATTCCCCCGGCCTCAAGAATCACTTCTTTGAGCGCACACAATTCCTTCGCATAGCGTGAGCGGGCGAACAAGGCTTCCGGATCCATTGAATCGGGGAGGTGGGAACCCGGATCCCCGGCAGATCGCGAGGTGTTGATCATCGGCCGCGGGCCAACAATTTGAAAATTACGCGCAGGAGGCCTCCCAAGGTCACCAGAAAAATGATCGCTTTAAATAAGACCATCGGCTCCCGGGAAGCCTCTTCGGCCAGCCATTTCGCCGATTGGTCGTAAGCCCGGGTTTCCGACGGAGGAAGAACTTTTTGCTCCTTGACCGCATGGGTCTCATCGGGTGCGGAAATTTTCTCAGGGGGCTCCAAGGCCTCAAGGGCGGAAATTTCGCCCTCGGTGAAAATCGGCCGGAATTCCTGGGTAGCCTCGGCATAGATTTCCGGATCTTCGTCGACAAAAGCCGCCACCATACGATTATCCGCGCCGGAATCCGACGATTCCTGGTGGTCGCGGATATTTTCCGTGCCGATGCTGATTGCGGCCTGGTCGGGTTCCTCCGTAGATTTTACCTCCTCCGTCGACTTACTCGGCTGTTCGACGGGATTGACCAAATCCCATAAACCCCGCTTTCCAGCTTCTGCCAAGATGAATTTCACGGCGACCTCTGGTCCCTGCCGCTCGGCGCGGACCAGAAGGTCTTTGAGTTTTTCATCGGATACGGTTGAGAGTCGGTTTTCCAGCTCTTGCAATTTCATAGGGCGGTTTCCTCCGGTCCCTTGCGAAAATAAAAAAAGTAAGGGGTGGGGTTGGGTGACGTTTACTGTCGTTTGTTAATTTCCTAGGCGTTCCGTCACTTCGTTTGTCTCTTTCAAGGAGGATCCTTTGCCCAGCAACCCGAATTCCCGTCCCCGTATCCTTAATCCGTCCGTGAGAATTTTTTTCGCATTGGCTTTTTCAGCCGGCTTATCCCTATCAATCCATGCCCAAGCACCGGCCGCCAAAAAAGCCGAAGCGCGGGAACCGGGCCTCTACGCCGTATTCCATACCAATAAAGGGCGTATCGTAACCCAATTGGAATTTGAAAAAACCCCTTTGACGGTTATCAATTTCGTAGGGCTTGCCGAAGGCACCAAGGATTCGAACCAGCCCAAAGGGAAAAAGTTTTACGACGGCCTCACTTTTCACCGCGTCATAGCCGACTTCATGATTCAGGGCGGTGACCCCGAAGGGTCGGGAAGAGGCGGCCCCGGCTATCGCTTCAAAGATGAAATCCACCCCGATCTGAAGCATAGCGCACCCGGCATTCTCTCCATGGCCAATGCGGGGCGCGGCACCAACGGCAGCCAGTTCTTCATTACGCATGTGGCCACCCCGCACCTGGACGGAAAGCATACGGTTTTCGGTCGTGTAGTGGAGGGGATGGACGTCGTGAATAAAATCCGCCAAGGCGACCGCATCGATAGCTTGCGCATTGAGCGAATCGGTGACAAGGCGAAAAAATTCCGAGCGGACCAGGCGGCGTTCGACGGTCTGGCCAATGCCGAGAAGCAGGAATTCGAAAAGTTGAAAAAAAAAGCTAAAACCACCTCCTCAGGATTGAAATACATCGTAGAGAAGGAAGGGCAGGGCTCCAAACCCAGTCAAGGGGCCATGGTATTCGCGCACTATACCGGTAAACTCGACGATGGAACTCAATTCGATAGCTCGCGCGACAGGGGCCAGCCGCTTTCCTTCCAAGTAGGGCAGGGAATGGTCATCAAAGGTTGGGACGAAGCGCTGCTGGATATGCGTAAAGGCGAAAGAAGAACGCTCATCATTCCGCCTGAGTTAGGCTATGGCGCCAATGGGAGCGGGCCGATGATTCCACCCAATGCCACATTGGTATTTGATGTGGAACTGGTGGATATTCGGTAACCGCTATTTTGACCACCCTTCCCGACATTACCTATTTTTAGGCGAACCGGAACTTTTCCGCAATAGCGCCCAAACAGAGGAAATGCCATGGAAAGACGCCTATATCGTCACACAGCTCGCCGAAAACTTTCTCTCTGCCTGCTTCTGGCGGGAGTCGGTTTCTCCCTCTCCCAAGCATCGGTCAGTACCGACTATCAGAGAGAAATCCAAGGCGAAGCTGACCTGGCACCTTACCGGCTGGAAATCCAGGGAACCTCTGACTTAACCGAGTCGATGGTCTTGGCTTCCCTCGGAGCGGATTTCGAGGGGTCGGGGTTCGAGTGGCCGAGTGGTTATGCTACCGGACCCAACAATCAAGTCGCGATCGGAGCCGGCGGCGCGGGTAATCGCAACAATCGGCTATGGTATGTCGGGATTCAAACCGCGCTTTCCACCTGGATTTACGGCCCCAATATTCCCGTTGCCTATGATGTCGACAATTGGCGTGTACACACCGCCATGCCGCTTCTCATCGCACCCATCGCCTTCGGCAGTCATTTTTATTTTTCGCGCAACCGCGAATTCCGGGATGCGCATTTAACCGGTACCACCTATTTAAGCCTCGCCTCGCTCTATACGGCCTATGCCTTACCGTATACCTTTTTGCCTAGCGGATCGGGGCGGCACCGCGTCTCCGCGATTACGGCTCTTGCCCTCTATCCATTGGGGGTCTGGGGTGGCTATATGCTGGGAGACCTTTATGCCGATCAGCCGGGGCGCGTTTCCACCCAATGGAGATTCGCTTCGGGGTTTGCAGCATTAGGCGCCCTCTCCCCCCTGCTCTATTTCGAAAAACCGTTTAGCGACAAGAATGGTGAAATCACCCGACGGCTGATGCTGGGGCAATCCCTGGTCATGGGCACGGCCGGACATTTTCTGGCGGGATATTACCGACCCGGAGAGGAAATACCCGGAGGGGTGGGAACGGGAATCTTGCACCACACCCTGCTGGGAAGCCTACTCGGCCTCCAAATAGCGGCGCTTTCCGATGCCAAAACATCTCGACCGTGGATCGGAGCCGCCCTGGCCGGCGGTACTCTGGGTTTCGCGGAAGGATTGTGGTATTTCCAGGACAGTTATGACACTCAGGAAAGGGCTGTGTATAATTCGCTCGGCATGTTGGGGGGGGCCCTGATGGGAACCGGTATCATCATCCTGGTCGCTAATGATAAGATGTCGGACTATGCCCAGAAAGTGACCTACTTTTCCCTGATTACCGGGGGTACCTGGGCCGGATATTGGCTGACCAATTTGCTCACCCAGGATTTGGTGGAAAGAAGGGCCAATTTGTCCGAAGAAGAGGCTATTCGCCGGGTGACTTTGAATCTGGTGCCCTCGCTCGAGGCGGAAAACCGCCCGGATGGGATCTCTTACCGTTACCGAATCTCTGGTCTTACCATCGGATTTCGATAAGGTTGCCGGTCCATAACTCCACTCCCCCAAAGCTGAACCTTCCCTAACCGGGAAAGTTCGGCTGCGACTTCCCTGAATCGAAGTATATTTAAGGCCAGCGCCCTAGAGGCGGGATTCCATCCTTTTTGAACGAGGCGGCATTCCACATCACCTGGCTCAATTCATAAATTTGAAATGTCCATTTCTTCCATAACCCAGAAGCCACCCCTATTCGTCCCTCCGGTTCAGGAGGTGTTCAAGGCTCTGGTCGAATCCCGCCAATTTTCGTCCGAATTCATCAAAGATTTGTTGGTTTTTCTCAATCGCGAAAAACAGGGCCATTTCGGCAATGTGAATTTTTACCTCGAGTCGCTTTGCGCCGATGCCGGTAACCTCCTGGACGAAGTTGAAAATTTCCAGGCCTATCTGGAAAGTCTCAAAACCACCAAACGCGACCTGGGAAAAGATTTCCATGGTATCAAGCGTAAAGTCCTGGATGGAATTTCCCGCCTGAACGATTCCAAAGCCTACTTGGACCGGGTAAAAATGGCATTATGCCGTTTCATCCTGCAATATGAATCCCCCATCCACCAGATCGAGCACGAATACCCTACGGTAGAAGAGGCTGTGGATGCCGCCACCCTGGCGGAAATGCGCTTGGCAAGACAGATCGAGCCAGGAGGGAAGTCGGACAGTCAGCGATTTCTGGCGCTCTTCATGAGCTTCCGCTCCATCGTTTGCGCCTATAACGGGCCCGCCTTTTATATTACCCAGCTCCAAAGCAGTCTGGCTTCACTTGAGGCTCTCTGCCAAAAAGTACTGCTCGAAATGGAGGTGCTCAAAACCACACAAAAGCTCATGGAGACGCGGCAAGAGTTGACCACCATGCGCTTCAACATGACGGCCCTGCAAACCCAGCTGATGGAGCGGAAAGATCGGGAGGCGCGTCTCAATCAAATCGCGAACCTGCAGGAAAAATCGAGCCTCCCGGCCATGTTGTTCTCCATCGTGGCCGTAGTGGTGATTTTCGCCGGGGTGGCCTTTTATTATTTCGGGGAGATGCGCTTGACCGGCCGCGAAGTGGAACCCGTCATATCGCAGAAGTCCTGCCTGGATATCAAGGACCAGTTGGCCGCCTCGCCGCGTTACAAAAGCCAGGTGTTGATCTTTAGAAAGTTCGGCAGCGACCTTTATTTTAAAGCCAACCACCTCACTTGTGAAAAACTCCACCGCCTCGACTCCACCCAATTCGTGTCGCTGGTTGGGCTGCTACAAGACGATTATGCGGAAGGCAAGCGTGAATCGGGAACATTCAACGGCCATAGGGTGCTGCAGGTAAAGGATATCGGCATCCACAAACTGGTGGTGCGATTGGCCAACGATATTCAGGTGAATCCCGTCTACAACACCAAGGTAATGGAGAGGGCCAAGTCAATGCAGGCTATTCTACATCGCGAGGAAAACGAAAAAGAACCGGTTTTGCTGGTGGTCGATTTAACGCGCCCCTCTTCGCGGATTTAATACTTCCGCGAGCGCTGCCTCCATTTGCCGTAATTCATACGGTTTGTTCATCACCCCTACGAAACCATGCTCCCGATAATCCGCAACGGCGGGATCATTAGGATAACCGCTGGAAATAATGGCTCGCACATCCGGATCGTAGGCTCTCAGGCGGGCGATGGCCTCCTTTCCGTCCACGCCCCGCGGCACGGTCAGGTCGAGGATAACGATGTCGAACGGCCGACCTGACTCCTTCGCCTCCCTGTAAACGGAAACCACCTCTTCGCCATCCCGAGTCAGCGCGACTGCATATCCCAGGTGTTGCAACATCTTGTCGGCCACGGTACGTACGATTTCCTCATCGTCCATAAGCAGTACACGAATTTTTTCAGATAAAATATCGGACACGAATTCCCTACCCCGCAAAAGTTTCAACAACCCTAGCCTGCGAATAATTACCTTGAAATAATTATTTTTAGCCCGTTTGCGCTATATTTTCGACAATTATCGTATGGGAACGAAATTCGAGCCTAGACGGCCAGTCCATTCAACGGCCCAAACCGGCTCCCGCGGCTGCGAAATTGGCGGCCAGAAAAAACATGACGAAGAAACCGGGGATCCGAACCGCCACCCATGCCCATTTGCTCCAATTTGCGGCGGCATAAATGGTCAGTAGCCCATGCAAAACCAACCAAAAAGGAAGATGGTAGCTCAGTACCCGTAAAAGCTCGGATAAGGTGTCCACGCTTAGAGCTGGATTGGCCTGATTGAGAGTTTCCAATCCCACATATTTGACGGTCATATCCAGTAGAAGCGCCCGATCCATCCCGTACCAGGCCACTAGCAGCACAATGGCGGTCACCATGGAAACTATGGCGCCTTGGATTTTGAAATAAAAATCATTCCCCGTTTTAAGGGAAAGCCAGATGAAAAAACCAAAAAAACCAAAACTGAGATAGGTTAGATAATCCAGGGAACCAAAACGCCACAGGGAATAGGCAACCTCGCCCACACCCAAACCCAAAGCGCTCAAGAGGGCCTTTTTTCGGCCGGCGAAGGAGTCCAAAACGACAAAAGCGATTATCGGAAGAAACCCCAGCCATAACAGAGAGGAACCCATAGCGTCCCAATATAGGTAAATAGGGCTTCCGCCCGTCCCTAAGGTCGGTAGGCAGAAGGTCGGATGGGGGAATTACGGGCTTTTGAGAGGTTTGCCCGTATGCGTATGCCCATATGTCCGACACCGGGAAACCAATTTTTCTATCTTGAGACTAACCTCGGACGCACTTTCAACGCTGTTACGGAGCCACTCATGGTCAAACCTTCTTCATTAGTCTCAGATCCCCTGGTTTCTATCGCAGATGTCCAGAATTTCGCGGACACGCGGCGCATTGACATCAACCAGGTCGGTATCAAAGGGATTCGGCATCCGGTGCGGGTAAAGGATAGAACCGGCGGCGAGCAGCACACCATCGCGACTTTCAACATGTACGTCTACCTACCCCACAATTTCAAGGGTACCCACATGTCGCGCTTTGTGGAAATCCTCAATAGTCGTGAGGATCATATCACGGTGGAATCCTTCAAGGAAATGCTTCCGGAAATGACGCAAAAACTCAATTCGGAGCGGGGCGATGTGGAAATGAGCTTTCCCTATTTCCTTATGAAGGAGGCGCCGATCTCGAAGGTGAAGAGCCTGATGGATTACGACGTCACTTTTATCGGCGAAGTGGCCAAGCAGGCTACCTCAATGACCGTGAAGGTCGTTGTTCCCGTTACCAGCCTATGCCCCTGCTCCAAAAAAATTTCCGCCTATGGCGCCCATAACCAACGTTCACATGTCACGGTGGCCGCCCGTATCGCTCCCGGCCCCCATTTTGTCTGGATTGAAGAAATCATCGATTTGGTGGAATCCTCCGCCAGTTGCGAATTGTACGGTCTGCTTAAACGCCCGGATGAGAAATATGTTACCGAAAAGGCCTACGACAATCCCAAGTTCGTGGAAGACATGGTCCGCGATGTGGCCCATAAGCTGAACCTGGATCCCCGTATTTCCGCCTATACGGTGGAGTCGGAAAATTTCGAATCCATTCACAATCATTCAGCGTACGCCTTAATCGAAAAGGCCAAATGAAGCACCCAGCCTGATACGGCCTGATTTGTTATAATGGCATTATGCGAGCGCCGGATAACGACATTCCCGAGAACAATCCCATCAGCAAAACCCTCGATGATTACTTCGAGCGAAGGTTGGCATTCGATGGAATCTATGAAACGGCGGAATTCGCCATTTCCGCGCTACTGGCCTTGGAGTCCAAGGCCAGTTCCGAGGAAGCGGATCCATTAAAAATTCCTAAATCGGAAATACCTTCCGATGCAGACGGTATACCGCACGATCTGGCCGGGCATTTGCGCCGGGTCGCCTCATTCTCGCATCTATTGGCACTCAAATTGGGTTTAAGCGAGAGGGACGCCGAAATCATCAAATGGGTTTCGCCCATGCATGATATCGGGAAGGGAGCCATTCCCGATACCATCCTCAGCAAACCGGGCCTCTTGACCGCCGAAGAATTTGAAATCATGAAGACCCATACGCAAATGGGTTACGACATGCTGAAGGACGCAAAACAGGAAATTGTACAACTAGGAGCCTTGGTGGCCATTCAGCATCAGGAGAAATTCGATGGCTCGGGTTACCCGAACGGTTTGAAAGCGAATGAAATTCACCTTTACAGTCGGATCACCACGGTTGCTGACGTATTCGACGCTTTGGCTTCGGTGCGATGCTATAAAAAGGCCTGGCCGGTGGAGGATATCGTGGACTATTTCCAAACCGAACGCGGCCGCCATTTCGACCCGACGTTGGTTGATCTGGTACTGGAGAATCTGAACGAATTCCTGGGAATCCGCGAACGCTATCCCGATACCGGCAATCCGGCTTAAACGGAATCCTTTAGCATTTCGAGTACTTTCTCTTCCAACATTTTCATTCGAAAGGGCTTCTGCAAAAAGTCGACGTTACCGCCATCCAGCGCCTCCAAGACGGAAAAACTGCTGTCGCCGGTATATCCCGACATGAAAATGATTTTCAGGCCGGGATGGAATTTACGCATGGCCTCGGCCAAATCATTACCGCTCATTTTGGGCATGACCACGTCGGTAAGCAGCAAGTCCACCTTGCCTTCATGCGCTTCGCTCACTTGCATCGCTTCTTGGCCGTTACAGGCTTCCAAAACGGAATACCCTTTGAATTCAAGCAGCTCTCGAAGCAGCTCACGCAAAACGTCTTCATCTTCAACGAGCAGTATAGTCTTCATAACGGGCCATCAACTTTGGCCACTCCTAAAAGTAAAATAGATTCTCCCTTCCCGACGGTTATCGCACGAATCGGAAGGAAATCCTATTATTATTGACCCGATCGCCTATCTGCAAGCGGGAATGCCATCTCTATGAGTTTCAAGCCCTACCATACCATTACGGGACAGCCACCCAAACCGCAATTCTTCCTGAAAGACGTGCACGAACGGGCGTTTGGCGTAATTGAGCATTATAATACCGATCCGCGCCAAGACCTGCCCGCCGTGCTCCTGGAGTTTATTTCTCCCGACATCGGTCCCGACAACCGACCCCTAATCTGGCTCGATTTGGAAAAATGGAGGGTGGTTGCGGGGGAAAGCCGAAATCTGCCGGAGTCTGATTTCGAAGCCGGTTTCGACGCCTACTTGCAAGGTTGGCCCGACGCGGAAAAGGACCTTCGCCGCGACCGCTGCAAAAAAGCGCGATTTTCGGAAGTGATTACTTTGGCCGAGAAGGGCTTCAGCATCGCCTATCAAGAGCTTTTTCCAGGTGAATTATGCCGGGAAGATTTTCCCGAAGTCAAGGTGGCCGGCGAAACCTACCTGGTGGACGACCAATACAACATCCAGCCCGGCGAATTTATAAACCAGGCCACTTTGGTCCTGGTGCCCGCCGCTAGCGTGCCAAACGCACCGGCCATCCCGGAAAACCACCTGCTTTTCAACTGGTTGTTCGGCGAAGGCTATGAAATCCTGGACACCCGCCTGAGCGAGGCGGATTGTCACCGCATCATCCAAGAACTGACATCGAATCGGGAGTTGGAAAAAATCTACCGGGATAGGCTGACGAAAATGCGCCGCGAAGGGGTGTTGCTCGCGGTAAAACCCAAACCCTATAGCCCCTCCCCTTCCGCACCCTCACATGAGGAAAGCTCGCAATGAGCAGAATGGAAAAAAGATTGCGCGCGTTCAACGAATTGGTGGCGCTTCGATACCGGCTTTACAACGGGTTATTTCTGGAACTTCCCTTCGAGGATTTGGCCGATACCGGGGTGCTGTTACCGCTATTCGCCAAGGCCTGCCGCGAGAAACTGGCCGCCGGACAATCCCCGCGTGACATCGTGGAAGCGTTTTTTCAAGACCACCCGACGCATGCGAAATTCTCCGAGAAAATGCGCGTGCTTTTCACCTTCGTGCAATTCGTGGAAAGGCAAGTGGTTCTTTTTGACGCATTGGAAGACGCGGCCTTTGAAAAAGTGAATGACATGATTGGGCCCGGCACCCTCGATCACCTTTTGGCCCGACTTGACAGCCCTACCGACCGCGCCGCATTTCGGGAAAAACTGAAGGATTACCGTATCCGCATCGTGCTTACGGCGCATCCGACCCAATTCTATCCCGAAACCATCCTTGCCATCATTACCGATTTGTCGGAAGCCATCCGCGACAACCGGCTCGACCAAATCCACTCCCTGCTTTTGCAAATGGGAAAGACCCGGTTCCGCTATCTGTCCAGTCCCTCCCCTCTCGACGAAGCCAAGTGCCTGCTATGGTATTTGGAAAACGTATTCTATCCCACCATTCCGCAAATCCAGTCCAGGCTCCACTCGGCAAGAAACGACGCTTCGGACGCAGCGGAGGACGACCTCTCACCTTGGGCGCTTGCCCCCAAGATAGAGCTTGGATTTTGGCCCGGAGGCGATCGCGACGGTAACCCTAACGTTACGGCAGAAACCACCTTGAAGGTGGCGCATATGCTGAACGCTTCGTTGTTGGAACTTTACCTCCGGGATATCCATGCGCTCGGACGCCGCCTTACTTTCGAGGGCACGGCCGAAAAGCTGGCTGCCATAAGGGATCGCCTCCAGGAAGCCCTGCACCAAACCCTCCTTTCCAAGGCCTCCGGACCAGCCGGAACGACTTACGGCAGCCCGGAAGATCTGCTTGCCGACTTGGAAAGCATGCGTGATGACTTGATTTCCCGGCATCAAGGGCTTTTCCTGGAATCGCTGGATAATCTCATCCACAAGGTTAATCTTTTCGGCTTCCATTTCGCCTCACTGGACTTGCGTCAAGCCAGCGATGTACACGGCGAAGCCTTGGCGGGCCTGCTCCCCATTCTCTGCCGGGAGAACCACCAACTCTCCGACTGGGCCATCGCCGTGAATAGATATGCGGCCTTGCCTTCCTCCGAAAAACTCACTTTGCTCAATGCCCTTCTCGAAGCGGCCTGGAAAGCCCCCAAGGCCAAACCCACCTCCTGGGAAAATCCGGTAGCGGATACCCTGGAATCGTTACGGGCGGTTCGCCCTATCCAGGACCGGAACGGAGAAAAAGGGCTCAATCGCTATGTCATCAGCCACACCTCTTCCGCCCATAACGTATTGGAGGTCATGTTATTGGCTCGCATGGCCGGTTTGGGCGCCGACTCCCTGGCTCTGGACATCATTCCACTTTTTGAAACCATCGAAGACTTGCGCAATGCCGGCTCCATTATGACGGACCTTTACGCCAATTCGCATTACCGAAGACATCTGACGAATCGGAAGAACGCCCAGACCATCATGCTGGGTTTCTCCGATGGCACCAAAGACGGCGGTTATCTGGCGGCCAACTGGTCCATTTATACTTCCAAACGCGCCCTGACGGAAATCTCGCGCGCCAACGGAATCACGGCGGTTTTCTTCGATGGCCGCGGAGGCCCACCGGCACGAGGCGGTGGCAATACCCATAAATTTTACCGCTCTTTGGGCGAGCCTATCGAGCATACGGAAATCCAACTCACGGTGCAGGGGCAGACCATCAGTTCCAACTTCGGCACTCCCGCCTCCGCGCGCTTCAACCTGGAACAACTGTTCACCGCGGGGATTGAACCCACCCTTTTCCCCGACGACGGCGGCTCCGACCTGAGCGCGGACGACTGCGGCCTCTTGCAGGAAATGTCGGAGCTCGGAGGCGAAGCGTATCGCGCCTTGAAGAACCACCCCCTGTTTCTCCCCTACCTCGAAGAAATGACTCCGCTCGATTATTTCAACCGGTTGAATATCGCGAGCCGGCCCGTGCGTCGAAGAACCGGAGGCCAGCGCCGTTTCGAGGATTTGCGCGCCATTCCCTTCGTGGGCGCCTGGAGCCAGATGAAACAGAACATCCCGGGCTTTTACGGTTTCGGTTTCGCCTTGAACCGCCTTATTCAAGCCGGACGAAAGGAGGAGTTGCACGACTTGTACGAACGCTCCTTGTTTTTCCGCACCCTGGTGGAAAACGCCATGATGAGTCTGCGGAAGTCTTTCTTCCCTTTAACGCAGTATATCGGGGAGGACGTGCGCTTCGGGGAATTCTGGAAACTCATCTATGGAGAAGCAACAGATTCGCGCGACCGGCTCAAAGAGATAACCGGACAGAAGCGGCTGCTGGAAAACTCGCCCACGGTGCGGGAGTCGATTCGCATTCGGGAAGCAATTGTGCTTCCTATCCTGACGGTTCAGCAATTCGCTTTGCAGGAAGTGCGCGAAGCGGCGACGTCGGGCGTACTTCCCGAGCCGGGAACTCCGGAAAGCCAACGTTTGGCCACTCTGGAAAAGTTAATCGTGCGCTCAATGCCGGCCAATATCAACGCCAGCCGCAATTCGGCTTGAATAGGGATTCGTGATGCTAGAAATATGGCAAGGCGATATGTAGGAGAATTAAACTATGACGGTGCATCCCTGGACCCATAAATATCCATCCGGCGTCTCCCCGGAAATAGAACCTATCTCGCAACGCAACCTTCCCGAACTGCTCCGGGAGGCGGCGCATCGCTACGCCAACGCCATCGCCTTTACCCAGTGCATGCCCAACGGGATGAACGGGTCGCTGCGCTATCGTGACGTGGATACGTACTCGGATGCATTCGCCGTCTACCTACGCGAAGTGACCGGGCTGGGTGCCGGCGATCGCGTGGCCATCCAAATGCCCAATTGCCTCGCCTATCCGGTAGCCGCCTTCGGGATACTGAAGGCGGGTTGCGTTCTGGTAAATACCAACCCGCTTTACACCGCTCCGGAGATGGTGCACCAATTCAGTGATTCCGGCGTAAAAGCGCTGATTATTACGGACATGTTCGCCGACCGGCTACCGGCGGTGCTTTCCAAAACCGGTATCGAAATCGTAGTAACCGCCCGCATTGCCGAATTCTTTCCCCCTGTTATCGCCCGCATCATCCGCATGGTGCAGAAATACTGGGACCGTTCCCTGCACCCTATCACAGAAAAGCATACCGCCTTCAAGGAGGCGCTTGAAGCGGGAAGACAACAGCTGGCCCGCGGCGTCAAGCCGGAAGCTTATCTGACGGGAATGGGGCCAAACACCTTAGCTGCCTTGCAATATACCGGGGGTACCACGGGCGTTGCCAAAGGCGCAATGCTTTCCCACGCGAACATGCTCGCCAACGTGTACCAGACCAGCGAATTGATGGGAAGCAATTTGCGGCCAGGGGCTGAAACCATCCTCACCGCGCTTCCGCTCTACCATATTTTCGCTTTCACCGTTAATCTGCTGCTGTTCTATTCACAGGGAGCGCGAAATATATTGGTTCCTTCACCGCGGCCTCCCAGCAATTTGAAGCGAACCTTCGAAAACTACCGCATCACCTGGCTTACGGGGGTGAACACGCTATTCAATGCGCTGCTCAACGAGAGATGGTTCGTGGCGCATCCGCCCCCGCATTTGCAAGCGTCTATCGCCGGAGGCATGTCGCTTTTGCCCACGGTGGCGGAGCAATGGCGCAAAATCACCAAAACCCCTGTGGTCGAAGGATTCGGCCTGTCCGAGGCGTCTCCGGTTATCGCCTGCAATCCCCTGGGCGGAGTTATCAAGGATGGCAGCATCGGTATTCCCCTGCCCTCCACGGAGATTCGCTGCGTGGACGATAACGGGAAGGCGACGCCCGTGGGAGAACCGGGCGAAATGCTGGTTCGTGGCCCCCAGGTCATGCAAGGTTATTGGCAAAGCCCCGCCGAAACCGAAAAAGTGTTAGTGGATGGATGGTTACATACCGGGGACATCGCCCGCATGGACGAAGACGGGTATTTTTTCATCGCCGACCGGAAAAAAGACATGGTATTGGTGAGTGGATTTAATGTTTTTCCCAATGAAGTGGAGGCCGTGATAGCCGCTCATCCCGAGGTAAGCGAAGCCGCAGTGGTAGGGATACCGGACGCAAAATCCGGCGAGGCGGTAAAGGCCTTCGTGGTGGCGAAAGCTCCCGGGCTGACGGAGGAATCACTCATAAAGCACTGCCGGGATTCGCTGGCATCCTATAAGGTGCCACGGTCGGTGGAATTCCGCGACGAATTGCCCAAGAACCTCATCGGGAAAATTCTAAGGAAGGATTTGCGAGATAAGCCCGCCCCGGAAAATGCGGGATCTTCCCAGGGCGAATCCGAAACTGGAAGGGGTTGAAAATGGTTACTCCATTTGAACAGATTCTGCTTCTCGCCATTCTCGTGCTAATCATGCTGGGCATGGGCGCCTCACTCACTCCGCGCGACTTCTTCGATGCACTGCGGCGGCCCTGGGGGGTGCTCATCGGCTGGGTGAGCCAATTCGGCATCATGCCGCTCATCGCCTTTATCATGGTGATCACTCTCCGGTTAC
Source organism: Fibrobacteria bacterium (assembly GCA_041746255.1). GTDB lineage: Bacteria > Fibrobacterota > Fibrobacteria > UBA11236 > UBA11236 > JBGTHM01. The sequence goes on along the minus strand of JBGTHM010000053.1, from coordinate 12,946 downwards.
CTCCCGAAGCCGCGGTGGGAGCCCTAATTATGGGATCGGTACCCGGTGGAACGACTTCCAATATCTTCACCTACTTTTCCAAAGGCAATTTGGCCTTAAGCGTTATGATGACCACTAATTCCACAATTTTCGCTTTGGCGATGACCCCCTTCGCCCTCTACCTCTACGGCAGCCGCTTCATGACCACCGAATTGCAGATTCCCATCCAAAACATCGCGGTTACCCTATTCGCGCTTTTGGTCCCCGTCGCCATCGCCATGGTGATTCGGCGTTACAACGCCAATGTCGGCGCCGTGCTGGAAATGGTCGGCGGACTGTTAGGAATCTTTATCATCCTCTTCCTTATCGTAACCTGGGTCCCCCGTAATTGGCCAATGCTGATGACCACACCTTGGCAAGTTTACTTCGTAGCCATTTTCCTGGGAGTCTTCGGTATTGCCATTGGATACGGCCTCGCCAAATTAATCCGTCTGCACCCCATGAATGCCCGTACCGTCGGGCTCGAAACGGGAATCCAGAACGGGCCGCTTGCCATCGGTATCGTCATCCTCACCTTTGCCGGGGAGCAGGCCAACCAAATCCTGATCATACCCGTGCTCTACTCGCTGTTCATCGTCTTCGTGGCCACCATCGTCACCTTCTATTTCCGCCGGGCCAACCTCGCGGAAGAACAGAGGATCCCCAGCCTTTTATAACCCATGATTTATAAGGAAATTTTCAGCGCCACCGCCATGGCGCTTACCTTTATAGCATTCCTCCCATACATCCGCTCCATCATGCGGGGTAATACCAGGCCCCATGTATTCTCCTGGGTTATATGGGGCGTCACCACCCTAGTAGTTTTCGTGGCCCAGCTCAAGGATGACGGCGGCCTGGGGGCCTGGCCTACCGGCCTTTCGGGTATTATCACCTTCTACGTTGCGGTAATCGCCTATATCAAAAGTTCCGACACCGCCATCACTCGAGCCGACTGGATTTTTTTCCTTACGGCGATGTCGTCCATTCCATTTTGGTATTTCACTTCGGATCCCTTATGGGCTGTAGTCATTTTAACCGTTGTGGACGTACTGGGATTCGGGCCCACGATGCGTAAAGCTTATCATCATCCCTTTCAGGAAGACGTTTTGTTCTTTTCCCTGTTTACGGTGCGGGGCCTATTCTCCATCGCCGCCTTGGAAAACTTGACGCTCACCACGGTTTTATTTCCCGCCGCCGTTTCCTTCGCTTGTCTATTGCTGATTGTGATGGTGGTCTATCGCAGACGGGTGGTATCGGTTAAAATGGAAAAGGTAACGCAATTATGAAGGAGGGATGAAAAAGTCTCGCCCACGAAGCCACTGAGGAATCACTAAGCATTCGGATATTTTCGCCGCGACTTATGGATGATCACGTCCAGTTGCTGTAAAAAGATTCCTCGATCCTTCTTTTGAAAAGGAGGAGGCCCGCCACGCACTTCACCCATGGCTCGCATGTCCGCCATCATTTCCCGGGTCGCCACCGCCGTGCCGATATTATCCTCCGAGAAAGGCTTACCGGTAGGCCCCAAAACGAAGGCTTCTTTTTTCAGACATCGATCCGCCAGCAGAATGTCGGCGGTAACCACGATATCGCCTGGCAGGGACTCTTCGACAATCCAGTCATCCGCCGCATCGAATCCACTGCTGACCACCTCCAACCGAACTCCCATTCCTTCGGGAATGCGCATAGGCGAGTTGGCCACGACAATTACCGGCACCGCGTGGCGGCCGGCTACGCGATAAACCTCTTCCTTAACCGGACAGGCGTCCGCATCCACTAGGATTTTCATACCTATTTCCGATTTTTAATTTCCAATGCGAGGAGCAATCGGCGACTCACATGCGCAGTAGCGGTAGCGCCACGGCATAAGTCAGCAATGTAATAAGTACAACTCCCAGAACATTCAACCAGATTCCGGCCCGGCTCATACTGGCGATGGGAACGTAACCCGATCCGTAAACGATGGCATTGGGAGGCGTCGCCACGGGCAACATAAAAGCGCAACTGGCGGCCAGCGCAACGGGAATTATCAGCTCGAACGGATCGCGCGCCATTCCGATAGCCAAGGCCGAGAATACCGGAATCAATGTCGCCGCGGTAGCGGTGTTGCTGGTCAACTCCGTAAGAAAAATCACCAGTGTTACAACAACGACTACGAAAAGTACCCCGGGAATTCCGGACAGGCCGCCCACTTGGTTCCCCAAAAATTCGCCCACGCCGGTTTTTTCGATGGCGGCTGCCAGACTCAGTCCCCCGCCGAAGAGTATCAAGAGACCCCAGGGAAGCTTCATTGCCGATTCCCAATCCATGACGAACTGGAATTTTTTAATATCGACCGGGATTATGAAAAGGGATAATGCGGCCAGAATCGCAATTCCGGTGTCACTTAACCCAGCCAGAGGCTTAGCACCGCCCAGGGTCAACTCCGCAAGCAAGGGTCGGGTAATCCAGGCCGAGGCCGTCAATAGAAATACGATTCCGGTGGCCCATTCTCCTCGTTTCATCGGCCCCAATTCGCGGTAAGCGTCTTGGGCGAAATTACCGGTTTCAGCCACTTTCATTTCTCCGACCGGTAAAAGTATTCGGGTTAACAGGAACCAGGTCAGAGGCAAAAAGACCGCGACCAATGGCAAACCTATCCCCATCCAGGCCACGAAAGAAATTTCCCTTCCCAGCTGCTCTTTGGCAAAAGAGGCGAGAAATAAGTTGGGAGGACTGCCGATCACGGTACCGAGCCCGCCAATGGAGGCAGCGTAGGCGATACCCAGTAATAGGCAAAGGGCAAAACGTTCTCCCGCCTCGTTCTTAATATTGGTTGACGCGGCGTTGGAGAGAGTATTTTCTCCAACTAGCAGCCTGATAACACTTAAAGCAATCGGCAGCATAGTCAGCGTGGTAGCGGTATTGGAAACCCACATGGAAAGAAATGCGGTTATCACCATGAAACCGAAAATCATGGGGCGAGGTCGTGTACCAATGATGCGCAAGGCGGCGAAAGCGATGCGCTTATCCAATCCCCAACGCTGCATAGACAGGGCCAGAATGAATCCGCCCAGAAAGAGGTAGATCAGTTCATGGCCGTAGGGAGCGGCGGCTTGTTTGACGGAAACGGCGCCCGCGAGAGGAAAGAGAGCGATTGGCAAAAGGGCGGTGGCATAGACCGGGACGGCTTCGGTCATCCACCAAAAGGCCATCCAACAACCAATGGCTGCGATTCGTCGCCCCTCGGGTGAGAACCCGATGGATTGACCCTGTTGATCGAGATAGGATTCCGGCAATAGAAAGTACACGGCCAAGGCGAGCATAGGTCCACCGATCAAGCCGATTCTTTGGCGCAAGGAGACCGTACCCGATTCCGAATTTCCTTGACTGCCGGAGGAGACCTTTTCCATGAAGCAACAACCTTTCGAAGTCGACTTTCAGAAAACTAAAAGTAGTATAAGCAGACTGGGTTATTACTCACCCTCTCGGCATGCGCAAAAACTTGCGCGTTAAGCGCATAGGCCTTTCCGACTTTATTCAAGTCACCCCCTGAACTGCCTTCAATTCGCTGAAATAACCTTTCATCGGCTTTGGCACGCCGCTTGCATTAACCTCTTCACATGAAGACACGCAAGTTACCCCTGCTCCGAAAGCGTTGGTTTAAAGCATTATTACTGGCCCTTATCATTTGGCTCGGATGGGTAGATCTTCTCCATTCGCAAACACAGCCCATCATCCCCTCTCTCTCCGATTCCAGAGCATCCCAACCCCCGTCCAAGGATAAGGACCACCTCTTCACGACGGGTATGATGGGACTGCTTCCCTTTGTGAGCGGCTTTTACGTCACGGAGAAAAAAGATTTAGGTCTGGTATTTACCGCCTTGGACTTGGCCTTGGTGGGAGGAATTTACAACGCCTTGACCACCGAAATGCAGGATAAGGGCAATGTTTCCAATTACCTCATCGCCATGGGGGCGGTAAACCTGCTGGACATGTGGCTTTCATCCCGGCAAGCCCGCGCAGACCTCGAATCGCGCATCAAACTGATTCCCGCCGGTCCGTCCGGATACGGGCCGCATATGACTTTCTCATTCAATCCATAACCGTTTTAACAATTCAATTTCATATCAAAGGAGACTAATCATGAACGTATTCACTAAAACCCTTTCCATAGCCGTATTGAGTGGAGCCTTGTTCGCAACCACTGCCGAGACGACCCAAGCGACGACCAGTGGAGTGGATGGTGCCAGCCGCACCACCTGGGGCTGGAATCTGGGCGGTGTGGTAACTGAATTACCGATATCGCAAGCCCTCGATTCCGGTTTTGCCGTGCTGATGTCCAACATCTACTATAGCCATTATCTCAGCAATCCCGACGACTACTTCCGTACAGCCGCCACCCTGGGACTGTACGGATTCCAAATCATCTTGCCGGTGCCCTACGCCGCTCTGGATTTCTATTTGGGCAGCCCCGTGAACGACATTCAATTCAAAGGCAGCGTGGGCGGATTTTATGACATCACGGTGGGTGGACATGCAGGCGTGGCCGTGGGAGCGGGAGTGCTTTTGAAGAATACCTTCAATGTCTCCTTCTTCATGGTTCCGTTTGGAAAAGACGCGGATAGGGACTACCTGGAATTCGTCGGCAAAAGGGAGGTTCCCAAAGCCTGCACCAAGGATGATCCCTGCGTGGAAACCCCGTATTTCGGATTGTTCGTCGGATTCCAGTACTGATTCCCGAGCCTCCCGAAAATCGCACCTGCGCCGCACATCGGTCTGCCCCACGCAAGGCGCGTGGGGCGCTTTAATTGGAAGCGATTCCGCTTATCACCGATACAATCAATAACCCCCAGAGCATGTTACTCCAAGAAAAATTGAACCCCGATGCCTGGCTTTTGTGGCGTTTCTGGTAAACCACCCCGACGTCGAAGATAGGACCATGATCCATATCCGAATTCAATATCATCTGGTATTGCGCTCTCGCCATGAGATGAATATCGTAGGTACGAAAAAACATCAGGCCCGTCTGCGCATTCAGCGCAGGACCGGAATGGCGTTTGTCATCGGGCGCATTCCCTTCGCCCCCGACATAGTGAAGTCCCAAGCCACCACCCAGAAAAGGTGAGAAGTCGGTACGGTTCAAAAAATACTGCAGATTAATATCCCCACCAAAAACGAAGGGCATACCCCAGGCCAAGTCGAAACCCAAAGCCATATTCTCCCTAAACTCCCAGGCATTGAGCCATGCCAGCCGCACAATTTGAGAATAGTTGCGAACTTGACCGCCTTGCGTGTAATCGAAACTCCCGTCTACCGGGTAGAGGTAACCTAAAGAGAAGCCTCCCTTATAAAGACTACGCCGCCGTACCGGTTCGTTCGCCTCCTCCCGCGCCGTGATATTATCGAGGGTGGCCACCTTCTCCACACTTTTACCCGCCACGAGCGCTTCGGCGACTCGACGAGTCACTGCTTCCAAATCTTCAATATCTAGAGCCGTGCCCCGCTGATTGAAAGGCCGCCCCTTCCCGTCCACCAAAGTCGCGCTGAAAATCCATCGCGTGCCCAGGCGATCCAGAGTGGAATAAACCACTTCGTCGGCATTGGCTTCCTTCGCCAAAACTACGGCACACTCCGGCGCATCGCAAGCTCCCGACGTTTCCGGGATTGGCACGGCAGTTCCGGCATAGACTTGCAGCAGGGACTCCCGAAAAAGCTTTCGAACTGCCTCCAGGTCCTGAATTTTTGCCGAATCTCCCAAAGTCGGCAGGATGAGAACTGTTTTAGCGGGGGCGAGCGCGGCGAAAACCAACAGGGGGAGCAACATTCCAAGCTTTTTCATGGGTGCGTTACCTTTACTTTTCCAAAACGTGTGCGAGGTAGGCGGGATTACGGGTTTCCCGGTTAAAAGATGGGAATATTTCTTAATTTTGACCAGTATTCACCTGGATGGCGCTCAATCCCAAAGCCGCAATCCGCTACCCCACGGGAATTGTAAAAAAACCATGCCCACCTTCGATTATCAAGAATTGTTCGAACCCGGGGAAGAGAAAACACCTTATCGCCTTGTGACCCGGGATCACATTACCGTAGAGGCTTTCCGTGGAGAGGATATGCTGGTGGTTGCGAAAGAGGGCTTACGGCTGCTTGCGACAGAAGCCTTCCGCGACCTTAATTTTCTCCTGCGTCCCGGTCATCTCCAAAAACTCAGGCGCATTCTGGAAGATCCCGAAGCCTCCGACAACGACCGCTTTGTCGCCTTCACTTTGCTACGTAACGCCGTGGAAGCAGCCGAGGGCCGGTTACCTTCTTGCCAGGATACCGGCACCGCCATTGTTCTGGGCAAAAAAGGTGCACGGGTGTTTACCGAAGGGCAAGATGAAAAGGCTCTCTCCCAAGGAATTTACGACACCTATCAGGAAAAAAATTTGCGCTATTCGCAATTGGCGCCTTTGTCCCTGTTCGAAGAAAAGAATACGGGTACCAATCTTCCGGCGCAATTCGATCTCCATACGACATCCGGTGACGAATATCGCTTTCTCTTTTTGGCCAAGGGAGGTGGCTCGGCCAACAAAAGCCTCCTGTTCCAAGAAACGAAATCGTTGCTTAACGAGACTTCGCTCGTCCGATTTTTACGCGAGAAATTGTTTTCCCTGGGCACCGCGGCCTGCCCCCCCTATCATCTCGCCGTAGTATTAGGCGGCACCTCCGCCGAAGCCACTCTCAAAACCGTAAAACTGGCCTCCGCGGGTTACCTGGACAATTTGCCAACTTCGGGAAACAGCTTGGGGCGCGCTTTCCGTGACCTGGAATGGGAAGCCCGAATCGAAACCCTGGCGCGCGAAACCGGAGTAGGCGCACAATTCGGCGGGAAGTACCTGGTCCACGACGTGCGCGTCATCCGGCTGCCCCGACATGCCGCCTCCTGTCCAGTAGGTATCGGAGTCAGTTGTAGCGCGGATCGCAATATCAAAGCCAAAATTACCCGCGATGGGATTTTCCTGGAAGTCTTAGAGAAAAACCCAGCGACTTACTTGGAAGGAGCGCAGGCTCTGCGCGATGCCGAGCCGGTACGCATTGACCTGAATCAGCCCATGTCTGAAATCCAGGCCGAGCTGTCCAAACATCCCATCAAGACGCGCCTCTCCCTTACAGGCTCCCTCATCGTCGCACGCGACGTCGCCCATGCGCGTATCAAGGAAATGCTGGACGCGGGAAAGCCCATGCCCGAATATTTCAAAAACCATCCCATCTATTATGCAGGACCCGCCAAAACCCCCGATGGCCTGCCTTCGGGAAGCTTCGGCCCCACCACCGCCGGTCGCATGGATGGTTATCTGGAACAATTCATGCAACAAGGCGGCTCACTGGTGACTCTGGCCAAAGGAAACCGGTCAGCTGCGGTGCACGCAGCCTGCAGCGCTTTCGGTGGCTTTTATCTGGGTTCCATCGGCGGTCCCGCCGCTATCCTGGCAAAGGAAAATATCCTTAAGGTCGAGACGGTCGACTTCGAAGACCTGGGGATGGAAGCGGTAAGGCGGATTGAGGTGAAGGACTTTCCCGCCTTCATCGTTTGCGACGACAAAGGCAACGATTTTTTCGCGAGCCTCGCATCATGAGAATCAACCTGATTCTCTCGGGTCTGGGAAGCTTGCGGATTTTGCCGCAACTTTTTCACAACGGAGAGCAATACTCCTGCGCCCACGTGGTTTTGCTTCCCCATGCCTCCGCCAATTCGGCGGAAGTTTTGACGGAATACCTGAAGGAGGAATTAAGTCTCCCCGTATTTATGCCCTCTGGCGATGTTGAATTGGAAAAAGGCTGCCTCTATGTGCTGATGCCGGGCGAAATGCATTTCGCCTTTTCTTCGCCGACTCGACTGCAATTACTCCCGGGTTCCGATACGAGCTCTTCCCTGGACAGCCTGCTGGAAAGCGCGGCGCGATCCTGCGAGAACCCGGCCGCCATCGTGCTCTCGGGGCTCTTTTCCAAACAAGCAGGGTTTAAAGGCTTGCAAGCCCTCGCCGGTCGGGGGGCTCCCATAGCCGGGCCTCCAGCCGAACAAAGCGCCGTGCCCGATATATTGGAGGAGCTGAGGACGCTGGGCTTTCCCTTGCAAACCCACCCCTTGCGCAGCTTGCTGGCGCAAACAAAAAATCCCAGGGGTTAATAAACTGAGAAAAGTGGGCTGAGGCTGATTGCACATACCCATTTTGGACATACATATAAAAGGCTGAGGATTGAAACTATCGTCAGCCTTCTAATCTACTTACATTTATTTCATGGCAAAAGTAGAAACCGCCACCATAGGAAATGCTTGCCTAACTGCCCGTAATGAATTCAAACGCCCAAATCCCAATTCACGGCTCCTTCCATTTGTATAAGTATATGGACCAACCCGGTCAGCCGTTGACCTCAAAATATTGACAACTTCTTGCCGTCTCAATCCCGGTTTGAACCCGAGAATTAAGGCTGCCACACCAGCAACCTGAGGGCAGGCTGCCGATGTACCGCCAAAGCGCCCGGTGTAATTATTCCAGGTCGGGCTGGATCCGGAGGCTGGGAGTTGCTCTCCATTGTTCTGGTTTGGGTTGTATCCGAGATCACCCGGTATATCGAGGGTCCAAACTTCAAAATCTTCTCCTGGTATTTGAGAGGGATAGGCTCTATGCGATGGCGCCACAAGGTCGATTGTTTTACCGGTTGTGGGACTTGTTGGGCTATAATTGGCTTGTCGATCATTTCGATCAGAAGCCCCAACTGTAACCACGCCTGCAACATTTGCTGGAAACCCTATATAGCCGATAGCTCCAGCATTGTGATTTGCAGTGTTTCCTGCCGCAAAAATTACTAGGCTACCCCTTCCACCACGTCCCAGTGTTAAAGCCCGATTGATGGCATCTACAATGACTGGAACAAGGTTTGCGTTCGCTGAACCGTATCCCCAACTATTTGAAAGAATTTGTGCTCCGTTTTCCCAAGCAAAATCGATTGAAGCGGCCACATTGGCATTTGTAGCGCCAATCATATGAATCGGTAGAATAAAAGATCTGGGCGCAATTCCTGCGACTCCAACACCATTATTAATTGTAGCTGCGATAAGACCTGCGCAAGCATTTCCATGATTGGCACTTCCAATAGGTGAGGGATCGTTCGCATTTACACTCGAAGTGAAATTACTGCCATTTAACCGAATTTGTCTCGTGTTGGGTAAGTCGGGATGATTGTTTGTAACTCCTTCGTCAAGCACGGCAACGACTACGTTATGACCTCTGGCCGCTCTCCAAGCATCTACGGCTCTTATATCGGCACTGGGGGTTCCTGCATGTCCATCATTGATAGGTTGGCCGATATTCCTGAAATTCCACTGCCATCCGAAATAAGTATCGTTTGGAATTTGATTTCGGACAATTGGAATGGAAAAATCGGGATGTACATATTCAAATTTACCGGTTTCAAAAATCTTATTGGCCACCTCCAAGGCATCATCTCCACTTCCGACCTTTCCGATGATGAAATTCTTTTCCTGGAGGATGGTTATTCCAAAGGTCGATAGTATTTCCCGAACCTCTTGAGTGGAAACATCAGCCTTGGGTTGGATGCAGATATCATTTTGATAGGACATTTCTGTGCCATCCTCTGTTTCAAAGACCTCTAGGGCGGCCTCGACATCCGACATGGAGGAAATTGTGGTTATTTCCTCCTTCGAAAACGAAGTTTGTCCGAAAATAATTCCCTGATAAGCGCCCGTTTGTTTCAAGGATAATAGGCGCCCTCTTTGAATCTGAATTCGGCTTTTAATAGCATCAACCCTAGCAGATGGGTTTCCCAGCTCAGAACGAAACTTTACTAATATCTTCTTGGGATTCGGTTTGATTTGCAATTTTTCCGAAAAGGCGTAGTAAAAGTTGGGCCGGGATTCCACATTCCCGACTAACAGAAGGATTCCAAACATAGAAACGAGTGGGTAAAACAATACTCTCATTCTTGACTCCGGGTTTATGGTCTATTTTTTGTGATTTGGACGAAAAAATTTCCACCGCGAATCATACTCCGCGGTGGAATAATTTTACTGGGGGTTCGTTCTGAGCACGTCAATGAAAAATTCGTTTGTTGATGGGCCAGCAGTTGTCGTATTAACACTAATGGTACGGCCAGTGGATTGAGCCGTTAATGCCGCAGTCATAATCCCCCTTGCCCACTCTTGACCAAAGTCCACTATGTATGTCCTACCGTTGGAAGCAGCCACATATACCCGACCTTGGGTAGTGCCATATTTTCCTACAAAAACATGGTTAACGGTGAGGTTATGAACCCAGGCTGCATTTGCGGGCAAGAAAGAGGCGATACCGATAATGGAGGCGAAAAATAAATGTTTCAGCATGGCGATATCCTTTTTAATTGTGGCTAATGGTTTAATTAGTGAACTTTTTACCCAGTGTAACGTCAAATACACAGGCAAGGTACAATCTAAGTCACTAAATTTTGAAAAACAAGCATCAATTTTTATGGTACATTTTCAGGGATCCTCTCTATTTTTGCTCAAAGATTTCTGGATTTTTTATGGAAATGGAGACTTGGGGTAGATAGTCATGAAATTACCCCGTTATCCGCTGATGCCAATTTCTCGTTATGGCTTTTTACGTCGAACGCACCGCTCCACCAAATTGTTCTGAAGGAAGATGCACATAACAAATAAAAATTTCCCAGTATTGGTAGTCGGCCCGTTACGGTTTAGGACGCATCCTTAAGTGCACTCTTGGGGGAAAGTCCGAAGTATTGTGGAATGGATACCCACTTCCAAAGTAGGCAGAAATAACTTCAGTGCGATATGCCTTTTACCCAGGGTCCAACAAATTATCTGGCATATCATTTAGGTGAGGCTATCCATTGACCATAACCTGCTGCTTGAGAACCCCCACCAGCGGACTAAAACGAGCCAACACCTCACCGATGGACCTGGCCATGGTGGATATAGCGATTTCCTTTATTGGGAAGAGCCGATTCTTTTCAAGCCGATTTAGCGCAATTTACAGCGTCAAATTGCCGGTAATGAAATTTCAATAGACAAGGACCCTATATTTTCTCAATGGGAATAGAGCTTTTCCTTTGGAGGGCGAACCTTTCCTGACAGCCGGGGATTGGTACCAAAAGGTGATATTCCCTTACAAATTTAATCACCTAGGTTCATGTTACCGCACGATTCGGTGCTAATCGTGGATTTTTATGTGTCGATCTGTAAGCACACATGGATTTTTACTGCTTCAATTCTTTTCCCTGATCTTGCTTGCTTTTACCTTTTCGCGATTGCGAGGTGGTAGCCGTGCCATCATCTTTTTTGGCAGGCGAATTCAAAATTTTCAACTTTGCACCCTACTTAGCCGCCTACCCCGATATCGGACGAGGAATTAATGGGAGGAACTTTGATCGGTTTTAATCGAACGACATCGAAAAAGTCTGGGTTCCATTTAAACTGGAAATGGGAGGGGAAAATCGCACAAGGAATCACCAATGGCAGGTTTTTTTTGGGAAACCTGGGGTCCCTCCCCTTTTAAATGCGACTATATTGTAGACTTCTCCATTACTACGGTAAATGACTAGTCCAAGTCGTTGTGAAAAATGAGCCGGTTTCTCTTTTAATTGATCCCCTACGGATTAGCATATCGTAAAAAAGCCGGACTTTGGAAGTCCGGCTTTATCGTGGAGAGAGGCGAATGCCGACAGCGTTTCGAAGCGCTTCAGGCGTGTGATGCCGCCAGCATACGCTCTTGGCGCCTGTACATGCGGATGAAATTGGCCCGCCGGAAGTCGTTTCGATGTTCCACGCAGAAGCGGGGATATACGAATTGCTTGGGAAAGACCTTGACGAGGTAAGTGTTGGAGCAACCGTTCAGGCAGCATTGGAATTCAAGGTCGAGCACTTCGGTATAGTTGTGCTTGAACACCATATTCTTGACGTCGACGCTTTCGAACTCTTTTTTGTGCTTGGCGCGCTGCTTGATGTCGCGATGCAATTCGCAATACTTCGCAATGGGATGTCCCCAGAACTCGCGGCCACAGCCGCCTTCCTGGCAAATTTTAAGCTTAATGCGCTTCTTTTTTTTATATTTCGGAAGTTGCATGACAAATCCCTTCGCTCGGACAAGGGTCCGGCATTCAATTGCCAAACCTGAGAATAAAGAATATACGAAAAATCGCGGTTTCGGCCTAAGACAAAGATAGTGCACGGAACCCTTTTATCAAAGGGGCAATTTCAACGAAAGCCCTTGTTTGCAGGCATTTGAGGCGATTGGGAATTTCGGGGATCTAGCCTAAAACCCTTACCTCAAGCTCCCCCCGTGAAATGGCTCCATGGCTTTCATGCCAAATGCATCGGCCCTCATGCAGGAGCAAAACTTGAGGGCTCTCATGTCGAATTTGGATTCTATCGGCGATTGCCCGGGAAAGCGGCCTCGAATTCACGACATCCACGCGCACCGTTTCCAAATCCGAGTCCTCCGGTAAGGATTTCAGAAAGCCTTGCACCTGGCCATCCACGAAAAAGCTGACGCTGCAAATGGGGCTGTATTTGAAAACCAGCACCCGATGGCTTCCACTTTTTTCCACTAACCCCTCAAACTCCTCCATGGAGGTGATTTCCTTCTGCTCTATCATGATTTCGCTCGTATGTTAAAGAATGGTTTGGACAATTTACTAAAGGAGAAACTTCCGTGATCTCTCCAAGCGATTTGAGGACGGATTCCCCATCCGGCTATTATAATTGTTGCATATGAAGGGCGGATTCGGTCTCGTAACGGGCATATTGGCTGCTTTTTCATCCGGATTATTCCTTTCGGCTTGTATCTTCGAAATTGCCAAAACGCCCCCACCGGATCGTACCGTGGGCCTCTACCTGCCAATCCTGGACGAATCCCTGGATTCGAACAGGGTGGGCCCCCTCAAAACCCTC
>JBGTHM010000052.1:0-6709 GCA_041746255.1 Fibrobacteria bacterium | reverse complement strand
CCCGGTTCCATGATAAGGATCTTGACCCAGGATTACCACTTTGACGGAATCGAAAGGGGTTTGGTTGAAGGCGTTGAAAATCAGGCTGCCGGGAGGATAAATCTTGGCGCCATCGGCTTTTTCGTTGAGGAGAAACTGTTTCAATTCGGCGAAGTACGGTTTATGGAATTCTTCCAGTAAAACCGTTTTCCAGGAAGGTTCCAATTTGGGGTCCATCGCCCCAAAGCTAGTTTTTTAGGACCAAATGGTGTTGAAGCTTCAATCGGGAATCGGGTCGTAATCATGCCCCGGCAAGTTGATGGGCGGTCGGGGAGGACCCTTGCCCTGCTTCACGCCTCCTATTCTCGAGGTTCCTATGGCCATGCCGTCGATATGACGGATGGACGGCGCCACGGGATCAACGCAGGGATTTTTACCCGCATGGCTGTTGGAATACCATCCTCCGAAAAGGACCCTATTGATTTGGGTTTTCTGGTTTCCGACGATATTGATGCCCACCTTTTCGGCGAAAAGCTTGCCGTCTACCCACATGCGCACTAACCCGTTGCTTTTTCCCGGCTCGTTGAGTTTGACTTCGGTTTCTATCAAGTACCAACGCCCGCGCTCGAAACGCATGGAATTTTCCGCCCCACCCCAATCAACGGGGCCTCCATTGAAGGTGATACGCATAAAACTGGGTTCGCTGATGCCGCAATAATTGAAATTGTTATGGCTGGCGGCGGAATAGATGATGACGTCGAAATCGTTGAGGCCTTTTTGCGCGTTGAACCCGGAAATCCGATGGACTTTCATCCCTGCGGCAAAATCGAAGTCCTTGGCGTAGTAGTCATAGAATCGCGTGAAAATGTGTTGCTCATTCACCACGCGCGTGGCGCCTCCATATTGCTCATTTTTGGTAAACACGACTTTCATGGATTTTTTGCCGATATGGGCCGGTCCTCCCACCGAGAGCGACACGATTCCGGCATCGCGAATTCCCACCCAGCCATTGCAGGAGCCGGGCAATTTCATCCAGCAGGCGGGATCTTCATTCTCCATATCCGTTTCAAAGAGAAGTTGCGCGGAGGGTCGCGCCCACGGCAACAGCGATAGCCCGGCTGCCAACAAAAGGCTGAGGCGGGAGATTAACGGTTTTGGTCGCGAAAAATCGGGGACTGTGGGCATAGTCTTACGGTATATTCTCAAGAAGAAATAAGCAACCTTTATTTTACCAATTTTTATGGTTGATTGCTTCTCTCTTTACAGCCATGGGGCCTGGAGCCCGGTTCAGATTCAGCGAACTCAGTACAGGCCTTGCAAGGGGCCTCCGCGGGCCGCCAGCTTATCCACTCTCTCCGCCACGCGGGCATCAGGCTCCAGCAGGGGAGCATGCCTGGGCTTGCGGCGGGCATCGATTATCAGAGCATTACGGCAGCCCCAATGCTTGTTTTCGGTAAAAGCCCCTACCCCCGAAGTGTCGGAAGCCGGATCGGAACGGGTAAAAACCACCCAGAGGAAATTATCGAGATTAGCAGCTGCGAATTCACTATCGTCGGCCAGTACCAATAATGGAAAGTGGCGGAAAAAGGCTTCTTCTTCGCTGTCGGTTCCCAAAAAGCGCCCTTCGAAGAAGGAGATGAACCGTTGCACATCGGCATGGGCTGCATTTTCCTCGCGATAGGGCGGCGCCGTAAATACCACCACCCCCGGAAAAACCACACGTGGCTCCGAAATTCCTGCGGGGAAATAGGCCAAATTGGCAGGCAATTCGCGTCCCAACTCGCGTCGAACGGGACCCGCAACCGCCACCACGAGTTTGGAGCCTTCGTTCAAGCCGGTTCCGGTATAATCCAGCGTATCCATGGTGGTACAGGTTTGGAAATGCAGATCGCGCTCCAAATCGATTCGTTCCAGCACATGTTTGAAAAAGCCGCCGACGTCGCGCACGTCAAGCCGGGGACTGTCTTCTTGCGCGACGATGAAAAGGTATTTGGCCAGCGAAAGCTGCCCGAAACCCAGCACCGCATGGGCGATGGTCAATAATTCGCGCGGCTTGCGCTTATCATAAGGCGTATAGCGCTCGCTACCGATGGCGAGCAGCAGCGGGTGGACCCCGGCCGCTTCCACCGCATGCACCGCTTTCAGGCCGGGCACGGCATGGGGTATGGCCGGTCCCGCGAATTCATGGATAAGTTCGGACAGACAGGAATCTTCCTGCGGCGGCCTACCCACCACGGTGAAAGGCCAAATCGCATCCTTGCGGTGAAAGACTTTTTCCACTTCCAGCACGGGGAAGGGATGCGCCAAGCTGTAATAACCCAGGTGATCGCCGAAGGGACCTTCGGGCAGCAGACGCTCCGGATCTATCGTACCCGTAATGCAAAAATCCGCGTCGGCGGAAAGCAACCCATACGGGCCGCGCGCATAGCGGAAGCGGCGTCCGGCCAGCATCCCGGCAAAGAGCAATTCGGGAAGATCCTCGGGCAAGGGCATAATCGCGGCCAGCGAATGCGCGGGTGGGCCGCCTACGAAAATATTGACGCGCAGCCGTTCTCCCCGACGCAAGGCCGCCTGATGGTGAGGACCGATGCCGCGGTGGATTTGATAATGCAGCCCGACTTCGCGGTCGACGGCGAATGGCTGACCGGATAACTGAATACGGTACATCCCCAAATTGGAACGACGATAGCCGGGAGTGTCGGGGTGTTCGGTATACACCTGGGGCAAGGTGATATAAGCGCCGCCATCGAGGGGCCAACTCACGATTTGCGGAAGTTGGCTGAGCGTGGTTTCGCATGCGAGAGACTGTGCCTCGTTTACCCGCATGGGAAGGGAGTTCAACCCCGCTCCGGCGGCCAACAGGGAGGAGAATGGTTTTTTCAAGGCCAGGGCCGGATCGAACTTGAGGGCAATGGCCCGCTCGACACCCGCCAGGGTTTTGCGGAAAAGGTGGCGCACTCGCTCGCGCGTGCCATACAGGTTCGCCAAAACCGGGAAGGCCGTTCCCTTTACCCGGGTGAAGAGCACCGCAGGCGCGCCGGCTTTGAAAAGACGTCGCTGGATTTCGGCGATTTCGAGGTTGGGATCGACTTCTGCATCGATGCGTCGAAGCTGGCCGCGCTTTTCGAGGTCACGGACGCATTCATTGAGGCTGGAGTAAGACATGGGAAAAATTTAGCAAACCGGAAAGGGTAATAGCTATTTCCAGCCGGAATCAATTCGGCCTTTCCTTGAAGGCTTCCACCGGCATCAGGCATCGCTTACCCTCTCGCCACGAATCCTTGAAGGAGAATAGCTTGGAAATGGTTTCGGCCCTGGCATTGAAGGAACTGAATCCCCAGGGTTTCATCGTCGCGGGATTTTTGGCGCGCGAGTTTTTCTTTTTGATGATTTCTTCCAAGGATAAATCCTTTTCTCCGGCCAGATAATTTCTGGGAATCAAATCCCATCGCATGGGAATTGTCTGGAAGGCGCTCTCCCGAAAAACCATCGCACCGACGGTATCTTTGGCGTAGTGATATCCGTCCGGTTTTTCAATGATATGTCCCGCCTGGTCGAGCTTGGCGAAATCCCGGGCGGAAATCTTGTAAATCTTGTAAATGCGCCCGTCTTTGTCGCGAACGGGTTTATAGGCATAGCACATTAAAAATTAATTTACCTTATTTTGAGGGGTCGATCCATCGCGCGGTTCTCCCAGATACGCAGCAACATTTCCATACTGCGCATGAGCGGAAAGAATCTTCTGGATGGGTGCGAAAAAAATGGCAAGACAAAATTCAAGGAGGAACAATCATGGCGGAATCCAAACAAAAAATCGTGCCGCACCTTTGGTTCGACAAGGAAGCCCGGGAAGCGGCCGATTTCTACGCCTCCCTTTTTCCCGAATCCAAGGTTACCAACGTAACCACGATACACGATACGCCTTCGGGCGATTGCGATACCGTCTCGTTCGAACTATGGGGACAGAAGTTCATGGCCATCAGCGCCGGACCCTACTTCAAGTTCAACCCATCGATATCCTTCTTCGTCAATTTCGATCCCTCACGGGACAAGGATGCCGCTAAAACCCTCGAGGTCGTCTGGAATCGGCTGTCCGAAGGCGGAACGCCCCTTATGCCACTCGACAAATATCCCTTCAGCCCACGTTACGGCTGGATCCAGGACAAATTCGGACTTTCATGGCAACTCATTCTTTCGGATCAAGAAGGAGATCCCCGTCTGCCCATAGTCCCTTCGCTTTTGTTCGTCGGGGACGTATGCGGGAAAGCGGAGGAAGCCATCCACTTCTACCAATCGGTGTTCCGGAACTCAAAACCGGGAATCTTGGCGCGCTACGGATCGCACCAACCTCCCGACAAGGAAGGTACGGTCATGTACGGAGACTTCCAAATTGAGAACCAGTGGTTCGCGGTCATGGACAGCGCGCAATCGCACGACTACGCCTTCAATGAAGCCGTCTCGTTCATGGTCCGGGTCGATACCCAAAATGAGATCGATTACTACTGGGAAAAACTTTCTTCAGTGCCCGAAGCCGAGCAATGCGGCTGGCTCAAAGACAAATTCGGCGTTTCATGGCAAATCGTACCAGCGGTCATGGACGAGATGATGAGGAACGGCACACCGGAACAGGTCGCGCGCATCACGCAGGCCTTTCTCAAGATGAAGAAGTTCGATCTCGCCAAGTTGGAGGATGCGTTCGACGGACGATAGGCGCCGCTGGAAAACCCTTTCCCAAGGAAACTGAAAACCGTCAAAAGGTAGCGGAGGACACCAGTGCTGGTATGGCCCAATTAGCTGGTTCACTGAAAGTTAGAGTCCTTTGATAAATTTTCCGCTCCCCCCGAAAGTAGATGGCATTCTGTGTTAGCCTTGTCCCGTATGAAATCAGGAAATTTTGCCATTATTATCAACAACATCGAATAAATCCCATTGGGGCTTAATATTTCTAAGGAAAATTCAAGTTCCGAAATGTACCATTCCCGGTGGTACATGCACCCTCATTTTTCATCAGGGTGGCGCCAACAAGAGTTTTTTATAAGCCACATCATAAAAGTTTCCCCTCAAAAAATACCTGATTTCGAGTATATTGGTGAATTGCTATACCGTATTCACACATCAAGATAAATGGTATCGAAATGAAAATATCAACCTGCTTTCCGTCAACATGCATTCTAATTCTCACCGCCTTGTTTTGGGGCGGATGCTTACAAGAAACAGATGATTTACCCGAAAAAAAGCGCATGGGTACTGGAATGTATTCCTGCAAAGGTGAACCAGCCTACACCGAATCCGAATTTGTCTCAATGTTAGACACAATGCGTGTTTGTTCTAACAAGGAATTACCTCGTTTTCCAGATTCAACCGGCAATGCGAATGTTACGTACACTGGAACCGAAAAATATGAAAAAGCGAACGTTGTCATTATGAATGATGCCTGTCTGAAAATTATTAATGAATTCCAGATTGACTTGGTCACTGCACCCCCCTTTCATTTATGGAACCTACTTGACTCGGACGGAAGACTGGTGCGATCCGGTCAATATTATATGAACATTGAGATGGTGAATAAGGGCGGTGTAGCCGACACATCGCATTTGAAAATAGGGGTGATTAATAATTTGGAATGCAAGTGAGGAGATTCCGGATTCGCCATTGCCGCACAAATACAGGAAGTCATTTTGATAAAAAAACTGTTGCTGGGATTCGGGGCTATACTACTTTCGGCATGTGATATTCCCTTTGATAAGGGCTGCTCATGCACAATGAAAGCCTGTTTCCAGGGCATCACAGTTGAGCTTGCGGGAATTTCCGATATGACTACCTTTCAGGATTTCTCCGTAACTATTTCCTACTCGGATACTACGGAAGCCGTTTCCACAAACTGGGTGGATGGTTCCAGCGTAAATAAATATTCCTTTTCCAGCAATAGGCTATTAAAGCATAAACCCGATAATGTTTCCCTGAAAATTTCGTATGTCGAAAAGGGCGTGGCGAAAGACCTCTCGGCAAAATCGGATGTGAACTGGACTGCATTTGTTTGCAACCAATGTTCGGGAGACTACTCTGCATGTAAGGACGATTATAATCACGCTGCGACGATTAAATGGGATTTAAAGTCATTACTTTGAGTTCGATTTTCCGCCGCAATTTTTGTTGAACGCAAGTATATCCCCCCAACCTCGAACCGGTTTCCTAGAAACTCTTCCTAAAACGATTCCCACTTAACCTCCCGCAGCAAGACCATCCAAAGTCTTGCAAAATTGATGCAGGACATCGCACATTACAAGGAGGAAGTCATTCGACGGGAAACACTGGTACGGACGAATTGGATTTTTAGGAATTGGTCGGCCACCTTGAAGCCCACATTACTTCCGCTCCAAAAGAAATGGATTCTACAGCCAATGTGGAGTCCGAACGACCCTCTTCCGGCAAAAGCGATGGTGGAAAACCCAAACGTCGACCCTGGGCGACGTGAGGAGAAAACAGCCTGGATGCAAAAAGTAACCGCCGCGTATAGCGAGCGCGATTTGGCGAAACTGCTCGACATACTCGTAAAAAATCCTCTGGATTCGGTGGCGCCTTACCTTTCCCTGCAGAATCCGGTGAAAGTGACCGGGCGATCCGGTTCAAAGTGACCGACAGCCACCCTTGTCATAGCCGGTCACCATGGACCGGATTTCAACCGATTAGAAGTTACTCATTGCCGGTCACTTTGGGTACGGATTTTGGG
>JBGTHM010000051.1:0-5717 GCA_041746255.1 Fibrobacteria bacterium | reverse complement strand
ATGAGGCCCTGCATTTTCATTGCTTCCCGCGTTTCCCGGGCAAGGACCGTTTCGATTTGCTTGAGCTTGATTTCGTGGTGCCAATTATCTCCGAAATCGAACCAGTAGGAGAGAATGAGCCGAATCCACCGCCTATTCGGCTCAAATTTTGGCTTTAAAATGAGCCGAATAAGGGTTATATTCGGCTCATGGCGATCTATAATTGGCAGCAGGATGATTGGCCGGACTTTACCCATAACCCAGACGAGTTCGAGGATGAACTGTTTACGTTTGCCGAAAAAATCGGACGCTTGGCCGGTATATGGCAGGCCTTGCCGGAAGAGGCGCGGCTAGAAGCCGTCATCGGCATGTTGGCTGCCGAGGCCATCAAGACTTCGGAGATCGAGGGGGAGCTTCTCAATCGGGAAGACGTGTTTTCCTCCATCCGGAAGAACCTCGGACTCCACGATGAAAGCCGGGATGTTAGGGACAAACGTGCCGCCGGTATCGCCGATTTGATGATTGACCTGCGCAATACCTGGCAAGAGCCACTCACCCGGGAATTGCTTTTTTCATGGCACGGGATGCTGCTAGGGGGAAGCCGGAGAATTCATGTCGGCGGATGGAGAACCCATGAAGAGCCCATGCAGATCGTTTCCGGCGCAATCGGAAATGAGAAAGTGCATTACGAGGCCCTGCCCTCCTCCCGGGTCCCGCAGGAGATGCAAAAGTTCATCGACTGGTTCAACGATACAGCTCCGGAAGGCGGGAGCAGTATCCGGCAGGCCCCGATCCGCTGCGCCATCGCTCATCTGTATTTCGAATCCATCCACCCCTTTGAGGACGGCAACGGCCGGGTCGGACGCGCCATCGCGGAAAAAGCCTTGTCCCAGGGAATCGGCGGGCCGGTTTTGTTGAGCCTTTCCGAGACGATCGAGTCCGACAAAAGCGCGTATTATTCGGCCCTTAAACAGGCGCAGCGCTCGAATGAAATCACCGACTGGATCCGTTACTTCCTCAAAACCATTCTTGAGGCCCAATCCCGGGCCGAGGCTATGATCGGGTTTACCCTGCGGAAGGCTAGATATTTCGATAGCTTCAAAGACCGGCTGAACGATCGTCAGGGAAAAGTCATCCGCCGGATGCTGGAGCAAGG
Organism: Fibrobacteria bacterium; assembly: GCA_041746255.1. GTDB lineage: Bacteria > Fibrobacterota > Fibrobacteria > UBA11236 > UBA11236 > JBGTHM01. Next base: position 4,582 of record JBGTHM010000051.1, on the reverse strand, counting down.
CCTCGAAGGATCGGATAACGGCATGAACGCCGGCAAGTATGCCCGCATTGCGAAAACGTCCAAGGCCACCGCGACGCGGGATCTTCAGGACCTGCTCGAAATAGGCGCGTTCGTTCGGCTAGGAGAGGCCGGCGGGCGCAGCACGAAGTATCGAATTAATCTTTGAGGCCGTTTCTCTTGGCGGACGCCCAGGCTCCCACATGGCTTTAAGCACTCCGGAGCATTCTTTCGAGTCAAGCGCACCCAGCCTTGCGGTTCCTTTTGCAAGGAGGCTGCGAATTTTTTGCATGCGGACTCGGGTTGAATGACTCGAGCCGCCTCATCGATCCCGAAACCTTTGAAAAAAACTTTTTTCGAACATGGCGACTGTAAAGACCATGTCGAATTTCGCGGTTCCGGATCCCAACTCCAGACGAATGCGGTCCACTCCCGGCAAAAGCACATGCACTCCTCCAAAGGCGCTTTGGAACAGCTCCCCTCCCAGCAAGACATCATGATTCCAATTTGCGGCCCAGTCCATGCCCGCCACCAGTTGCAAACCGTAGTGGAGATTGATTTTCCACCAGGAAAATGTTCTCCGGCCCAGTAAATCCAACCTGTTTTCCAGAGTCAGAAGCACCTCGCTTTTTCCGCTGGTGGTGTTCGGCGCGAACCCCCGCAACGAATTTCCACCGCCGAGGTGAAAGTCATCGTAAATGCCGATGGTCTCGCCCAATTCACCGGTTCGATAGCGGTAAAGCAGGGAAACATGCACGATATCGCGCCGCGCCAAGGGAAAGAACGCGCGGGTATCGGAAAGCCATTCCTGGAAATCGGAGGGGCCTCCCAAGGGACCTCCCGACTGCGTCCACCTCATTTCATGGTAAATTCCGCGGCTGGGATTGAAGAGTACGTCGCGCGTGTCCACCACGAAACCCGCTCCTAATCGCGGCACCCAATCGGCCGCGCCGCCCGACAGCAGCAGTTCCGGACGGGCCCTATCCTCCTTGAGATGCCACAGCTCCGCCGCCAGTACCGGCTCGAACCAGGGCTTAATCCGGTAGTTCATTTCCAACACTCCCCGGTTGCTGGTTTCACGGTAATCATCGAAGGCATTGTCGCTGTCCACCCGGATATAGGCCAAGTCGTATTTTATCGGGAGAGTATGCAGCCAACGTGAGCTAACCAACAATAAGATTTCGTTGGTGCCCCCGAAGCGCGCACTGCCCTGCAGTCGAATGGCTTGGCCCAGAAAATTCAAGGACGCCAAGGCGGGTCCGGCGCTGAATCCATCTTGGTCGGTTTTTTTAACCGTTACGAATGGAATATATGCCGGAACTTCCTTGAAGCGGTATTCCAAGTCGACTGCCCCGTCATTGTCCTGGAAATACAGGGCTATGTCGGCGAAAATATCCAGGCCCTGCAAACGTTTCTTTTCCTGCTCCCATTCGAGACAGTTAAAGTGCGATCCTTCGCGATGTCGCATTTCCCTATCCACGACGGCGGGCCGGGTATGCAGTAAACCTTGGTAGCGGATTCCGGAGACGATGGCGCTTTCGAATTTTTCGCAAGGTTCATCCGCTGAAATTTCCGCCAAGGTCAGGAAAAGAATCGCCGCCCATTGAATGCGGGAAGTGGACAATTTTAGCGAGGTGAACAATTTCAAGTAGCGGGCCATTGATTTCCTTTACGCCTTTACGATCCGATGCCCGGGATAAGTCTTGTTTTTCGGGCGAATGTTACGGATTTTCCGGGGAAGGTTTGTAACACCTCTCAGCTTAACGGGACTCATGCTCCACAATCTTAATCGTGAAGGACCTTGAATGGTCGATAAACGGATATCCCCGCTGCTTCTCATCCTTGCATTAGCCCTCACCCCATTCTGGACCGCCTTTGCCGAAGCGGAACCGTGGAAGGAAAGCTTTGATAATCTGGATAATTGGAAGCCTTTGACCTTTCCCAAGATCAAAGCACATAGCGAATATTCCACCGTTACCGATAACTCCGGGGGAAGTGTTCTTCGGGCTGAAAGCCGGGCCTCGGCTTCGGGCATCATCCACAAACGCGAATTCGACATCACGCAATTCCCCATCGTCAGCTGGCGCTGGAAAGTGGACAACGTCTATATCAAGGCCGACGGCGAAACCAAGGACGGCGACGATTATCCCATCCGGATTTACGTGGTGTTCAAATACGATCCCAGCCGCGCCGGCGTATGGGAGCGGGCGAAATACGCCTCGGCCAAATTGATCTACGGGGAATATCCACCGGAAAGCAGCTTGAATTATGTGTGGGCCAGCCAGGAAGGAGGCGAGAAACGTTTCCCCAATCCCTTCACCGACAAGGCGCATATGATCGTGCTTCGGGCCGGAAAATCCCAGGTGGGTACCTGGCAGGAGGAACGCGTCAACGTCCTCGAAGATTACCGCAAGGCCTTCGGCAAGGAGCCTCCCAAGGAAGCGTCCATCGCCATCATGAACGATTCGGACAATACCGGCGGGGCATCGGTGTCGTACATTGATTTTATTGGTATCGAGGATCTTGTTCAATGAATAAGAAGATCGTTATTGGAGTCCTTGCCGTAGCCGCATTGTTTCTGTTGTACCGTTTTCTTCCCATTCAGGAATGGCTGTCGGCAGCCATCGAAGGATATCGGGGCCTGGGAGCGTGGGGAGCGGCGCTTTTCATTCTCACCTATGTGGCTCTGAGCCTGCTGCTGATACCCGGATCCGCCTTGACCATAGCCGCCGGCGTGCTCTACGGATTCGTGCAAGGCTACCTGGTGGTGGCCGCGGCCTCGCTTATTACCGCAGCCCTGGCTTTCCTATTGGCCAAAAGTCTGCTGCGTGCAAAAGTGGAGTCGTGGGCGAAAGGTTACCCCCGTTTTCAAGCCGTGAATGTGGCAATTTCGCGGCAAGGCGCCATAGTGACTTTTCTCGTGCGTCTGAGCCCGGTTTTCCCATTTTCGATCAGCAACTATCTATTCGGACTCACGCGCGTGCCTTTCGGGAGGTATATGCTGGCCAATTGGCTGGGCATGGCTCCCGGCACGCTTCTGTATATCTATATCGGCATGCTCGGCAGGGAATTGACCGAAAGCGCCGGCAGAGTCGACACTTTGCGTATGGTGCTTTTAGGTGTCGGTCTCCTGGCCACCTTCGCGGTCACCGTGCTGGTAACGCGTATGGCGAAAAAGGCCTTGGCTGAAAAAGCGAATCTAAAACCGGAAGGAATCGGATGAGCGAAGTAAAAAGTGGATGGAGGAACGATGCGGTAGATGACCGGATCCCTCCCCTGGATGAACATAACCGGACCCTGCTCCGCAACGTCCATCCCGAAGATTGGCAAAACCCTGACCCGACGGGCGTATACGATATGGTGGTACTGGGAGCAGGTACGGCGGGGTTGGTCGCGGCTACAGGTGCGGCGGGCCTGGGAGCCCGGGTGGCTTTGGTGGAACGCAAACTCATGGGTGGCGACTGCCTCAATTACGGCTGCGTGCCGTCGAAGGCGCTTATACACTCAGCCAAGGTGGCCCATCTCCGCAAGCTCTATGGTAACCCTGTGGATCGCAAAAAATTTTTCCGTGAAGCGATGACGTCTTTGCGCCGGAAGAGAGCCGACATCTCCTCTCACGATTCGGCGCGCCGGTTGAAGGGCTTGGGTATGGACGTGTTCTTGGGAGACGCGCGCTTTACGGGCCGGGATAGCGTCGAGGTGGGCGGAAAGACTCTCCGTTTCCGCAAAGCCTGCATCGCCACCGGCGCTCGGGCGTCCACGCCTCCCATACCGGGACTGGAAACCGTTCCTTTTCTGACGAATGAAAACCTGTTCAACCTGACGGAGCTTCCGGAGAGGCTCACCATCATCGGCGCGGGCCCCATCGGGGCTGAGATGGCCCAGGCATTTCAAAGACTCGGATCGCAAGTCACCCTCATCGACACCGGGCCGCAAATTCTGGGACGTGAAGACTCCCAGGCGGTGGCGATGCTCGCAAAGAAGTTGTCGGAAGAAGGCGTTAACATAGAAGTTAATGCTCGAATAACATCGGTGGTTGGAGATGATAAACGGCAAGCGCTGACCTTGGAAAAAAATGGGAAGGAAATCACCGTTGAATCCAACAAACTGCTGGTGGCTGCCGAAAGAGCACCCAATGTCGAAGGCGTGGGACTGGAAACCGCCGGGGTGCGTTTCGGTCGTCAAGGTGTCGAGGTGAACGACAACCTGCGGACATCCAATTCCCGCATATTCGCCTGTGGTGACGTGGCCTCCGCCCACAAATTCACGCATGTGGCCGACTTCCAAGCCCGCATCGTCATCCAAAACGCCTTGTTCCTCGGACGAAAAAAAGCTTCTTCGCTGCTCATACCCTGGGTGACCTATACCGATCCCGAAGTGGCGCATGTGGGTCTGTACGAAAGGGACGCCGCGGAAAAAGGCATTGGAGTCCAATCCTTCCGACTCGATTTCAAAGACATCGATCGCTCCTTGCTGGAAGAAGAGACCGACGGATTCGCCGAAGTGCTCGTGCAAAAAGGTTCCGATAAAATCGTGGGCGCCACCCTCGTCCACAACCGAGCGGGCGAGATGATTTCGGAAGTGA
>JBGTHM010000050.1:0-4093 GCA_041746255.1 Fibrobacteria bacterium | reverse complement strand
AAGCGTGAGATGAGGCTGAGCCCCGTGCCCTCCCTTGCCCTTGAGTTGCAGGCGAAAATTATCCACGGACGCCATGATGGGTCCGGGCCGTGTCCCCGCAAGCCCCAAAGGTAAAGTCGGCCAACCATGCAGGCCGAAAATGGCTTCGACCTTGGGATTCTGCATCACCCCTGCGGCTATGAGTTGCTTCGCCCCCAACCCGTTTTCTTCGGCCGGTTGGAAAATGAGTTTGATGTCGAACGGATAAGGTTTCCCCTGGAGCGCCAAAAATTTAGCGACACCGATGAGAACACTGGTGTGCCCATCATGGCCGCAAGCGTGCATGATATTGTCGCGCTGTGACGCCCAGGCGACACCGGAAAATTCTTGGAGCGGAAGTGCGTCCATATCGGCTCTTAAAGCCAAACAGCGCGAGCGTTCTGCGCCTGGCCAAAGGGCGACAACCGCGGTTGGACCCATACCTTCTTGAATTTCGAATCCCAGGGCGCCTAATTCGGCGCGAACCAAGGCAGCGGTTTCGTTTTCCTGACCGGATAATTCGGGGTGACTGTGCAATCGGCGCCGAATAATGCGGCACTGTTCAATCAATTCCGCGGGAATGGCGTCTTGGGATGGATTCGTCGGTTTTGCGGACATTTATCCAATGTACACTTTGACTGCCTGGTGGAGCCGAATTTTAGGGTCGAATTCCATAGATTCGCTCCTGATTTTCATCGGGCTCCAAGGCAAAATGCAGAGGCGCCAGCATAAAATCAAGAGGATCGACTTTTTCGCCATTCACTACCAGCTCATAATGTAAATGGGTGCCGCTTGAAATTCCGGTGGAACCCAATGTGGCGATTTGCTCCCCGCGTGTCACGATTTGCCCCTGCCTCACTTTTATCTCATCCAGGTGAGCGTAGAAGGTATGGATACCGGGCGCATGTTCCACCTGGAGGCAGTTTCCCCAAATCGCATCAGAGCGGGCTAAAACCACGCGACCACCGCCGGTAGCGAAAATCGGAGAACCCGGAGCATGGGAAAAATCCAGGCCCTCATGCCTTGCCTTACGGCCAGTGAAGGGGTCTGGAAAAAATCCATACCCCCGTATCATCAAAGCATCGTTCTGGATGGGCAGGCCGGTGGGAATGGCTGCGGACTGATTCGGGTTTTCTTCCAATATCGCCAATATGGAATCGAAATAGCTCGATACGTCTTGGGCCTGGCGTAAAGCTTCGATGTCATTGATCTGGGGGGATGAGAAGGAACGGAAAAAAGAAAAAAGGGTGTTTTGCTTTTCCATTCCCTGATCTTGTAAATGCTCCAAACCCGATAAAAGCGAGAGATTTATTTTTTCGGCCTCTAACTCGTCCAAATGCTTATGCACCTGCGCCATTTCTCGCTCCAAATCGGAAGAGCGACCTTTTAACGTGGTGTTTTCGCTGACCAGTTTGTCCCGGATACGGCCGGTATGGTCGTCCTCCCGGATGGCGCCGGAACAGGTGAGCCAAAACCCGCCCAGGCTTATCGGAACCAACAAAACGGCCAGCGAGAGGCCCAACTTGCGCGAGAATGAGAATTCCCGGATTTTACTGGAATCGGCTGGATAGAAGCTGACCCGGAATTTTTCATCCATGGCAGAACCTCAACTCAGAGAAGGTTCCGCCGGTTGCTTGCGACGACCCTGGGCCAGCTTTACCTCCAAGCTGGAAATCCGTTTTTTACAGTCTTCGATGGAATCGCTCAGCTGGGTCACTCCGGGTCGTTCCGGAAGGGTCGCGATATTTTTTTCGAGAAGGGCCATATGCGCTTCTTTGCCCAATTCGAGGTAGTTACGCGACATTCTACGCTTTTCGCCCATAATTTCAAAGCGTAGTCTCCCCACCCGCGCGGCTTCCTCAAGCACCAGGGCCGAGCTATGCGCTCCAGCCACTACTCGCTTTTTAACCTTATCGAACAGTTTTTCCTCCATACGGGTCTCCTTGGGAAGGGTTGTACTTAGAAAAACTAGCCAATTATGCCGCGGGTGAATAGGGCCCTGTGGGATTGCCGGAGGGGAAAGCCATTCCCTGTTTAACGGAAAGGAATGGGTGATTGCGGATGGGAGCCGTGGAATTCCTAGTCGTCGAAGAGCCCGAAACGTTGCCCCTCTCCAAGATCGGTGGAACTGGGTGAACCCGCCTCCGATTCGCTGTCTTCCGTTTGCATTTCCACGGCCAGGGTTTCGGAGATGATATGTCTGAAATTCGCTTCCACGAATTCATAGACTTCTTCCTCTTTCACATGCGGATCATCCTTGACCATTTCGAGTATGCACAATGCCGTGGAAATCATGATCTCTTTGACCAGTTTTTCATCGTATAGTCTGTGATTATCGGCCAAGTTATCCTCGCGATCGTAAATCCTTTCCGATTATACGACAACGTTTTAGAGCCCCGCAACCCACACTTCTATGCGTTATTATCACCCTTTCTTTTTGTTATCTTGCTGCAGGCCGGTCCTATGGGTTGGCTTTTTTCGGTATTTTAAAGTTCTTCAGAAATTAATGGAATGGCTGTATGGCGGACAAAACCGGGCAAGAGGGAACCCAGACCCAGAGCGAGGCCAAGCCTCCCTTGAAAAGAGCGGGAAAAACCTTCGTCAAAGAGATCCTCATCCCTTTGTTGATGGCACTGATTTTCATCCAGTTCATCATCCAGGCCTTCAAGATTCCCACCGGCTCGATGGAGGACAGCCTGTTGGTAGGCGACTTTTTGCTGGGACTCAAATTCGTTTACGGCGCCCCCATCCCCTTTACGCATAGCAAATTGCCTGCCTTGATGGAGCCCAAACAAGACGACGTACTCATTTTCAAATATCCTGGAGATCCCTTTTATCCGGAAGCCGATAAAAAGCGCTATCAATTTTTGGCGAACCTTTTTCTCTTCGGCAACCTCTATTGGGACAAGCACCCTGAGCCGGGCCAGAAAAGCCTGGTCTGGTATATGCCCAAAGACTTCATCAAACGGGCGGTAGCCGTAAGCGGCCAGACCATCAAGGTGTCCGGCACCAGCCTCCATATCGATGGGCGGCCCAGCGAACTGCCACCCAAGGGCCGCTACAAGGCATTTCGGGGTTTTGAGCCGGAACGCGACTCAGTACACTTCAGACTCCCAGCCCCGGGTGATGTCTACGATTTCGACACGCTCTCTTTAAGGGACGCTTCCTGGGTTCGAAGTCTGGCCTATCAGGAAAATCCGGAAAAAACCGTTTCGCTTAAGCTCGAGGTGGTCCTGGATTCAACAGTGGCTGAAAATTACGTGATGCCTTATCTGAACGGCTTGGCCGGCTCCAACGCGCATCAATATGTCTTCGCTTTGTTGGGATTGCAGCCGAGACGCGTGTTGCATGAAGGCCGGGAATACCTGCATGTGGCCAACGTGCCGTTCCACATAATCCAGGCCGCCGCCGCCACCGGATTCATCCGCACCAACGATTTGCCGGCTTTCCAAATGCCGTCGGAAGGAAGACGGGTGGAACAGAACGATTATTTCATGGGACATTATCTCGAAATCATCGAACAGAATCTCGCCCAACTGGGCCGCCAAACCGGGCAGGATATCCGCATCCGTCCCACACTGGTCATAGACGGTCAACGTTTGGCCACTTACCAGGTTCAGGGGAAAACTTATTTCATGATGGGTGACAATCGTGACAACTCTTCGGATAGCCGCTATTGGGGGATGGTTTCCGAACGGAACATCAAAGCCAAGGCTTTCATCACCTACTTCTCTTTTGCGAATGAAGACCACGTTTTCGCCTTCACCCGTCCTTGGAGCTGGATAACCCTTCCCATGAAGATCCGTTGGACGCGAATCGCCAAATTGATTGAGTAAGGGTATGTTACGGGTCTTCCCATGAAGCTACCGGCCGGGATTCGCTTTTCCATTCTCTTGGGAGGCCTTTTCCTCTGGGTATGGCTGGCAGGTACCGGCTGCGCCCATAACGAGCCTCCGCCAGGAGGGCCGGCCGATTCCACCGCTCCCTATGTGGTAGGCGTTTATCCGGCACCGAAAGCCACCGGTATTTCATCCGCCCTGGATGTGCGGGTAGCGTTTTCCGAATGGATATCCCC
>JBGTHM010000049.1:0-33791 GCA_041746255.1 Fibrobacteria bacterium | reverse complement strand
CAACCGCTCTTGCAGTTCATGCTTCAGAACCAGTTTTTTCCTTTCCGCATGGAGTGCATAAACGGTGCTTAATACCTGCACGCTACGGCCTTCAAATACGCTGAAATTCTTCCAATCTTCCAATTCCGCTCCGGTGCTTTTTTGACGACTCAGGTAAAGCCGTTGATATACAAATCCCACCGAAGCTCCGAAAAGCACCACCACCCAAAGCAAATAGAAAACCAGAAGCAAGGCGGGTATTACAGCCAATGATCCGTAAAGCGCCGCACGGCCCCCCGTAAGAATATTGTTGGGTAGAAACAGCATCAACCGGCTAAACAGAAAAATTACCAACGCCGAGGTAGTTGAGCCGAGAACCGCCGACCCGAACCGTACCCGGGTATTGGGAACAATGAATAACAACAGAGTCAAGCCTATCCAGATAAAGGCCAAGAGCACAATGAGGCTGATGAAAAATATGGTTTGGTACACGAGTCCCGGCACTTCCACTCCGGAGGCTTGCGTCGCGAGGAAATCCCGATATCGTAAGAGGATTTGGGCCGCGATCAGGATGAGAATGATGAGCAGCAATAAAAAGGGCAGGTATTCCTTGAGGCGCTGCAGAATGGTTCGCCTTTTACCCACGTCCCAGATATGATCCAAAGCCAATTCGATATTGCTCATGAAGATGATGAAAACGACCAGGAGACTGCCGCTTCCGATTAGGCCAAGCTGTCGGAAGTTAACCTCCTGGGCCCTTATAATGATGGTGTAGACCATTTCCAGGGGAAGGTTGAGATTGAGAGCCTCATTCAGCAAAGGAAGGAATTGGGAAATGAGATCCAAATAGCCGAAAGCGCCTGCCACAGCCGAAAAAATGGCCAAAAAAGGAACAATGGACAGAAAGGTTGTATAGGTCAGGGCGCTTGCCCGGACAGGTACCTGGTTCGTTCCGAAGGACATGAAGGCAAGTATCAAGGTGCGGATATACTGGAACACGAAGCGTACCGGAAAAGAGGTGTCGGGATCCTCGCTGCGACGGCGTATCCGATCGAGTAAACCGATCCCATAGCGCATGGCTGGATCCAAAAAATGCATGAACCCTTCCAGCTTTCCGGCCGTTCCAGCCTTTTCCTTCAGGACTTGAGCGCTTGCCGCCTCCTGTTGCTTGTCTAAATCAGGCATTTATCTGTTTCCATCTTAGAGTGCCTAACAGAATGGGGTTCTACTACGGCCGGCTACGAAAGTCCAGGGCGTCGTTCTCGACCTTTCAAACCCATCGACGTGGCCTCCAGCCACGCCTTCAAGGTTCTCAAGGCCTCGGGCCTCGCCCTGAACTTCCTCGCGCGCCCTCGCTACAAACCCCATTCTGTTAGGCACTCTTAGTATAATTACATTTTTGCCTGGATTTATGGGAGTCATTTTATCCGTATTGCGACCTCACCTCCGGGCTGAATAGAGGTTTTCCCGTTTGCGTGAACTTCACCCGTCCCTATCCTCTAAAATCCTGACAAGATTAATGCTTGTAGTGGGTGCATTTCTCCTGGCTCCCACCCTGGGAAACTCCCAGGATAAGTCTCAAGAAATTGGCCTCTATCGCGGTATTGTCAAAGAACAAGACAACTTAGCCCAGGCTTATTTAAACGCGATTTATTCGGCACGAAACACGCAGGCCCAGGCTGCGCTAAAAGAGATGCGCAAATTGGAGCGCGCGGGCTCCCTGCCCCCATTAAGCTACCTACTGGAGGTGGCAACGCATGTCACCCACCTGCAGAACGGAGACTTCGCCAATCCCATAGCTGAAACCGGTATACGGAGGCTGGTCCGGAAAGTCGCCGCGCAGGGCCTTTCCTTGTGTAAAATTTACCTGGAGAAAAACCCCGATCATGCCACCTACCTTTTCATCTCCGGGGGAATTCAAGGGTTCATGGCCACCTTGTATATCCATACCGACGTGACCCAAGCCATCACCGAGGGATATCACGCGCTGAAACAATTGGAAAAGGCTTTTCGCATTGATCCTCGCATGCACGACGCCCAACTCGGAACCGGCATGTTTCACTGCAGCGTCGCCAACGCACCTTTGGTGGTTCGCGGCGCTTTCAAATTATTCGGTCGAGGAGTGAGTATGCACACGGGCCTTCAGGCCTTGAGAAAGTCCGCCTATCAGGGTCGATATACCAATGTGCAAGGGCAATTATTCTTGATCCGTTTTCTCTCGCCGTATGAGGATGAACTTAGACGGGAAAAACGGCAAATTTTCCAATCCTTGGAAAGGAATTTCCAGGGTAACCCCTACTTCACTTTTCTTAAACTGGACGAAGCCTTAAGTTTTCACCCCGATAGCTTTTTCCAGGCGGAAGTTCGAGACCGTATCGCGTTGCGTATCAGCACGTTTTCGCAGGAGGATTTCGTGTCTCGCCGATATGCGAATCTGGTAAAAATGCAATATGGGCTTCTCGATCCCAATCCCGAACCCCACTTGAAACCCGATCCTGAATTCAAATTCCGCGACTATCTTTTTTACCCGATTTTTCTGGAAGGATTAAAGGTCAGGCGACTTCTTGATCAGGCTCCCGCGAACGCTTCCAAGGCAGCCATGCAAATCGAAATGGCCTCCCTACGCGACTCTTCGCTAAGCGTACTCGAGCAATCCACGATGACAGGTACCCGGAAAAGCCTCTATGCCTGGCATATTCGCGATGCGTTTCGGTGAACTCCCGGGCGGCCACCGCCTCCCCACGGGCCCTCAGGAAAATTGCAAGCGGAAAAAACGGTAGCACTGCTTCCAGGCGAGCTTGCGGCCAGGCAAAGATTGCAAGGCAATGGATTTCAAATGCGCCCACTCGGATTGACTCAGGTTTTGTTTCAACCGGGTCAAATAGGCGGATTTTTTTCGGTCACTCCGCTCATCGGCGGGGGCCTCCACATCCGTAAACCAGGAAAAAACCTGGGCGCGCGTAAATTGACGATTGCCCATGAACTCCCGCTTCAAGACGCGAAGGTCCACGCTCGTAGGTCGAACCGCTTCTTCCCATGCGGTTTGCAAATCGTTCATTGCCGATCCCTCTGAGTCTCGACCTATAGAGCTCAATCTTTGCCACAATTCGGGAGCGAACTCGCCGCTAGCCAGAAATTCATGGAGAAAAGGACCCTCAGCCCGATCCGATTCGGCCGCAACCCAAACCCCATCAGTTTCCATCAGCCGTAATAATCCGACCAGGGTAGATTCTGGCCGCTCGATAGCAGACAACCCGTCCAAAGAAACAATTCGTTGAAAGCAAGGGGGGTCCGTCAGGCCGAGTAAATAATCCACTGTGGAGTCAGTGGATGCCGTGAAAAATACAGGTTCCCCAAAGGGACCCAGACGCTGGGACCAGGCCTCCAAAGCTTTCTGCTCCGATAGGTCACGGCACCGGGTCCATACTCCGCCTTCCGGACATCGGCGTAAGGCTTCCCAGCTCAGAAAGCCGGAACCGCCGGAAAGGTCGAGTACAAGCGCATCCCGCGTAGGAGCCGCCAATGCAAAGATTTCCTCCCTGACCTTATTTAAAATCTCTCCGGTAGCATTTAAAGCACGTTCCAACCAGCGGTTCTCGTTTCCCTGCGGTTGAACCCAATCACCGGTTTGGGCATCGGCGGCCAACTGGGCTTCCCGGTTTCTCGCAACTCTGTCCCGGATATCCGCTTCGTATCCGGAGTCGGAAGGGGTATAAAAAATCTTGCCGCGCAAAGATTCCGGTAAATATTGCTGTGCCACCCAATGTTCGCGGTAAGCATGGGGGTATTTATAGCCCTGGCCATGTCCAAAACCTTCCCCGTCGCGTGCCGGATCCTTCAGGTGATTGGGAACCTCGTCTTCCCGTTCGCGACCGACTTGAGCCAATACGTCGAAATAAGTCATAGTGGAATTGCTCTTGGGAGCGGTTGCCAAATAAAGACAGGCCTGGGCGAGATGAAACTGCCCCTCCGGAAGGCCCACATAGTCGTAAGCCTGGGCCGCGGAAGCGATGATGCCGAGGGCTTTCGGGTCGGCCAAACCGACGTCTTCACTGGCCAATATCAACATGCGCCGGAAAATAAAACGCGGATCTTCACCGGCATAAAGCATTTTGGCCATCCAATAAAGGGCCGCGTCCGGATCGGAACCACGCAGCGATTTGATAAAAGCCGAAATGGTATCGTAGTGGGCATCGCCATCCTTGTCGTACAGGACGGCGCGCCGTTGAATGCTTTCTTCCGCTTCCGACAAACCAATTTTTACCGAAGTACCGTTTTCGGAATTGATGGGTGTAGTCTCTACGGCCAACTCCAAGGCATTCAAAGCGCTACGGGCATCTCCTCCCGCCATTTGTACAATATGCTCCAAAGCGTCTTCGGCCACTTCGATATTGCGTTGCCCATAACCTCTTTCCGAATCGGAAATAGCCCGTAGCAGCGTTTCCCGAATATCCTCGGCTTCCAAGGGTCTCAGCAGAAAAATCCGGGAGCGGGAAACCAACGCTTTGTTCACCTCGAAATAAGGGTTTTCGGTGGTGGCCCCAATGAGAATGATTAGCCCGCTTTCCACATGCGGCAACAGGGCGTCTTGTTGAGCCTTATTGAAGCGATGCACCTCATCCACAAAAAGGATGGTTTTGCGGCCGCCGATTCTTCTTGCATTTTTTGCGCCTTCAATCGACTCACGGATGTCCTTGACTCCCGCCAGCACCGCGTTAATGGCGATAAAATGCGCTTTAGTGGAATTCGCGATTACCCGGGCCAGAGTGGTTTTACCCGTTCCGGGAGGCCCGGAGAAAATCAGGGATGAAAGCTGGTCCGCCTGGATGGCGCGGCGAAGCAGACGGCCCGGGCCGACAATATGCCTTTGACCCACGAATTCATCCAAGGTGCGTGGTCGCATGCGCGCAGCCAGCGGCTCGTGTCGACCATTCGGATCCGAGAATAAATGAGGTTCCACCAGACGGAATTTAGCTATTTGCAGAGCGGGTTCCCTAGGGAGCATCCAAAACCGATTTTGGGAATCCGTCCTGGATTAAAGCTTATTATTTTGAGAACATGCGTTCAGAAATCCATTGCACATTCCGCTACCGGGCAATCCATTGGCCCCTGCCGGTATTTCTCCTCATTCTGATGCAATTCCCGAGCCTACTTGCCGGGCCCCCGCCTTCGCAAATCCGGGCTGAAAAGCTGGCGGGCCAAATGCGGACACGCTATGTAGAACTGACCGGAAAATTGAACGTTCCGGCCATCCGGGCCGACTCCCTGAAAAATCGGTTGGGCGATACGAACCTGGTCCTTATCGATGTGCGACAGCCGAATGAACAAGCTGTTTCGATGCTACCGAATGCTCTGACTACCCTCGAATTCGCGGAGCGATTCCGGACCGGCATTCCTGAGGAAAAAACTTTCGTTTGCTATTGCACCCTGGGCTACCGCAGCGCTCTTTTCGCCTTGGAATTAAGTAAGCAAAAAATCTCCTGCCTTAATCTCGAAGGGGGTATGCTGGCATGGAGTCATATCGAACAATCCTTTTATGAAAAGGATGCACGGGGAAATGCCCGCTTAACGCACAAAGTACATGTTTATTCCAAGGAGTGGAATTTTTTGCACCCGAACTATGAGGCGGTTTGGTAAAAGGGTATATCGATTATCCTCAAACTTTGGGGTTTTCCCGATAATATCCCAGCTTATATTTGGTCAACACCTTAAGAACCTGGACGCTTTGCGCGAAGGCATTTTGCCTTTCCCACTCACGCGCCGGTAGTTGCAACTCCCCAATTCGTAGGTTGAGTTCGCGGGCACAGGCCAACACCTCAATGTCAAAGGCGTCCCCCATACTCAATTTTTCGAAAGGAATGGATCGCATCGCCTTCCGGGCATACACCATGCAACCCGGGCGCATATCGCTCAGTTTAAGATCGAGATAGCGGTTCTCCAGACCGACGAGAGTGGATTCCACCCAGGCACTGAACCCTCGGGTAGCGAAGTCCTTGGGCGGACGAGAGCCTTGAAGCAAATCCATGTCATAAATTTCCATATGCGATACCAGCTTAACCAGGGTTTCGGAAACAGAATTCCGGCCCGCCCGGAAGCATGCGGTATATTCCGAATCCGCTTCACGGCATAGTCCCAGGCCTTTGCGCACCGCAAGTCCATATTCCCATTTCCGGTTCCCTTCAATAAATCTGATCTTGGGATATCGAAGAAAAAGAGGATAGGACTCAAAGAAAGCGGGATTCTTATCCGGCAAAATAATCGCAACCACGCCGATATCCGGCCACAAATCCCTGGGAATACGCTCCAAAGCGGTTTTGAGAGAGGTCTCATCCTCGAAGGTGGGTATGCAAATATTCAGTAATTTTTTCATGGCGGTAAGGCGCCTCCTACCGGAAGCGAGTGGTACCGCGTAGGAAAATAGATTTTGCGGGAGTCTCGGAAAAGCCTGCCCTCTGGAACGAAGGAAAGCCTTTAGGAACGGGAGTTTCGAATAAACAACAAAGAGCCGGATCGGATCAGTACATCGTCCAGTCGGCTGAGAAAGTTTGCATATGCCTCCTTGTCGTCGGCAAGGTCGCCAATATTCACGTATCCTTGCTTTATTAATGCATTAATCGGGGCTTCGCGATCGTTCATCCTTGCCGCTACCGGAATAAGCTCAAGCTTACCATCCTGTAGCCGCGGATATCCAATCAGCTCCGAATTAACATAACCGGAAAGGTTGAGAAGTCGGATGAACCCGGAAAGTTGCGATTGCAAATCAACAAGTGGTACCGAAGCCCGTGCCGTGAAAGTGCTGTCTTGGAAATCCAGCGCATATCCGTAATTGAGTTTTTCGAGGGACTGGCTGAGCAACATCATGGCGTTCAATTCATCCGCGCTAAGGGCTAGCGTATCGCCTCCTTCATCCGCTACGAACCGGTTGACCTTTTCAAGGGCAGCTTGGCCCTCGTAAAGGGAGTAGGATGGTGCGGTAAAAGTCGGCTCAGACGAAACGAAGGAACGGAAATGGCGGAATTGAATTAAAAATACATAAGCGGCGCCGGATCCGAAAAAGGTGATGATGCTGAGAAAAATCAGGATGGGAAGGCCTGGGCCCTTACGTTTAATTCCAAACATGGATTTAGTGGGCCGTAGGGGTAGTCCCCTCCGGAGCCACTTTTACGGGTGACTCGAATTCCAGCCGCTCTCCTTCACGGGCATCCAGTGAGCCACGGTAGAGAGTATCGGACAGGGTATACAGCATGAAAATCCCGAGGAAGACGAAGGAGGAGATGAAAGTAAGGACGAAGAAAGGTTTTTCATGGCGTAACCCCATAAAAAAAGCCCCCACCAGCACGGTTTTCACCGATGCGATGGCCATGGCTAAAATAATATTGATGGGTCCCAAATCCACCTGAAGCGGAAGAAAATAGTGGTTGAATTCCGCAAAATCGATTCGGGCCGTCCAAACCGTAAAGGCAGTAAGCAATAATAAGGCTCCAAAAGTGAAAATCAGGGACTGGCTGGACAATACATGATGCGTTCCATGTCCGCCATGCTGATGGGTATCGCCTATCGCTGTCTTGGTGACTTTCATTGCGTTCGCCTCAAATGAGATAAAGTAGTGGGAAAAGGAAAATCCAAATCATATCCACAAGGTGCCAGTAAAGACCGACCGTTTCCACCGGAGTATAGTATTCGGCGCCGAAACGTTGCTTGCGCGCCTGTATAATCAGCCAACCGATTAGGAACATGCCGATAAGGACGTGAATTCCATGCAATCCGGTCATCATAAAATAAAGTCCGATAAAAATATGCGCCGTATTGTGCTGAAATCCCTCGGCGGTGAAGAATTCACCAGGGAGCAAACCGTGATGAACTTTCGAAGAATATTCGAAATATTTGACCACCAGGAATACCCCGGCCAAAATCAAGGTAAGCGCTAGATTTCGCCAAAGCCATTTATGATCGGAAAGCTGGGCATTGCGAACGGCACTTACCATGGTATAGGAGGAGGTGATGAGCACCAGTGTATTCAGGGCGCCCAAACGCCAATCCAAATGGGCCGCAACTTCCGCATACATATCGGGAAACCAGGCGCGGTAAATAACATAGGCGCAAAAAAGGCCACCGAAGAACAAAACTTCGGTAACTAGAAAAATCCACATTCCCAGCTTCGCCGCATCGAATTGCGCATCCGCCGAGGGGAAATGATGGGCGGTTTGGTGGATAATGCCCTTGCCGGGGCGGGTGGACGTGGTGCTCATTAGACCTTCTCCGACTGGTAAGTCTTCGTACCGTTGGAAATGCGGCTTTTATCCGAATCAAATGCGTATGGACCCGTTACAACAATTACCTTTTCCGGCTCCTCGAAATTCAAAACCGGTGGCGGAGAAGCGGACTGCCATTCCAAGGTTTTGGCGCCCCATGGATTGGCGGGAGCGTTATTTCCGGAGCGGAGTGAAAGCAGAAGATTGAAAAGGGCCATGAAAAGACCGACTCCGACAATCCAGGACCCTACCGTGGAAATGACATGGTAGATTTGAAATTCCGGGTCGTAGCTGTAATAACGACGGGGCATACCCAATGAACCCATCACGAATTGCATGAAAAAAGTCACGTTGAAGCCGATAAAAATCAAACTGGCGGAAAGCCTACCCCAAAATTCACTGTACATTTTTCCAGTCATTTTGGGCCACCAATAGTGCACTCCTCCCAAAAAGGCGATGACGTTACCTCCCATCATGACATAGTGGAAATGGGCCACCACGAAATAGGTGTCATGCAAATGGATATCCACGGACACCATTCCCAGCATAATGCCAGTAAGTCCTCCCACCGTAAAGAGAAAAAGAAAAGCCAAGACATATAGCATGGGAGTTTTCAGCTCGATGGAACCCTTATATAAGGTGGCCATCCAATTGAAAATTTTCACCGCAGTAGGAATTCCCACGAAAAAAGTCAGGAATGAAAATATCATGCCGGCAAATAGGGATTGTCCGGCTACAAACATATGGTGACCCCATACCAGAAATCCGATAAGCGCGATGGCGATGGAGGAAAAAGCGATGAATCTGTACCCGAATATATCGCGCTTGGAGAAAGCGGTTATAAGTTCGGAAATAATTCCGAAGGCGGGAACAATCATGATATACACGGCTGGATGGGAATAGAACCAGAAAAAATGCTGAAACAATACCGGGTCCCCTCCTAAGGCCGGGTCGAAAATCCCCACTCCAAAAAAGTTTTCCACGGCGACCAGTGCCAAAGTAATGGCCAAAACCGGAGTGGCCAAAACCTGAATGACGGAAGTTGCGTAAAGGGCCCAGACGAACAAGGGCAGGCGGAACCAGGTGAGTCCGGGCGCGCGTAAGGTATGTATGGTTACAATGAAGTTCAAGCCCGTGAGAATGCTGGAAAAGCCCATTATAAAGATCGCCAAGGCAACCATAACGACGCTGGGATTTTGGGCGATGGAATAAGGCGCGTAAAATGTCCAGCCTGTATCAACGAGACCGGGCATGAAGAAGATGGCGAAAAGTATCATCAGGGCGCCAGTGGCGTAGAGGTAATAGCTGAAAAGATTCAATCGCGGAAAAGCGACATCCATTGCACCCAATTGCATAGGCATAATGAAATTTCCCATGGCGGCCGGTATGGCCGGTATGATGAATAAAAACACCATGATGATGCCATGGAGCGAGAAAAGTTGATTATAGGTGTCTGCATCGACAAATAATTTCGTGGGCGTCAGCAATTCGAATCGGAGCAGAAGGGCGTAAATACCCCCCATCATGAAGAAAAAGGAGGAGGTTGCCAAGTACATAAGACCAATGCGCTTGTGGTCGAGCGTAATCACCCAGGACCAGAAGCCTCGGCGGGCTATGAGATAATTGATGTTTTCACCGTGCGACATGATATAACCCTTTGGTATTCCCTGAACGCTCTATTGCAGCGATTTGAAGTAGGCGATTATGGCGTCGATTTCCGCGTCCGTAATAATTCCCTTATAGGCCGGCATTACCGGCTGGTAGCCTGCGGTTACCTGGGAACGGGGATCGAGTATGGAGTTGCGGACGTAATTTTCATCAAATAAAACGGACTCGCCCGAAGCCAGCTTGACCTGGGTACCCCATTTTCCATCCCAGTGTGGGCCTATTTGGCTGGTGCCGTCGATATTATGGCAGGCCGAACAGCCTTTGGAGGCGTACAGTTTTTGACCGAACTCGGCCGGCGTCAACCCTTCTCCCGCCGAGGCGGCTTTGACCAACCATTCTTCATATGCGGCATAATCGACCACTTTGACCGCAGACAGCATTTCCGAATGACCGGTTCCGCAATATTCCGTACAACGGATTGGGAACACGCCTTGGGTAGTCGCTTCAAACCAGACGGAAGTGTACCGGTTTGGAATCAGATCCATCTTAACTCGGAATGCCGGAACCGAAAAAGAGTGTAGGATATCTCGAGAACTCATTAACAATTTGACCGGTTCATTCAAGGGAACTACCAGGGTATCGCTGGTGGCGCCGGAGGGATATTCGAACATCCAACTCCATTTTTGCCCGATTACCCGTATTTCCGTGGCGTTATGAGGCGCGATGCTCATGTACAGATAGCCGCGAAAACCTACCCAGAAAAGCACCAGTACGATGAAAACAGGTATTATCGTCCACCAGAGTTCCAGATGGAAATTGTGCGTGATTTGATCCGCCGCAATCTGATCCGGATGCTTCCTACGGAATTTGATTACGAAATAGATCACTCCGGCCGTAACGGCCAGAAGAAAAAAGAGCGACATCCACATGACCAGGTTGAACGCAGGGTCTACGACATCAACGAAGGTTGATGCCCTTGTGGGAAGCCAAAAAGTCTTAGTGGTGTCCATTTCCTTGCCGCTTATTCTGGGTTATGCAAATTAGTGAAATTCTCAGGCCGCGTCCGAGATTTTAGTGGATTTTCTTTTGACATCCTTATACCAAAGCGATCCAAACACTCCGACTATGCCAATCATGAAGAGAAATCCCGCCGCACGCATCGATTTATGCGCGAGCAGAACGTAACTATTGCTGTTCGCGTCGTAACTATAACACAAAAGCAGGATTTTCTCGCCTATGGAGGTGCTCTTCTCATCCTTGGCCTCCAGGAGCGCCAGTCGTAAATCCTTTCCCTTGTATTCGGTGCCATACAGGTAACGGGTGATTTTACCCGTGGGCGATAAAGTGATGAGTACCGCCGCATGCGCGTATTCACCGCTGATGGAATCGAGAGCATATCCGAAGCCCACTTGGCGGGTCAATTCCCGGATATTCGTGTCGGAACCGGTCCAAAAATGCCAACCCTTTTCGGCGCCTAAAAGCCCCAGATTCTCGATATAGGTTTGCTTTTTGGCGGAAGCAAGCTCATGCCCTTCCTCGGGATCGATGCTTAGAGTCAACACCTCGAATTCCTGCCCCGGGGTCCAACCCGAACCTTTAATGCCATTGAGCAGCCCGTTCATGACCAAATTGCAAAGCATCGGACATTCATAATAAGCCAGGTTTAATAAGACGGGTTTTCCGGATGAGAATATTTCGCTTAACCGCACGGAAAACCCGTTTTCGTCACGGAACTCCAAGCCCAACGAAACTTTATCCTCAAGTCGCTCCGTTATTCCCACTTCATTGAGGATCTCGGGGGCGCCGGGCTCTGAAAGTTCACCGGGCCTGGAACCAGGTCCAAGGGCGAGTACAATGGAAGGAAGCATCGCAACCAATGACAAGAAAATCCTAAGCCTGGGCTGGCCACCAAAGCAAGTGGATGTGACCCCTGCCCCATGTCCGGTTTTGAAAGTCATCACTGGTTTTCGCCTTCGGGGTGAGTCGCGGCTCTTGACGAAGGCGGAACCCTCCCGGCATCCTCGACCAAAATATCCATGGCGCGCTTAACCGGAATCTGGACAATGCCCTTACCCTTGTCGAGCCACTTATACTCCTGCATCTGTTCCGCCGCTTGCAAATTTATCAATTGTACTTCCCGCAAAAGTCCCACCGATTCCTGCTTACGCGCATTTTCCCCGGTTTTCGAGGAAAGGAATCCAAAGTGGCCGACTACCTGAACGATAAACAAAAACAAGAGAGTTAAAGCGCCGTAAATCCAAATTGTTTTGGAGTGGGGCTCATTCGTATCCCGATAAAAGGAGGGCTCGTGGTGTTCGGATTGCGTATTCATGAAATTACCCGTTATCGTAGTTCAAACATTCCTGCAAACGCGGATCCTTGATGGGGATAAGCGGCTGCTTTTTCATGCGATTGACCAGAAAAAACAGAAACAGACCTCCAACAAAGAGGAAAGCGGTAACATCGGCAAAATGGAAGTGTAGATGATGGTGGAGATTCGGCATGATCAACCAATAAATATCGACATAATGCATGACCAGCAGCCAGACCGCTCCTGCAAAAAGCAGCGGCAGGCGACGTTTAACGCCTCGCGCCATGAGGAAGATAAAGGGTATGGCGAAATGTCCCCAGGGGAGCAGTAAACTGAATTCCTTCCATCCCCCTTCGGAGCGATGCAGGAAAAAGACGGTTTCTTCGGGAATATTGGCATACCAGATCAACATGAACTGACTAAAGCCGATATAGGCCCAGAATATGTTAAAGCCGTATAGAAGCTTTCCCATGTCATGATAATGCTCAATATTTATGACGTCACGGAGTAATCCCGCTTTTCGTAGGATGTATGCGATTACGATTAGGGAAGCCATGATGGCCACGGCCGATCCCGCAAAATAGTAAACGCCATACATGGCCGAATACCAGTGCGCATCCAAGGACATCATCCAATCAATCGCAAAAAATGTTTCGGTGAGGGCGTATAAAAGCAATCCCGGAGCCGCCAAACGGGACATACGTTCTGATATCGAAGCGTCACCAGTTACGTCCTGCCGTAGGGAAGATTTCAGGAAATAGCGGCTTAGACCAATCCAAATAAGCACGAATAATGCGGACCGAAGGAAGAAGAAGGGGGAATTCAGATAAGGGGATTTTTCTTGCAAAAGGGGATCGACCGCAACGACCGTTGCGTGTGACCAATGGAATAAATCACCTATTCCCGGTAACAACGGTATAAGAAGCAAGCCGAGCAACGGCAGATTTGCTGCGAGGTTTTCGGCGATACGACGAATCGTAACGCTCCATCCGGCCCGAGACAAATGTTGAATCATCACGAAAAAGAGCGCTCCCAAAGCGATGGAAAGGAAAAAACAATAGGCCGTCAAATAAGAGAAATAAAATTGTTTGGAATCCTGGAAATAGGCCAGAACGCTTCCAAGCGCACCGACTATACCCAGTCCCAGACCTATCTTCCCGCTTCCGGCCAGTTTACCGCTTAGGCGGTAGGTGTTGTCAGACATGGTCATCCCATCAATTCAGTTGATTACGTTTATCAGAAGGAACGTCGTCCAGGGTCGCGTTCCGCGCTCGCTGCAACGCCCGCATATACGCAACAATGGCCCACCTATCCGAAGGGGTAATTTGTTTGCCGTACGCGGGCATGTTTCGAACGCCATGCGTTATGACGGAAAAAATCTCCCCGTCGGCCATGTTCAAGAGCCTGGAGTCCGCCAAATCGGGCGGAGGCAGAAAACCCTTTTTTACCACGATACCGTTGCCTACTCCTGTCGGACCATGGCATACCCCGCAGTAGATTTCATATTTCTTCTGCCCCCTATCCATCAATTCGGAAGTGATACGCAGCGGAGACTTTTGGACAAATTGCGAATCGATATGACCCTGGAAAAATGAATCATCTCTATCCAAAATAGGATTCAGGGCGGCGTCTGCATAATAACCCCCAAAATCCTTTTGCAATTGGTTCGGGACAGTTCCTTCCACTAGCGGCCGCATTGCCCGTCGGTCGGAGAAGAGCAGGTTCTCTTCGTATGGGTCGAAACGAGGTACATCATCCATATTTGGATTCAAGTGGATGGGGGGGCTATCGGAAACTTGACCCCGGCAACCCAGTAATAATAAACCGGCGGCCGACATGCAAAATAGGAGTTTGAGCGAAATCAAAGCTTAATCCTCCACAACTTCAATATTTTTGCCACCGATTTCGGTGAGCAGCTTTTCGGTGGCCTGCAAATCAAATTTTGGATCACGCGCTTCGATGCTGACGAAAAAAGCATCATTCGAAAAGCGATGGAAATTTTTGCTTTTAAACAAGGCATGGTAAAGCGTTGGAAGCCGATTCAGGAAAAACATCCCAAAGACGGCGCCAAAAGCGGTAAGCAGGATTCCCGGCTCGAAAGTTACCGGTACAAAGGCCGGGTAACTATTGAAGGGTTTTCCGGCTATAATGAATGGGTTGGCGTGGACGCTGACCCAATATTGCAGGGTGAATCCACCACCGGCTCCTAAAAGCCCGCCCACCCAGGCAATCAAGCCAACCTTGGACTGACCTATACCCATCGCCCTATCCATACCGTGAATCGGAAATGGGCTATGCACATCCCAATGCTTATATCCGGCATCGCGGATTTTTTTCGCGGCCTCATAAATTTCGCCCGGCGAAGCGAACTCAGCCAACATTCCAAACAGCTTGACTGGTATCTGCGAATCTGACGCGTCCAACCTGGAACCGTCCGCAGATTGGTGTATCCCTAATGGTTTGGCGTGTTCCATTTTAATGCTGCCCTCCGCTGGTCAGCGCCTCTTGATGATGATGTCCGTGATGCGGACTGGCTTCGGGCATGACGCCCTTGACCTCGGCAATCGCCAATGTCGGTAAGAAACGAAGGAACAAGAGGAAAAAGGTTCCGAAAAGCCCGAAGGTACCCAAGAAAGTCAACCAATCTACCCAGGTAGGTCGATAATATCCCCACGAGGATGGTAGAAAGTCGGCATGCAAGGTCATGACGATTACGAAGCGTTCGAACCACATTCCGATATTTATCAAAATCGTAATGATAAAAGTAATGAGCAGGTTATAGCGGATTTTCTTCCACCAGAACAATTGAGGTACGATACAATTACAGGAGACCATGATCCAATACGCCCAACCATAAGGCCCGAGAGCTCGATTAATGAAGGCGAACCGTTCATAGGGATTGCCGCTATACCAGGCGATGAAGAACTCCATCGCATAGGCATAAGCGACGATAGTGCCCGTCGCCAACATGAATTTATTCATGTTATCGAGATGATGCATGGTTACGACTTTTTCCAGCCCGTAAACCTTTCGGGCGATAATCATCAGCGTCGACACCAAGGCGAATCCCGAAAAAACCGCACCGGCGACGAAATAGGGCGGGAATATGGTTGTATGCCAACCCGGAAGATTCGAAACGGCGAAGTCAAAACTTACGATACTGTGTACCGAAAGCACTAGTGGGGTAGAAACGGCAGCGAGAATGAGGTAGGTACGCTCGTAATTCTGCCAATGCCGGTTGGCGCCGCGCCATCCCAGAGCGAATACCCCATAAAGAACCTTTTTCATTTTGGAGGTGGCCTTGTCCCGTAAAGTCGCCAAATCGGGCACCAAGCCGACATACCAGAAAAGCAGGGAGACGGTAAAATAAGTGCTGACGGCGAACACATCCCACAAAAGCGGGCTACGAAAATTGGGCCACATGCCCATGGAATTGGGTAGCGGAAACATCCAATAGGCTACCCAAATTCGACCTACGTGGAAGGAAGGAAAAATAAAGGCGCACATAACCGCGAATATGGTCATGGCTTCGGCAAATCGGTTGATACCCGTACGCCATTTTTGCCGGAACAGGAATAGGATGGCGCTGATTAGGGTTCCGGCATGACCGATACCGATCCACCAAACGAAATTGACGATGGCAAATCCCCAAGCCACAGGCATATTCACGCCCCAGATACCCGTTCCCTCCCACACCAGGTAAGCCAACATGACACCCAGTAGACATAGAAGAGAGAGGCTGCCCAGAAAGAGAATATGCCAGGTCTTGGGAGTCCTGACCGGATTCGTTGGGGCACAGATTATTTCATTAACCTCGCCGAAGCTTTTGCTTTCCACCAGCGTCGCTCTGGGAAGGGTATTGTCGCGTAGAATCATTTTCCGTTGGCTCCCGTATGCCTAAGTCGCTGACCGAGATAATTTGAGTATAGCCGGATTTGGGTTTCGTACCTTGGCCAGGTACGTGGTTCTGGGCTTGGTGTTAAGCTCTGTCAGAACCCCATAATTACGAGGATGGGCTTTCAGGACGGCAACCCGGCTTTTCGGATCATTGATATTACCGAAAACAATGGCATCGGTTGGGCAGGCCTGGGCACAGGCGGGTACTATCGCTCCATCCGGAATGACTTCGTTACCTTTGTTTTTGAAACCAATACGCGCCTGCTCGATGCGTTGCACACAATAGGTGCATTTTTCCATGACACCCCGAAAGCGTACGGTGACGTCCGGGTTTTTCTGCATTTTTTCGGATTCGGAATAATGATTCGTCAAATTGGAAAAATTGAATCGGCGAACTTTATATGGGCAGTTATTCGAACAATAGCGCGTCCCTATGCACCGGTTATAAACCATTTCGTTCAGGCCCTCCTTGGAGTGAACCGTAGCGGATACGGGGCATACCGCTTCGCAGGGGGCATTTTCGCAATGTTGGCAGAGCATGGCCTGGAAAACGAGTCCGGGATCGTCCACATCACCCGTAAAATACCGGTCCAACCGTATCCAGTGCATCTCACGTCCACGAATTACCTGGCCTTTACCCACAACCGGAATATTGTTTTCCGCCTGGCAAGCCACTACGCAAACGGAACATCCATTGCAACTATTCAGATCGATGGTCATGCCCCATTGCATTCCCTTGGAATAGTCATGCTCTTCCCATAGTGAAGCTAGCGGAGGATGAGGATTCATGAATTCGTCAGCGGAAAAATTTGGCCGACGTTCATAAAGCTCGAGGTCTCCTTCACGAACGATGGGTCTGGATTCCATGGACCAATGGTCTTGGGTGCAGGCTAATGTATATGTGGAGCCCGTCACCTCGACTTGCACGGATAGGGGCTGTCCCACACGCTTGTCGAGCAAGGGGTAGGCGTCAAAACCGGCTCCCTCGGCGATTCCAGGCCCTTTTTTACGGCCATATCCCAAGTGGATGACAACGGTTTCATCCGCCATTCCGGGTAGAATCCATGCCGGCAGAGAAAGGGAATGCCCGCCGCGCGTCACCTTGATCATGGGCTTATCGTATTGACCCATGGGGACGCCCTTATCATTTTTCAAAATGATTTGGTCTTTGATCCCCAGCTTTTGTGCCAGGCTGGGCCCGATATATGCCGCATTATCCCAGCACAATTTGGTAATGGGTTCAGGCAGTTCTTGTAGCCAGGAATTGGATGCGAACCTTCCATCATGAACATTTGGATGCTCAAAGAGCATTAGTTCGATTCCACCTTCGCGCGATCCCTCATCACTACTCGAATGCGCCTTCAAAAAAGCGTCCATACCGGAACTTGAGCCCGGTCCCGAATCCGGAAGCGCTCCGGTTTCGATAATGCCGTCATGCAACCACCGGCGCCAGGCGATCTCAAAGCCTAATGCTCCACTCCGGCTCATCCAATGGCCTTTAACGATATCCAAGCTCTCGCGATAGCGATAGTCAAAAAGTTTGGCCAACACTTCGGATTTGGAAAAGGTCGTATATAGGGGTGATATCAATGGTTGCGCAATGCTGGTGGTTCCGTCGAAACTTATGGCGTCGTCCCAATGTTCCAGGTAATGCGACTGGGGAATATGCCAAAGTGCGGCCTGAGCCGATTCGTTGACCTCGCCACCCAAATGCACAGAATGCCTTACTTTAGACAAGTGCGAAGTGAATTGTATGTCGGCCGGCGCGGTAAAAACCGGATTAGCGTCGATCATCAACAGGGTATCAACTACTCCCTTTTCCATGTCAGCCGCGAGATCGCGTATGGCAACCGCTGAAGCAGGTGAGTCTTGGTTGAAAGCAAAAGTGGGTGAAATCTTGTATAGAACGGTTGTTCCCACATTGCCCAAAAGGCGGTTTACCGCATGACCCAGGGCATGTACCAATGGAGGCTGATGCTTACCGACTAGAATGAGGGAGGCGCCACGGTGGGCGGCCAAATCGGCAGCGAGTTCGGAAATAAGCTGGGGAGAAAATTCGGCAATAGTCCCGTTACTCGCGGACAGAGCCGAGTCAATCAATTGTGTTTCACCCGACTGAAAAGTTAAACCTTGATTGGCCAATTCGCGCGCTACAAGCGCCAATGCGGCAGGAATCATGCTCGGCTTAACGCGAATGCGATGATCGGCCACGCCGCCGGTTACGGAATACCTCGCCTCCATGAGGTAAAGACGGCTCATCCCAGCTTTTCCCAAATCGGGATTGCGGGTTTTAGCAAAGGCTCGCGCATGGGCTACATGATTTAATTCGGATTCAAGAAAATCACTGTCCACAGAAAGAATGCGTTTCGCGGATTCAATGCGGTAATGGGCATCGACGGGTTTTCCCACCGCGCCCAGCAACCCGATTCGGGCATTGTCCCGATTGACGGGTTCATAGACAACCCATTTTGCTTTCGGAAATTCTCGTAAAATATGCTGCTTGATGGCCGCGAACGAAGGTGAGACGATATATCCACTCAGGATTCGCAGCCCTTCTCCGCCATTCGCGCGAAACCCATCGATTACGGGAGCCATTCCTCCCCAAAAAGCATCCCAAGTTGAAGAAGCCCCGTTTTTCAGGACCTTTTGGCTTCGATTGGGGCTATAAAGGTCGAGGATCGATGCCTGCTGGAGTTTTCCCGTAGCGCCCTGGCTGGATGGATGTTGGGGGTTTCCCTCTATTTTTGTGGGACGCCCTTGGTGGCTTTCTACCAATACACCCATCACCTCTTCGCCTACGGTAACCGTGGTCGCGTAAAACTGAGGTTTGCCCGGTATCAAGTGTTCGGGCGCATTGTTATAGGGGAGAATTTCGTGTTTGGGACGACGGACCACATCACAACCGGTTAGGCCTGCCAGCGCAAAGGAGGCGCCCATCACCTGCAGAAACTGACGACGATCCAATTCGGTTGCCTCGGAGGCGCCTTCGGGAAATTCACGTTCCAACCCGGCCTGGAATTCAGGGCTCATGGCGAGCTCGTCCAGGCTTCTCCACTGGGTGGGAGCGGCTTTTTTGGGATCAAGATTCAGCGGTGACATGTCGTGCAATCCGTCCGGGGTTTAACGTGGTACATATCCATGAATTTGCGTCCATTTTCGAGCGCATCGCCCTCGGGGGTCCAACTCAGCTTGGTAATCAAATCCTTATCCCGGATATTCGCGGCAGGAGCCTGATGGCAATCCATACACCACGCCATACTGAGAGGCTCAACCTGACGCACGACATCCATTTGGTCCACGCGGCCATGGCAGCTTATGCAACTGACCCCTTTGTTTACATGGGCGCTATGGTCGAAATAAACGTAATCCGGAAGTTTGTGAATGCGTACCCAAGGAACCGGCTTGCCTGCGGCATGGAATTCACGCAGCTTCACGATATCGGGAGCATCTTGCTTGATTTGGGTATGACAGTTCAGGCAGGTTTCCGTGGCCGGAACACCAGCGAACTTACCCTTATCCACCGTATGGTGGCAATAGCGACAATCCATTCCCATTTGGCCCGCATGCAGCTTATGACTGAAGTTGATGGGCTGTTGAGGCTGATAGCCAACCTCAAGATGTTTTGGGCTGCCCCAATACCAGAAAATGAAGACAATCGAGCAAGCGAGTACAGCTAAGGTTACGAGTAACCAGAACGGTACCTTGTTCGTCCATCGCGGGAATACCATTAATCCGCTCT
The DNA here is from genome assembly GCA_041746255.1 of Fibrobacteria bacterium. Taxonomy (GTDB): domain Bacteria; phylum Fibrobacterota; class Fibrobacteria; order UBA11236; family UBA11236; genus JBGTHM01. Next base: position 14,005 of record JBGTHM010000049.1, on the reverse strand, counting down.
CCCGGGAAGGGATTTACCCCTGATTGATGTTAAAGATGAAGCTAAAGGTGCCGGCAAAATTGCTTGCGAATGATTTTTCCAAACACGCCAAATTATACTTTCAAGGATTCCACTTTTCAATAGCGAACATCTGGACATTTTGCCAATTCTCATTCATGAACGTCCTTGGGAATTTGGGAACCGATGCTATCGCACCATCTTACTTAAAATCAGCATGGCCAGCAGGCTCGGAAGGTAGACCAACGAAGCCAGGAAAACTCTCTTGGCGGCCTCCCGGGTTCTCTCACGAAATAATATGACCCCGGTATACAGAAAATATGCTCCCGCTACCAGGGCGACGACCAAATAATAAGGTCCGGCGAGTCCGGCCACGAAAGGAAAAAGGGAAACCAGAATGAGACAGAGTGTTTGCAAAAGAATATGCCTGAAGCAGGCGTCGCCGCTCGGATCGGTAACACTGAGCATGCGAAATCCGCCGGCGGTGTAATCTTCCTTATACATCCATGCCAGGGCCAGAAAATGCGGAATCTGCCAAAAGAATAATAGGAAGAACAAGACCAGTCCTCCGTATCCAAGTGAGTTCTGGGCGGCAGTCCAGCCCATAAGCGGAGGAAGCGCGCCGGGTACGGCTCCGATTAGGGTATTCAAGCTGGAAAAGCGCTTGAGCGGAGTATATACCGCGGCATATAAAACCAGGGCCGCCGCACCCAGGATACCCGTCAGCGGATTGACCATGAAAAATAAATATCCGGTTCCGGCGAAAAAACAGAGCATACCGAAGGAAAAAGCTTCCATCTGCCCTACCCTTTCACTGGGAACCGGCCTGGCCCGGGTCCGCGTCATTAATTTGTCGTAGCGCTTCTCAATGGCTTGATTGAGGGCGAAAGAGCCGATTACAAGCAACGCGGTACCGAGCATGACGTGGAAGAGCCGCGAGAAAAGAAAATCGTCTTCCGTACCCAGTAGATAGCCAACGAAAGTGGTGAAGAGGATCTGCACCGCCATCCGCAATTTAAGCAACTCAAGGAAACCGCCCATTTTGGCGGGTTTGGGAGAGGTGCCGTGCCGTTCACCAGCTATGGATTGCATTTCCTGTAAACTTCCTTTTTCCTCACCGGCCCTGTAATCGGCAAAATGCCAGGAAGGTTAAAAAACTGACCCCGAATATCAAGGCTCCGACCGCCATATGGAGGGAAGTGATAAGGGCTTGCTTCCCGCTCCAAATGGTGAAAGCTCCAAGAACTATTTGCAAGGTCAAAAGCAAAAACAGGAGAATGCCGAGACCGCGATGGAATAAAACGTGGGCGGTCTTTACGGATAGCAGCCTGAAAGCCAATACCCCTCCTAAAATGACGATGGCCAGCGCTCCGATGCGGCTGTGGAGAAAGTGGAAGAAAATCCCGGAATTCCAGAACGGTGGGAGCCAGCCTTCAAAGGCCATGGGAAAAGTGGGAATGGCCATGCCAGCCGCATTGTGCCTAATGATCGCACCGGCGATGATTTGCAGGAAGACGGCAACGCAGAAGATCAGCGAAAGCCGAATGCGACTCGTGTCCGGAGCAACCATCGGGCCCGCTGCCATCCAGGTCCTGGAGGTCGCAAAGGCCAGTAATACGGTGAGCAGAAAGAAGAGCTCGGCCACCGATGCGTGAACGACCGAAACCAGGGCCGGTAGCTTGTAAATGACGGTGATTCCTCCCAGAATCCCCTGGAGAATAACCAGCAACAAGGTGCCGATCCCCGTCCACCGCAACCAGGAGCGGGTCTCGAAGCGAAAAAGGGCGACGCACAGGATTATCACCAGCATTCCCACCAGGGAAGCGACCAAGCGATGTCCATGTTCGTAGAATATCCCACCCACCATCATTGAAGGTGGAAAGGTGAACATATTGTAATTATAGGTTGTCGGCCAATCCGGAACGGAAAGCCCTGAATCGGTGCTGGTTACCATTCCGCCTATGAAAAGCAGGAAAAGTGTCACCGCACTGAGGGCTACCGCGAAATAATGCAGTCCGGCTCGATACTTCAATGCCGCAGAGAAGGTCACAGGTTCTTTCACGCTCGGGTTTACGGTATCTGACGTCAAATTAGCATTTTTCATGAACGGCAACCATTCTCTCCGCCGATTCCTCGCCCCAGAGATGCCAGCGCGCCGGCCTCTTCAGGAGTGGATTTTGAGTAAGACAAAGATCGCGACTCCCGTGACCGAGACATAAAACCAAAGGGGGAAAGTGAATCGGGAAATTTTCTTGTGAGCCGGAAAATTTCCTCTCAGCGCAAAGAAAAAAGAGGTGAATACCATGGGCAGAACCGCAATTGACAGCACGATATGTGAAATCAGGATGAAGAAGTATACCGGGCGGATGAAGCCCTGGCCTTGAAACAGGGTATCGCCATGGAAGGTGTGGTAAAGAATATAGGATACCAGAAACAAAGCCGAAAAAACCATCGCCAGTTTCATACAGGCTTCATGCAATTCGCGGCGTCCCTTGTGAATGGCCAGCATGCCCCTGATAAGAAAAAGCGCGCTCATTCCGTTCAACCCGGCGTTAACCGCGGGAAGGAATCCGAGGGAAAAGGCCGCCTGTTGGGCCTCTCGAAAATAAATCAGCCAAACCAGCAACGCGACGGCCGCCGAGCTTACCGTAAAATTAAGAGCCATGAAAAGTCGCGTGGACATTGGAGATTCCTTCTGCCGACCGAAGCCGGGCGGCGATTTTCAATCACAGGAGCCGGGCAGGAAAACCGGTGGCTCCGCGAATTCGAACATCGCGTCAATACATTTTTTTGCGCGAAGGCGCACTTCTTCGTCAATTTCAATGCGGTCCTCCGGTCGGGGATTGATAAGCACCCGTAGGATTTCGCGTAATGAATTCGATTTCATATAACGGCACAACGTGCAGGATCCGACGAAGCGTTTCCCCGGCAACTCGACTTCAAGGCGCGAAGCCAGTCCGCATTCGGTCAGCATGAGGAACTCCTTGTCCTTACTGGCCTTGACATAATCGAGCATTTGACTGGTACTGCCGACATAGTCGGACTGTTTCAATACGGATGGACTGCATTCGGGATGACTTACCACCTTCAGGTTGGAGAACTTGGACCGCATGAACAGGATCATTTCCGGATCATATTGCTCATGCACATAGCAAACACCTTCATGCAACAGGATTTGCTTAGCTACACCGCGCCTTACCATCTCTTCGCGTAAGTTGAGACCCATAAGCCGGTCGGGTAGAAAAAAAATCTTGTCGTTGGGAATGGCTTCGACGATATTGTAGACATTGGAAGACGTAACGCAAACATCGCATTCGGCCTTCACTTCGGCGGTGGTGTTGATATAACAGACGAAGGTATGCTCGGGATGCAGCGCCTTGTAGCGCCGTACATCTTCTGCTGTAACGGAATCGGCCAACGAACACCCCGGATCGGTGGCGGGAATCAAAACCTGCTTTTGGGGGCTCAGTATCTTGGCAGTTTCGCCCATGAAACGCACCGCTGCAAAAATAATGGTATCGGCCCCAGTAGCGGCGGCGTCCTTGCTGAGACCGTAGGAATCGCCTACAAAATCGGCTACGCCATAGACGATATCGGGGCTTACGTAGGAATGAGCCAAAATAACGGCATTACGCTGTTTTTTGATTTCATTAATGGCGTTGATAACCGGCACCAATTCCTCGCATTTTGCGAGAGTATAGGTGCAAGCCGAACCGCCTATTTTAGAGGCTTTCAGACGGTCAAATAATTCAGGCGCGGTTAGCATGGCAATGGAAGAAATTTACATACATAGGCACTTAAACCGGAGGTCTCCCTGGGGCACAGCTGATTCAAAGTGCGGGATAACCCATATGGATCCGGGCTGCGACGCCCCATCTGCCGGGAGAGGTTTCGACGGGAATTGCGATTGCGTCCCAAGGATATCTCCCGCGCCCCGAATCGGCGTAATATAGGTAGGAAAGACCCGAGACTACGCCCATCATAACGGATGCCCCGATGGCCATCCGTAAATCCCCTTGCTCGGTGTGAAAATCTTTATTCGGTAACTTAGATATCTTTCGGGCGGCTGGATCGTTCGCCTCCAAGCCATAGAGAATACCCGCCAACGACCAGGAGCCAAGTGCGAACCACCCCAAAGTGGCGTGTCTTTGATATCCGCTGGTTTCGGCTCCGGTCTGCCCCACACCGGCAACCAGCAGAGCCGTGGCTAAGACGGGCAGGTAAAATATCCTGGGGGCTCTCGGGGTTGGTATCCATCGCATGATAAAAAAGTTAAACTGAGGGTATATCTTTCGGAAGGGAGATAATCGCTGCCAATCCGACTAAAACGGCTCCTTTCCCCAAATCTTCAATACCGTTTTGCCTGCTTTGGCATCAAGGCCCAAAAAAACTGGGCTTCCTACCGGGAATTGTCGCTGAATAGGCAGAAAACCGTCCGGTTTAAAAACACCCGACGCCAAGCGACGGCCTTTTGCATCGGTCAATTCCCAGAACACACCATCCAACGATTGGCCCGAGGGAGCGGCCAGTCGGATGCCGCCCGGTAACGGCAGGGCGCGCCAGACCGTAGGTTCCGCAGGGCGGCGAATACTTTGCGGCGGCTCCCGCGCATAATCCGCAGCCCCCAACAACAGGGCTCGCGCCGTGCTATCGAATTCACTCGCAGTAGGGCAATTAGCATCTTCGAAGGTAAGTGCCATCACCGATTCCCGATAATGGCTCCAGAAAAACCCTTCGGGATATTGCAAACCCGTTCCTCCCTGCCAACTCACTACAAAATGCCAAGGCTCGATGCCCGGGGAAAAGTATTCCCGAACCTTGCCAATGAAATTTTTTTGCAACTCCACGAATTTTTCCGAGGTTCCATTGGCATGGTGAAAGAAAAAGAACCGCGTACAATTGAATTGGTCCGAATGCAAATTAAGTGCCACCCGAATGGGATTTTGTTCCTCCATCAATCCGATAAAATGGGATTTGAGCGCGGCCACTTCCGGCTCCAAAACGTCTTTATTCCAATTACTCTCGAGATCGATGTCGTTGGCGTTCTCCCGGGGCTTTTCCAATTCGACCCCATCCGGATTCAGCATGGGAATGAGGTGAATAATATGTCGATCCCGCAAGCCGATGGCTTCCTCATTTTCACCAAGAAGCAACGACATCATTTCACGGATAATCCAGGAGGTTTGCACCTCGGCAGGATGGGTGCGGGCATGGATGAAAATCCTCTCCCTATCCTTTTCCGTGACGGAAGAAGTTGCATTCAGGCGGGCAAGAGGGATGGATTCCGTCACTGTAACCCTCCATATGGCGCGACCTTCGACGCTGGCTCCAATGGAGTCTAGGGTTACATGCGGAGAGGCTCCCCAGCGGGAAAGATCCGCCAGCAGGGAATCATAGCCGTAGCCCCATTTCGGGATTTCCGGTGCAGCGGTGGCCTCTGCTCCCTTCGCCAAAACCGGATGGAATCCACATTTATCCAGACCTGGCGAGGCCGTTTCAAATGCGAACGTGGCATGTAAGGCCGATAGGAGTAGAAGAAACACAATTCGGAGAAAATGGGCACGGGACATGGGAAAAAGGTAACCACGGATTACTAATTTAACGCCATGTATGAATTGGTGATTTTTGATTTGGACGGAACCCTGGTCGATACTCTTCCCGATCTGGCCGCAGCCGTCAATTATGCACTCCTGGAAAATGGGTTTCCGTCGATCCCCCTGGAGCGAGTTAGCCGCGGAATCGGCGACGGCGCCGAGCAATTAATCTACCGGTGCCTGCCCGAGGATTTTATTCGCTCGCAAAAATCCGGCTTAAGCCCTCTGGCAACTCAAACAATCAACCTATTTCTCGAGCATTATACCGAGAATTGTACCCGCCTCTCACGGCCCTTTCCCGGAGTGGAGCAATCGCTGCATATGTTATCGGAAATCTCCTTGGCGGTGCTGACCAACAAGCCTTTGGCCGCAACAATGAGAATCCTAAACGAATTGGGATTGGCAAGCTACTTCAGCGAGGTCTTGGGTGGTGACGGCCCTTGGGGGAAAAAGCCTGATCCGGGCGGATTACAACACTTACGCCGAAAGGCTCACAGCACTCCGGAAACTACCTTGCTGGTGGGAGATGGATGGCAGGATTTACAAGTGGCCCGGAACGATGGGGTGAGATTTTTATGCTTTCAAGGTGGATACGGCTCCTCCGCACCGGAATTGGCAGGCTATACCCCGGCTTTCGCCACCTTTTCGGAACTACCCGGCCTGATCCGCAGCCTCTCGCCGACGGTCAAACCCACCGAGGACACGGCCCCCGGCGAAAAAGGTTAAATTTTCACGCATACGGCCCATTATGGAAAAATACCACTTAGCCACTTATGGCTGTCAAATGAACGTCTACGACTCCAATATGATTGCGGAGATGCTGGAAAAGCGCGGCCTCAGCAGCACTGAAACTCCGGATGGGGCCGATGTGGTCATCGTTAATACCTGTTCGATTCGCGGCGGCGCCGAAGACCGGGCGTATGCCCGCATTGCGGCTATGCGTTATTATAAAAAAACCAATCCGAACATGCGTATCGCGGTGGTGGGCTGCATGGCCCAGAATCATGGGGAGAAAATCCCCGTCGATCTCCGCCATGTCAATTTCGTGGTGGGCCCCGACAATTATCGCGAACTCGAAGAAAAACTATTTGAGGCCACCCCGAGCGGATCCACGGTATTGACAGAGCAAAGCGCGTTCGAAAACTATGATGGGCTGATGGCCAAGCTCGACTCTCCCGTTACCGCCCAGATTACCATCATGCGAGGCTGCAATAAACATTGCGCCTATTGCATCGTTCCTTTTGTCAGAGGCGTCGAGCGCAGCCGCGAACCCGAGCTCATCCTCGAAGAAGTACAAAGAGCCGTAGCTGCGGGGGTCAAAGAGGTATGCCTTTTGGGCCAGACGGTAAATTCTTATCGTACCGAAGGCGTCGATTTTGCCCAGTTGCTTCGCCTGCTGAACGACGTGGAAGGGCTGGCACGTATTCGCTTTACCTCGCCCCATCCCCGCCATTTCGATGCCGAAGTTATCGAGGCCATGGCGCAGTCACCCAAAGTGAGCCGCCACGTTCACCTTCCCCTGCAGTCGGGGTCCGATCGGATGCTGAAAAAAATGCGGAGGCAATATACACGCCGCAAATATCTCGACATCGTGGAAAATTTACGCGCAGCCATGCCCGGCCTGGGCATCACCACCGATATCATTACCGGTTTTGTCGGAGAAACGCCCTCGGACTTCGAAGAAACCGTTTCCCTTATGGAAGAGATACGCTTCGATAACGCCTTTATGTTCTCCTATTCGCCCAGGGAGGGAACTCCCGCTTTCGAAGAAACCGAAACCCTGTCGGCCGAGGAAAAGCAAACCCGCTTAGCCAGGGTAATCGCCATGCAAAAACGGATTAGCGAGGAAAAACTCGAGGCCATGGTGGGACGTGAAGTAGAGGTAATGGTGGAAGGACCTTCGGCCCGCTCTGCAGAGGAGTGGATTGGCAAGTCGGACTGTTTCAAAAAAGTGGTGGTCGCGGCCCATGCAGGAATTGCACCGGGGGACATATTTTCCACTGAAATTCTCGCACGCAGGGGTTCGGTACTTCGCGGCAAACCCGTACACGCCCGCACAGAGAGAAAATCATGCCCTACGATATAATCAAATCGCTGCTTTTCTTCGTATCCATAGCCATAATCGGCGTATTTATTTTCCAAAATCAAGGATATCTTGGACAGCCTGTGGAACTTGCTTTTTTGCCGTACCGATACTCGATGGCACTGGGGTTCTGGCTGGTGCTCAGCTTTTTACTCGGAGCCCTGGTCTGGTTCGCCCTCGATCTCAAGAAGGCCTACCGTCTTAAAAGTGATTTGAACCGGAAAGATCGGCGGCTGACGGAAATGAACGACGAAATCGCGGAGCTAACCGGACGCATAGCAAGTCTCACCGGCGAGATCCATGCATTGAAAAATCCCCGCAGCGCCCCGGATCCCCTGTAAATATGGCCGTACCCCTTTCGTTGCTTAGCACTCTTTTATTGCTTACGGTAGGATTGAACACCGCGGGAATGGCGAATCCTTCCCATTCCGAATTGACCGAGTTGGTACGCTCCGGTTTTCTGGATTCAGCCCGCACGATTAACGGGACGGCGCTGAAGGCCAACCCGGAAGATCCTGGGACCCGACTTCTGGCCGCCAAATTATCCCTGGAAGGCACAAAAGCCCATCAACTTTTTCGGGGTTTGGCCGACGGAAAAAATCCGGGCCCGGAACAAGCGGAGAGCCTATACCGTACCGCCCAATATTTCTATGCCACGGGGCGATACCATATGGCCATTCCCTATTTCAGAAAATATATCCAGCTACACCCCCAGGGCGATTTGATGGAACCCGCGCATTATTGGATGGCCCAAGCCTGCGTGATTTACTCCCAACAAAATAGTCCGGACAAGGCCGATTATCTCGATACCAGCCGGGTATACTTGAATAGCTTGCAAAAAAATATCACGGTGGGACATTATTACCACTCCCTCGCCTGGGAAGGCTTGGCCCGTACGGCTTTGGCGCAACGCGATACCCTGGAGGCGCTAAGGGCGTATCGACTCGCATTGGAATCGGCGCCCGATGATGTGCGGCCCACCATTTTATTTCTACTGGCCCGGCTGGAAGGCTTTGATAGTCCGGAAGGCCGCCGCAAAGTTTCGCTTCTGCGCTCTTCCTTTGCGAACTCCCTGGAAACGGGGCTGCTCCCGTCACCCGTAGGATCTCCCGGAGTGCCTTCATGGAATGAGAATGCCTCGCAAGCATTCACCTTGCAAGTGGGCGCCTTTTCCCAGGCCGCCAATGCGCAAAACCTCGAATCCAGGCTGCGCCGGCTCGGCCTTTCACCGCGTATCGTCCGCGATGTGGCCGAAAAGGGTTTATACCGTGTTTATGTGGGTGAATTCGCTTCCCAGGCCGAGGCCAAAGCTTGGTCGGATACCCGGTTAATCCCCCAAGGATGGGACGCGTATGTTGTAAAACCATGATCTCCCTTCCCGAGGTGTTGGAAAAAAAGGAAAGTAAAAATCGCCCTAATTAGCGAAATTCATTGAGAAATATCCCGCCTTGGTACTATATTTTCCACTGCGCCGAGGTGGTGAAACTGGTAGACGCGTCGGACTCAAAATCCGATAGGGGCAACTCTGTGGGGGTTCAAGTCCCCCCCTCGGCACCAGTCCTTTGTCCGACCCATTGGCGAAGACTAGACCCGTAGGAAGGAAAATGGCCATGCGCATAAATACCTTACTCCACCTAGCCATCTTTTTCATATTTACCGTTCCCCATGCCGGCTTTTCCATGCAAGAGGATCAATGGTCGGGACTTTCCTATGACGATCTGGGGATTAGCCAGGAGGAGTTCCAGAAAGTAAGGGAAAGCGGGATGTCAAAGTCTCGCCTTTTTATGCTCCTGGAACACGGCATCACTCCCAACGAATACTTCTCGGAGCCGTGGAAAAGGCTGGGAGTTTCCAAATCCCATTGGCTGAACGAAAAAAAAGTCGGGATGGCCGACGACGATATCGATCGAAGTTACCGGAAGCAATCCCCCAGCAATTTCACCCCCTTCATCACTTTAATGCTTCCTGGTTATTACCAATACCGTACCGATCGATTCTGGTATGGATTCACTCTTTCCGCCATCGCAGCCACGGCGGCAACCTTGACCATCTTTCATCGAAACAGCGTCACCGGTCATATTCACCCCTACTATCCCATCATCATGGTGGGTTCCATGTTCTGGAGCGCAGCAGACGCTTTTTTAGACACTCGCTACGTGGATAATCAAGAGGCAAGCCGTTTCAGCGGCACTTATCATCCACCCTCCACCTCCTCCACCGCACCGGGTTTGCTGGCATTCGATTTTTAGTACTTTGAACGACAACGCAAACGATACGGTTAACCCTTGTTGAGAGAAATACTTAAATCCAAAATCCACCGTGTCACCATCACGGATGCGAATCTGAATTATAATGGGTCGATAACCATCGATTCCGCCTTGATGAAAATAGCCGATATTCGCGAATACGAAAAAGTCACCATTGTGAACCTCAACAATGGAGAGCGATTCGACACCTATGCCATAGAAGGCAAGGCCGAATCCGGCGATATCTGCATCAATGGCGCGGCAGCCCGGTTGGTCCAAATCGGGGATCTCATCATTATCCTGACCTATGCTTTACTTAATGATTCGGAAATGGTGGCGCATCAGCCCAAAATCGTACATGTCAATGCTAAAAACTACCCTTCGCCCTAAGCCGGTGTTATATTAATAGGTAGATATGCATACCGGTAGCGCGTTTCAATTTATTGCTTACTTAGGGTTTTTTGCGAGTTTAACCCTGGTGCCATTGTACGCCGACTCCTTTAAACCCAATTCCGAAAAATCGGTTTCCACCGTTCTGACTCAGCCGAATGAATTCGACAAATCAACCCTCATCTCCCCTCAATTCCGCTCCGATTCCCACAACGGATTTTCCTTACTTGATCCGAACCGTTTTTCCATGCGTCAAAGCTATTCGGTGGGATTCTCCTCAGGTGGAGGGGCCTCTTACTCCTCCGGTGTCTATTTGAATACACTCTCCTATCAATTGGCAAATCCTCTGATCCTCCGCATGGACGTGGGCATGCACACTCCCTTTTATTCCAGTATTCCGGGAACCGGGGATTCCCGTAATTTCTCGAATCATTTGCAATCGGCTTCGTTTATCATGCCGCATATTGGACTGGAATATCGTCCCTCTGAAAATAGTGTTTTTTCGCTGCAATGGTTTAACGGCGAGGACGCTTGGAAGGCCTACGGACCTTTCGGACCTTACCGGACATATGGTCCAAGATAAATTGCAGTCCGGAACTCGATTCATCGTTCATTCCTCTACCCGCACCCATCACTTCCCGACATGGGTGTGTTTCGTTTCCGCCTTTATTTTCGCGGGATGCGAGAAGGAAGAGCATCGGCCCTTTGTTCCCAATACCGGACAAATTCAGGTATTGAATGGCTGCGGTAAATCGGGAGCGGCTGAACTGTTCCGGAATTATCTCTCGGACTTGGGCTTTGACGTCATTGAATTCGGCAACGCCGAAATGTGGAACTATGAGCGCACCTTGGTGGTGGCGCGCACGGCGTCCGCGACCATAGCGGAAGATCTCGCTAAGGCGCTGCGCACCAAAAATCTCGTGCACTTGGTCGACAGCTCGGCTATGGTGGATGCGACTGTGTTCGTGGGTAAAGATTATGAGGAGCTAATGAAGCGATGGCGAAATCCGGAGTAGTAAAAGACAAGACTGTAGAAGAAATCGATCTGGTCCGCATGGCGGCCGAGGTGCTTTTCTCGAAAAAAGTAGAGGACGCGGTGCTCCTCGATTTGCGTGGGCTATCCACCATCACGGATTTCTACCTCATCTGTACCTGCCAGAATCAAGCCCAGATGCGGGCCATCATTAATTCCACCACGCGCGCATTGAGCCGCAAAGGCGTTAAAAGCCTGAGGGCGGAATACCATGCGGGCGTCCGCTGGGCCATCATCGACTATGGCGAACTCATCATTCACCTTTTTGAAAAAGACACGCGGAGCTATTATTCCCTCGAACGGCTTTGGGCGGACGCCAAGGTCACTCAGCTGAATCCCGCCGACTACGCCAGCCCCGAAGAAGAACAAGAAGACGAGCATGAAGAGCTTTAAAGAGGAAATTGCCGACGCGCTATCTCCTCTACTTAACCTACCCCCCGAACAAATCCTCCCATTGATCTCCCTGCCCCCGGTGCGAGCCCAGGGGGACTATGCGTTTCCCTGTTTCACACTTGCCAAAACCCGGCGCAAGGCGCCACCCGTAATCGCCGCAGAGTTGGCTGGAAGTATTGCCTTGCCCCCCGCCTTCGAAAAAGCCGAGGCGGCAGGCGGGTATCTCAATTTCTTCGTAGACAAACCTTCGTTCGTCGCCACCGTACTTCAAAGGATAACGCAGGAAGACCAAACCTATGGGCATAACCGGCATGGCGAAGGAAAAACCATCGTTATCGATTTCTCCTCACCCAACATGGGCAAGGAACTCGCATTTCACCATATGCGGGGCACAATGCTTGGCCGCGCCCTATCCCGTCTCTATCGCGCCTCAGGTTTCCGTGTCGAACGCGTCAACCATCTGGGCGATTGGGGTACCAGTTACGGAAAATTGATAATCATGTTTCTGCAGTCGGGACGTCCTGAGGACGAGGAGAGCCTGAGGCAGGTTACCATTGAAGAACTTAACCAGCTCTACAAGAATTTCGAAGAAGCAAGCCGGAAGGATCCCGATCTGGAAGGCAAGGCGAGGGAGGCCTTCCAGAAATTGGAAGCAGGCGACGAACGTATGCTCAATCTCTGGAAAGCCTTTCGCGATACCACGTTGGCGGAGCTTCGGAGACTCTACGAGATTCTGGGAGTGGAATTCGATCATTATACCGGAGAGTCCTTTTTCCTGAACAAGATTCCCGAGGTCATGGAATTGTTGGAACGGCAGGGCTTGGTCACGCGCAGCCAAGGCGCGCTCATCGTCGATTTTCAAGAGGAGGGCCTCCCTCCCCTGCTCCTAAAAAAATCGGATGGGACATCCTTGTACGCGACCCGCGATTTGGCCGCTGCCCTGTTCAGGCAAAAAAGTTTTAATTTCGATCGATCCTTATATGTCGTGGACAACGGACAGTCGCTGCATTTCCAACAAATCTTCCTTACCTTGAAGAAAATGGGCTATGATTGGGCCCAAAACTGTGAACACATTCCCTTCGGACTGGTCCTTAACAAGAGTGAAGAAGGCAAATGGGAAAAAGGAAAGACGCGAGCGGGCAGAGCCAGCTTATTGAAGGATGTCATTGAACGGGCAAGCGAAAGAATCCTGGAAATAATCCTCCAGAAAAACCCGGACTTGGCGGATAAGGAGAACCTTTCCCGGAAAATCGCCGTGGGGGCGCTGGTTTTCAATGAAATGAAAAACCGCAGACTGAACGACATTCGTTTCGAATGGGACAAAGTCCTCAGCTTCGAAGGCGATACCGGACCGTATGTTCTGAATGCACACGTCCGCCTTTGCAGTATCTTACGAAAGTCGCGTGGGGACGGACCCGTCGGGGTCGGGACGCACTATGACGGGATGGATTTCACGAAACTGACCGATACTCCTTCCCTGGATTTGATTTATCTGCTGAGCATGTTTCCCGATCGCCTGCTGTCCGCGGTCTCGGTTGACGACCCCTGTGGCCTAGGTCAATATGCCTTGGAAATCGCGGAAGCCACCCATGGGTTTCTGCATTCGTCCCGGGTATTGGGCAGCGCCGAAGAATCGGAGCGTTTGTTTCTGGTCGACTGTACCCGCATTGTCCTGCGTAATACCTTGGAGCTATTGGGCGTACCCGTCATAGACTCAATGTAGACTGTTTCCTCCGGCGTCCACGAAGTTGACGCCTTACCCATACATCCCCTCCCAAGTAGTTGCCAAGGCTGTAAAGTCGGCCAAAAGCCGGGATTTGAGGATTGGAATTATTGCAAATTGCAAAGGGAAGGGGGAAATTAAAGGGTATAGACGCTGATGAACGAGGCTCTCGGGAATTAAAACCAAGCCCATATAGAAAAAGGAGGCCGGCGAACCGGCACTCCTTGTAAGTGAGTGATATGTATGGAATTAAGTCGGATTATTTCTTCTTCGCGACTTTCTTCTTTACAACTTTCTTCTTAGTCGCTTTCTTCGCTACCTTTTTAGTTGCCTTCTTCGGCGCCTTCTTGGTTGCTTTCTTAGCGGCCTTTTTAGTTGCCTTCTTCTTAGCGGCCATTTGATCACCTCCCTCCGAGTTAAGAAATTTTTATCGGACAAAAACTTGCATTGGCTTCCGGACCTTCAGCCACAAGGGTTTCAGGGGCGGGGTAACTTGTAAGGAACCCGTTTCCATCCTGTCTTGCGGCCTTCGCTCCGTTGGTTTTC
>JBGTHM010000048.1:0-6055 GCA_041746255.1 Fibrobacteria bacterium | reverse complement strand
GAATCACCTTTTCGGCGACCATGCCATCGGGGTAGGCATTATCCGGTACATCGGGAGCTTCCCAAATGGGCCCTCGACCCGCCGAGCTTACGAAATTTTTCGATTGTGGATCCAGATAGTCCAAGGTGTTGACGGATGCTTTCCATGCGGGCTCACTCCAACTCTCCTTTTCCAAATCTTCGGGGTAATGAAATATTTTTCCGTATGCAGCCGTGTGATATCCCGCATCTTTAAATGCCTGGGGCAAACTTATCGCTCCCGGCGCATCCTTATGGGCGTAGGTGGCAGCAATAGTAAACTTGGTGGGGGTGGGTCGAATACCTGTCAGGAGGCTTGCGCGCGAACCGCCGCATACAGGTACGTTACAATAGGCTTTTTCGAACCGGGTGCCTTCTATCGAAATTTGATCGAAGGTAGGGGTTTTCATCATTTCATACCCATACACCGAGGTTTGGGGGCGCATATCATCCACCGAAATGAAAAGAATATTCGGTTTGCCGGCCGAACCGGTTTGGGCCATCGCCGGTAATGCCAGGCAAGCTGTATAGACTAATGTGATTCCTACCGGAATACCCAGTATACCTGGGCTGATAATTGACTTTGCCATTTTTTCCCTTTTTCAGAAAGTCAACGGGACGGCGGTCTTGAACCGGCTAATCGATGGCCTCGGAACCAAAGGCATATTCCACCTGCAGGGTAAATACATGTACCGTGGTTTTCTTCAAATCCGGCTTCCAGGATATTTTGTCCGCCAAATCCAAGGTCAGGCCGTTAATGGGACGGCTTTTCAATCCGAATGAGGTACTCGCTTTATAGTACAAGTCCTTATTGTCCGACCCGCCATAATCCACATAGGCTGCCAGGTTCAGCCCGGTCATGTTTGGGGTTACTGCCCGCATTTGGGGCTGCCACATCCAAAATGAATACACCTCCGGATTGGTGATCAGACGGCGCTCAAAGGTGTTATTGAACTCGAAGGAGAAGCCTCCTCCCACCGGTACTCGGACATTGATGCCGGCCCGGGGCAAATATTGCTGATAGGCGGCGGTGGTGATGATGGGTCCGTCGTACAAGTTGCTGTCGGCGATTACCCGGTTGTAAATGGCCAATTCAGCCATTCCCGAAACCTCCGCCTTACCCACGGTGCCCAAAAACAGGCGCCCCAATAGTGCGAATTCAGTGCCTGAAAGCCCCGAAGAGTCAAATGCGGATTGCACCAAATCGATTTGTTCCAAGTGCTGCCCTATGAAGGCCTCTCCCCTCACACCCAAAAACAATTCATCCCCGACTTTAGTTCCGACGGTAAGACTGACATTCTGGCCGAATTGAATTTCTCCATGAACAGCGTGTATCGAAAATAAAGCCATGATGGCGAACAATGTGATTTTCATGGTAGATTTTTCCATTTTAGAGTTCATTCCTTAATCAAAGAGGTTAGCGAGGTTAGTGAATTCCTTCAATCCCGAAAAAGCGAAAGTCCTGTCAGGTCCATGGTATAGAAGGCGTAAATGCAGAGCATGTGGTTTTTTATGATTTCGTCGGGCCGGAATTTCATTTGAAAGTTATCTGCCAAACTGATTCCCAGGCCTTGGATAGGGGAGAAAGAGACTCCTAATTCCGTTTCGGAATAATACTCACCAGCCTCCCTTTGATTGAATGACTCCGAATAAATATAGGGGCTTAACTTGATGCCCGTATATTGCGGACCACTTATTTTGAGAGCGGACCGATATCGGTACATCGCTTTTTGCTGGGTGGTTTCCTTTACCTGGGTGGTACCGCCGGAACCGTCAGGTCGCTCGGGAAATTGATACCACAATTGACTGCTCCTCTCGAATCGTGATGTCCATTGAACGGATCCTCCGATTGCCAAAGGCTTGGTCAATACCACATTCCATCTTGGCCGGTATTCAAATAACTCTTCCGCCCCTTTTTGAAATACCCGGTTAAGCAGGTAAAGATCCCCCCCGGTTGATAGTTTGATTCCATTGAAGATTTCACCCAACTCCAGACTGAATCCAGGCACCAAATCCCAACCATTGTAGGCATAGGGATCCGTTGCAGATGCTATCTTGTATTGTGGGCCGTCTCCCAAATAGACCGCACCAAATGTCTGAGCGGAAAAATCATCGGTAAATTTAGCCTTCAAACCGGAAAGAATTCGGTGGGATCTTGTAAGCGTCAGAGTTTCCTCATCTCCAACAGGTTGCGCCAGGCAAGGTGTTAAATTTGAAAGAATCACCAATAGAGGTAAAAGTATTTTTATCTGCATTTATTCCTCGGATAGGGGCGAATCGAGTCCAAGTGTAGTCACTTTCGGGAGCCACCTGGTCTCTGACGAAGCTGGGGGAGTCAATCTCCCCCAGCTTCGATAATTAAAAGCTTGAGATCTTCTTTTCAGAAAAAACCGGCCTTATTTTTTAACGGTCAGTTTTCCAACTGTATGGGAAATTCCTTCCGTGTCATCCACTGTGATGATATACGGGCCATTGGCCAAGTCGAGGTTCGGGACTTCAATCCAATCGAGCCTCTGAGAAGCATTCACAAACGTATGACGCCGACCTGTCATTTCTGCAAGGGTGATGCCGTTGAACCTTCCGGAGAATGGAAGCTTCACCATCAGGTAATTTCCCGAATGGACATGGTTGAGAAAGCCGGTGCGGCTCCCGGATGTGATGGTGTGGAGATTCCCAATTCCGGTGGTCACCCCTTGAGGGTCCGGATTTTTTAGTTTTTTAATGATATCTTCAGGCGATGCATTTTGCGCGCCTGTCAAGGCGTACCACATCATGCCCGCATCGGAGACATCGCCTGGCTTGCGTTCCTGCCGGGAGAGCATCCACTGGAATTTGGGGCCCATATTTTTTAGTTCATTCCATTTACCAGCGGATCCGGTACCCAGCCTAGCATTCTGATCGGAAATGCTGATGAATTTGGCGCCCCCCGGAACTTTCTTGAGATCAGCCCAAGTACGCGTCATCCCCCCAGCATGAACATGGTCATTGTTCCAATTGGAATGAGAGACGAAAGTAATGTATTTGCGCTTGCTCTCCTCAACTGCAACCAGGCAGCGGTAAGCCACTTCCATCGGCCCGGCTTGGATTGATATGAATTGATCGTTTTCGGTGGATTTTTCAGCTTCCTTCTTGAAATTAGCGATTGCCCCATTCAAATTTTTCATGTCATCGAAGAATTTGGATTTGTCCGCCAGAAACCTCTCGGCGCCTCCCAGGGCGCTTTCCGTCATCTCCGCTTCCCTTTTAGGGTCACTCGCAACAATATGATTACTATAATCATAGTGGACAATTGCTACGTTGCGGCCAAATGCCCAGGCAATGGCCAAAGACCAAGGCGTTGCACCCCAATCGTCTGGGTCATGAAGGTTTCCATCCGCGCTCCAGCCTATCCTATGCTTCATGCCAATTTGCGAAAAGGTCGGAGGTGCTGTTAACAATAGCGCTAAAGTACCCAAGGTTATCAATTTTCCCATATTTCCTCCAAGCTGAGTCAAAATATCCATCCGGAACTTGCGATTCATTATTTGTAATCCTTGATTTTGGTTCCCTTTTTTCTTGCTGATGTCTTGGAATATAGCGCCTTTATTTGCGTCATAGGTTGAATCCGAATTGATGCTGGACATTAACCGTTCCCTGAGGAGGACATGATAATTCAACGGAACGGAGATCGTGAGTTTATTGGTAAATGGTCCCTGAACCGAATGCTTATTCCACCTTCAAAGATTCATATACGCTGCAAAGTTCAGTTTTGCTCGGGGCCTTGAGTCAGCTTAGACGAAGGGGGGAGATGAAACTCCCCCACCTTTGAAGAACTGCGGTCTCGATTTTTCCTATTGGGGAATATTATCCCTGCCCTATTTATTAACGGTCAGTTTACCTACCGTATGGGAAATTCCGTCCATGCCATACACAGTCATGATATAGGGGCCATTGGCCAGATCAAGGTTGGGGACTTCAATCCAATCGGCCCTTTGGGAAGCATTCGTAAACGTATGTCGCCGACCGGTCGTCTCTGCAATAGTGATGCCGTTGAATCTGCCGGAGAATGGCAGCTTAACCATCAAGGAATTCCCCGAATGGACATAATTGAGAGAACCCGTGCGGCTTCCGGCTGCGATGGTCGGGAGATAGTCAATTGCGGTGGTCCCTCCTTGAGGGTCTGGATTTTTTAGTTTTTTTATGATGTCATCAGGCGATGCATTTTGCGCGCCCGTCAGCGCATACCACATCATACCCGCATCGGAGACGTCACCGGGCTTGGCATTCTGCCGGGAAAACATCCACTCGAATTTTGCGCCCATATTTTTCAGCTCCCCCCATTTTCCGGCCGATCCGGTACCCAGCCTTGCATTTTGATCGGAAATGCTGATGAATTTGGCCCCTCCTGGAAGTTTTTTGAGGTCTGCCCATGTACGCGACAATCCCCCACCATGGACATGGTCGTTGTTCCAATTGGAATGGGAAATGAAGGTGATATATTTACGCTTGCTCTCATCAACAGCCTGCAAGCAGCGATAAGCCACTTCCATCGGCCCAGCTTGAATTGATATCAATTGGTCGTTTTCAGTAGATTTTTCCGCTTCCTTTTTAAAATTGGCGATGGCGCCATTTAGGTTTTTAATGTCGTCGAAAAATTTGGATTTGTCCGCCAGAAACCGCTCCGCGCCTCCCAGGGAGCTTTCGGTCATTTCTTTTTCGCCCTGCGCCGTGCTGGAACCACCGATATGATTGCTGTAATCATAATGAACAATTGCCACGTTGCGTCCGAAGGCCCAGGCGATTGCCAGGGACCAGGGCGTCGCACCCCAGTCATCCTTATCATGGATGTTGCCATCCGCGCTCCATGCTATTCTGTGCTTCATACCAACTTGCGAAAAGGCTGGTGCTGTTGAAAGCAATAGCGCCGAAATTACAACGGTGAGTAACTTTTTCATATTTCCTCCGAGCTTCGTCAAAAATTCATTCCCTATCCGAGTTTCTTTTAAAAAATCCTCAATTATGAGTCACATTTATAATGGGGATGACATGGAATATAGCGCCATTATTTGCGTCACACGTTTAATCCGAATTGATGCTGGACAAATACTGTCCTCTGGAGAGGAAATGACTTAAGGGACAACTTATGCATAATACCACTGAAAATGACCACCTACCCCCATTCAATATGACCGGTCTTTTCACCCGTGTTTTTGCACCTCCTTAACATTTATGAAGCCGTGCAGAAAATGGGGCTGTGGTTGGACTTTAAGCAAGGGCCAGTGCCCATGGCGCTTGCGATTCTTGCGGGCGCTGCATTGGGGTAGCCCGAAAAGTTACCGCAAAAGAATTCAAAAAGGATCAAAAACAAAAAGGCCATCTTCCTGAAAGGAAGATGGCCTTTTTTTAAGATACCCCTGGCAGAGTCCTACTCTTCCGCGGAACGTGCCCGCAGTACCATCGGCGCTATAGGTCTTAACTTCTGTGTTCGGGATGGGAACAGGTGTGGCCCCTATGCTGTATCCACCAGGGAATACTAGGAAGGTCCCGAAGGACCTTGATGAATGAATGAAAAACTTTGCAGAGTGCCCAACTCCGTAGCTTTTGGAGAAAATAGATTTAAAACCCTTTTCTTCCATAGACAATATTAGAAGCCACTCGACCGATTAGTATCGCTCGACTCCACGCCTATCAGCGCTTCCATCTGCGACCTAACAACGTCCTAGTCTCGAACGGGTCTTTAGGGGGCATATAGCCCACGGGATATCCAATCTTAGGAGGGGCTTCACGCTTAGATGCTTTCAGCGTTTATCCTGTCCAAACATAGCTACCCAGCACTACCCCTGGCGGGATAACTGGTACACCAGCGGTCTGTCCGACTCGGTCCTCTCGTACTAGAGTCAGCTTCCTTCAAATATCCTACGCCCACATCGGATAGGGACCGAACTGTCTCACGACGTTCTGAACCCAGCTCGCGTGCCGCTTTAATTGGCGAACAGCCAAACCCTTGGGACCTTCTACAGCCCCAGGATGCGACGAGCCGACATCGAGGTGCCAAACCT
>JBGTHM010000047.1:0-4633 GCA_041746255.1 Fibrobacteria bacterium | reverse complement strand
GGTTTGGACCCTGGCCCTGTAGCCCGAATCCGAGGGGCCTTCCCTCATCTCTTGTATAGTTTCGGCTTCTTCAGAAAACCATGACAGTCTCCTTTCCGAGCCTCGTGGCGCACAATCATCAGCATACCTGACAAAATGCAGTCCGCGACGATGCAACTCCCAATCCAACTCGTCCAGAACGATATTACTAAGAAGCGGCGATAAAGGGCCACCTTGTGGAACCCCCTCATCATTGTTCACGCGCAGGCCATTGGGCATCACCACCTTCGCTTTCAGCATTCTTCCAATCAGGACCAGCAAGCGCCTATCCTTGACGTCCCATTCCAGGGTCGCTAGAAGGCGTTGATGGTGGACGCGATTGAAGAAGTCCTTCAAGTCGATATCCACTACCGTGCTGTATCCGGCCTTGAGATATTGCTTCGCTTCGGCGATGGCGCTATGGCAACTGCGCCCCAGGCGAAAGCCGTGACTGCTCGTATGAAACCGGGCTTCGTACCGGGGACTTAAAACCCCGCGCACCGCTTCCTGAACCACGCGGTCAATCACATTGGGAATACCCAGCCCCCTTTCACCTCCACCTGCCTTGGGAATCCACACGCGTCGGATATCTCCGGGTCGATAGGTTCCATTCAGAAGGGATTGGATAAGTTCGGGTTTGATGGACTCCCAATTCGCCTGCACCTCCTCCACGGTTTGGTGGTTTGGCCCTGCCGTGCCGTGGTTTGAAACCACGTTGGACAAAGCCGCCTCCAATCCCGCGCAGACACTTTCCATCTCCGTGGGCTCACTTTTGCCGGTCGTGTCCGCAAACACAGGCACCCGGGGCATTGGAACCGTCATACGGTCCGTATCCCGCTCTCCCCGGGCCTTGGTCTTAGCCTTTACGGCTTGTGACTTCGCTTCTGCCGACTTCGCGAACAGGACCAGCTGTGTGCAGCCCTCTTCCACCGCAAAGGCCTTCCCTCCCCTTGGCTCTTTACGAGCTTTGGTTGGACGGGACTTTCGTCCCGCTTCCGGTACTGCGCCTTTGTCCTTCCTCCCATGGGCCATGGTCATCGGTTCTTGTTTCCCTTTGACTTCCCGCTCATGCGGGGACCCCTGGGAGAGCCTTGGGTAAGAACTATGGACCTGATGCCGTATCCCGCCACCAATACTCCTCCGGCTACGAACGGAAATCGGATTTCGCTGCTGATGACCAGCTTGTCCGCCGAATTAGCTTTACGGTGATTCACTTGCGTTCGGGACACGCATCCACCTACGACTTCCACCAGACGCTCCCTTACGGGTAAAATCCTTGCGGATAAGCGCCCTTGTCTCCTCGGTGTTGGATTCCCTCCGTCAGGGCTCCAGGTCTGGATTGGATACCTCCTATCCATAGTTCATGCCAATCGCACCACTTCGCACGCATCCTCGCATATCGCGCATCCCTTTCCAAGCCACTTCAGGCTGGGGCAACGTTGTGTTTAGTGGGAGTGCGAGAAGACGAATCGCCGCACGTCGTGTGCGACGCGAATTACCTAAAACGGGAAAGTGCGAGCATGAAAAAGGGGGGCCAAGATAAAGCCAAGAAAAATCTTCAAAGGCATACAGCTTATTCCTATTGCCTAAAGCATTGATTTAGCTAGAGAACCAGAAACCTATACGTTTTTTTTTCGGACAGTTTTTGTCCCTGTTCAAGTGGAATTCGGGAACCTAAAAAGACTACATTTGTATTATGAAGAGCATTAAAATCAAAGAACAAGCCCCCACCTACATCCCCAAAATCAAAATCTCCGATGAGGATGTCCACCAATCTAGATTGGAGGGAAGCCTTAATAAGCATGGCCTTAAACCGAGGCTTATTGACGTGTTTTCCGGAGCTGGTGGATTAACTGTTGGCTTCTCTCATTTTTTAGGGCACACTTTTCAATCAATTTGGGCCAATGATTTTAATAAAGAATCGGTTAATACCTACAACAAAAATTTTGGAAAGCACTGCCATTATGGTGATATCGTTGCCTATTTGGAAAATCCAAAATATACAATCCCGCAAGCAGACATTGTAATTGGCGGCCCACCTTGCCAGGGATTTAGCCTACTGAACAAAAATCGAGACAATGACGAAAGGAAAGAGCTTTGGAGACCGTACTTAGAAATTGTAAAAAGATCCGGAGCTGAAATATTTGTTATGGAAAACGTTCCTCAGCTTATCGGAACTTCAGAGCATCGTCAGATCTTGAAGATCGCTGAGAAAATGGGATTCAAGCTTAGTTGGGGAGTTCTTTGCTCTGCCGACTATGGTGTACCTCAAGTCAGAAAAAGAGCGTTCATAGTCGGCTGTAAATTTATTGACCCAGGTCTCTTTTTCCCCCCCAAGAAAACACATTTCAATCCAAAAGATGAAGGTAAGAGGACGTTCATGGATATGTTTGACCAATGGGTGGAAAATCCGCAACCTTGGCGAACTGTAAAAGATGCGATTGGGGACCTTCCACCACCCGTAGGTACCGAAATTCGTTCTGAAGGAGTACCGTTAAATCTCCATTTCGGTCGAAACCCTACCCCAAAAAGTCTTAAACGATATAAGGCCATCCCTAAAGAGGGAATGAACCGATTCGATCTTCAGCGTCTTGCCCCTGAGATTACTCCTGCATGTTGGGTTCGAAAAGTTTCAGGAGGAACGGACTTGTTCGGTCGGCTATGGTGGAATCGTCCTTCGTTTACAATTAGGACGGAATTTTTCAAACCGGAAAAAGGACGATATTTACACCCATCTCAACACCGGCCCATCACTCATCGAGAAGCCGCGCGGCTTCAATCATTTCCGGACAATTTCGAATTTACTGGAAGTAAAATCGAAATTGCTAAGCAAATTGGAAACGCAGTTCCGTCCGGCATGGCGGCACGCGTGGCCGATTCCATTTTCGCAATGCTATTGACCAAACAAAAACTTTGACGGACGTTTTTTCAAAAGTGGAACGTAGTCGAATAATGTCCAAAGTGACAGGCAAGAATACTATGCCCGAAATTTTGGTTCGAAAATTGATTCATTCTATGGGATTTCGATTTCGGATTCACCGAAAAGATTTACCTGGGAATCCAGACATAGTTCTACCTAGGTTCCATAAAGTCATCTTTGTCCATGGGTGTTTTTGGCATGGCCACGTAGGCTGCAAGCGATCCAGTCGCCCCACGACAAACACCATTTTTTGGAACAAAAAAATAGATTCAAATATATTGCGGGATAAATCGAATAAAAAGTTTCTGATTAAAAGCGGTTGGTCGGTGCTAATTGTATGGGAATGTCAGATTCAAAAACCTGAACAATTGAAAATAAAAATAAAGAATTTTATCTCATAACCGACGTGTAAAATAAATGGGGAATTAAATTGGCGCGTAGATCAAATCCATCCGACCCCACGGTTCTTCGACAAGAGCTTATTGCATTATTACAGAATTTCGAAACTCAATTGGAAAACCCGGAATTGAGAGTGAAGGTCATCGGACTCGTACCCTCTTTTCACAAGCTTCGCGACCTCGGCTGTTCACTTATGCCTGAAATTGATTCCTCAAGCGGTAGGGAGCGGATCTTGGCATATTTCAAAAAATACCTTGGCCAAATAATCAATGGCGATGAGTTTATGGTCGTATCAGGCATCCATGATTATCCACGCCGGGTGAGAGAATTACGTAAACAAGATGGCTGGCAAATCATAAGTGGTCGAACTGCAAAAGAAATGCATCAGGAAGGGGAGCTTCCTGTTGAAGGTGTGGATGTGTCATCGATGAAGCCGGATGATTACATCCTCGCGAGCGATTACCAAGACAAAGAAGCAGCGTTTAGATGGCAATTCGCGAACGGCATTCGGAAGAAAAAAACAAGCATACAGGAAAAGGTTATAGAATTCATGCGCAAGAACGTCGGCAACCAAATTAATGGGGAAGAATTAAGGTACGTCGCAAATGACAAATCAGAATGGGCTAGAAGGGTTCGAGAGTTAAGAACCGAACAGGGCTGGCCTATCCTTACCAAGGCCTCTGGTCGACCCGACTTACCAGTCGGCGTTTATGTGCTTGAGAGTGAGAGACAAAGCCCTCCTCATGATAGGGATATTTCAGATCCAGTTAGAAATGTTGTTTTAAGAAGAGATAATTATCATTGTATAAAATGCGACTGGCATCATGAATTATGGAATCGATCAGATCCAAGACACCTTGAATTACACCATAAAATTCATCATGCTGATGGCGGGGAAAATACAGCGGAAAATTTGATAACGGTCTGTACGATATGCCATGATGAAATTCATAGGAATGAAAGGATATAATTATTCAATTTTACTGGCGCAAAATGGTTTATGCCAAAATGCGGAAGCACTTCGACATGCCGGAAGAGATTCATTTTAAAATAAATTATGTGAAAAGTGGAGCCCCAACCCCACAGGAGAAGAATGCGCGCGAAAGAGTCCTTCGGGTCACGCGTCGCCTCACACGTCGTGTGCTCGGCAACCAGGATAACGTACGTTTTGTTTCGCAAAAATGAAGAGGCTCCTCAGTCTGATTAGATTTGAAGTTACCACACTTTAACCCTAGTTCAGAAAGAGGAGCACATGGAAAATATAATCCAAATCAACCAGGACCAAATCCGGAATCA
>JBGTHM010000046.1:0-27436 GCA_041746255.1 Fibrobacteria bacterium | reverse complement strand
ATGGGCGGAGCGTGCCGGAAAAATCTCCCGCGCCCGGGCCTCCGGTCCGCAGCGCTGCCTATAAACGCAACCCATTTAATCTCCATCAAAAAGCAGCCTCCTTAAAATTCATACCCAAAGGCAATCTCAGCCAATAGACCGTTAGCACCAAAAGGGAATTTACCACCCACCGCCTTCCCAGGATCAGACTGCCCCTTATCGCTTCCCCCATTTTCCAGGTTATCCCAAACCGGCAAAGTTTGCGCCACTCGGGCAGATAAGGTCAAACCATGATGACGGAAAGAAATACCCAGTCGAGGCGTCGCCACCGCAATAAATCCCGTCAAGCCGTAGGAAAACTCTCTTTCACGCCGAACCGCGAAAATAAGTTGCGTTCGAGTTTCGTTATAAAATTCCAAATCGATATGGGAGAAATAGATCGGAAGATCGAAAGACAAATGCAAACCATCCAAATGCAAAACATGCCGGGTCTCCAAACCCACCATGGGCATACGTAAACTCACTTCCATAAACTCAGCGCTTTGGTAAAATCCGCCCCAAACATCCGCAATGTAAGAGAGCCCCAGCCGATTGTAACTCAAACTTTCCTTGCGTTCCGCAAAAGCGCTCTCATCCGGAGCAGAGTTAAAACGGCCATAACCGGCAAGCAGTCCCCATCGGCTATTGGCCTGTGCGGCCCAATTCCAAACAGCGCTACGCCAACCCGCGTCCACCCGATAGCCATGGTTAAACGCATAGTGAAAACGCTTGCGCCCCTGGGATTCAGGTTGGATACGCAATCCCTGGGTATGAACCGCGCTTTCTTGAAAATCCAGCCACAGAGTCGGTGACGTGGATTCCTTTTCATCGCCGTAAAGGAGACCGAAGTTGAGAATACGGGAAGAATCCGTCAAACCGTATTCCCCTTGAGGCGTAACCGGCGAACTCCACTCGAAACCGCCTTTTAAGGTTACCGGCCCGAATCCAAAATTATTCCGCAACACCAGATGAGTAAAATGTGTTTCACCGTCATATCCGCCGCCCAGGCTATTCCATTTCTCATCTTCGGAGCGAGCCCGAAAGTAAAACTCTTCTTGCCTTGTGCGAAAAGCATATTCACCTTCTACCTGGAAACCTTCCCTCTGGCTGAAGCGAGCCGCCACCTCAAGTTCGGATCGCTCTAAATCGCCGGCGTTCACCAAAAAATCAATACGGCCGGCATTACTCCACCCGGGAAAGCTAAGCACCATGCCTATTCCCGGAGCCGCATGCATGGAATTCCATTCCGATTCGAACTTGTCCTTCTTAGTGTAAGAGGAACTTAGATTCGAAACCGACCGCCGCAATAATAATGTCGTACCCGGAAAAACTCGGGCTGCGAAGTTCTGTCTATGCAGCCGAGATGTTAGCTTCACATTATCCTTGCCGGTGAACTGCAAAGTGGGTGAATAGGTATGCTTGGACTGAAGCCGCATATGGCTAAGGCCATCGCTAGAGGCGAAGAGAGAGGAATGGAATACCGGTTCCGTACGATGGTAAAACCAGGCGTCGGCATCTTGAGAAAAAGGTCCGGGAAAACCAGACCCTGAAATGGAAGCCGCCGGTAAGAGAACCGACGGCAGGAGTATTAGAATAGGTCCGACTGCGCGGAGAATCCGGACTTTCAGCAAATCCGCCTAGAAATCCGAAGTAACAACATCAGGATTAATAAGCTTGCCAACCCAGTACAGATTGGAAATGAGTAAATCCAAATCAGATGGATTGACTACAGCTTTCTCCAATCGGCATTCCCGCCGATAATTCCAGTCCCCTTCCATGGTTTCCGTGCAAACCTCGCGGGTGCGGGGCTTCACGGTTTCCAACGACTTGATGGTCGACCAAATGTTGTCCTGGGTAAGTCCCGGAAACAGGCCGCCGAAGGTCGGATCCCGGAAAACGACTTTTCCTTTAAGAGTGGAAAGATCGCCTTGAAAAGCGTCGAAGTCTTCCGATTTAAGAGTTGCATTGCCTTGCGCATCGGTGAAGTAGAAGGGAATTGCATTGTTACCGGAGAAACTCAGGATAAATTCGGTGATTCCGTTGCTCACACGGCATCTCCTTAGAGTGATTTCTCCCTGTGACTCCTGGGGCACGGATTTGAATTCACCATCGTACCCCCAAAAATCCGTTCCCTGGTTTTCTTCGACCCGGGAAAATTTCTTCACATAGGTGTAGCGGCAGGGGCTCCCCTCTTTAGGCGTGAGGATGGCGAGTGTATTAATGGAGCCGTCCGAATCTCCCGGATTCCAACCACCAAATCCGTCTCTTAACTGTATTTCACCGCTCTCATCCGGTTCGCTGACCCACAAATTCCAATCCCGGCTTTTGTAGCCCAGCCGATGAAGGATCTCGTCTTTAGTGGCGCCCACATACAAGGTGTTCCAATTGGTATCGGCGCCGACAACATCGTTCCATTCCGCATAGGGCTTCCATTTGAAATAGGGAAATAGGTTTTGGATGCCGTCGATATGGAACAAGCGGGGAAAATTTACCTTGAGGGTTTGGCTGCCCTTGTTATAGGAAATCGGTACTTCGCCCTTGAGATATTTCTTGCTTCTCTCCAGCAATTCCACCGCTTCTTCCAAATCTTTGGGATCGACGTCGGCGTTGGTTCCGGGCCCCACCACGTACAGGTCATTTTCCTGCCCTGTTGGTTTGCCCGCTTCGGCAATGCCGTATTTTAAGCCCGCCTGCGCATTCTCGACGGCGCTCAGCAATAAGGCCGGAATTTCGGAAAGACGGGTTTTCCACTCGGGTCGGATGCGGGAAAAGGAACTTCCCGGCTGGAAAAGGCCGGTATAATGATCCAAAGCCTCCTTTTGCTCCAAGCTAAGCGAATCAACATCATCTTCGTACATGTCGCCCAAGGTTCGCATCCAGGCATAACTGCCATCCTTGGAAAAATCTCCCTTATATGCCACGGCCATTGTCATCCAGGCTTTGATCACTTTCAAGCCTGCCAGCAAGGGGCCTATATCTCCCCTATCCAATTGATAGACACGGCCATCGGCGACGAACTCGAAAGTAAAGGCTTCGAACTCCAGCACCTGGTCGAGGGAAGCGATGGTGGAATCCAGCTTGGGCATTAAGGTGGACTCGATAAGGGCTTGCGCCTCCGAAAGGGTAACGCGATCGGTATTTTCCAAATCAGCGGAAAGCTTAATCAGTACGGGAGCAGCCTCCGAGGGAGAAACCTTAAGCAGCGCCCGGCCGGAACCGATTTTCGCGGTAGCGGCGCTAGACCCGGAAGAGTTTTCCACCTTTTGTACGAATTCATCCAGCTTGGGCTCCTGGGTAATCCGCATGGCCGAAACAACGGCTCGACCGAAGAGCGCACCGCAATGTCCGGGAGCCGCGTCCAAGGCTTTGTCGTAAAGACCCAATGCCGCTTGGGAATTCCGGGCTTTGACATCACCCCACGACTGCGCGCTGCCGTCGAAAAGATACTGCATGTCCGACACCATATATTCATTGGCCTGCTTAACCAAGGCATCCGCCTCGGACTTGGCATCCGGAGACAATTCGACGCAGCTTGCCATTTTCGGCACGCCTCCGCCCTTTTTCTTCGATTCCTTATCATTTCCCAGAAAGCATCCGGTGGCCATGAGTAGGCTACCGGCCATGGCGGTATATAAACCGATTCGCATAATATTCTCCAGTGTGCATGTTTTTTGAGCCTTGTCGAAGTCTTGGACGCATTTCGTGCTGTAATCGTAACACAAGGATGCATTTCGTGCCGCAATCGTAACACAAATTGCAAAATCACTGGATAGCTAGGCGGCTTGAAAACAGGAATTGGGTTTTTTGAGCACATTATAAAGGTGCTCAGGGAAATTGGAGAGCCATGGAGTTGAAGTTGGCGCGCGGACAGAGAGAATGTCCGTCAAACGTTACCGGATGATTACTTTTTGGGTCCGCGAGAATTCGTTGTTTGAAAGATGAACGAGGTATAACCCCGACATAGTCTGAGTCTCGATTTGCGTACCACCTGTAATCGTTTTGGAATGGATTACTCCGCCCTTTAGATCCGTTATTACCACCTTGGCGGGATAGGACGGGGCAGTGAATGCCAAGGTTTTCTGAGGGGTGAACAGGACCTTTGGGCCGGCTCCATGAGGGGAGGTTCCAATCGCCACATTTGTATTGGGACCCCCGGCAAGCTTGAAATCGAGAGAATGAATTATAGTGGACTGGCTTTTGACCATGAATAACGACAATACATTTGATTTTTCCAAAAGGTAACGATCAAATAATGGAGCCGATGAATATACCCCCTTCAGTTCCTGATGGACAACTTTCCAATCCTTGAAGCCACCTGCTTCGGTAGCCATGGCAATTTGAACATCGGAAAACATGATGTAGATATTGTTCTGTGCATCCGCGGCAATTGAACGGCGCGGGCCATCGGCCGGAAAACCCGTATCAATCGTATACCACTTTCCCTCCGGATCCCGGTAAAAGTGAAAAATTTTATTGTTCAACCGATGGACAATATGAACTCTTCCTTTTGAATCAACCGTCATTCCTTCCTGGTTAACCAGTTGGCCGGGAGCAATCGGAACGACCGTCAATTCCGGAACCTTCTTCCGGTCCATCGCCCCATCACCCGTTGTCCCTACTTTTTTTCCAGCGGAACTGAACCAGGTTCGTCCTAAATCATCACTGTAAGCATAGCAGATATCATAGGCGCTTTCCAGCGGCCCGGTTCTCCAAATCCAGG
This sequence comes from Fibrobacteria bacterium, assembly GCA_041746255.1. Taxonomy (GTDB): domain Bacteria; phylum Fibrobacterota; class Fibrobacteria; order UBA11236; family UBA11236; genus JBGTHM01. Next base: position 22,698 of record JBGTHM010000046.1, on the reverse strand, counting down.
CGACATGTAAACGACCATCCTTACTGAAGTAGAGATCGTCAATATAGGGGTTTGCGCCATTACCTTCGATATATTTTCCAACTGTGGTCCATTTTCCATTTGAGTACTCATACAAATACTGATCGCCGTTTCCATGAGCCCCGTCTCGACGGCTAAAGTAAAGCTTCCCTTCGGGTGAATGGACGAATATCGGATATGTGACTCTTTGTTCAACATCACCATCAAACCTATCGGTTATACTATTGAATTGCGAGGCATCCCAATTTTTGGTTTCCGGGTTATTCAGAAGCCCTGGCTTGGACCACCTATACTTCAGCTTTGTCACATGGTGATCGAAGGACAGGTGTAGGGTTCCGTCTTCCGGACTAATGCCGATGCTAATCATGTTATGACCATCATCTCGAGTTTGCCCATAGTCCTGAAATGTAAACCTTTGCCAGTCGCCGTCCGGGAATTTCCGCCGGGCTATGACAATTCGTCGAGGAGAACTATTGTTATAATAGGACGCATACTGCCATCCGTTATGGGATAGAATCGCCTCATTCTGGAAGATAATCCCGTTCATGCTCTCATTGGCATCGGTAGCCAAAACCGAAGTCTTAATGAGCTCAATGTCCGCAGAGGCGGTTATGTATGCTGCAGAAATTGTCAGAACGCAGGCTTTGGAAATCCAGGCTCCCATAGTATTTCGTTTTATATGCATAAGCCTATAGAGCTGTGTTTTATTGCATTTTCGCCCCAGCAGGTCTAGAGTGGCTCATTCGCCTCTTTGGCATAGGCGCGCATTTTGGACACAATACCGGAATTGGCACCCGCGACATTATTGCTCTCGCTGATGTCCTTACTCAAGTCATAGAGGGAAGCGCTATTATTACCGGAAATAATTAATTTCCAATTTCCCATTCGCACCGCCTGTTCGGTACCATTGAGCCAAAAAAGATACTCATGCTGTTTCTGCGGTCGGCCCGCAGCCTGCTCTCCAATCAAGGTCGGAAGGATGGAGATGCCGTCAATCTTTTCAGGGGGTGTTATGCCCGCAATTTCCGCAAAGGTCGGCAGATAATCGGGGAAATAGCAAAGCATGTCGCTCACCTGGCCCGGTTTGATTTTGCCCGGCCACCAGGTAATTGTGGGAACTCGTAATCCCCCTTCAGTTAATTCTCCTTTTCGTCCCCGGAAGAAATCATTGCTCTTCGGATCATGATTGGGCCGGAAGAAACCCCCGGGCCAACTTTTTTGCTCCCCTGATTTATTGGAGGGAAACCGGGCATGGGCGCCGTTATCGCCGGTGATGAGAACCATGGTGTTTTGTTCCACTCCCCAATGCTTCAGAGAATCGATGATCTCCCCTATGTGGGCGTCAAACATCTCCACCATCGCCGCGTAGACGCGCGCATCGGTGTCTCGTTGGTTCCCGGCGGTCCAAGGTTTGTCTTTATACTTCAGCCAAAAGGGGTGGTCGTCGGTAATGCCGAATAATCCGTGCGGAAGAGTCCAGGGTGCATAGAGGTAAAAGGATTTGTTTTTGTTGGCGGAAAGCCATTTTTTGGTTTCCGCGAAAATCAAGTCGTGGGAAAATGTTTGGCCTTTGAAATAATTTCCGTAGGCGTTTTTTTCTTCCCCAGCCAACTTTTGGTTGCCTGGAAGAGTTTCCTTGACTCCATTGCGAATCAGATACTCGGGAAAATAGGTATGGGCATGAATCTGATGGTAATAGCCGTAAAAGTAATCGAACCCTTTCTTATCCGGTGAACTATGGGTTCCGACATCACCGATACCCCATTTACCGAAGCCACCCGTAACGTACCCGGCCTGTTTTAAAATCATGGGAATGGTCACGTCCGTGGTGCGCAGGGTTTGTTCCGGTTTATTGTCTTTTATTATCGAATGCCCTAAATGAAACCCGGTCATCAAGGAAGCCCGGGTAGGGGCGCAGTAGGAACCACCCGCCAATGCCTGGGTAAACCTCATCCCTTCCTGAGCGAGTTTGTCGATATACGGGGTTTTGAGTTCTTTGCTCCCCATGGAGGAAAGCTCGTAATAACCCCAATCGTCCAGAATGAAGTGGATGATATTGGGCTTGGCGATCTCCACCGGCTTTTGCTTTTGCGCGGCCTCGGTTCCGCCGAAAAGTATTACGGCCAAGAACAGGCCGGCGGCCTGGGTACGCGCATTATTGAGTATTTGTGTCCTGATCATTTTCATTCCCTTTACCGCTGCTGCGTGGCGACTACCTGTTGAAGCATTTGATGTCCGTCCTTAGAGGCGCGAATGATATAGACCCCCGCATTCCCCGCCGTCCAACTGTAGCTTGGCGATGCATCCGCAAATCGGGTTTCGACGATGGCGCCATCCGAAGAAATCACCTCCACACGATAGCCCTTGGAAGCGCTTATCAGCCAAGTGTTTCCGGATCCTTTGGCCACGTTCAAAAAGGACCGGACGGAAAGATTGCCGCCCTTTATCGGGGACGGACCGCCAATCGCCGCCTCCCAGACATAACCGTCGCCATAAGGAGGCTTGCCGGTGACGTTCAATTCCAGGGTAAGGGTTCCCGTTCCGGCTTTGGCGGGAACAGAGGCCGTGCCGAAAATCTTGCCATCGGAGGTGCGCTTCAAATTCAACGCGAGGTTGTCATCCTTATCCGCAGCATATTCCACGGAAAGCGAATAAGAGCCCCAGTTGTTGATGCGGGTCGGGCCGTTCAAAGTCTTTACCTCATTCGCCGCTTGGGTCAAAGCAGGGAGCAAGGCCAAGCAGAGTATTGTGAGGGGTAGAATCATAGATTTACCATTGGGATTTCTTACGGACATGATTTTCTTCCTTGCGATGTGAAAATGAACGAGCACATTTATTCTCACGTATCAACTTCTATAAGAATCTGCCTTATCTCTGGCGAAATTACGTTGGAAAAAAGCCGTTTCCTGTAATAATTCGTTTTTTTGATAATACACCCGGTCATTGAACCTTGATAACCCTGCCCCAAATATCGTTTTTTTGAGATTTTTAGGCCGAATTGAATGGTGGCCGATACTAGCCACGGGATTTATTGCCCCATCACCCGTTACCCCTGCTTTTTTTCCAGCGGTCCGGTTCTCCGAATCCAAGCGAAGGCTATGCCGTTTGAAAATGGGAAATGTTTTTTTTGAGCTCGTATTCCAATAATTTCCGATTTTCGACCGCGGAATCGACAAAGAGGTAATCGGAATTGGAGATGGCGATTAGAAAGGGTTTGGGAGCGAAATCACCAGTAGCAATCAAGGCTATTTTATTTAATTCGATAGTTCCGGTTTTGATCCTGGGAAGGTGGAAACGTCGTCCGGAAGTGACAATCCAGGAATAACTCAACGACTCCGGTTCCAACCGGATAAACAAGCCGTTAAGAATGACGCGCAGACGAATTAACCCCATTCCCAAAACGAGGAAGAAACCGCCGAACAACAAGGGCGAAAGCGCCGCCCATTTGGAAATGGCCAGATGTTTCCAGCCTTCCCCTTCGGGACCGTCCACGGCGATGGTCGCGGTGTTGAGCGAGTCGTTGGCTAACAACCACGCGCCAACGAAGATGAATAGCAGAGCCAAACCCATGAGTTGGCGTTTTCGTGATGCGGAGAACCGGCTCTCTACCATACTCACACCCCTTGAGACCGATTGTTACTGCGGCCCGAATGAATTTAGGGGTTCTACCCCCGAAGATCCATTCTACTCTTGGCGGCATCCTGGCTCAAGGAAAAGCTGGCGGTCCGGAAATCTAATCGTGAGGACCGCTCCTTCCGGCTAGGGGAGCGAGTTGCGAGATCGGAATTCGGCGAGTTTGCGGATGCAGGAATCATCCCCGGAGCAGGAAAAGCCCAAATCGGAACCGGCCAGGGCCAGCAATTCCTTTTTCTTGCCGGTTTCCAAACCGGCTAGGCTACCCAGATGGTCCCTGCTTTCCTGAGTCCTGCCCTGCATATGCGCCACAACGCCGGACAATGCCCGCGCATAAAAAGCCTTTTCCGCCGAGGTGGCCATGGTTATGCTCCCCTCTTCGCGGTTAAAAATCCACTTTCCCGCATTTTTCGTTTGGCCCATGACTGCATCTTGTTCCGCCAAGGACAGGACTTGCTTTAAGGCAACAGAAGCGTCATCCCATCGGCCGTCACGCACCAAGGCCAGGGCCCGGTAAAAATGGGCCAGCAGGTATTGAGGGTCAAGGCCTAAAAGCACATCGAATTTCTCCAGGGCCTTCTGATTTTCGCCCATACGCAAATATTGACTGCCGAGAAGAAGTAATCCGGGTTGGTTCCATTCCGAAACGGCAACTGCCTTTTCATAATAGTGAATAGCCGAATCCGACCTTTGTCGCTGGTCGAAAAGAGTACCCAAGCCCACATAGGCGGTGGAAACGTCTGGATCGAGCGATAGGGACTTACGGAATAAAGTTTCGGATTTAGCCGGATTCAGGGTCAGGTAGACATGACCCAAATAGGCATGGATATGCGCATCCTCGGGATTTTCGGCAAGGGCGAATTCCAGGCGGGATGTGAAAACCTCGGGCGCATTCTCTCCCCGCTCGATAGGTTCAAAAATTTCCGCCTTGAACTTACCCAATTGCGCTTCCACTCCCTTGGGATCGAGTTCCAGAGCGCTTTTAAATTCCTGTCCGGCCGCAGATGCCTGTCCCCGGCTCAGAAATAAATTACCGAGGCGGTTATGCCGCTCTATGCGTTGCACCCGTTGCTCTCTCGCTCGGAGTTCTTCCCGGTATTCCTGCTGCTTGTAGGCGACCTCGCCGGCTTGATGCCAGGGCGCGACACCCGAGAAAAGCCAGGCGCCCAGCGACCCCAGTACCACCAGAAACAAGGCAAGCAACGCCATTTTAGCGGTAAGGCTCGACCACCGGCGTTGCCGGGGCGCCGCTGGCGTCACGGAATGTTCTGCATAGGCATTGTAATCCAGCCGACCGGGACGTTCGCCGCGTTCTTCCCTTCCACCTACGGGTCTATTGCGACGGGTTCGGTCTCGATTGCGGTTACGATTCGGTTCATTCTCCATAAACATTCGTCCTGACGGGATATGCCCGTGCTAAAGCGGTGGAATGAATGGAAGTATAGGAAACCACGCCCGGGGATTCCAGGCGTGGAATTTTCTCGTTGAAAAACCGATTAATGCAGGACGAATGAGCGTACGAACCGCTGCCCGTCTACTTGGGTCTCTACGAAGTAGGTGCCTCGCGCCCGATTTTCGAGCGAAAACTGAACCAGAGTCGGGGCATCGCCGCGTTTAACCGCCAATTCCTTGCCCTGCAAATCACGCAAGGTTACGGAAAAAGCCTGTTCGAAGGGCACTTGAACTTGTAATTGACCGTTCTGACGAGTCAATTTCAACTTGTTGGCCAGAAATTCCGGCGATTTCAATCGGCTGTCCACGATTGAGGTTGTGAAGGCATCGGTGTTCGAGATGAAATTCAAGGTGTACCATGCCTCTGATGCCCATGGAGTTTCGCCGGTAGAGGAATTCACACCAGCCTTGATATAGATCACCCTGCCCTTTTGCAAATCGTCAATGGCCAACATCACTTTTTTCTTATCCGGCGACACCGTTACCGATTTAACAGTGTGGTCCTTAACGTTCTGTTTGGCTCCAGCGCCATAAGTCTGTTGACCATGCAAGTTCACCCAGGAGCGGACTTGATATTTCGCGATTTGGGATGCGGCATTCTCCAGAGGTTTGGTGAATTCGATTTCCATTCCGCCGGAACGCGAACGCACCGCCAGGATTTCATGGGTAAGTTTCCCGTTGTTTACCATTTTGCTGAATCCATGCAACTTGTTTTTGAAATTCCAGCTGACACGCGCTTTATCGCCGATTTGGCCTACGTAGAGATGTCCATCGGGACCGAATTTGATACGATTAATCCCCGCTTCGAAACCTCCGCCGAACAGATATGCGGCCCCTTGCCACTCGTTATCCACTTTTTCCAGCGACATTCTCAGTAAATAACCGTTTCGTACATCACCTACCAGCATTTGACCGGCATAGGTTCCTTCGGTGATGTACACCGGATCGGACGGAGAATTCGACATCTCGCCCTGTTGTAACCATATGGCCGGCGGAGATGTCGGAACATTTTTCACGTCGTAAGGATGCGCGGGGTCGTTGGGCATGCCGTAATTGCGCCCCTCGCGGAAATTATTCAGCTTATTACTCGACTGATAATGTCCTTGGTTATCCGTACCGAAGAATTCTCCTTCCGGCCCAATGACAAGACCGTTCGGGGTGCGAAGCCCGCCGGTCAGCACTTTGAAGGTCCCCTTTTCGGCATCCATACTAATCAAACTGCCTCTGTCCTTTCCCTGCGTAGTACTGGGAGGAAATTCCCCGCCTAGATTGCCGTAGAATAACCCGTCTTTTTGAACCAGCCCGAAGTTGAACAAATGCCACCGTTCCCCGCCACCCGCTTTGGCAGGATAACTCCACCCGGAAACCAATTTTATTTTCTCATTCCCCTCGGATTTTCCATTGTTGTTGGGATCGGTGAGCTTCCACAAGCCGTCCTTGCAAAAGACATGGATGATATCGTTAACAACAACGAGCCCCAGCGGCTCCTTGAGGCCGGTGGCGAACTCCGTCCACTTCACCTGGGAACGGTCGGTTCCAGCCATGCCGGTGAGGATGTAGACTTTTCCTTCCACTTTCATGTCGACTCCCCAATGGGCCAAGACCATGCGGCCGTCGGAAAGCCAATCGATGCCTCCGACGAGGGGTTCAAAATCGTTCGGGCGCATATTGTGGAAGGTGTAGCTGGGATGGGGATCATTCTTAGGCGTTTGAGCGAGGCCGGGGGCCGCTCCCGGGACCAGCGCCAGGCTCAAGGAAACCAGTAAGGTTCCGGTGAATGCCCTGAATATTTTGCTTGAATTTTGGTGGCCCATGGTCTCTCCCGAAGCGAAGTAAAACAAGTGCAGGCACTCAAATTGGATGAGTTTACCCGGATATAGTCGTTAATTTAACTCAGATCTGTCCATTACAAAGCCAATAATCTGTTGGATATGTACCCTAAAGTAAATTTTAAGCCTTTTTGGGGCATTTAAACGTTTATTTGGTCGTTTATTCGATTCAGCCGTTTGGTAACCTCCATATCCGGCTCAAGAAAATTGTTGCAGAATCAGCCCCAAGGGGAGCGACTCTCCGAAGAGGGTTTGCAAGTCTTCCTGCTCGACCGGGATGAATTCCGTTACCGGCCGCAGTACCTGGGGATTGACGCCGGAAGACCGCATTTTTTCCACCACGGCCCCACGGAGAGACGGCGAGATGTCGAGGGCCCTATGGTTGGTCAGGCGGCAAGCCTGGACGAAGACGGTGCCCAGATAGCCCAGGCGACTTTCCGTCCAATCCCTATCCTGGAAATAGGCGAATGCCTTTTCCACCGCCGACGGCGGGAGCACGGACTCCTGGCCGGCATATAGGGACACTCGGCTTAGCAATCGTCCCAGTGCCCAGAGGTAATGCAGCAAATGCCCTTCGGTCCGGTGGCCGATTCCCGTCAGCAACATATCCAACAATTCCAAACGCAATTCCATGGGCAGACGTTCAAAGGCGCAGGCCATGCCGACCGCCTCGTCCGCCTGCTTGGAATTACCTGCCAAAACCGGCCGGGCTTCGGAATAAATTGCGATTTGCCTTTCGGCATTGAGGCCCCCGGCGACGCGGCGCCAGAGTAACCAAAACTGCATCCGTACCGCCTTGGCGCGGGGGAAAGCCAGACCCACCGCCTGTACATGCCAGAGTTGATCCATGCGGTAATCGTCAAAAGGGGCTCCATATCCCGGCCTGAGTAAAAACCCGGCTGCATTCAGCCATGAGGCCTCATAGTCGGGACTGATATCGCGGCGGGTAAACCAGCCATAATGCGGCTCCCAGAACGACCTTAACCAGGAGCGAGGCCAGGCTTGACGCTTTTTCCCCAGCATTTCCTCCAGCTCGCGCAAACCGCCCATGGGATAGGGTTGGGAGAGCCGGGTAAATGCCTTTTCCTTAGCTTCGGGAGAGAGTTCCCTTTCGGATTCGGAAGGGGCGGCCGACTCGTCGGTATGCTCCTGCTTGCCCTGCGCACGCATGTCGAATTCCAATTCCCACCGCTGGGCGGGGCGCAGGCGTTTGTCATCGGATACCAGGTAGACGCGAAGCAGTCCCAGGTTATTGAGCAGGGCTTGTAGGCCTACGGAAATGTCGGCGGAACCCAGGGCGCGCGCCTTGTCCGTCTCGAGGCGCGCCACCGTATGCAGGGAAGGCAACTGCTTGAATTCCCCCGGAAGATAGCGCACGATATTTCCGGTTTGATCCTTGGGGCGGCGCGAGGAATGGTAGAGGCGGAACTCGACCGGACGGTTCAGCGTCAAACGCAATTCCAGTTTTTCGATGCGTTGCACATGGTCGGTTTCGGTGCCCAGGGGTAATATGCACAGCAGGTATTTGGCATCGCGCTTTTCCTGGGCGGCCACTTCCAGGTAATAGGCATGAGCAGTACCTCCCAGGATACGGGGTTTGATTCCCAGGGCTGCATGGGAACCGTACCGTGCCGCCCCGCGGGCCACGGCCAAATCCAGTTCCCGGTTCTCCAGGGCAACCGGCCGTTGCCCCTTCTGCCACGAGGCGATAAGCGCGAGTAATTTCGCTTGCAGGTAGAGCGGAGTCAGGGAGCCCCCGTTAAAAAGCACTGCGTCTACGACCCGGGGTTTTCCGTCGGCGCCGCCCTCCGCCCCACGGAGAAAAGCGGCCAGATGACGGGTTATCGCCGCATCGCGGGCATAGGGTAACCCCATTTCACGAAACCCCGCTTCCGCGCCTTGCAGTTTATCTCCCATCTCGACGGAAGGAAAAAATCCCTCGTCGAGTAAGGCGAGGATTTCTTTACCCGTAACGACGGCGGTACGGGCTTGGGTAAAAAGATTGCCTCCCGATTCGCTGACACCGATTTTGTATTCCGTATTTGAGTCGAAGACCCGGTCCTTTGAAAGCGAGTCCAATACCCGCTCCTTCAAATGCCGCGACTCGGCTACCAGCCTTTGCCAGGCCCGGGGATCCAAATGCCCCCCCTCCACGCCGGAACGCGATTCCAAAAGCCGGGCCAAGGCCAAATCGATATTGTCGCCGCCCAGTAAAATATGGTCGCTTACCGCGATGCGACGAATCTGCGCGGAATCGTCACGGTGGAATCCGATGGAAAACAGGCTGAAATCCGTGGTTCCGCCTCCGATATCACAAACCAAAACCCGTTTCTCCCCTCCCAGGGCATCACCGGTTTCCGCGCCGAGGGCGGTCCGCAAGGCGCGCGACTCGGGATGCTTTTCCAGCCAGGCATGGAACGCGGCCTGAGGCTCTTCCAACAGCCGCACCTCGGCGGGAAATCCCGCCATGCGCGCCGATTCAAGCGTGAGCCGCTGGGCGGCTTGATCGAAGGATGCCGGTACCGTGATGACGATATGTTGGCGGTTAAAAGCGGTGCGTTCGTCTCCACCGGCCATTTCACGATCCCACAGGGTCTTCAGGTAATTCAGATAGAGCGCGCAGGCCGCCACCGGGGAGAGTTTGCGCGCCTCGGGGATTTCGCGCGAAGCCCAGGGGAGCAGGCGCGCCCTGCGATCCACGCCCGCATGGATAAGCCAGGACTTGGCGGAAGCGATAACCCTCTCAGGCTCCTGGGCCGAAATATCCCGGGCATACAACCCGACCACAGGTTTGGATCCGTCCGGCAAGGCCGAAGCCCCGCCCGGGGCGGCGTCACCGGCGCTATTTCCAGCCTCAGGGAAAGGTTCGCGGGGAAAGTATGCGAAAGAGGGAAGCAAATCGAGCGTTATGCTTCGGCTCTCGCTTTGCCACTGTTCCAGCGCCAGTATTTTCGATTCCGCTTCGGGCCGACGCAAATCGACGAAGGCCAGCGCGCAATTGCTGGTTCCCAAATCGATGCCGATGGAATATTGGAAGCGTGGTGATTTCAGTTTGACTTCAGGGGGAGGTGGGAAGGGATCGTTCCCGGATTACCGTGAAACCGGAGCCACCCTTAGTCGTTGCTGCTGCACCCGGCTTTTCCGCCTCCATCGATCTGCCGCGCGCATCGAAGACCTCGAGCAAACCTTTTTCCCCGTTGGGAACCCTAGCCGCCTGGGGCATGCGCCACAGGCCCACCACGGAGGAATTGGGCGGAAATTTCACATCCGTGAAATTGGTGTTGGGACTGATGGTGGTATCTATATCTCCCGTAACGGCAGGTAATTCCGTGCGCCAGGCATGATCGGTGGGAGGCCCATCGTATTTGCCGTTTTTATTTACATCCATGTAATAATCCAGATGGTAGGTTTTGCCTATTTCCAGAATATTTCCGAAGCCTACCCAGAAAATTCCGTCATCGGGATAAATATCCGTTTTATCATAGAAGATTTCCTTGCCCGTATCCTTTTCCACCAGTCTCACCCTGAACATCTTTCTCTGCTGGTTTTTTATGTTGAAAAGTACCTCCAAAGAGGCCGAAAAAAGGCTGGCTGTAGCCACGCAAATGACGGTGATTAGGAAAAGTTTGTAGCCCATGGGATGTCGCCTCCTTGAAATTAGACCGGGAAAGCCGGTTGAGAGATGTGGCTTTCGAAAAATCTATACAATATTCCTCGATTTTCCGATCGACCCGCCAGGCGAGGTCATTTCGCCAGGGACTATGCCGGGCTTGGGTTTTATTCGGTCCGCACATTGAAATGCAATTCCCAACGTTGGTCCGATTCCACGCGCTGTAACCACAACTCCAAGGTACCCAATTCGGAGAGCCGGGCATGGAGCTGGACGGGTACCAGGGCGCTATCTCCCAAGCCTTCTACCTGCGGTACTTCCATTTCGAGTTTGGAGGTTTCCTCCAACTCTTTTTCCGCATTGGCTACCACCGTGCCGATGGCATCGCGGGTGCGTACCGCTGAGCTGAAGAATCGGAAAGTGACCGGAACACCGGTCATCAGTCCGAACTCCTTGTCTTGCAAAATCGCCTCGCTCCCTTCCTCCATGCCTTGCGGAACAACGCACAGCGCCTTCACGGGAGGACGGTAGCCGGGAATGGCCGGCATGGCCGTATCCAGGCCGATGTAATAGCTGCGGGAAGCTCCGGCGCGGATTCGTGGCCCTTTGCCGCTGATTTTGGTTCGGCCGTAAACCGCCGCCCCTCTGGCCACCGCCAGGTCGGGATCTCCGCCCGCAAGTTCGCGCGCTGGTTTTTCCGGATTCCAGGCACGCAACAGCTCCAAGACACGGGCACGCAGGGCCTCGGATCGGAATACGCCTCCATTGAACAGCACCGCATCGGGAAGCACGGCCGCGCCGGGTTTCGCGCCCGCAGGAGTGCGGCGAAGAAAAGCAGCCAGGTGTTTGCTGATAACGGCATCGGCTTCGTAGGGCAAGCCCAATTCGGTGAGTCCCACGCTGGATCGCTCAGCGGGCATTTCGTCGAAGCGGGTGAGCGCGAAAAAGCCGTCGATGACTACCGTCTCCAACAGGTTCCGCGGCAGGGTAGTCGCCACCGTTCCCGCGAAGAGTCCGGATCCGCGTGAAGGCACGGAGATTGGCACTTCCGGCATTCCCGGGTTTTCGAAAAGGTTTTCCTTGGCGCTCCGAGCCGCATGAACCAGGACTTGGAATTGCCAGTCATCGAGCGAATGGCCTGCCTCGTCAAGCTGTGCCCTCAGGGTGTAGGCCAGGGCCAAATCCATATTGTCGCCGCCGAGAAGTATGTGGCGTCCCACGCTGACCCGCTCCAATTCGAGATCACCGCCTTTTTCGGAAACGGAGATGAGGCTGAAATCAGTGGTACCACCACCGACATCACAAACTAAAACCGTGTCTCCGGGTCTTACCTGTTCGCGCCAGGCCGGACCGACGGTATCCAACCAGGCATAGAAGGCGGCTTGCGGTTCTTCCAGGAGAACGACCTGGGAGCCTAAACCAGCCGCTTCGGCCGCCTGCGCAGTGATTTTGCGCGCCACTTCATCAAAGGAAGCCGGTATCGTCAATACGGTTTGTACGCTATCCCAGGCTGGGTTTTCTCCGTTCCTCGCGCGCTCAGACAGATAGGCCTGTTTGAGGTGCTCCAAATACAGGCGGGAGGCTTCGAAAGGCGAGAGCTTCCGGTCGCTATGCGTCGAACCCCATGGCAAGAGGGGTTGAGTGGGGTCAATCAGGCGATGGGAAAGCCAGGACTTGGCCGAGGTAACCAAACGGTCAGGAACCTGGGATCCGATTTCGCGGGCGAAATCTCCCGCGACATGGGTGGGCTCGACTTCGAGCCAGGGAGGTCGAAGGCTATGCGGAGGGAATTGCCCCGGGGTGGGAAAATACAGGGCGGAAGCGAAGGTATTTTTCTCGCCGACACGGTTGGGTCCCAGCACTTGGGTGATTTCCAGCATGCGCGCGGGGCCTTTGTCCGCCAGCGCCATGGCGCAATTGCTGGTTCCGAGATCGATGCCTAAAACCTGGGTTTTTTCCATGATCCCGATCTAGACGGTAATTTCGGCGGGAACAATTACCGGATTCGGAGTGACATCACCGTTACCCTGTCGACGCGGCAATTTGATATGATTAGCGCGCCAGCCTTTATGCACCACCTTGCCGTTGAGAGGAGAGGCGCCGTCGACTTTCCCGACCACGCGAAACTCCCCAGCATCATAGCCCGCTTCAAGGGTTATGGCCGAACTTTCCGGTACCGGTGAAACGGGGCCCGGTGAGAACGCTTCGTTCACCACTTCCCGGCACCCTTGATGGACCACGCGCGCGGCGGCGCCAACCTGTTCATTAGAGTAGGCGGAGACATCTTCCATGAGAAAGTCGACGAAACGGCCTTTCTCCTGGAGCAGGGATAAGAAGAGGACGGCTTCGGCGCCGGATTGATTTTTAGCTGCGGCGGCGGGTGGTGCGGCCGGGGCTACCTGCGCTGGCGCCGTGGGAGCAGGTTGCGCATTCCCGATTTTACCGGCGATGGAGAACAGCCACAGAGAAGCGAGGAGGATGCCTATACCCAGGAGGATGCGGAGCAAGCTCCAGGCATCCAGGCCGACCCCGGTGTAGATCCCGGGAAGCACGGCGGCGGCGAGCACTCCCAGTGACAGCAGAAAGATGAGGCCGGCGGATCGACGTAAAGCGGTAGGGGTAGATGGCTGCATGCGCATGTAAATAAAAAAAGAGAGCCCCCTGCGAAAGGGCTCTCTTTTTGGAGGGGAAAGGATTATCCGCTTAGAGCTTCGATTTCATATCCGGGAAGCGCGCGAACAGGAGTCCGGTGCGATTCAAGTTGGAAGGGATTTCCACCCATCCCGAAGCCGGGACGGCGATATTGTTCCGGCTCCAAACGAGCTTGCCCTGCAAGTCGTACAATTCCACGCTGGTCGCCCCTGCCGGGAGAAGTACGCGGCGCGCATCCACGGGAATCGCATGGGGAACCAGACCTTGGGAAGCAAGCCGTTCGCGATGAATGGAGACAGTCTGTTTAGCCAGCCATTCCGCTTCGTTTCCGACAGGGTTACAATTTCCGGTGTATTCGACTTTGAAAAGGCCTGAGTTTCCGTTGTTTGTCCGCCAGGTAGCGCCATATTCCAGGATGTACATATCACCACGAGGTGAAATGCCTAAATACATGAGGTTGTCGCGGGGAAGAATGTCCGTACCAAGATTGGAAAGGATATGTTCGAAGTTTTTAACATATCCATCTTCGGTAAAGGAGACGGTGCTGAACCATTTGGCTTTCATATCCAAGGTAAACCAACGCTTGTCCCAAACCTCCGGAACACGGGTTTTGGATGGCGATGAGGGATCGAAATGATAAATCGGTCCGCTGTAGGCGCAAGAACCTTGGATCTCAAGTTTTTTGGTGTCTCCGGCTTTATTCAAGAGCAGTGAGCCCTGTTGGAGCGCATAGGCAATCAGGGCCGGTTGAGCAGGGGGCAACGCTTTTCCTTTATAAGTCGGCGCATTGGCCTTTTGACCGCTGAAGTCGGCTACAGTCGGTTCATTTTGACCAAAGAAATAGGGATAGCCGAAAAATCCCGCGGCTCGCGCCTGGTTCATCTCTTCCCTGCGAGGCCCGTCCGGTCCCACTTCACCCCAATACAACCAATTGGTTTTCTTGTCCACGCCGAGACGATAAGGATTGCGGGTCCCCGAAACATAAATTTCCGGAAGCCCGTCTTTGGGATCGGAATAGAGGTTGCCCGCCGGAATGGAATAGGTACCATTGTCTTCAATTTTAATACGGAGAATTTTTCCGGCATAGCTCATAGGATTGGGAGAAATATCCGCAGACCCTTTGAAATCAACGCCGGTGCGATTATTACCCGTACCAATGAACAATTGATTGTTCTGGCCGAATTTGATGTCGCCGGCTTGGTGACAGCATTCAAAACTCATGGGAAATTCCGCCACGACCTTTTCGGTGGCCATGTTGACGGCATCGCCCTGCACAGTGACCCTGGACAACCTTATCAAACCCGAATCGATGGGAGATGCGGGCGTATACAATATGAACAGGTGTTTGTTGACTTCGAAATTGGGATGAAGAGCCAATCCGAGAAAGCCAGCGCTTTGCCTTTTGTTTACCCTGTATAAATCCTGGATGGTTGCGGCTATAACGGTTTTTTCAGTTTTAGGGTTATAAATTTTGAGGTTCCCGGTACGCCGTTCGGCAATGAAAACCCGGTCATGGGCATCGATGTCGATCACCATGGGCTCAGCCAGGCTCCGTTGCAGCGAAACCAATTTGAAGTCGCTATCCTTAACGGCGCATTGCGCCTTGACCGTCTGAGGCGCGAGCAGCGCCGCGCTCGCGGCCAGAAGACAAACAAACCTTAAGTTCAAAAAGCTGAGTTGGTGACTCCTGATTAGATGGCCAAGTTTCATGAAACATCTCCTTATTGAGGCCGCGATATGCAGAGCCGGATATTAAAAAGTAATCGATTCCTTAAAAATTTATACGTACCTATTTTTTCGGCGTTCCCATATAATAGCTCCCATTTCCGGTTTAGGGTGGCAAAATCGATGGGGAAATACGGCAAAATGGTATAACCTTTCAAATTTGCACTTAAAAAGCCCGAGACTTTTCTGCTCCTCTATTATACCTCTTTTAGGCTCAGATAGAGTTTAAATTCAGGCGAGGTTGGCGCCCCGTCCGCTTCAAATCCGATTCTGTTTTTTTGGAAATACGGGTTATCAGTTCCATTCAACCGATATCGGCCGAAAGTCGATTTGCTTTATTTGGGTCTTCCGGGACGCAAAGGTTCTACGACGGAGCTGAAAGGGCGATTCGCTTGGTAGCGTTGGATTTCGTGTTCCAGTTCTACGATTTCATTCTGAAGGCCAGCCTGAATCGCCAAATTGAGCCCCACTGAGGCGGTCTCTATGGCTTCACGAAATCGACGGCTTTCGGAATAGGCTCTAGCCAATGTTTTCAGGATTGAAGGCTCCCGATATTTGGAAGTTCGATTAGCCTTCTCAGCCCATTCAATCGCTTTCTCATAATCACGGATCCCCGGCGCGTCCTCTTGCATGTAGATCCGGGACAGGCGGGCCATGGCCCAGTAATTGTCAGGATCGAGTTCCAGACAATCCTGGTAGCTGCGCACGGCTTGCGTGATTTTTTGTTGTCCCTCGTGGAACACCCCTAAATTATAATGGGCAACCGAATTTTTAGGATCGGAACGAATTGCCTCCCGAGTTAACGCCAACCCCGAATCCACGTTAGTGTGCAACCAGCCGAGCAGCAGCTGGACTTCCGAGCGGAACTTCATGTCTTCCAACTCCTCTTTAAGCGCTTGACGCATCCGGGCCTGGGCATCAATGGGATTATTCCTTTCAAGCAATTCCCTCGCATCTTGCATGTATTGCAAATGGTTGACTCCCGATACATCAATCTTGTACAAATCGTCGTATCCGATATTTACGAATTCGGGAAGGTTCACGGCCCGATTAGCCGCGGTGGCATTAGGGATGAGAACGGGAGGGCTATCCTCTCCGTCTTCGTTGATATGCGTCAGGAACATTTGGGTATAGTGCGAAAATCCCTTGGAAGAAAATACCATCCACCGGCCATCGGGCGAAAAACTATGCCACGAATTCATCTCGGGGGTATTGCAATTCATAAGCCGGGCTTCCCCCCCTTCAATCGGGACTATCCACAATTTTCCGTCCGGACGCAAAAGCTGCCCATTGCGGCATTGTACGTAAACAATAAAGCGGCCGTCCGGTGAGATTTTCGGAAAGGTATTACTCATTCCATTATAAGAAGCGCCGGTAATAGGTTCCGCTTTCCCCCCTCGCCCACCATTGAATGGGATTCTGTAAAGATTGTATTGGATTTGAGTCTCGTTGGAATCATTGGGGAACTTCGGATCCGGTTGTCCGGGTGCATAAGGGTCTTTGGCGCGGGCGCGGGAAAAGACGAGGTATTTCCCGTCCGGACTCCAGGTTGGATTGCAATGGACGAATGAGCTGTCGTCAGCGCCTGGAAGAGTTTGGATTTTCCCCGTTCGCTTTGAATAATAGGCCAATACTCCGCGAGTCGGGTAAAAAACCTGGATATAGCGATGGTTGAGGAAATTATTGATGTATACCGCTTCGTTAACGGTAGTAATGACATAGTCCCCTTCCGGAGAAACCTGGGATAGAAAGCCAATGGTTTTGCTGCCCTTCGGTTTCGTCTTAAAGTCATGATTCCAACTGAATATATCCTTGCGGCCGATATCCATTTCTCTTGCAACTTTGGCAAGGCCGTATCCGCCTTTATCCGATTGGGGCCCATCCAAATCCATCCCCATGGTCGAACCGTCGCGTGAGAAGGAATGGCAATTGGCGCATGTGGGGAGACTCGGAATTATCGTTCTGTTGTCTGGCCGGGTAACATCCCGGAGGCTCCATTTGATCAAGCCTTCCGCCGTGCTGGTAAGTGGTTGTATCCTTCCCGTCTCATTTTTCGTGGGCATGATAGGCACATCGCGGTAGAAAATCGGTGATGTCACGGAATCATTTGAGGTTTTGAAAACAAACTTTCCCTGAGACAGGGGAGAAAATGGCTGGTCGCGATGGAAGCCGGAAATTCTGAGAGTAAGCCATTTTTCCCGCGAGGCCTTTTGCATCAGACTCCATATCTGTTCGGGTGGAATCCAGTTCTTGAACCGGTTCGGATCGGGAATCTCCATGGGGGCATCTGTGGGGATTGCGCTTGAATCAATGACTGGCGGTGGCAGAATGGGACTTAAGGTAACAGTATGGAAAAGATGGCCGTCCTCCGAAGTTCCTTCGATTAACCAGAAATCGGATTGCGTGGATGAATCTGACCATGAAAAAGTGGGCGGCGTAAAAGCGGGAGGAAAAATGGTATGGGAATATGGGTAGTGTGTCTTCAGATTCGCCAGCGACCGTTGCTCTTTCCCCGTAAGAAAATCAAGGTCCCTAACCACTTGAGCAATGGAATCAAGCAATAATTGTCGCTTATCATCAACCACCAATTGTGAGAAGACACCAGTACCTGAGTAAATTGTTTCGAGAGGCTGAAGCTGAAAGCCGCCGCCCTCATTTTTACGGGGTGAGCAACCTGCCCAAAACGATGAGAGCGCGAGTACAAGCGCCAATTGCGCCAGTCGATTGGACATGCCAGCCAATTTAACAACTTCTAGAGGTACCGGCTCCGAATCGCGAATACCTTGAAGGGGAAGAGCAATGAATTCACCTGATGACACAAAAGGCTTTTTAAACAATTGACCGACCAAAACCATCAAGTACTCAGGTTTCCAAATGGAATGGATGGGTGAGCACGCGTTAATTCATTACCAGGAGGATCATACCTTTATCCGCTGGTTACCCAGCCGAAAAAAAACTCGTTCAAAAACTTACCCCTGCCTCCACCAGATCTATCTTGACGACATTCCCAACGGCTTTTCCGGATAAAAGCCCGAGGCTCGGCGGAAGAAAGTGGTCCGCCTAGAGTAGCGTGCTCATGCCCGACACCTAGCGTTTTCTTAAAAAAACAGTTTTTGTGACTAAAAATTTTTGCTTTTTGAGCAATCTTTCCAGAAATTTCCAACGTTTATCAAAAAAAATTGCGACGTCTCAATTTTCTCAGAAATCTGCCCCCACAATGCCGTTTTTCGTGCTATCTTACTGGTATTCCGATTCATTACTAGCCTTTCCCGAGCGACTTAAAATGAGGTTTTCTTAATGAAACAAGCAATTTTACCCTTAATTTGCATACTCCTGGCAGGAGCATCATCTACGCATTCTCAAACGATGCTCAATCTTTCCAGAAATGCCGGTGCGGATCCCGGTCCGGGAATGCCGGCTTGCGAAGAAGACCCAGGGTGGTTTTCCCTTTTTGACGGTACCGGTGAGTCGGTGACCAAATATTTTTTCAATCCCTCCGGACAAAGGCATGGCGACAATAGCCGATGGTGGGTGGCGGATAAACTCCTCCATTCGGATCAAAGCACCGATAGAAGAGGTGGCCTTATTTATACCAAACGGCAGTACAAGAATGTCGAATTCAAAACCCATATCAAGCCCTATTGGCGAAATGACGGAGGCTATTTCTTCCGTTCGAATACTGCCGGAAGAGCATACCAGGTGGTAATTGATTATGTGCCCGGCACCACCAAGGCGATAGGTGGCATTTGGGGTGAGGGTCGCACAAATCCATCCAACGCAATAAATTACAAGCCGTTCGGGTTCAACAGCCCGACCAGCATAACGCTTCGCAGCGAATGGCATTTGAACGGAACCGCCGGTCGGGAAAATCTGACGGCGGCCGACTGGAGCACCAAGGTATGGAAGGCGGATGATTATAATTGGGTTGCCGCCAAAATTTACAATAACGACGTTCCTTATATTGATACCTATATCAATGGATACCAGATGGTCCACTACCGTGACCCAGCCAATCAAGCCGCTCTGGAGGTTCACAATGGCCACATCGGTCTGCAAATACATCAAGGAGCGGGTGCATGGTCCATCAACAATCCGAATTTGTATAAAGCCATATTGGTCCGGGAGGTAAGAGCGGATGGTAACCCTCTTGATGCATATCCTGATTGGAAATGTGGTTCGACTCTAATCAACCAGCCTCATGGTCAATCCCCCGGGCAGCCTTCGCTGAATTGGGCGATTACCGATAATGTTCTAAGGATCCACGCTACCTCACCTAGCGCATACGAATTGCACCTTTCCGACCTTGCTGGAAAGACTATTTACCAAAAAATGGGAAGCGCTGGAAACTATGAGCATAGTGTAAAAATCAGCCAACCCGGCGTGCATTTATTAACGGTTCGAACCGAGAATCAAACTTCCAGTTACAAAATTGTTCAAACTGAAAAAAATTGAACTTTTCGGCTTCATAAATTAAATATTCGGGCTTACAAAAGTGACGGATTGCCGTTCCGATGCGAGCGGCTCATTCCATACGAGGGGCAAATGCACTTCTTCTTTCTCTCTGTTTTTCTTCTTCCCTTGATACTAATTGAAAATTCCATCGCCCAGGAATCCGCCAAGCTGCATCTGCAGGGCAAGGGTTGGTTTCAAGTCGGTCGGATTATGCATAGCTCCGATACTTTATCCCCCGGATACAATTACAACAATAACTGGCATCAAGGGTCGGGCTCGCAGTTTACCGTAATGGCGGACATTGACGAAAACCTTCAAGGAGCCATGGGGTTGGGTGGTTTTCAATTCCACGGACCTCAAGGCACGGTATTAGGCGCCACGCAAATCAACCCCGGCTTCGAGCCTTTCATTACCGAGGCCCGCTTTACATACTTTATGGAGTCGAGGGAAAACCCGCCTCTGGTGCTTAACTTCGGTCTTTTCCCTTTTCAGAATAGCCATGACAACCGGAATCTGGGAGCATACCTGCTACGCGGCCCCGTGTATCCCGGCTTTCTCTTTTCCGAATTTGAATCGCAATCGCTAGACCCTACTATCGGGAATATTTTAGGCATCCATGCCCAACACAATCTCGGAAGCATACTCACACATGATTTGATTCTACGAAGTGAAATTGACCTCCCGCCCATATTTGACGTATCCCTTATCTATAGCGCGAATGTAAAATTAGCCGGCATTCTGGAACTGGGTGCTGGAGTCAATTTTTATCGTTTACTTGCAGTCCAACCCGGCGCCACCAAGCTGACCGATAGAAATGATTTCCAGATTTCCGATCCTGTCGATCGGGTAAATCCAGGAGAAGAAGCGCACCCCTATTACGGAAACTATGCCTACATCGATACGGTTTCCGGAGACACAACATTACTTTCCCATCAAGGAACCAAGGTGATGGCAAGGATGTCCTTTGATCCCAAACCCTGGATGAATGCCGACGGATGGGGGCCGATGGACTTCAAGTTCTTCGCGGAGGCCGCAATTATCGGAGTCCGGGATTACAAGGGTGTTTATCCGAATATCCTGGAGCGAATTCCCCTTATGTTCGGCCTGGGAATACCTTCTTTCGGTCTCCTGGACGAAGCTGTCCTCGAAGTGGAATGGTATGGCGCTCCATTCCGAAACGACTATCGTTTGCTGATGACCCATGCTTCGCCGATTCCGATGAATAATAAAGAATACAGAGAATATAGAGGACGAATCAGGGAGCCCGAGGTCAGGCAGGAAACCATCGGGGGGCAATTGGTGGAAAATACGTATGTGAAAGGCACCGATATCCCGTGGGGGGATCCCTATGACGTCCATAACATGCAGAAGGACAATTGGAAATGGTCGCTCTACCTCTCAAAAAATTTCCGTCAGAGCATAAAAGTGAGTTTCCAAGTTGCCAATGATCATTTCCGGCCCAGCAATCACATCAATTCCGATCCAACCCAAGTCGAACGGCTGGAAACAGCATTCACTACTTTGGAAGATTGGTATATGATGTTCAGGCTTGGCTTCTTCTTTAAATAAAAAGCGGATTTATCGATGCTAAAGATGATTTCCCTCTCAAAATGGTTTTTAATGCCCTTGGCCTTGATGGTTTTTGCGCCATCCGGAAAAACAATGGCCAATAGTTTTTCAAACGTGGATGTCGTTTTCAAAGGCGCCGGTTGGCTGAAGTCCGGGATGGTCATGCATAGTACTGACTATCTTACCGGAAACGGAGCCAATGATTACAATAAAAACTGGATGCAGGATGCAGGGGTACTGTTCACCGGAATTGTCAGCCTGAATGAAAATTTCGATGCGGCCTTCGGTTTGGGCGCCATCCAAAGGCATCCATTGCAAGGCGCCTTGGTGGCGCCGCAAGACCTTGATGCCGCCGCTAAAGTAAAGTTGAGCCTAAACGTATTCTCCACTCAAAGCAGGCTAACCTGGTTTCCGCAAGGCAAAACGGATTACAATCACCGCTTTGACTTCGGACTTTTTCCCTATAAGTACGATTATGACATCAAAAACCTGGGTCTCTACCTGATACGAGGAGCCGTATACCCGGGGCTGCTCGTATCCGGATTCGAAACCAAAGAAATGCTGGGCACGGCAAATATGCTGGGCGCACGCATGCAAAACCGCTTTGGGACCTACACGCAAGACATCATTCTCACTAGTGAAACAGACCTGAAGCCTTTTTACGATTTTTCCGCCCTTTACGTCGGAACCTGGAAACCGACACCTTTATTCGAACTCGGAGCCGGGGTTAATTTTTACCATTTCCTACCGGTCCGACCCGGAGCGACCAGCCCATCGGAGGCGGATGGATTCGACCCCAGCGCGGAAGGTGTGTCCCAAATACCCCACCGTTACAATCGTGTTTTTGCCTCCCCCAGAGACACCATTGTCATTCCCCTGGCGGATAGAGAAAACCCATTCGATTCCCTTTTATACACCAATTATATATGGCCTTCTCACAAAGGCATCAAACTTATGGGAAGGTTCTCCATCAACCCCCAGAATCTTTTTCCCAATAGCGGAATCCTGGGAAAAAATGATCTCAAATTATATGGCGAAATCGGAGTGTTAGGAGTTCAGGATTATCCGGGAATTTACGACAAAATCCAGGAGCGTATCCCCGTAATGATTGGCTTCAATATTCCGGCTTTCAAGATCTTGGATGTTTTGGCTCTGGAGGTTGAATATTATGGCTCCCAACTTGTTCCGGATTACCGAAAATTGGTGAGCGAAGGCTCTCCCATGCCCCAGACTCCGTGGGTCAACAGGAATGAACCTCAAACTGAAGTCACTTCCGAAACAGATTTATTCCTACAGACTCCATATGACGTTGATGGGGATAACTTGAAATGGTCGCTTTATTTCTCGAAAGTTCTCGCGAATCATGTCCGAATCAGCGGCCAAGTTGCCAACGACCACTTTCGTCCGGGTGGAACACCTTCCGGCGCCTCCTTCGAACCGGCAACCACCTCTATAAGTGACTGGTATTGGATGTTGAAGTTGAGTTATTTCTTCTAATCGTAGATTTGACAACCAAAAAGCGAGTTCGGGCGATATGAGGAAATTGATTTTCACGATGAATGGAATTATGAAGATGGGCATATTGAAGGGTCGCATATTTGCAGGATTGTCTCTGGTTGCATTAATTCTTCTGACTTGCTTAACCGCTGTGGCCAAGGAGATCCCCATCCAAATAAATGGATCCGGCTGGCTTCAGGCAGGCCGGATCATGCATGCAAGTGATTCCATTGGCCTTAATTACAATGGCAATTGGTTCCA
>JBGTHM010000045.1:0-12494 GCA_041746255.1 Fibrobacteria bacterium | reverse complement strand
CCATGCGATAACCAGCCGGCTATCGCTCCCCGTTACTTCCTTCAAATTTTCCCCATAGGCTTGATAAATCCGCATACTGTTTATGGCGTAAACGGGATCGCCGGTGAGGTTATAGGCAATTGCCTGGAGATACGCAGCCTTGGCATCATCACGTGCTTCCCCGTGCCCGATATTCGGTTTTCCGCCCCCTCCCCGCTCGATGCGGGGGACATTGCTGGGTGTATAGGTTTTGCTCAAATACTCATGGGCCATCATTCTATCAAACGCGGATTTTTGGGGCTCGATTCCCGCCTGTATACGACTTTTTATTTTCGCAAGATCCTCCTTGGTGACGTGATGCCCGGGATGGACAAACTGGGCGGTAGCGTCCGGCATTGAGAACAGGTACACAACCAACAGGGCAAGCCACATTCTTCCGAATCGCAGATTTCGTGTCGCGTGCCGGTCTTTTTCGCTCTTCATGTTTTTTCATCTTTCTGGGAGGAGATGCGGACCATTGCCTGCAGGGGCTTACCGTTCCGCTTCCACTTCATCAGTCCTACCATGCGTCCCAGCCAGCTATGGCCGTTGCAGTTCTGAGTTATAACGTTTAAAACCCCAGGGTTATTTTTTTCTGGAAAGTATGCTCCGTGTTATTCATTAACTTTATGAAATAGACTCCCTGATGCGGTACAGTGTAGGAAAACCGGTCGCGGCCTTTCAGGCGGGCTTGGGTATGTACTTTTCCTTTGATATCAGTCAGGGTGAGATCCCAGGTGCCTCCGACGGGGATATCCAGGGTAAATTGGAGACCCGCAACATTCAGGCTTTTAAACACCTCATACCCCCTCTGTGCGGGTTCATTCACCTTAAGGGCAATCAGCGGCGCCCGACTGTTTATCTTATTGAGAGTGTACCAGGCATAGGTATTCCACAGTTTTTCACCGGTTTCAGAAACCACCTTGGCATGGAAATTGAAATCATAAACACGTCCCGGCTGCAGATTCGCAATATCAAGCGCAATGGATTTTTTATCCGGGGAAAGGGTTATTTTCGTAATTTTTTCATTCCGCATGTCAATGGGGGATCCGCCATATTTTTGCGTGGGTTCTCCATAATGAAATGACCTCACCCAGAAGTTATCGGGAATTATTTCACTAAGCTTCGCCGATTGCGTAAAAGATATATCAAAGCCCGAATTATTGGATGTGATGGAATGAATATCAAAAAATGCTTTTTCATTGGGTTTCCATTTTGCCAGCCCGAATTGTTTTCCTAATACGGCCCAGCCTGTGTGGGGAATTCCGGCACTGCCTCCAAAAATTGTTCCGTCGGAAACTTCAGTGAAGCTCTGAACCCCGGCATCTAAAATACCGGTGAAGATATAGTTTGCTCCCTGGTACTGGCCGCCTACTTCTTCCACACTCACTCGATGCACCACACCTATTCTGTTATCCCCTATAAGAAACTGATCACGATAAGGGCCCTGCTTTATGAGATGCATGTTAGTGAGGGAACCGCCGACAGGCTTGTAGGGTATCCACACCGCAGGGCTTTGCTGGATATCCCGGGAAGGCAATGCTGTCCAGCGTTTCCAGTCGTCGGGCAATTTACTACCGCCGGGAGGCAGCTGTGGCCATTGATAGTGTTTTCCTTTTACAATATGATACACGGGGTTTGCGGGACGCCATTCCCCCTGATTATCGGTTATGAATATCTCACCAGCCCGCGTAATGCCCAGTCCATTAGGCATACGGATTCCCCTTGCCAGAATTTCCACGGACTTATCCGCTCGGGAGACTTTCACCACATATCCTTCGTTATCGGGATAATTGAGGTTATGGTACCCCCCAATGCTGTAATAAAAATAGCCGTTGTGCAGCTTAAGATTAAAGGCCGTCGGCCCATGGCCCCCGGCATCAGGTTTCATTTTGGTGGGCTTGGCAACAGGGGAAAAAAGGCTTTTTGTCCATTCGCCCCCTCCCGCCGATTTCTGCAGGAGCCAGATACCGTCCTGCGCCAGGTAATAGATATCATCATTTTCCGTTACCACCAGGCCAAGGGGCATCCAAACATCTTTGGAAATAACCGTGCGCTTTATGCTTTCGGGATCGCCCATTGCACCTGTCCATAATTCTATGCTGCCGTTACTTCCAAAATGCGCTCCCGAACCATTCAAATCAGCCAGCACCAGTTCCCCGGTGGAAAGGAATTCCATTCCGGAAATCCTGAATTTCATTGATGAGGGTTTACCATTGATTACGGAGTATCCGGGATGGGTTTTGGTGATTTGGTCAAATCGGACGGGGGGGCTGTTGCGGGAAAAGTGGGAATCGTAATTAAATTTTCCGTTGTTTTGCCAAATCACTTCCTGGCCACTAATGCTAGAAATTGCCAGGATGATAAAAACACCCATGCTGCTCAGAGTGTTTGCAGTTTTTCGAAACCTCATAATATTCTCCGGTTCATTTTTTTGCCTATTTAACTGATACATACGTGAATACCCTACTTTTTACCGTTTCGTGAGTCTGTTTTTCGTGAATCTTTTCACAGATAGGGATTATTGCTTTTCTCTCCTCAAAATTTTACATAGGGATCCAGTTGTCCGCCGCCTCGCGTGCTGATATTCCTTGAGGATACGTAGGCATTCCACTTTCCCAGCAGTTCCTGCACCTTTGCCGGCTGCTGCTTTGCCAAGTCCTTTGTTTCCGCCGGGTCCGTTTGCAGATTATACAGTTCCCACTGGCCATCCCTGAAGGCCACCAGTTTCCAGATTCCCGAAACTATGGCCTCTTCTCCCGAAAATGCAAAGTTGAGCGCATCCGGAGGATCAAGGGATTTTCCTTCAAACAGGGGGACCAGGCTTTTTCCCGGAAGCGCCGGAATGGATTTGCCTTGAAAAGATTTTGGATATTGCCAGTTTGCCAGCTCATTGATAGTAGGCATGATGTCGACTAGATGGCCGGGATAATTTTTAATGATGGTTCCTTTGTTGCTGATAACCTGAGGCCACCAGGCAAAAAACGGCGTGCAGATTCCTCCCTGATGCTGATTGTATTTGTAATGTTTAAAAGGTGTGTTGCCGAGGTTGGCCCAGCCCGAACCCCTTTGCCAGTTTGAGTTTGGGGTATTCAAGGTGCCTCCCCGGTTAGACTTCCCATCCGATCCATTATCACTGAGAAACATGAAAAGCGTATTGTCCTGCATGCCTAACTCTCCCAGTTTTGCCATAAGCCGGCCTACATTCTGGTCTACCCTGTCCATCATACCTGCATACACTGCCGCGACATGATCTTCCTTGTCCTGCTGAGAGTCCGTCAGGTTATTCCAGGCTGGAATGTCGCGGCTCCTTTCGGATAGGACCGCGGTTTCCGCCGGAAATAATCCCATTGCCAGCTGACGCTCAAAACGTTCTTTTCTAAGCACATCCCAGCCTTTGGCTTTGTATTTGCCTCGGTATTTTGCCACATCTTCGGGAAGGGCATGCAGAGGATTATGAGGCGCGTTTATGGCGAAGTACAGAAAAAAAGGTTTGCCGGGATTTTTCTGTTTTTCCTCTTCAATGAACTGCATGGCAAAATCCGTATTTTTATCGGTGAGGTACCAGTCTCCGGAGGGTTGGTTAAATGGTTTGCCGTCCAGATGAAATTGCGCATAGCTGGCTGTACTGAAATAAGTGCTCGCTCCGGAGAGATGCCCGAAAGCTCTATCGAACCCTCTTTTTTCCGGTGTGCCGTCCATATGCCATTTGCCAATCGCCATGGTCGTGTATCCCCCAGCCTGCATGGCTTGCCCCAGGGTGATACCTTTTTTCAAGCCGTTTCCGGCATCATGGGAATACAGTCCGGAGACGAGAGAGGCTCGTGTGGGCACGCACATCCCATAATTATAAAACTGCTGAAAGCGCACACCCTCAAAGGCCAGCTTATCCAGATTGGGAGTACTGATTTCTCCACCGTAGGACCCGATATCCGAATACCCCATATCGTCCACCAGCATGAGAATGATATTGGGTCTTCCGATAGTGATGTCACCCATGTTGCCGGATGTGATGGGAAGCTTCCTTTCCGCAAACCCACTGCAGGCTGCCTGCAATATCACGCTGCCGGCAGTTTCTTTTTTCAGCGCCGCCGGCTGCAGACGCATTGCCGAAGTGTATCCCTGTGTTGACTTTGAAAGGAATATTTTAAAAGAATAGGTGTGTTCGCCTCCCTTAATGTTCACTATGTAAAGAGTGGGCGACGATTGATGTTCTAAAAGCGAGTTTAAATTTACCGTGTATTCTCCTTGTGCAGACCTCCGGGGGAGTGGAGAAAAAATCTGTTTTCCCGATACCCCTAATATTTTGAGGGAAGTCACTATTTCTGTGGGGGGAAGGCTAAAATGCAAAGTACCGTTTTTCAGCCGTGGATTGAGATCTGATGGTACATGATGACTTATTAGGCTATTCACATCGGCAAAGAAAAACTTGCCATCTGCCGTGGTGACAGCCTCTTTGCTTACGCTGGGCAGGGAGACTTTACAACCGCTCAGGGGCGTTCCATTTTCTCCCACAATCCGGCCGGATATATCTGCCGCCACTGCAGGCTGGGTCAGAAGAATAAAAAACAGACTTATAATTAAACGCTTCAGACACATACTTTATCTCCAATGTTAAAACGCAGCTCGTGGTCCGGGGAAAGAGCGTTTAAATGGATTTAGACAGCTATTGGTCAAGCTCAACTCCTGAGCCTGGGAGGGAAGGATGGCCGCAGGGGCCGGAACTGCCGGTATATATTTGAGTAACATTCGCATGGTCGTGTCTCCCCGGAATTTTGAATGTACCGCTCTTCCCTATTCCGGTGGCGGAGGGATTGGACGGGTCGGGGAAAAATCGTTTAGCTGACAAAACGATTCGACGCGGAGAACGGGGGGCACACCCGCTGCAGGGGAGCAGCGTCGAACGCAAAGCCAAATTCCACCTCTGGCCCCATGTGACCTCGCCCGACACCGGCGAACGGGAATAGGAGCCGGTCAGCAAAGCCGCCCGACTGGGAGTGCAAACAGAACGGCCAGAGCAGAAATTCGTGAACCGAATGCCTTCGCCCGCCATCCATTCGCAGAATAGTTCCTTTTTTGGGGGAATTAGATTTTTTTGGATTTCTGACTTCTCTAGGGGTGTTTTGTGTACAAAACGCGGTTTTCGCCTTCCTCCCGCGGGAATCATGCCCATGCCCTATATTAGCTTTAACTTTAATATCCTTTCGGCCGTCCTTCCGTTTTCCGAGCGGCATGATCCACGTGTTAATATCAATAGGAATGGACTTGAACATATTCACCTATCTCGATTATCGCCTGCTCCTGCGGGATTGGTATGAGCTGAAGAAAAAGGCGAATCCCCGTTTTTCCTACCGGCTTCTGGCCGGGAAGGTCGGTTACCGTTCACCCGGATTTTTCACCCTGATCCTCCAAGGCAAAAGCAATATTTCCCTCGGAACCGCCGAGAGTTTGGCTGACGTCATGAAACTCAAGAAAAAGGAGAAGGAGTATTTCCTGACGCTGGTGCTTTTCAACCAAGCCACGGATGCGAACCAGAAATTGAGGCATCAGAAAAAACTGGAGGCGACCCGTGCCTTCAAAATCAAGGACCTTGGCCCGGATCGTTTCCGGTACCTGGAAAAATGGTATTACGTGGCCATGCGCGAATTGCTGACTCTGACGCCTTTCAACGGCAATTACCGGGAACTGGGACAATTGCTGGAACCGCCCATCACCGCGGAAGAAGCCAAGGAGGCGATGAGCGTGCTTATCGATTTGGGTATGATGCACAGGACCGGGCAAGGCACCTATGCCCGCGTCGACCCCGTTCTCACCACAGGCTATGACGCGCGGGGACCCCAAGTGGAAGGCTTCTTCTCCGCCATGCACAAACTCGGCGGAGAAGCCCTTAAGCGGTTTCCGCGGGAAGAGCGGAATCTCTCCTGGCTGACACTCTCCACAACCCGCGCCAAATACCAGGAAATCGTAGAGGAATTGCGGGTTTTTCGTCTCCGGATCCTTGAATTGGTCGAGAAGGAGCCGGCGGAGGAAATTATATACCAATTCAACTTTGAAATTTTTCCTCTCAGTAAACCCTTGCCCAGGAGCGAAAAGTGAAGCGGCCCAATTCCTCGGGCGCGCCTTTCCCGGCCGCCGTTAATATGCTCCCATTGTTCTTGATGACCTTGGTGACCTTGATGTGCTTGGTGGCCTCGGGATGCAATTTCGTCAAGGATGAGAAGCCGCCGGAGCCGAGGGCGGGAGGCGGCCTGGAAGGGGAAACCCTCGCCTTGGCGGGCTCGACCGTGTATTCCGACGGGAGCCCTGCGGCAGGTACCCGGGTGGTATTACGGACCAGCGATACCTACAGCGACACATCGGAAGGCTTGGAAAAAACCGTCCTGGCGGAATCGGATGGAAGCTTTCGATTCACGGCCATCCCTCCCGGGGATTACTACCTGATTTCCGAGGGTGATGGGTCCGCGGCTTCCTTCCGGGAAGTCCACCTGGCCGCTCCGGGCAAGGCCGATTCGGTTGTCACCTTGTCCCCGGATACCTTGAAAACCAGGGGATCGGTCTCAGGGCAAATCGTCTTCCCCGCCGGATTGACTCCCCTGCCTTCGGGTGAATTGCAAATACCCGGCTTGAGGAATAAGATGACGATCGACACCACCGGTGAAATCCGGATCGACGATGTCCCACCCGGCACCTACTACATTCGCATCCTATACCCTACTCTGGGACTCAATCATAGGATCGACGATGTGGTGGTCAATTCCGGTGAAGTGACCGATATCGGCCGATTCACCTTGAATCCGCCCGGGTCGGAGGATTTGGATACCTGGCCGCATGTCCTGACGGTTCAACTCAATACCACGGCCTCGGGGGCGAACATCCCATCCACCGTCGCCGACTTTCCCCTCCTGATCCAACTGAATTCCTCCAACTTCCCATTCGATAGCGTGGGCGCGCCCATGGATGGCGCGGATCTGCGTTTCACCGACGGCACGGGGAAAACGCTCCCATACGAGATTGAGACCTGGGATATTCACAATCGCCTGGCCGACATCTGGGTGAAAGCGGATACGGTATTCGGCAACCGGGACAACCAGGCCGTGAACATCCATTTCGGCAAAACCGATGTCTTTTCCGCTTCAGCGCCTCGGGCGGTATATGATTCGGCGCTCGGCCATGTCGCGGTATGGCATTTCTCCGGTTACGGTGCCGGCGGGTTTCTTGCCGACGCCACCTATAACAAGAATCATTTGAGAATCGGGGCAACTGTCAACACACAGGGCATAATCGGGAAAGGCCGGGCCATCGGAAGCGGAGATGAATTGGCGGCGAAGAGTAAGGCCTCCCTGAATCCCCCCTCGCTCACCCTATCGGCCTGGGTGCGTCCCGACGGCGCGCAGGCCGATAGGGCTTGTCTTTTCTGGAAGGAAAGATCCGGATCGTCCGTCGCGGCCTTCTCATTGACCTGGCTGGGCAAGGCGGGAGTCCTGGAATTCGCCCTGGCTACGGAAACATCCAAAGCGGGCACGGTCACCGCCAGGGCCCCGCTTCCTCCGGGCCAGGATTGGGTTCATGTGGCTGCCACCTTCGATGCCGGGACAGGAGCGGGAACGCTCTTCATCAATGGAAAGCCCGTGCGCACCTTCGAAGACAGGTCGGGAATCGCCTATGGATCATCCGGAGAACTGGTATTGGGCGCTCAATCCGGCGGTAAAAATGCCTGGGAAGGTGTCATGGATGAAATCCGCATCTCCAGGCAGGCCAACGCCCCGGCCCGCATTGCTTTGGAATATGAGAACCAGAAACCCGGCTCCAAACTCTTGACCTTTCCCTAACAGGCTCTGGCCGCAGAGCCGGAAGGAGCACGCGCAAGAAGAATAGACTGGCTTCCGTGAAGCGATTAGTGCATAAAACAGTTTCCACATCGCGAGCCTTTAAGGGGGTAAGCGACATTTGAAGCATGGCATTAACTTTGATGATATAGGCTGCCCGATGAAACGCCTTTCCGGGGCGTATGCCTAATCCCCAGTTTTGGAAAAATCAAAGAAAGGTTCAGTAATGAAATACTCTTATCTGTTGCCCCTGACGGGGATTATTTGCCTGGCGCATGGGTTCGGTTCGGCCGCGGTCGCCGAAATTCCCATGGGCCGGTTGGCCTACATCGCCGATGGCAACTACAGGGATTCGGACGACATCGCCGCCATTCCGATCAGTTTGGCGATTCTTCGCGCCATGGGGTTGGAAGAGAAACTCGTCCACTACTCCCATTCCTGCGACCTGGTGCCGAGCGCGAGAGGTGGGGCCTATCGGGAAACGGAGCTGCAGATAAGCTGCGACGGCACCGCTGAGCGCTGGGGCGGATTCGACCATATCAAATTTCTCAATGCCATCAAGGAAACCGACGCCACGGTCAACGACCTCGTGAAACATATCGACAACTCCACCGCCGAAGATCCCTTATGGATAATCGAAGCAGGAGAGCCGGACGTCATAGTGATGGCATTGAAGAAAAGCCAGCAGGACAAGCGTAAATTCGTCCATGTCATCACCCACCACCCCAACAATGACAAAGGAAACACTTTCAATCTGGAAGACGTCCACCCATTGGGCGTTCCCAAGGATAATATCCATCGCATTCCCGATCAAAACACCCTTCTCCGAGGAGATCTATCCGCAATGAATTGGGCCCGGGATCATAAAGACGACAGAATGAAGTGGTTGTATGACCGGGTAGTGGCGTCCCAGACCCCTCAAATGGATTATCCGGCAATAGTCGGCAAGGCGGACATCTCCGATGCGGGAATGGCTTGGTGGTGGTCCACCTGGGATGGTCAGGGCGGGGATGAAAAAGGCGATTTTAACAAGGTTAGAAAATTACTTGAGGAGCATGTCGCTCGTCCCTCGGTGAAGACGCTGATTCCCGGCAAAAAGGGTAACTTGGAAATCCGATCCGGATTGGGTGGGTTCACCCTCGTCGGCGGCAACCACCCTGTACACTTGGAAGTGGCGAACCTGCAGGGAAGAGTCATACACAGGCAAACGGGTTTACTGCAAAACTCTTTCATCCCGGTTCCCGGAAACAGAGTCCATATCGTCCGGATATCGCAGGAGGGAGCAAGCACCACCGAGGCTTATATTCCCAAATAATCGACGGATTGAATCCGCTTACCGAATCTGCATAAACCCCGGCAAGCTAGCTTGCCGGGGTTTATCTTTCTCTCCGCTTCACCCGGAACGGGTTCCGAAATCGATCCCATTACGGCCCGCTTTGGGGTTTTGTCCGGGCAGCCGCGCGAGTAACGTAGGTTTTGTTTCGCAAAAATGAGGGAGCTACCCAGTCAGATTGGATTTGAAGCCGCCGCGATTCAATCCTATTCCAGTAGGAACCCCGACGCTTTGGAAAAGGGAATTTCATACAGCATTTTACCCTGCAGGTCCCGGATGAACAGTTTATCAGTGGTTGAGGGTAGGATCACTTGGATGGAATTGCGCCTATGATTGATCACCTGGTGAGCAGAAGTCTGGAAACGCTTTTTAGAGGCAAGGACTACGGTGTTTTTCTTTTTATAAGCCAACTGGGCCTCATACAAGTTTTGAGGTTGCAGCGTTGCGGGATCGATTTTTTCATGGATATGCTTGTAGGTTACGGCGTCCCATTTGAAAGAAGTCTTGTCGTTGGTATTCAGGCCCACCGCAATGTTTGACATGCCCAGGGGGGCAAAGATGGGTTGAGTGCTGCGGATATTCCAATAGACTTCGCCAAAAGTGCTGCCGGTGAGGCCTTTGAAGCTTGTAGCCTTGTTTTCGGGCTCACTGCCCTGCGCATTGTTCCCCCAAGCGTTCTGGCCGCTACCCACGTCGATATTGGTCCACAAATTGGTGGACATCGGTATCATGCCCTTATTCAAGTGATGGTCCATGTGCATGTTTTCGCCCCGGCAATTGGAAAAAACATTGTGGTGCGCGCCACTCGAAATGGATAGTTGATGGGCCAACTCAATGTCGAATTCCACATTTTCCACCAGGCAGTTGAAAGACTCCTGGTTCAGGTAGACACCATGGTGACCGGACTTGCCACTGCGGTTGCTCTCACCCTGAAAAAGGATACCCGAAACCGTAATATTATTCGAAAGGGCTATTTTCATGCCGTAATCCGTGTTGACGATGCGAACGTTTTTGACCCAACCATTTTTCTCATTGGTCATCAAAATACCGTTGTAACCCTGTTCGAGGTGATGTCCCCGCCACTTGACATTCGGAAATTTCAAAGTGAGGGTTTCGACTCCCTTTTCCTCGCCTCCCATCATCATCAGAAACGCCATTCTACCATAAGCATGCCTGCTGACCTGCACGCCCATGTGAATGCGTCCTTCGTAAGGTTGTGGATACAATTCCTCCAACTCGATGGGGAAATAAAGCACGGTTTGATCGCGGCTTTGTCCCCTGAGGGAAATGCTTTTCCCGATATGGATGGTGTCTTTTATGACATAGACACCATCGGGGATGTATACCGAGGTGAACGCTTTCGCGGCGGCAATGGCTTTTCGAAAAGCCGCTGTGTTATCGGTATTTCCGTCCCCCACGGCTCCGTAGTTCTTCACATTGACCGAGACGGGGTATTCCGGAATGGGTTTCATGCCTTCCTGGTAACCCGCCTTGGAAAAGTCAGGCAGGATTTCAGGATCCCATTTCTCTCCATTCACGCCCCACAAGGTGGAATGTTGCTGTGGGAAGGCGTTGGAAATCATCAACATACCCATCAATCCTATGGATAGCCAAATTTTTTCGGAGCGCATGATAGTCCTCAGGGATGGTATTTTACTTTGCATAACTTCTTGACCGAATAAGTTCATAGAGCATTTTCCCCTGCAGGTTATGGATAGTCAGTTTATCGGTGTTTGACGGTAGGGTCACTTGGATGGAATTGCGCATACGACTGATCGCCGGGCGTTCCGGAGACCGGAAATGCCTGATTGGGGTGATAGCTACGGTATTTTTCTTTTTATAAGCCAACTGGGCCTCATACAGGTTTTTGGGTTCCAGCTTTGCGGGATCGATTTTCTCATGGATATGCTTGTAGGTTGCGGCGTCCCATTTAAAGGAAGCCTTGTCGTTGGTATTCATGCCCACCGTAATGTTTGACATGCCCAGGGGAGCATTTATAGGTTCGGTGCTGCGGATATTCCAATAGACGTCGCCAAAGGTGCTGCCAGTGAGGCCTTTGAATGCAGTAGCCTTATTTTCGGGCTCGTTGCCCTGGGCATTGTTACCCCAAGCGCCCTTGCCGCTACCCAGGTCCATATTGGTCCACAAATTGGTGGAAAAAGGCTTCTGGCCCTTATTGAAATGATGGTCCATATGAATGTTTTTGCCTTGGCAATTGGAAAAAACATTGTGGTGTACCGCTCCCCCCCCAAGGGATAGTTCATGAACAAACGCGGTACCGAAATCGACATTTTCCACCAGGCAGTAAAACGACTCGTGGTACACGGCGACGCCATGGTGACCGGAGATGCCCGTGCGGTTGCTCTCCCCCTCAAAAAGGATATCCGTAATCGTCAGATTATTCGACCCGGATATATATATGCCGTAATCCGTGTTGATGATGCGAACGTTTTTGACCCAACCATTTTTCTCACCGGATAGCCAAATACCGTTGTAACCTCTTTCGAGGTGATGTGTCCGCCACTTGACATTCGGAAATTTCAAAGTAAGGGTTTCAACTCCCTTCTCCTCCCCTCCCGGCAGAATCAGAAACGCGCCTCTATAAGCATACCAGCTGACTTGCACGCCCTTGTGAATTCGTCCTACGTAAGGATCTGGATACAAATCTTCCAATTCGTTGGGAAAATAAAGTACGGTTTGATCGCGGCTTTGGCCCCTGAGGGAAATGCTTTTGCCAATATGGATGGTGTCTTTGATGACATATACCCCATCGGGAATATATACCGAGGTGAACGCTTTTGCGGCGACAATGGCTTTTCGAAAAGCCATCGTGTTATCGGTTTTGCCGTCCCCCACGGCTCCGTAGTCCTTGACATTGACCGAGACGGGGTATTGGGGGATGGGTTTCATGCCTTCCTGGTAACCCGCCTTGGAAAAATCAGGCAGGATTTCAGGATCCCATTTCTCCCCATTCACGCCCCACAAGGTGGAATGTTGCTGTGGGAAGACGTTGGAAATCATCAACATTCCCAACAATCCTAAGGGTAGCCAAAATTTTTCGGAACGCATGATAGTCCTCCGGGATCGGGATTTAGTTTGCATGACTTTTTACCTATCCATTGCTTGGTGCCCGGGAGCTTTGGAAAGGGGAATTTCATGCAGCATTTTACCCTGCAGGTTCCGGATGATCAGTTTATCGGTGTTTGACGGTAGGGTCACTTGTATGGAATTGCGCAGACGATTGATCACCGGGCGGTTCGAAGTCCGGAAATGTCTGATTGAGGCGATAGCTACGGTATTTTTCTTTTTATAAGCCA
>JBGTHM010000044.1:0-4041 GCA_041746255.1 Fibrobacteria bacterium | reverse complement strand
CAGCGTTGCGGGATCGATTTTTTCATGGATATGCTTGTATGTTTTGGCGTCCCACTTAAATGAAGTCTTGTCGTTGGTATTCAGGCCCACTGCAATGTTTGACATGCCCAGGGGGGCATTGATGGGTTCGGTGCTGCGAATATTCCAATAGACTTCGCCAAAAGTGCTGCCGGTGAGGCCTTTGAATGCAGTAGCCTTATTTTCGGGCTCGTTGCCCTGCGCATTGTTCCCCCAAGCGTACTTGCCGCTACCTACGTCGATATTGGTCCACAAATTGGTGGACATCGGTATCATGCCCTTATTCAGGTGATGGTCCATGTGCATGTTTTCGCCCCGGCAATTGGAAAAAACATTGTGGCGCGCGCCACTCCCAATGGATAGTTGATGGGCCAACTCAATTTCGAACTCCACATTTTCCACCAGGCAGTTGAAAGACTCCTCGTAAAGGGCGACGCCATGGTGACCGGATTTGCCACTGCGGTTGCTCTCTCCCTGAAAAAGGATACCCGAAACCGTAATATTATTCGAAAGGGCTATTCTCATGCCGTAATCCGTGTTGACGATGCGAATATTTTTGACCCAACCATTTTTCTCATTGGTCATCAAAATACCGTTGTAACCATGTTCGAGATGATGTCCCCGCCACTTGACATTCGGAAATTTCAAGGTGAGGGTTTCGACCCCCTTCTCCTCGCCTCCCATCATCATCAGAAAAGCGGTTCTGCCATAAGCATGCCAGCTGACTTGCACGCCCCTGTGAATACGTCCTTCGTAAGGTTGTGGATACAAGTCCTCCAACTCGGTGGGAAAATAAAGCACGGTTTGATCGCGACTTTGTCCCCTAAGGGAAATGCTTTTTCCGATATGGATCGTGTCTTTGATGACATATACCCCATCGGGAATGTATACCGAGGTGAACGCTTTCGCGGCGACAATGGCTTTTCGAAATGCCGCTGTGTTATCGGTTTTGCCGTCCCCCACGGCTCCGAAGTCCTTGACATTGACCGAGACGGGGTATTGGGGGATGGGTTTCATGCCTTCCTGGTAACCCGCCTTGGAAAAATCAGGCAAAATTTCAGGATCCCATTTCTCTCCCTCCACGCCCCACAAGGTGGAATGTTGCTGTGGGAAGGCGTTGGAAATCATCAACATTCCCATCAATCCTAAGGGTAGCCAAAATTTTTCGGAACGCATGGTCGTCCTCCGGGATCGGGATTTAGTTTGCATGACTTTTTACCTATCCATTGCTTGGTGCCGAGTGCCAATTAAAAAATCAAATGTACGTCGAAAATATTTCATCTACCGATAGTATTTCCGCTGCACAAAGGCTGCTTGCATGGTACCGTAGAGAATTGCCCTTTTTAATGCCAAATTCAGGGGTGGTCGTTTAGTGGAATAAACGAAATTAGCAGCAACTAAAAAACCGCTCCCCCGGGGAAGCGGTTGTGCGCATCAAAGCCCATTGACTATCGGGAAATCATTCCTCCCTATTACGGGAACATTAGGATCCGTATGCGGGAATGCTGCACGTACGGATCTGTGAGGAGGGTGACGGACAACCGTCATCCCTACCGCGACCCGTGGACACGAGGTCCCGCAGGTCCTGCTTCTCCTGGCTCGCCGGCACGTGTTTGTCGCCACACCCACCGTTTAGCTTACTGAACACTTTCGGTTACATGGGGAATGTCCACGGAATCGCGGTCCCAGCTTGAAACTCGTAAAATATGGTGAAATTGAATAAATATCCTACTCTTCGAGTGCCTTCCTCCCGGGAATTGAACCAAAAACCCCAACGTAGAATCCTCGGACGTGCTATTTTAAATCACGTACAATGGCTAAAGTCGAAGTCGCTCGGCTTTTCCAATCCTAGTCTCATGGAGGTAATATCCTTTGAAAACAAGACTTTCATTACAAATCTGGCCGACCCTGCTTGTCGCGGCCTTAATCGTCGCAAACGGCGTCTTCGCGATCCCCGGCGATAAAGCTCCTCTGGAAGGCGTTCACCCCGGCTTTAAACTCATCAACCTCAGACCAGCCGATTTGAATCCGATGGTGACGGGCCTGGACTGGATGTCGGACGGTCGCCTGGTGGTCTCCCATTGGGGAGGTGAACATAAGCTCGTTCATACGCGCCAGACCCAGGGTAAAGTTTTCATTCTCAGCGGCGTAACGGGAGATAATCCCAAAGTGACGTTCAAGGAATTCGCCTCCGGACTGGAGGACCCGATGGGATTGGCCGTGGTTGATGACGAGATATACGTTACCGGTGGCAATGCGCTTCTCCACCTCGAAGACGGTAACAAAGACGGCAGCATGGATAACGCCCGCAAAGTCTGGTCAAACGGTGATACGCATGGCCGGCATGAATTCTTTTTCGGGTTGCTTTACCGCGATGGCAAATTCTATGGCAACATGTCATCCGAGAAAGGTACGAACCTCAATAACGACAACCGCGGCACCCATGTCGTCATCGACAAGGCTACCGGGGCGCGCGAAATTGTGGCCGCAGGCTTACGCACACCGAACGGCATCGGTTGGGGTCCCGATGGGGAAATCTTCGTTCCCGATGTACAAGGCCACTGGTTGCCGTCCAATAAACTCATCCATATCAAGAAGGGCCGGTACTACGGGTTCAGACTGAACGACCCCAAGGGATGGGCCAATACCACCGAGTCGCCCCCGGTGGTTTACATCCCGCAAAAGGAGATAGGACAGGCGCCCAGCCAGCCGCTGCTGGTGAGGGATGGGATTTATAAGAATCAATTTCTCATGGGTGATGCGGTCAATGGCGGGATTCGCCGGGTTTTTCTGGAAAAGGTAGCCGGCGAATACCAGGGCTGTCTGCTCCGATTTTCGCAAGGCCTGGAAGCCGGAATAGAGAGGATGGTTTACGGTCCCGACGGCATGATTTATCTCGGTGGCGTAGGCGGGGAAGATGCCGGCTGGAGTCACAAGGGGCGTCGTTTCGGGTTGCAGAAATTGAAGCCCTCCGGCCAAGTGGCATTTGAAATGCTGGCTGTGCGATCGCGCCCCAAGGGCATGGAAATCGAATTCACCAAACCGGCGGGAGCCTCCGCCGATGCCGCCGGCAATTACGAGGTGAAGACGTGGAGCTACAAGCCGACCGCGGCTTACGGCGGACCTAAAGTCGGCGAGAAAGCTTTATCCGTCAAATCCGTGCAGGTAAACGCCGACCGCAGTAAGGCGTATCTGGAAATCGCCGGCCTGGAAAAAGGCAATGTGGTTTACATCCGCCTGGCTGGGGTCAAATCCGGCGGAGGGGAGTCTCCTTGGGCCACAGAGGGTTGGTATACGTTGAACGCTTTCGGGTCGGGCAACCCTTTCGATCCGCCTACCCCAATTACCAACACATTGGCGGCGGACCATAAGCAGGCTTCCATCTTCCGCATTGTAAGGGGGGAGAGCGGTGTGCTGGCCGACGTGAACCTCAAGTCCGCGTACGAGGTGAAGCTGCTCGATCTAAACGGGCGGATGTTATCCCGTTCGACCGGCAATGCACCCGGGCGACACAACCTTGAATCAATCGACTCGAAACC
Organism: Fibrobacteria bacterium; assembly: GCA_041746255.1. GTDB lineage: Bacteria > Fibrobacterota > Fibrobacteria > UBA11236 > UBA11236 > JBGTHM01. The sequence continues at coordinate 484 of JBGTHM010000044.1, read as the reverse complement.
GGGCCTGTACCTTGTTCGGGTGGAAGATCTCTCCGGCGGAAAAACGCAAACCCTCCGGGTGATGCTGCCCTGATGCCGAGCCTTCAAACGGAGCGTTTGGAGGCTACGACCTTGTAAAGCTTGAAATGTTTTTCCTGGGAAATGCTATTGAGAGAAGATTAAATTTTTAGGCCTTACCCTGTACCTAATTGCCGGGGAAATTGGGAACGTCGATACCAGCCCGATCTGTGGTGCGTACCCAATATATTCCCCTATCCATTCCCCTCAGGGTGAGCCTTTGATTTCCCATGCCCTTCACCTTGAAGTTCCGCACGATACCGCCACGAGAATAATAAAGACGAAAGGGCGCAAGGGCCATGCGACCATCGGAGAGGAAATCCATGCCGGTGACCATGACTTTCAATGCGAACGGATGGGCGATGGAAGCGTTGAATCCCGGCGCGATGCCGTCCGGCACTTCGGGAGAATCGGACGGCATCGCGCC
>JBGTHM010000043.1:0-4660 GCA_041746255.1 Fibrobacteria bacterium | reverse complement strand
AAAGCAATGCCGTATCGTAATTGGAAATTGTTTCCCATTCGGATGGCCTTCCCTTCCCTATTGTGTTATTATAGCTAGACGTGTATATCCTTAATTGACAATGGGTTTCGCAATACATCATGAAAAAGAGTAAGCTGGCATCCACCCTGAAGCGCGCCCGGAAAACCGAAGGCGCCCACGTGGATTTGCACATGCATTCCACTTTTTCGGATGGCGCTTTGGATGTGGAGGACCTGATCCGGTATTGCCATAGTCAAGGGCTTACCGCCATGTCCATAACCGATCACGACAATATCGACTCCTATGAAGAGGGCCGGGAAATCGCGGAAATGCTGGGGATAGAATTTATACCCGGGGTAGAATTAAGCTCTTCCTTCGAAGGCAGCGATATCCACATACTGGGTTATTTCTTTGACCATACCAACCTGCGCCTCAATCAAACCTTAGCCGAATTGCAACAAAAGCGCGAGGTCAGGGCCCAGACCATCGTGGAAAAACTCAATGCCATCGGCATGCAAATCTCCTATGAGAAGGTGCTGAAAAAATCAGGGGGCGGAAGCATCGGAAGGGCACATATCGCTTCGATACTAGTGGAAGAAGAATATGTCTCCAATTTCCAGGATGCCTTTCGGCTGTACTTAGGGAGCGACCGGGATCTCATGTCCGGACTGACTCCCCAAAAACTATCACCGGAAGAAGCCATTCAACTCATCCTGCACGCCGGGGGAATTCCGGTAATGGCCCATCCCGCCAAAACCAATCGGGACGACATTATTGAAATGATGGTGGACGCGGGGTTGAAGGGCATCGAGACTTATTCCCATGGCCAGTATAACGGAGTGGGACAAAAATACCGGGACATAGCCCAGCGATATAATTTGCTTTATTCAGGTGGCACCGACTTCCATGTTCCCCGCCCGGATGGTCGTAATGCCCCCGGTCAATTGCATATCCCCTATCGGGTACTGGAGTGCTTCAAAGAAGCCCTTTAGTTTTCGGGTCATTACCTCCTCCGCACATTTTTCTTGACCAAACTTCAGCCAGATCTTAAACTTGCCTTACCCATTTCCAGTCGAGGAGGCCCAGGTGCGGCTTTTTCGATCGGTGACTCTCAGGCCGGAGCCAAGTGGGGAATGTCTTGAAAGGATTTGTACAAGTCCATATTCGGCATAGACTTGCATGGCAGGTTAATGCCACGACCGGGAGAGCCGTTCACGAATGGGATCCAAGCATCCATTTTCGGAAACCTTATTCGCCAAGTTATTCCAAACGGCGGTGGGTAAGGACTATCTTATTTCCTTTCAATGGAATACCCGCAGCAAATCCAAATTCACCCCGTTAAACCGGGGGCTCAAAAACATCTTTCTTCTGGTCTTGGGAGCAGTCACTTTGGGACTGCTTTTTTGTTGTGGCGAATTGGGATATTGGGCCTATCAGAAAATCTCGCTTAGGCTCCATCACGAACATAACGCCCATCTAAAAAGAAACCTTGATGATATCCTACAAACCCAAGCAGGGCTTGAACTTACACTTGACAGTTTAACAGCCTTCAAATCCCGTCTACGGGCTCTTTACGGTATGAATATTCCCAATGACAATCTTCGTCAGTTCGGAATTGGGGGCAGACGCACAGCAGCTGAAGTCTCCCTGGAAGGCAATCCGATTTATGAGAAGGTTGCCCTTTTGAGTACCAAACACCGGCAAATCATGAACCGGACCGATTATACCCGCAAGAGCATTGTGGAAATCAAAGACCATGTCCACTACAAGCACCAGCTTTGGGAGCATACGCCCTCGGTAATGCCGGCGAAAGGTAGGATTACCAGCGGGTTCGGCTCCCGGAACCATCCCATCACGGGACGCAACGCCCGCCATGAAGGACTCGACATAGCCAATACCCGATGGACGCCGATTTATGCCAGCGCCAATGGAATCGTGAAATCTGCTGGACCACGCGGGCATTATGGGCAGCTGGTGGAATTGGACCACGGTAACGGGTATCTCACCAAATACGCGCATATGTCCAAGACCATAGTGGAAAAAGGGCGAAGGGTGAAGCGTTATGAATTGTTAGGGTACATGGGCAGCACCGGCCGCTCGACGGGCGACCACCTCCACTATGAGGTTCATCGCGACGGTATCCCCCGGAATCCCACCAAATTCATTTTGCCTTCCGGCATCCTGGTAGATTAGAATAAGGCAACCCGTGGGTTGCTTTCATGTTCCGTTATTTAATAACCACATTATTCCTATTAGCCTGCTCCCCGGCGAAGGTTTGGGCGGTTGAATTCGCCGGAGACGTTTTTCTTATCGGGCAAAGCGTGGCGGTCAACGGTTCCGCCGGCGCCCTACCGACGCAACCCTTTTCCCCTTCCCAACACATGGTCTTTCCGTCGGAGCAACCACGGGAACGCCTTCACGCTTTCGAAGTCAATGCCCTCCCCCTCTTCGGCTCCCTATCCCGTGCTTATAATGCCGCCGCAACCGTAAGCCTGGACTCCCAGTCCCAAATCAGCGCTTACTATTCGATTCTCGCCGATGACGGCATTCAACTGAGGCCTTTGCTCCGCGGTACCCGCGAGGAAAGAATGAACGACCCGTCGTTACGGCCCACGAACTGCTCCGATTGCGGAACTTTTTTGACCAATATGGTGACTTCCACCGGCCTCAATTTCGCCCGCAGTTACACCCTGTTGCTTCCACGCTCACAAATCAGCCATCGGCCCATTCCCTTGCAACTCAGTGTGGGAGGCACGGCTAAATACTTTATCGAAGATCTTTGGGATGGTGATTATACCGCCCAGAACTTAAACCTGGATGCGGGAGTCGGACTCAATTTCTTTTGGGATTATCATCCCGTTACCCGGCTTTCTTCACGAAACATCAAATTTATCTTAAGCGCCTTCGAGTTGTTGCCTACCGCGCAGATCGAGGATTTCGGCGGAGCTCGAATCCGGGAAGCCATCGATACCCGCTGGCACTATACCTTCATCTGGGAAGAAGATTTTCCATGGCTGGAAAGTCGCTTAGCCTTATCCGCCCAACAGCGAACCGAAGGTGGGCGGTGGCCGGGTATGGGCGCCGAATGGAATTTCCGCAACTCCCTCTTCGTCCGGGGGGGATTCCGCTCCGGTTTTTTCAATGCCGGAGCTTCACTCTCTTATCGATTGGTATCGGTACACTACGCCTTTATCCATCATGAATTGGCGACCACTTTATACCAGGTCTCGTTACAAGTCCGGTGGCCTTAGCCACCTCCATCAATTGGCTAAGGGTAGGCGTTTGCCGTCGGGTGTGAAATAGCGTCCGTTCCAAGGGAAACCCCAAAAGGTGCCAGACATGGGAAATTGAATTTGCCCTGTCGCCTCCCCCACTTTATCGGACTTGAACAGGGCCGTAGTAGGCTGGGAGCTTCCCCCCAACTCGGCATGGGTCAGCGTCTCCCAATTCATATGGTATTGGGTTGCCGCCGGCCTTACTTTCTGGGCAATCCACTTTTGCGTCAAGGGGAGTTGCTTGCCCATCCTTTTGTGGTAATGGTTATAGGCTATTTCCCAGGTGGGAGAAAATCCTGATTCGATTTTTCCACCGCATAGTCCTGCCGGTGGTTTCTGCCCCAACAAGATGCCCGCATGGAATTCCAAAGCCGTGATAATGCGAACCTCCTCTTCCGAGTAAAGATCCAATCCCTGGTGCCAGGCGATTTCGGCGGCATTAATCATGGCTCCAAAACCCATTTGCACATGTTGAAGATCGCGACAGGTTTCCTGGCATAAACCATCCGGCCAAACTCCCGGATTATGCCAAAACTTGATTAGGTCGGCAGGAGCATCGTAGCGGTCGGTGTTCACGACCCGGACCGGAAGATCACCGTCTGAGCGCAGATAGAGATAGGCTGGCACCCGCGTCCGCCACATTTCCACTCCCTTATTATATGCGGAGGAATCCCCGTTGAATATGCCGATGGCCATGAGAGCCTCGATATAAGTCAGTTCCCAATTTCCATTGGGATTGGGATTGCCGTCCTTGATGAGGGGAATGAAAGCCGAATCGAACATGGTGGAAAGCCGCGTTTGCTGAGCTTTACTCCATGCGGGATAGGAGTTTCGGAGAATAAGGGCGGCGCGGGGAAAAACGGCGCCGTTCCAGGCTGCCTGCAGGGGCGCGTTCTTGTTGGTATGCTCTTTCAGCTTGCCCGACCAGGCGTCGAGAATTTCGGCGGCTTTGGCGGCGTGGGCGGTTTTGCCTGTGATTACCCACATGAGCGCATGTGAATAGGCCGCTCTGGAAGAGTTGGTCTCATCGCTGCAACCATTATTGGGTTGGTGATAATGCCCGCACTCGACATTGGCTCGGGGCTTGGGAGTGAATGTCAAAGCCGCGAAACCGTTTGTGCTCATCCTGTTGAAGCCGGCCTTCCAAGGTTCGGCCCCGGCGCCGACCTTGTTTTTAATGAATGCCAGTTCAGCCTGAGTGTTGAGGATCGCGGGTTCGAAAGCCGACACGGCTGGGAGTAGTGCCAATCCAAATGCAAGTCCAATACCACTAGGAATTATTCTCATCTGCATGTTTACCGTATGAAAGGTTTTATTGCGGCTCAGGTGCATATCCAGGAAATATAGAGTGGAGAAGTCAAAAACCTGTGAGAAAGGGGGCATTA
>JBGTHM010000042.1:0-15570 GCA_041746255.1 Fibrobacteria bacterium | reverse complement strand
TTGAAGGAGCAGGCGGCACGGGCCACTTGGCACCTCGGCCCCTATTTCGGAAGTTTTTTGAAGTCCGGTCAAATAAATGAGCCAGCCATTAAGCGGCATATAGCCGAAACCAAGAAAACCCTTAAAATGGCGAAGCTGCGCCGGGAGATTTACGCCACCCGCGAAGGCTTGGTACAATTGCTTGAGGCCTTAAGGATTTATGACCGGCGGGACTTGCTTTAGGGGCGGTCCAGGCGATACACGAAACAATCATCTTCCCCGAAACGACGTTTTTCCAGAAAGCAAAAACCTAACTTCTCATAGAAGCTATGCGCGCGCGTATTGCTTTCGAGGGGATCGAGAAGTATACCCGATTCGCTCCGGTCGGAAAAACAGCGTGAGATCGCCGCTTTCATCATCTCCGTTCCATATCCCTTACCAATATATTCTCCCTCACCGATCTAAATATCCAAGGCCCGCAACCCTTCGGGAACGTCTCCCCAATAATGGCTTTCTTCGCGCGCCGCATCGATGATTTGGAGAAAACCAATCGGATGACCGTTCACTTCGGCAATCAGTTGCTCTCTCCAATCGGGATTACGCGTCAGCTCCGTCTCCCAATTCCAATCATCGTTGGGATCTGAAGCCAGCACATGAGGTTGCTGGTCCCAGCGGCGCTATAAAGGCAAATCCTCCAATGTAGCGGGGCGGAGTGTTAGCATATAATGAAAAGTATTCATTTAATTGTTTCGCATAAAATTCAAGACGAAACTGAAGAAAATGCCCTTAACCCCAAACGCCAGACACCCAGAACCACCCGAAAAAAAATAGCAATGGCGCCTAGAAAATGGAAAAATCCTCCCTTTATCCCGAATCCAAGGTTACAACCGTGACTACGATACACGATACGCCTTCGGGCGATTGCGATACCGTTTCGTTCGAACTATGGGGACAGAAATTCATGGCCATCAGCGCCGGACCCTTCTTCCAGTTCAACCCATCGCTATCCTTCTTCGTCAATTTCGATCCCTCACGGGACAAGGATGCCGCTAAGTCTGGAATCGACTGTCCGAGGGCGGAACTCCCCTTATGCCACACTACAAAAGTCCCTGGTCAGGAAATATCCGGCCAAGGATCTACTTGCTCGCTCCCCGTTATTCAGGTCACGGTTGCGAAACCCTATGCCCGTCAAGTGTATAGGACCTCCCTCGGGATTCATCACGGATGAATATTCCAGAGCCGGCTTTCTGCAGATCCACGACTAATGCCAATGACCGTGCCGATTGAGCCCTATGTCGTGATTGCGCCATGAGGATATTCACGGGGGTATTCGAGGGGCCCAAATCGGGGTGGGATACCTTGTAAATTTCGTGGTAGGAATTCAGATCCCAAGTGATCAGTGTCGCATAAATCTCGCCGTAAGCACCTTCACTGAGATGGGAAATCCCGTTGTGGCCGCTACCACCGGTCCCTCCCAAGCTCTTCACATCTCCAATCACTTTTGGCGGCTTTCCCTTTTCGTGTGCAACGATTATATCGCTGGCAACGTCGAAATAGATATGCTGTCCATACAAGGGCGACTCTCTGTTGGCCCGATAAATGACCCCGGCCCCTATACAGTCCATGCCAATAACCCCGGGCTTGGAACCGCTCCCTGACGCCCTAGGGTAACTCCATTCGGGATCCGTGAAAGGCGTACAATCTTTCGTATTTGATAATTTACAGGGACCGGTAAAGCCTTTTTGAATATAATTTCCACCTGTTTCCCATCCGTAGTTCTTGCCTTTTTGGATAAGGTTCATTTCTTCGTAGGGATCGAACGTTCCCACGTCCGAACCCCAAAGATCCCCAGTTAAAGGATCCACGGTCAACCGCCATGTATTTCTAAACCCGTAGGCCCAAATTTCCTTTCTAATTTTGGGATTAGCGTTATTCACAAATGGGTTATCGCTCGGAATGGCATAGTTTTTATTGGGGTCGCTTTTGTCAATATCGATTCGTAGAATTTTCCTATTAAGTTGTTCAAGATCCTGACTGCTGATATTATAGTCCCCCAAAAAAGCATAGAGATAACCATCCGCTCCAAAGGTGATTGTGGAGGTTCCAAAAGTATTTCCATGCTTGGAAGTGATGATATTGCGGGTTTTCACCAGATTGTCAAATTTTTCTCCGGAAACTTTGTATTCGTCAATTTTGATTAGTCCTCCTCTTTGATCTGGAGGACTTGTGGGAAATTCTTTAGCCGTATATACAACGAACGCCCGAGGATCCTTCGGAAAATTGGGATGAAAGCTCATGGCATAGGCCCCGTATTCGCTCTTAAGAATAAACAAGGCGTCCTTGGTAAAATCCAAAATCATTTTTTTGCTGGAAGCGTCGTATTCGCCCTTGGAATTGGGATACAAGGTATGCACGGTCCCTGCTTGCCCTAAAACCCAAAAGTGTTTGGGAAGTGTCGGTACTTCCTCCATCCAAATCGTCCGGACTCCCGAGAAGCTCAGCTTGGTTTTGTCATACAGGGGAACGAGCTTAAAAGGTTGCGAAAATGTGATGTGATGACAAGCGAGGCAAAAGGCTATTCCTAGCATGACCGAATGAATTTTTTTGGTTTTTTTCATGTTTATCCTCTAAGTGAAGTATTAAAGATTAATGGATTTGCGCAGCAGGTGCTTGTAAAAGTGCGGTATGAGCCACCCTTGATTCGCATCCGGCCTGCATCATCTCCCGGAAATCTTTCGAGTTATAATATCTCTTCCAGCCTCAATCCGCCCGGTGTTTGAAAAAAAAATTCCTTCATCAGGAAAAGTTAATATCGGTATTTACCTGACCCAGGCTCGTGACTTGAACTGTAAGCACTGCATTAAGCAAGTGGAAGGGGTAATCTGGCTCGGCCTTCCTCGGGTCAAATTTATACAATTTTTGGGCGAAATTTTACAATTAATCGACGCCAATTCTCCCTACTGTCTGCACTGTAGGGCGACTGAGAGGGCAACCGGAGTCTCAGCTGGGATTCCAAAAGAATTCTTCCAACCTGGGTTTGTCGGTGGACGGCCGCGCGAAGGGTGCGTGGAGACGCCCCTTCGGCATGGGTATCATAAATGTTACCCAACCGTTCCGTTTGAGAAGCGCAATTAAAAGAACGGTTCCCGGATGTCAAGCATTATCCCGAATTTTCGGTATATGCCAATCGGGACAAGAACATTCCTGACAATCCACAATCGGGAAGATAATTGGCTGCTCCGTTAATTCGATGAGGAAAGACTCATATGCGTAAAAAACAATCCATCACTTTCTTTTCCCTGGCCGGGGCTATTTTTGCCTTTCTTATGCTGGCTTTACCCACAATGGCGAATGCGCAAGCAGCCGTGGTTGGAGGTGAGCTTAAGGTTTGGCATAAGGTCATGATAACCTTCACCGGTGCCATGACTTCGGAAACGGCGACTCCGAATCCCTTTACCCATTATCGCCTGGACGTGGTTTTTACAAGTCCCTCGGGGAACGCATATAAGGTTCCTGGATATTATGCGGCGGATGGAAACGCCGGTGAGACCGGCGCCTCATCCGGAAACAAATGGCGCGTCAACTTCCCCCCCGATGAAGTCGGGGAATGGAAATTCAAGGCATCCTTTGTGACCGGCACGAATATAGCCGCCGAATTTACCGGCGGAGCCAGCGCCGGATTCTTCGATGGCGCTGAAGGCGTATTCACCGTCACGAAAAACGACAAAACCGGAAAGGACTTCCGAGTCAAGGGCAAACTTGAATACGTCGGTGAACATTATCTGCGGTTTCGAGATTCCCAGGAATACTTTATCAAAGCGGGCGCAAACATCCCCGAAATATTCCTGGAATACGCTGAATTCGATAACACGCCCACAACCCGTCTCTATCCCAACCATATCAAGGATTGGAGCGCCGGCGATCCCACCTGGAAGAACGGAAAGGGAAAAGGAATCGTCGGCGTAGTCAATTACCTCTCCGGTCTCGATTTGAATGCCATGTATTTCCTTACCATGAACTCACATGGCGACGGAAAAAATTCCTGGCCGTGGACGGGAGCGGACAACCGGCTCGAATACGACGTTTCCAAACTCGATCAATGGGAAGTTCTTTTCGAGCATTTCGACCGCAAAGGAATGATGCTCCATTTAGTAACCACCGAAACCGAAAACCAATCCTATTTCGAGGTCAAGGATAACGGCAGCCCAGGCGGATTCGGGACGAGTCGTAAAATTTACTATCGGGAATTGGTGGCTCGTTTTGGCCATCACCTGGCCATTACCTGGAATGTGGGTGAAGAAAATGGATGGGACCTTGCCGGCCCCTTTCATCAGGCCAATACCGACAAGCAACGAAAGGATTTTGCCGATCGTTTGCGGGCTTTGACCTATTATAATGACCCAATCGTGATCCACAACGGCCCCTCTGGGAACGATGATATTTTCCAGCCCTTACTCGGCCACCCAGCCTATTCCGGGCCAGCTTTACAATGGAGATGGGGCAACAATATTTACAGTAAGATTTTGCAGTGGCGCAAGGCCTCCAGCGAAGCCGGCCACAAGTGGGTCTGTACCATTGACGAGCCCTATCTCGGCGCCGCAAGAGGCGACTTAATCGAATGGAGAAAAAGCATAGTGTGGGGTTCCGTCATGGCGGGCGGCGCGGGCTCCGAACTTTTTCTCGGCGCGGGCCAGGATATCACTGTGCTGGATTACCGGCCTTTTGAGGAGTATTACAATTATACCGTCTATGCTTCCCAGTTCTTCTCGAGGTTCGTTCCTCAGAAGCAGATGATTAAATTCGAACCCGATGATAAATTAATTAGCGGTGGATGGAGTCTGAAAAGCCCAGGTGAAGCTTATATCCTTTATTTGAACAATGGGGGGAGCGCGCAAATAACCTTGCCGGCCGGAAAATATTCAGTGCAATGGTATAACCCGCGCAGTGGCGGCCAATTGCAGTCGGGCAGCGTAACTACGGTGAATGGCGGGGGAACGGTTTCCATCGGTAGCGCACCTGGAACCCAAGCCCAGGATTGGACGGTGCTTATCCTGAATGAAAATTTGACCACTGGCGCCAAGCGTGATTTATTAGAAAAGGCTTCTCAGACACTGCCCTTTTCCCTAATCAACCAAAACCTTTTTCTGTCCTCTCCAACTAAAGGCAAAATGGAATTCACTTTGTATGACGCTCACGGGAAAATGCAGAAAAGCCTCTCCGTTCCGGGTTCCGAGGAGAAAACCCTTCCCCTGAAAGGAATGGAACCCGGGGTGTATTTCGTCCAATTTAAGGACGAGTTGGGAACTAAGGCGTTTCGATTTGTATTGCCCTAGCAGTACCTGGAGTCTTGGGCGTTCCCGATTTCCTTCACCCTAATCCTCGGAGTGTAAAAAAATAATGGTTAACAAAATAAAATGGTTGATGGCATTCAGTACCATGGCGGCCTCTGCATCGGCCAAATCTTATGCCTGGATTGAACTGGAATCGGTAACGCCGGCAACCGGGTGGGAAATACGCAGCAACGACAAAGGTTTTTTCGGAACCGGGTATTTGTATTGGACCGGCAATGATATTTTACCCGCTCCCCCTGCCAGCTCGGTTATGGAGTACGAGTTTACCGTAGATGATGCCGCCAACTACCAGTTTGAAATCCATGCGCGAAGAAACCATTCCGGGACCTGCGCTGGCGCCGCGGATGACCATTGTAACGATGTTTTCACCAAAGTCAACAATTCGCAGTGGATCAAGACCATGGCCAAGGCGCCTTGGGATACGTGGGGCTGGACCGATGGGGTCTCCCCCGGAGGCACGACCATCAACAAGTGGAGGCATGAATTGAAGGCCGGCAAAAACACTTTGTATCTAGGGGCCCGTTCGCGGGGGATTGCAGTGGATGCGGTGCGGGTTTTTAAAGTGGGAGCGATTCCACCCTCCAAACCCGACGTCGTCACGTCCATACTTACCCCCAAAGGCTCTACCCTCAACTCCACTCGTGACGTTTCTCTCATACCGAATGTCGGCCTGAAATTCAATAATAATGTTGAAGGGGCGAAAGTCTATAATTTTCAAGGTCGCCTGATTGGATTGGAATAAGAAAGGAATTACAATGATAAACCCACTTTCGTATTTGGCCTTGGCCGGAGCTTTTTTCCCGTTGGGGTTCGCGTTCGCGTTCGCCTCCACTGCCTTTGCCGGGGCGTTCAGGGGTTGTTGAAAAAATTACCATGCCGTACCCCCGGCCCCAGCGTAAGTTACCAGGGAGCCCGAGGTTAACTTCCGGAACCTAAGGAGTTTCGGCTGTTTTATTAACGAGCACGAGGAGTAATCCAATAATGAAATCATTGATAATCTTTTGCGTTGGGGTTTTGAACCTTTTTCACCTTTTGGGAACAGCTCAGCCGCTAACTGGCGCCAGTGTTTACAGCGAGAACTTCGACAATCTGCCCTCGCAACAGCTTTGGAGAAACCTAAAACTTTTGGTTGTCCAGGATGCAGCTCCCCCCGGAAATAAAGTGGTACGTGCAGCCTACCCCATTCAGGGAAGCGCCTCCCAAGTGATGGTGTTCAATCACCTCATCGATCCCGAGATGGAGTATACCCTCTCCTATGATATTTTATTGGAAAAGGGCTGGAATCCCGTAGAAGGCGGCAAGTTCTTCGGGTTGGGGCCGGAAAACCATACCACTGGCTGTAAGGATAAGACCGACGAGGGATGGAGTTCGCGCATCGTCATCCGAGATCGCAAACCGCATATTTACTACTACGATCAGAGGCGTTCGGACACCGTCTGCGGAAATAGAAAGACCGAGGCTACCGAGGCCATGGTGCCGGGTCGTTGGTATGCCTTGAGCCTATACGTCCGGGTAAACTCCTCCGCTTCGCAGGCGGATGGCATCACCTCGGCTTATATGGACGGAAAAAGAGTGGCTCATCAAACCGGAATACAGTTCCGGAAATCGGATTTACCAAGATCCATGGTTACCAAGTTTTTAGCACATACCTTCCTCGGCGGCGGTCCGAATGGTCCCGTGACGGAAACTTTTTACGCCCAATTCGATAACTTCCACATTCAGCAGGGGCTACACCCGAAAATAAACCCGGGTGCCCCCGTATTGTCCCTTTTCGATAGAGCGGGTCGAAACCCTATCCCGCAGAGCGGATTGGTGCGCCGGGAATTTCATAGCGGCATCTTCAGGCTGCATATACCCGAAATGGGTCAATTCAATCTGCTGGGCAAACCACTTAAGGAAAAGGGGTTCGCTCCAGTTCCGGGAAAGTGATATCCATAGGGTACAATATGTGTTTAATGCATATAACGAATCAGAAACGATATACATGCACGGCCCGGTTCGTGAATGTAGGAGACGAGACATGATCGATTCCACCCAACCCCGATTCGAAACCCAATTCCAATCCCGGCATCGGCCCGATCCCAAGGAGCCTTACCGGGCTCCGGAGCATATTCTGCCAGCGCTCACGCCATGGTGCCTGCGGGATGCCGGTGCCGAGAAGTGGTCCTTAGAAAAGATTTGCCGGGTCGCGAAGCAACTGGGTGTCCCCGCCCTGGAAGTAATCCAGCCCGAGGAGTTCCGCCTGATGAAGCAGTCCGGGCTGATAAACGCCCTGACCACCTCCCATGGTTATGTCCGCGGCATGAACAATCCCCTGCATTGGGACGAATGCCTGGAGCAGCTGCGTCGGTCCATCGACGCCAATGCCGAAGCGGGCTTCGCCAATGTGATCACCTTTTTCGGATTCGCCGACACCACCCGGGACGAGTTCGGTAATCCAGTCGAAGGCGGCAGTATTGTCGATCTGGACGAAGGCATCCGGAATTGTGTCGAAGGGTATAAGAAGATTATCGGCTACGCCGAAAGCAAGAAGATCACCATCTGCCTGGAATCCCTCAATACGCGGGATGCGGGGGTCATGAAAGGTCATCCCGGCTATCAGGGCGCCCACATCGACGATTGCCTCGAAGTTATGAACAGGGTGGGTTCACCCGCCTTCAAGCTGCTCTTCGATGTTTATCATGTGCAGATCATGGACGGAGATCTCATCCGCCGCATCGGCCAAATCGGCGGAGAGGCCATCGGCCACGTGCAGGTGGCCGGCGCGCCGGGCCGGTGCGAGCTCGACGCGGACCAGGAAATCAATTTTTCTCCTGTCATCAGGGCCTTGGATGTGGCCGGGTACCGCGGCTATGTGGGGCTTGAATTCATCCCCACCCGCGACGCATGCCAGTCCCTCGTCCAGGCTCTTGGAGTACTGGGCATGGACAAGATGTGAGAGAAGATTCCATTTCGGTGCAAAATCCGATTGCTGCGGGGGAGCGCGGCTGAGAATAGTACCGGTAATTCAATATCAAAAAGGAGAATTTATGCGGAAAGCTTTAATGTACAGTAATATTTTTCCCGTTTTTGTTTTCCTTATTTTAAACCTGAGCGCCCAATCAACGGCCCAAAACCTATGGCATCCCGGCATACTGCACAGCGGAGATGAAATAGCATTTGTGAAAGCCCAAATTGCGGCTGGTAAGCAGCCATGGAAAACGGCCTTTGATAGGTTGAAATCCGACCAATCCGCGTCCCTGAGCTATAGAGCAACACCCTTTAGGTCTGTTGATTGCGGATATTACAACCAGCCGAATAATGGGTGCAATCAAATGAGGAATGATGGGCTGGCAGCTTACACCCAGGCACTCCTTTTTGTTTTGACGGACGACATTCGGCATGCGGATAAAGCCATTTCGATTATGGACGCATGGGCAAGCACCTATCAACAAAACACCGATCGAAATGCAAGACTCATAGTGGGCTGGTCAGCACCCTATTGGGCGAATGCGGGCGAGCTTCTCCGTGCTTATCCCAACTCCGGGTGGAGAGAGGCTGATCTCAAAAAGTTCACGGAAATGCTTGATAAATTTTTGCCTTATGTAAAAGCCCCGGATACCCGCATAAACAATTGGATGCAATCCCGTATAGAAGCAACCATGGCAATTGCCGTGTTCAAAGATGACAAGGCTGAGCTGAATGCCGCCATTGCCCGGTGGAATGAATATCTCCCGATCTATATCTGGCAGGCCTCCGATGGAAAAGGGAAGATAGATGGTACTACGCATGAAACCTGCCGCGATCTTGGACATCTCAATTTGGGTTTTGGCTCAATGATGTACGCGGCTGAGACTGCCTGGAAGCAAGGAGTGGATCTGTTTAAACCAAACATCAAACGATTAACCGATTTTATGGAACTCCATGCGGGCTGGATGACCGGTTCAAAGGCCGTACCTCAAAACATCTGCGGCGGAAGGGTAAGAAACAGGGAATCGGATGCCGTGGGAATCTCTCCCCCGAGGGGAGGTGGCCAAAAAGCCTGGGAAATCGCCTATAATCATCTCAACCAACGCCTTGGGATTCCACTTCCGTATACCCGACAGATGATTTTAGCACAACGACCTTCCGGACCTGCATTGTGGGTATTCAAATATGAGACACTTATGTTTGCAGAACGACCAATTGGCGCTATACGTCCACCCTTGAACATCATTAATCAAGAGCCGCGTTTAATTCATTTAAGTGACTTCGTCTCGCGGGATTTCTATACCTTGACGGGAAAATCGTTGGGAATATTTCAGGGTAAGGAAAAACCGCCATTTTCAATCCTAACAGGCACCGCAATTATTAGTACCCGTACTCCGGCACCCACTTTTCCATGAAATCGAGCGAGGCTGGAACCGGTTTAAAAATTGTCGAATCCCATCACTTGTCGAGTTGGCGTATTGCACCTGCCACCCTTGGGAAGGTTTGAATTTGTGAGTCACCTTTCGGTCCAGAGTTTGGAGGGATGAGAATGGGAGGCATCCAGCCTTCGCGGGCATGGGTGCGCCTGTACCGCAATTCACGGGGGCACTCAACGAAAATCCTATCCGCCGTATGCTTCTTCGCCGCCATTGCCATTGAACCGGGCTGGTCCGACATCACTATCAGAATTCAGGATGCCCAGAGCAATCCCATCCAGGGTGTGAGCTGCGGCCAGATGGGTGGAGTGCCCGGCGTTTCGGATGCGGCCGGCATCCTGGTTCTAGGCAACCCTGGCTCGGGCATTAATTCACCGAGCCCAAAGGTCGAAGCCCTGCGTTTTTCCCAAATCCCCCTTGCTCCTGGGGAAAGGGCCACCCTTACAGCGACGGATATCCTGGGCCGGAAAGTGATGCAGAACCCGATTACCCTGGGGGACCGCGTCGAGTTCTCCCGGGAACATAAGGGCGTCCATTTCGTCAGCGTGGTCGGCCAGGGTATTTCCATCCGCAGCCGGTTCGCCAACGTGGGAGACGGCGTCTTCTTCGAAGGCGTAGCCCATGAGAAAAACCCTTCGAAGCATATCGCCAAAGTCGGCGCGTCCGGAGTCACGGACGTATCCATTGTCTGCAGCAAACCGGGACTCCCTACCCAGGTCTACCGGGTCGCGCAAGGAGCGACGGTCACCATCGATTTCAGCAAGCTCACCCTAGTGCCTCTATTCGACGGCACCACCCAGCTAGAGCCGGAAACCATTGTGGAGACGCCCACCGCCGTCATCACCCGGTTCTCCGATCGCGCGCGCGACAGGCATGCCCGCGAGGATGAGTTTAAGGCTTATGATCACTATCTCACATTCTATTGGGAAAACCGTACCGCGATAATCCAGATCACCGACGAGGTAGCCAAGGGCGGCAAGAAGATCCGCATCGACCAATGGACCCTGTGGCCGCTGGACGAGAAGGCCCGGGAGTTCCGCGCCTTCTACCGCGGCATTGGAACCGTGGCCGAGTACCACCATAATGTTAACATGCAGGTCAACCCGGCAGACCCGTTGCATTACTTCACCGAGTTCTCCCATAATCCCAAGACGGGGCGGGCCATCCAAGTCGGCGATCGGATGGAGATCGAGGTCAGTCAGTTCCTGGACAAGAGGGGACTCAAGGGGGATACTCTAGTAGGCCGTGACAACTATTACGGGACCACCTACCTGTATAGGGTGGGCAAGGGAGGGCTGGTACCCTGGGAGGCCCGCGGTGTTTTCGGGGACGCCTCCACCGAGCGGGAGGATTCCTATCCCATCCCCGAAGAAGCCTGGCTGGGCGGCCGCACCACCATCCATCAGCAGTATACCGACGAGCCTGACGATATGTTCCTGCAGATGGCCACCAACCTCGCACCCCAAAACGGCCAGGTCTTCGTCCATGGCCGACGGGTGCACCATACCAGCTTTGTCGACGGATCGCATGACGAACCCGGCAACCCCGTCTGGAGCGAGCACTCCGGCAAGGCGGGTCCCAATTACATGAATATCTCCTGCACCTCTTGCCACCATAAGAACGGCCGCGCTTTGCCGCCCGTGGTCGGCGACGCCCTAAGGCAATACGTGGTCAGGGTTGGCACCGCCGACGGCCAGCCGCTTCCAAAGCTGGGCTCGATGCTGCAGCCGTTGCGCATCGGCGGATCCGCAGAAGGGTCGGTCACCTTAGACGGCTGGACGGAAACCAACGGACTGCGCAAACCCAACTTCGCCTTCGCCGGGGCCGCCATCCCGATCCACTATTCCGCCCGCATCGCGCCCCAGCTCGTGGGTATGGGCCTACTCGAAGCGGTTTCCGAGGCCACCATCCAGGCCCTGGCGGATCCCGATGACGCCGACAAGGACGGTATTTCCGGACGGATGAATATCGTCATGGACGCCGTGACGGGCCAGCCGCGCCTGGGTCGCTTCGGTTGGAAGGCCGGCAAGCCCAGCGTAGCCCACCAGGTGGCCGCAGCCCTGAATACCGATATCGGGGTGATGAATTCTATTTTTCCCACCCCGGATTGCGGTTCTGAACAGACCGATTGCGGCCCCACCGGCAGCGAGATCAGCGACGCCAACTTGCAGAACCTTATCGACTATATCGCCCTCCTTGGAGTGCGGGCCCAGCGGAACGCGAAAGACCCGGTGGTTGAACAGGGCAAGACACTTTTCACGAGCGCCGGCTGCGCCGCCTGTCATATCCCCACCCTTACCACCAGCCCCTACCATCCCAAGGCGGAGCTTCGCAATCAGACCATTCACCCCTATACCGACCTGCTGCTTCACGATATGGGTCCCGGCCTGGCCGACAACCTGCCGGAAGGCGGAGCGTCTGGATCGGAATGGCGCACAGCCCCGCTTTGGAATATCGGGTTGACCGCCGGCGTGAGCGGGGGCGAGGCCTATCTCCACGATGGTCGGGCCCGGACTTTGACCGAAGCCATCCTTTGGCATGGCGGGGAGGCGGAACCCGCGATGAAACGGTTCAAAGCGATGTCGGCCGGAGAAACCACAGCCCTCCTCAAGTTCCTGAAGTCGTTGTAGCGCCCGCTACCCAGCCCCTATATCCTGAAGCGTCTGTTCCGCCTGATGCTTTTCCCGGTAAGCCTTGGGGGACAGACCGGTATATTTCGTGAACTGGTTGGTGAAGTGGCTACCATCGTAGAACCCCGTCTCGGCGCTTATCCGTGAGATCGGCAACCGGGTGACCACCAGTAGCTGCCGCGCGGCGTCCAGCCGGATGCGCTGCAGGTATTGGATCGGCACCGCGCCGTACTCCTTCTTGAACTTGCGTTCGAACTGCTTGACGGAAAGGCACGCGATGGCCGCCAGGGCGGGAATATCTATCTTCCGAGAATAATTTTCCATGATATAGGCGATGACGGACGGCATCTTCATGGACTCGTCGATGGGAGTTTTGGCCCTCTTCAGGTATCGGCAAGTGCCCTCGATCCCGACGACGGCCCCGCCGGGCCCCATGAGGGGAACCTTAGTGGTCGCGAACCAGTCAGCGGCGCGATCGCTGCCAATCACGAGTTCAATCTTGTTGATAAGCGGCGCGGCGGAGGCGATGACGCGAGCGTCGTCCTTGACGTATTGCTCCGCCAGGTAGGCCGGCCAGATATGGAAATCCGTTTTGCCGAGGAGCTGTTCCTCGGTCTTGCAACCGCTCATGTCCAGGAAGCCGGCATTTGCCGCGATGAATATTCCCCGGCGATCCTTGGCGAAGTAGCCTATGTCAGGCAGATGCCGCATCAGGGCCTGCCCGCCAACGATTATTTCCCCTGGACCCATGCCGATATCATACCAAAAAGCCGGTGACTGAGTAATACCGGTTTCGTCGGCCCGCCTGGCGCGCTCTGGTCATTCGGGTTAAACCCTTGAAGTTTCATTCATTTGGACCGCTTTGACAGGATCAGTGGTGATTCCTGTTCACCTTTGGGAACGGAAGATGGTGTGACTACCGGGCCGAAACGCAGGAATGCCTTATTATTTGGACAGTTGAAAGGTAAAAATTCCATGGCCTTTCCGTGGCCTTTTGGAGACAGAAATTAAAACTGTGCCTGGAACCCCAAAATTGATTGAGGAAATATGAAACCCATAAATAACCTTGCCATGATTTCCATGTTCTGCACGGTTGGAATGACCAACTTGACCGCCGACGTTTACCAAGAAGCCAACGGCTATGTGCTGATGGAAATGGAAAATACGAAAACCGACCACAGCGAATGCTGGACCGTGGAAACCGCCAAAAACCCCGAGGGCGGTAAGGCGCTAAGACAGGCGAAATGCAATAATTTCAATACGGGAGACCCCAAAAATCCCCTTAAATATTCCTTTAAAATCAATTCAGGCGGCGTTTACACTCTATACCTTAAGATTTGGAAGGATCACGGGAAAAATCCACCCGACAAAAGTAACGACGTCTATGTGCGTGTCGCGGGCGATTTCACCACGGGGGGAGACGCTTCAACCGAAGCCTTGAAGGCAGACCAAAAACATTATGGCGGGGCCAGCAATGCATATGAATGGACAGGTGGACGTTTGGATTTTGATCACAAGAAATGGGATAACAAATACACCTTTAAAAGCGGAGAACAATATGACCTGTTCATTTCCGCTCGTGCCCAAGGTGCCGTGGTGGATCGCATTCTTTTTACCAACTCGGCGGGCGAATCCAAAGGCAAAGCAAAAGGTACGGCAGAGTCGTCCACCGCAGGAGGTTCCACCCCGGTACTTACTCGCACCCAATCGCACCTGCAAAACCCAGGTTACATAGCGCACCCCGGCAGCCAACATATCCGGTTTGAAATGCTGCATCTGGATGCCTCCGGCGATAATACAGCCGCTCTGGAAATATTTAATTTGCAGGGAAATCGGGTAAAGAAACTTCCCTTGGGATCAAACGAAGTAAGCTGGGATAAGACGGATGCGAGCGGAAACAAGGTCCCCAACGGAATATACATTGGCGTTATGCAAATGAACGGCACATCCGTTCGCCAGTCTTTCCCGGCCTTTTAATTAGTTTATTTGAAATCTCTAGAAATTGGACGGGTAAATACTCCAAGAGTGGGGTTCCTAACCGGGAACCTCACTCTTTTTTGGGAATTCAGCAACTTTTGTTGTTCCTTAATGGAAACGATACTTGCTGCAATTGCTAGGCCATCATGGGAAAGTTCCGGTATATTTCAGTTTAAATCGGTTGCCCATCTGCCGCATCTGCGATTTATTCGATGAATTCAAATTCAATACTGGAACCCTAAACCCGAAAGGGAATATATGATGCCTACGAAATTCGCAATAGCAGCCATGGTGGTTTGCGGGATGATTGCAACACCCTTGGTAGCCGACGTTTATCAAGAAGCGGGCGGCTATGTGCTGATGGAAATGGAGAATACGAAGTCGGATTACAGCCAGTGCTGGACCGTGGAAACGGAAAAAAACCCCGAGGGCGGTAAGGCGCTGAGACAGGCGAAATGCAATAATCCCAGTACCGGCGCCGCCAAAAATCCCCTCAAATACTCCTTCAAAATCAACTCAGGTGGTGTTTACACCTTATACCTGAAAATCTGGAAGGATTTTGCAAAAACCAATGATAAGGAGGATAAAAGCAACGATGTCTACGTGCGGGTGGCGGGTGACTTCACCACGGGGGGAAGCGCTTCCACCGCCGCCTTGAAGCAGGACCAAAAGCATTATGGCGGAGAAGGAGATCATTACGCCTGGTCTTTTGGACGCTTGGATTACGATCACAAGAAATGGGATAACAAATACACATTCAAAAGCGGTGAATCCTATGACTTGTTCATTTCCGCTCGCGCACAAAATACCGTTGTGGATCGCATTCTTTTCACTACCTCCGCGGGAGAAGCGAAAGGCAAAGCGGACGGTACGCCGGAGTCGTCCAACGGAAATAATCCCACTTCCATGCTCCCTCCCGCCCAATCGCACTTGTCCACGCCCAAGCTTGTAGCGCATCGAGGCAGCCAATCCATCCGGTTCGAGGTTACGGAGTTTGATGCTTCGGTGGAAAAAGCCGCCGTGATGGTGATTTATGACTTGCGGGGGAACGCAATCAAACAACTTTCCACCGGAACGAATTCCTTCAGCTGGGATAAAACGGACTTCGGGGGGAACCCGGCTCCCAACGGGATGTATATCAGCGTCCTGAAGCTGGATAATACCTCCATTAGTCAGTCCTTCCTGTCGTTCTAGGAACGGAATCCAGGCGTTGATTGGGGCCTTCTCCTATATGGAGAAGGCCCTCTT